>NZ_JBGOSE010000006.1:0-299001 GCF_041538045.1 Aliiglaciecola sp. SL4 | reverse complement strand
GAAGCGAGGCGCGCATTCTACAGAGCATAATCGGAAGATCAAGGGTTTATTTCAAATTAATTACAATAATCTTAAAAAAAGCGGTTTAACCCTAAAAAAAGCACAAAGTTTATACTGGTTGAGCAAACTATAAACAACCTTGTAGTAAACAAATTTGGTTATCTGTTTATTTATGCGTAACATGGCACTGCTTTCTTTTCCTTTTTAAAAGAAATCCTATAACAATAATCATATTAGGTAATGACCACATGAAATCTTTCTCTTTAATAAACACACTAATCGCTATAGTAATTTCTATTATTGCTTACTTCGCACTTCCTGACGATTTTGCTTCTGTTCAATTGGCCTTCATTTTCGGCTTAGTTATTGGAGCAATTGCCATCCCACAAGTTTCAAAGCTAATTTCTGAATCTAAATCGGTTCAAAGTTCAAGTGATGATATCTCCTCAACCACAACTCTGTATGTTGGTAACCTTCCTTATAAAGTAAATGAAGATGCTGTTGCAGAGTATTTTTCTGAATTTGGAACTGTTGCTTCAGTTCGATTAATGAAAGACCGCCGCACAGGTAAACGCAAAGGTTACGGTTTTGTTGAAGTTGCGAGTAAAAGTGCTGACAAAATGATTAAGAAACTAAACGATACCGACTTTCAAGAGCGCACCTTGAAAGTACGTTTAGCAAAAGATAAAACCGAAGGGTAATTAACCCCTCATTTATACTTAGTAAAAATGGCGCTATGAAGCGCCATTTTTGTTTATTGGTTCACCTTCATTTTTTTGACAAAGGCTTTAGGAGACAGTCCAAACTCTTTTTTGAACTTGTTACTAAAATAAGCCGATGACGAAAAGCCCACATTGAAAGCAGTTTCGGTTATCTGCTTTCCATTCAATAAATCACTTTTCGCTTTCAGGAGACGATACCTTCTGAGTAGCTCAGTAAAACTAGAATTGGTGAAGGCTGTAAGTTTTCGAGTAAGCTGTCTCTCGCTGATAGCCAAATCAATAACAGCTCGCCCTCTATTACAAGTATTATCTTTGTAATTATCTTCTAACCAGCAAATAAATTTATCGTAAAATCGAGTGTCTCTCTCTGAAGACATACAATCACTATTCAACTCAAAGATATCTTTATTTTCCACTGAATTAAAATTGTATTTTTGGGAAATCTTACGTCTTATTGTTATTAGGTTTTTTACCCTTGCCAATAACTCGGAGTTATTAAATGGTTTCTTAATATAATCATCTATATGGTAACCCCAACTATCCAGACGCGTTTTATCATCACCTTTAGCTGTTAACATGATAATAGGAATATGTGAGGTTAATTCGTTCACTCTTATACTTTTGCATAGTTCGAAACCATCCGTTACAGGCATCATCAGATCAGTAACGATAATGTCGGGTATAATATCTAACGCTTTTTCAAACCCTTCTTTCCCATTTTCAGCAGAATAACATTGGTATTCGTCGCCAAAAATAAGGGCTAAATAATTTCTCATGTCAGGTTGGTCTTCAACTAACAAAATCGACAGTCTTTTATCGCCGACTTCGTTTGATGTTAATTCAAGTTCATTAGTGCTAAGCACTTCAAGTTCTGTTTGCTCGCCCTCAATTGGAGCTGATACAAACAACTTCACTTCAGGTTTAGGAATGTGGCTATTAATTGGCAGTTTAACTATAAACTTGGTTCCTTCATCAATTTTGCTTTCGACTTCAATACTTCCCCCATTTGCTGTAACTAACTCCTTAACTACAGCCAAACCTAGACCTGAACCATTTGAATCTGAAACATTTTCCAAACGAGTAAATCGCTGGAAGATTAAATCAATATTTTCGTCCGCAATACCGAAACCTTGATCAGAGATTTCTACTTGAAGAATATTATTGTTAGTTGTTGCACAAATCTCTACATTTCCACCTTTTTTGTTATATTTAAATGCATTCATCAATAAGTTCGAAAGAATTTTCTCTAGAGAGTCTGCAATATATGTCCCTGTTCCAGAACAAGTATTTTCAACAATGAGTTGTTGTTTATTGTTTGACGATATAGGTCGAAACGATTCGGCTATAATTTTGATTGAGTTATGCAAATCGTAGTGGACTTTATCATCTAATTTACTTGAATCTATTTTTGACAACTCCAGTACTTGATCAACAAGATTGGTTAAACGGAAGACATTAAGCCTTAGTATGTCTAAAATCTTTTGGGATTTTTCATCCTTCACATACTTAGCAAGTTGCTCGATAGGCCCGCCAATTAGTGAAAGTGGTGTTCTAAACTCATGAGAAGCGTTTGCATACAATAATTCTTTATGATGCAACGCATCTCTCAATCTTCTTTTACTTGTAGCCAACTCCTTTGTTTGAAGCAATACTGATGACTCTAAGCGTTCATTGAGTGATTCGAGCTGAAACGTTCTATACTTAATGAAACAAATAACTACAAGAATGCATGCTAAAAGATAGAAAGAATATGCTTGCCAAGTTTGCCAATAGGGAGGATGAACTCTAATTTGTAAAGAGTTAACAGGTTGAATACTTGCGCTTTTCGGATCTACTACTCGAACTTCAAATAAATAGTCTCCACTTGGCAATGTTGAGTAGGTTGCCTTGGCTGTTTCTGAAGTCGCATCAACCCAACTATTATTTAAACCTACTAACCTATATTGAAACTTCAATATATTTCGGTCGACTAAGTTGTTTGCAGCAAAGGTCAGCTCGAAAAGGAATTCATCGTAGGATATGTCTAAGGGCAAATCGTTTGCTATTGACTCAATCAAATCTCGTTTCTTGGAAACCAAGCCTTGTTCATCTCTGATAAGTACCATAAGATCGACAAAAACCGTCTGGCTAACTTTTCTAAGGCGCTTATTGAGGAATTTATTTGCTAATTTAGTATTAACAACATAGTTTTCCCTGTCTCCGGCAATCAAAATCTCATCACCAGCTAAGTTTATAGACGCCGTAATTTCAAAGTCTACATCTATAATACCGTCTTCTCTACCAAGTTCAATGGAGGTCTTATTGACATGATCATACCTAACAAGCCCCTGATTAGTCATCACCCAAAAGTAACCTTCCGAATCCTGTACCAATTCCCTAATATGCCTAGAATGTGCGGTATAAACAGTATCAATATAAATTAACTCTCCAGATACCTCGTCTACGTACGCGAGTCCAGCTCCGTCAGTGCAAAGCCAAATGACTCCTTTGTTGTCTTCCAAAAGGCAGTTATTTATGTATTTTTTCTTATTGACCTTACTAATTTTATCAGGTGACAAAATATCAAAGACTCCGCTATCCCTAGCGACGGCTATTAATTTTCCGTCCGACTTTTGATAAATATTATCAACATCATCTTTTGAAAAGATAAGTGAACTCTTTCCTTTAATTTTCAGTTTATAGATACCTGGATTACTATTCTCTATAACTCCAAAATGAACTTCGCCATATGAGTTAACTGTAATATCAACTATTATCCCATCTGATTCATATAAGTTAACTACTGCAGCTTCACCTGAATTATCATACTCATAAGAATCAAATTTAAATTCAAATAACCCTTTATCTTCCACTCCAATAAGTATTCTAGAGTGTTTATCATCGTAGGTTAATGCAGTTACCACACCGAGACGAGATACTATTTTTTTAATTTTGCTTTCTGCTCTTTCGAAAACATAAATATTCTGGTTGAACGCAAGAACAATTTGATTCGGCGAAACTTCTGCACTTGCTTGTAAATTAACATGTTTAAAGTCCTTAGGGAGCAAGTTGTCAAGTGCTCTTGCGAAGTCGTTAAAAATACCAACACCTATTAGTGGCCCTGTAAAAACAACTCCTCCCGAAAGAGTAATATCAACATCATAAACATCTTCAACTTTCATTTCGTCAGTTTTGAAAATACGTGAAGGTATTACTTGTTCATTTTTTACTGTATTAATGAGATAAAATGAGTCAGAAACATAGATTAAGCTGTCTTCGCCGTATGTAAAAATCTTTTTTATTTTAGTATCAGCTTTCAAAATTTCTGTATTTATAGAATTTTGATTTTTAAATAATACATTACTAATCGAAAACCAAAGACTTCCTTTTGCATCTACATGAAAGCAATCAATCTTTAAGTGTTTATTCTGTCGATCAACTAGTTTAATTTTTTTGAGACTATAATTTTCAATACTAAATAAATTATTTTCACTATCTAGAAAATATAACTCTCCAGATCTTGAAAGTTGAATATCTTCTATATAACTAAGTTTTATTTGTTTTGTAGAGGAGATATTAGTTACTTCTAGAGTAGAAGTATTTATTATAGAGATCGACTTTTCGCAATTCGCATAAGCTAGATTTTTATATATCTTCACATCTAAACAATGATCAGATTGCAAACCTGTTTCTGTAGTTATTTGGCGGTACTTTTCTAGACTTTGATCGTAAATTACAATCCCATTTCCAAACAAGGCAATCCATACTTTGCCATTATTATCCTCTGCCAACCCTTCAATATCAAAACCATTAAAAGGCTTCTCGGTTGTAGCAATACTTTCTACATGCGATCCTGTTATTTTATACAGCCCATTCTCACTTCCAAGCCAAATCGCTTTTTTGCCCTGCAAAACAGAATAAACCAAACCGAGAGAGTTACCTTTTAACTCATAAAATGAATCATAAGAGTAAACACTATTCGATATTGAAAAAATCAAGAAAACTATCAATACATTTTTAATTAATTTCAAACTTTTGTCCCACAAATACAAGTAAATGACTCATTGGTTACTTTTTTAACCCCATATAAAAGACTATATTTGAAATGACAGAAATCAAGTTAAGTACTTATTTTTTTGCAAAATGGAGAAAGTAAATGAAGAAAATAAAGAGCGAAAACGAAAAAAATCTTACTGAGATAGCTGAAACTAATCTTTTGGAGAGAGTTTATGGAGGAAACAGTGAAGTTACTTTATGCTTTATGGGAGAGAAGCCAGATAAGCCAACTCCAGTCAAACGAAAGCCTAAAAGAAGTGGTTTACCTTTAGTTGATAAATGAGTAATTCACTCAGTTTAAACTAAGACTGTAACTAATTTTGTGTAACTGCTTATCACAACACACTCTAGTAAGAGTTAAGGATAGGCAGATTACCGTAACTGTAGGGCTAGCAAGTGTATCAAAACCGAAAATAGTGAGTTTGAACTACACACACTGGGCGACAGAGATGGCTTTTTTGAGCCGAAGTTGGTTAAGAAACACCAATCTAGATTTACCTCTATGGACGAGAAAATACTATAATTATATGCGCAGGGTATGAACCCCCGTTAAAACGTTAAAGCCTCTAACTGATGGTGCGGTATAGATATCTCGCCAACACTGCTATCAATACCAAAATCTACAATTAAAAATGGTAAGGACCTTGATTATGAAGTGTTCATTGTTCGTAATGCGGATGAAGCGGAGACGCCAACACCTGCTATTTTGAGTCTAGGTTTGCCGGGGTTAGGGGTTAGCATTCAGTTGATTTAAAAAGTAACAATCCACTAGCCAATAAAAATCAGTTTACTTGCATTCTTAAAGGGCTTATACAAAGTCTTTTACAATGTGCCTTACTGTACGATGATTCCGAGGAACGCTAAGATCATCCGCCACATGATCTGCAGGATAACCGTACAAACCAAATCTATCTTCCTTGCTATGGGTAATGATTACAACATGGGCCGGAGGCTTATCAATATTACCTCGAAATGGGTCAATAACGGGCACTTCGTAGCGTCCGAGCTTAATCAGTGCGACTCTTCGTCCATTGCGATATATAAAGCGGTCGAACACGGGGTTGTCCAAAATACTATAAACCGCAAACTTGGGAATTTGAAAGGGGATACCCTGCCACACTATCTCTACGATCTGTAGCTTATCTGCTAAATTAGAGATCGAATCCGGTAGGTCAATATCTCGCATACATCACCACTTTATCTAAACCACTTAAATTAAATATAGCAACAAAACCGCTAAGAGAGAATTGTTTGTATAAAAAACCTGCAGAGGTGCAGTCTAAATCAGTGCTGGGTATTTAAAAATTAAGATAGTAATCACGGCATAGCGCCACATAATCATCGGAATAGCTACCCTGCTGAGTATAGATAGTAATATATTCCAGTCTTGCTTCAGTTTGCTGAAAACCAAACTTAAGTAATTGACGAATGGCTGGCTTAGAAGGACTCGATTTCACCATAGTCTGCATTTGGCAATAAAGTCCGTGTTGAGCTGCGAGGGAGATTATGCCGTTGTTATCGGTAGGAAGTATGCAGCAAAACTGTCCTTGCTTTGTTAGTAAACAAGATACTGATTTAAGTAAGTCCTCAAGGCTTAAGCTTTTATCATGCCTCGCCTTTCTTCTGGATTCAGAGATAAAGTTAGCATCAGTGACCTTCAAATCTCCGGTTTTACCTTTGAAATAAGGGGGATTGCTAACAATTAGGTCATATTGAGGCAACGGCGGTAGCTGTTGCAAAGCTGTATGCTGAAAAGTCAGTTTATCCGCCCAGGGACTCTTTTGGCCATTTTGCTGTGCCTGTTGCACTGCACTTTCATCAATATCGATACCCACTATTTGGGTGGTTTCATGACTGCGCTGTGCTAGCATAATTGCAATTAAACCACTGCCAGTACCAACATCTAAAATAGATGAATAACTGCCCCTAGGCACCCAACTGCCTAGCAATATGCCATCGGTTCCCACTTTCATGGCGCAATTTTCATGTTCAATATCGAATTGCTTAAATCGAAATCCATTAAACTTGGTTTTTGCAGGCGTGGTTTGTTTTGCAATCACGTTGAACCAATCACTTAAATATAGGCCGTTATTTTAAAGCGGGTTAGGTGGAAATTATTTCCACCTAGATTGTAAATAGCCATTAAAACATATAATCGGCAAGGGTACGTTGAATGCCCACCACCACGTTTTTATTGAGTTCTTTTTTGATGGGCTCATCCATTCCAGAAATCCAAATTTTAAACTCGGCATCTAAGTCAAAATGACCAGCGGTTTCCAACTTGAATTGAGTGATAGCCCGATAAGGAATCGAGTGATAATCAACCTTTCTTCCGGTCAATCCTTGTTTATCAATTAATATCAAACGCTTACTAGTAAACACATACATATCACGTATTTCTTTAAAAACGCGTTCTACAGTTTCATTTTCACCGATAATAGGGGCTAACTCGTCACTCACATCAGACACATCTATTTCTGATGCATTGCCCATTATTTTGTCTAACAATCCCATTTTTGTCTCCTGATTCAAATAGCTGTGTCAAGCATAGGGGATTGGTTGTAAAACACAATACACCTATACCCATAGTGTCGAGTTTATGCTTCACTAGTAAAGGATAAAAACGTTAAGTAGAGTAAGCCCCTTACTATACATAATATGCGTGTGAAACACCGTGAAAAACACACAAAAGGAATATTAATGACAGCTTATTCTGACATTGTTCAAGCCCGCAAACGGATTGCTAAATTGATCCATCAAACCCCAATTATTGAGTCTTCATTACTTAATCAATGGCTAGGCCATCGAATTTTGTTTAAAGCGGAATGTTTACAACGCACCGGCGCATTTAAAGTCAGAGGGGCGATTAACACGTTAGCTAAACTCGCGGAACAAAATGCGTTACCTGAACGGGTCGTGGCTAATAGTTCAGGCAATCATGCCCAAGCAGTAGCCTACGCGGCTAGTCTATATGGTATTCCTGCAAAAATATTTAGTACCGAAAATGTATCCGCCGTAAAAGCCCAAGCCACTCAATTTTATGGTGCTCAATTGGCTCTATTTGCAACTCGTGTTGAAGCTGATGAAGCGGTTAAACAGGCTTCCTTAGAACCGGGAACCTTATGGATCCCCCCCTTTAATCACCCCGATATTATCGCTGGTCAAGGCACGCTATTGGTGGATGCTTTAGAACAAACCGGTGATGTGAATGGGATATTTGCCCCCTGCGGTGGTGGCGGTTTATTATCAGGAACTATGATTGCAGCCAAAGTGCTTTGCCCTGCAGCAAAAGTATTTGGAGCAGAACCTCTTGCGGCAAATGATGCAGCTGAATCATTGCGACAAAACAAAATTATTTCCCTCAGCCAACCTCCACAAACCTTGGCGGATGGAGCAGCTACACCATCGGTAGGCGAACATACTTTTGAGGTGTTAAAAACCCTGGATGGTATAGTGGAAGTATCCGAGTCTCGTATCGCATACTGGACCCAATGGTTACAACATTTACTGAAGTTGCATGTGGAGCCGACGAGTGCCATGTCAATGCAAGCTGTTGTTGACTGGTTAAAACATCAACCTAAAGATCAAACAGTGTTAGTGCTTTTATCTGGCGGCAATATTGACCAGTCAAAAATGCAACAAATTTGGTCAACCGATCACCTAGGTGAACTACCTAGCTTATAAAAATAAGAGGATTTATGAAAAATCTATTTGTATTAGCTCTCTGCTTGTTTAGTGTAATAACACATGCTAAACCAACTATAATAGGCAATGTTAAAGGGTATACCCTTGATAATAACGGAGCCACGATACAGTTTTCTCACCTTGCATTTGAAAATGGCAAAGTCTTGTCAATCGGCGACCAAACCATAGTCAATCATTACCCTAACAGTGTATTAATTGATGGTCAGCAGAAAGCCCTTATCCCCGGTTTAATCGATGCCCACGGACACTTGATGTACCTTGGGGATTCACTGCTAAAAGTAAACATTCGAGATGTTAAAACGGCTCAACTTTCTGCCTCTAAGGTAGGCGAATATGCAGCAGCAAACTCACATTTAGAGTGGATAATGGGCGGCGGATGGAATCAAGTATTGTGGCCAGATAAACAATTTCCCAAAGCACAACTGCTTGACGAATATGTGAATGAAACCCCTGTTATTTTAAGTCGAGTAGATGGTCATGCCGTTTGGGTTAACAGTAAAGCAATGCAAATCGCGGGCATAGACAAAGACACGTTAGATCCGCCAGGTGGCAAGATAATTCGAGATGAACAAGGAAATCCATCAGGTGTATTAATAGATACGGCGATGGATCTGCTATGGGAACATCTACCAGAAGAAAGTAACGACAGCTATGAAGCTAGCCTAGAAGCCGCTTCACAGCACTTACTTTCAGTGGGTATAACCAGTATGCATGATGCTGGAATCAGTAAATCAGAATATGATTTTTTAAAACAAAAAGCCTTAGCAGAAAGTTTAGCCGTGCGTATTTATGCAATGTTCTGGTTTGAAGATCCCAGTTTACAGGAAGTACTCGAGGCGGGTTATTTTAATGATCCCAACGATTTTTTATCTATTAGAAGTGTTAAAGCCATGGCCGATGGCGCCCTAGGCAGCCGCGGAGCAGCTTTGTTCGAAGACTATTCAGATGCAGCTGACAATAAGGGGCTGATGGTCATGCAGGAAGAACAATTTAAACCCCTTTTTGATTTGGTACTTAAACACAAATTTCAACTCAATGTGCACGCCATTGGTGATCTCGCGAACCACTTAGCCTTAAATCAATATGAAGCCTCATTTAAAACCGTTGGCGGCAAAGATCTGCGCAATAGAGTGGAACATGCTCAAGTTATCAGCTTGAATGATATCCCTCGCTTTAAACAACTAGACATCATTCCCTCCATGCAACCTACCCATGCCACCAGCGATATGAACATGGCTGAAGACCGTTTAGGAAAAGATCGTTTACGTGGTGCATACGCTTGGAAACGCTTCATTGATCAGGGCTCACCATTGCCCCTAGGTTCAGATTTTCCAGTTGAATTAGCTAACCCATTTTATGGCATTCACGCAGCTGTCACCCGTCAGGATAGAAACAACCAACCTGTCGAAGGTTGGATTCCTAGTCAAGCTTTAAGTCTCCAACAAGCTTTTAAAGGCTTTACCATAGATGCAGCCTATGCCGCTCATCAAGAAAAAGTGTTAGGTGGATTAACTAAAGGTAAATGGGCTGACTTCATTTTGATAGATCAGGATATCTTCGAAATTGATAAGAAAGAACTTTGGAAAACTAACGTAGTGGAAACTTGGGTTGCTGGTAAACGCGTATATGAGAATAGTAAAGAATAATAGAAGGAAAAAACCCGCACAAACCACAGGACACGAAAATTTGTGCGGGTAGTATTGCCTTCCTGCCTCAAACAACTTAGCTAGCGTTTGAAGTATTTCAACATTGTTTATTATTTTTATTATCAATGGTTACACACATAACTTTTCTATCGTAGATGCGTAATCAAAGCTTACTTAGCAGCTTCAGTGCCAACTTTTTTATCTATAAAAATCAACAGCTTAATATTTTCACATTAGTGTCTTTTGACGCACATCATACCAGTTTGGTGCATTAGCACTTTATTAGGGCGTACCGTTCAAACGAGTGTCTATTTTATACGCATATATTTTCACTTTTTCGCCCTCATATAATTGTTCATTATTTGTACATGCGCTTGATTGCTATGGGAAATTTTATACTCAGAGTTGACTGCGAGGGTAAAATTAAATAGTTACTTTAGATTTGAAAACGAATGTTTTGCATGGCGGCGTTGATTGATTTTGTCTTCAACCCCCAAACTTGCGTTGTTTTAACCTGATTAGTGCTGATTATTTCAATCTGTTATTTAGTCTTTAATTAAATAGTCACACTTTGCCATCTCAGGTGTTATAGATTCCGGATAATTTACTCGCCGGAAACCCAAAGATTGATACAGCTTCTTAGCGACTTTATTATGAGGCCATACAAATAACGAAAAGCCCTTAGTTACTAGGTATTCGGGGGCTTGAGTCAGTAGTTGCTTAACGAGTTGCTTACCAACACCACAGCCTCTGTTCTGAGGATTGACAACCAAACGGGCTAAGTGACACCTTCCAAGTCGTTCATAACACTGCCCAAAAGCGAGCATGTTGTTTTTGGTATCTATTAGCTTATAACTCCTTCCCTGCGCTAATTTAGTTTCTACAATTAGACTGCGGGAGCTAATGGGGAAGGAGATGTTAGGTCCCCCCCAATCACGAATTTCATCAAAACTGACAAACCACCCACAAAGGCTAGCTATATCCTGTTCGGAGGCCTCGACTAAAATTAACGGTAAAGTGTTCTTATCCATTTTTCTTCATTGATAAAAGCCCAGCTCCATTCTTTCCATTTATCATCTAATCCCGCGTCTATAATATCTTCAACTGGTAATCCATTTATCTTCAACTGTTTAACTTGCGAAGATGTTTGTTTAATCATTTCAACAAATGCCTGTAATTGCGCCTTGTCGCCTAAAGGTCCATGACCTGGAATAATTTTAGTATCATCATCAATCATACTAATCAGTTTTTCTACCCCGGCAATGTAACCTTTTACTGAGCCCCCACTGTCTATATCGATATAGGGAAAAAGCCCATTGAAAAATAAATCACCAGTATGCAAAACATTGGCCTTTTCAAACATAACGACACTGTCTCCATCAGTATGAGCGTTGGATAAATGCATTACTTTTAGTGTGTCACCATTAAAGTGAAAGGTAACACCTTGAGAATAAGTGACGACAGGCAATTCCGAGTGTTTATGCTCCTCTTTGTTTAGCAGTCGAACACGGACATTATCGTGGGCGAAAATAGTGGCATCTTTGACTTCTTTCATATACGCATTTGAGCCAGTATGATCACCGTGATAGTGGGTATTAATCACGTACCTTAACTTGTCTTTCAGAGTTGAATCTAAAGCAGCAGAGATTTTTTCTGCCATAGGTTCATATTGGTCATCAATAATCAGAAGCCCATCTTCACCGGCTGATACCCCAATATTTCCGCCCATCCCCGTTAGCATATAGACTGAATCCCCCAAATTTTCAGACTTCATAGTAACGTCATCAGGATTATTTTGAGCATAGCCAGACGTAGTTAAAAATCCAGTTAACAGAAACATCAATAAAACAACTTGTTTACGCATTTTCCTATCCTATGTGTTTAATCAGTTATGAATATTAAGAGCTCAACTAATCGTTAGCATTTAACGACAATAGTGCCTAATTAGCTTAGAAGTTTAGCCTCCTTGGATGCTAGACTATTACTTTCTCAATTTGCTAAAGACATAATTACTTAGAGTGGCGCTAGAATGAATAAATTGCAAAATAAGTTGACCTTTTTATGTATTATTTTAGGTTTAATAGGCGCTTTGTATGTCAATTTATATGTTTCAGCAACTTGGGTCGAATCAAGGATACAATACCAAACCTACTTAACAGAACAAGGTGAATGGGCATACGTAAAGCAAGGTAATGAACAAATTATTAGCGACGTTACTCCTTACGAACTATCGCCACTGGCCCAGCATAAACTAAATTTACTGACCTCAGAACCAGAAATTAAAGAACAGTGGGTTGTCATCTCAGACGTCGGTCAAAACCCTATTTTACTTCGCGCAGATTATCACTTTAAAGTATGGTCGCTGTTACCAGCATTCATCGCGATCGCCCTATGCTTAATCAGCCGAGAACCTCTGCTTGCCTTGTTTAGCGGGATCGTTGTGGGCGCTTTTATGTTAGGCAAGTTTGATATCAGCCAAGAAGTTTTAATACCTAATATGGCCACCACTGACGCAGCCTCAATTTTAATATTGTATTTGTGGTTGCTGGGCGGGCTGATGGGAATTTGGTCTAAAACAGGCGCGGCACAAGCGTTTGCGGAAATGATGAGTGAACGCTTTGTCACCGGTCCTCGTTCAGCAAAGCTAGTAACTTGGATGTTAGGCGTGTTGTTTTTCCAAGGTGGCACCATGAGTACTGTATTAGTTGGTACCACTGTCAAGCCCATGGCTGACAAAGCGAATGTGAGCCATGAAGAACTGAGTTATGTGGTTGACTCCACCGCTTCGCCTATTGCAGCAGTGATCGCATTTAACGCTTGGCCTGCATATATTCAGGCATTTATATTTGTTCCAGGGGTGGCATTCTTAGCCACTGAAGCCGACCGAATAGCTTTCTTTTTTTCCAGTATTCCATTTAGTTTTTACGGCATTTTTGCAGTAATTGGTACTCTCCTTCTTAGCTTAGAATTCACCGTTTTTTCCGGCGCACCAATTCGCAAAGCCATTTCTAGGGCCAGACTGACCGGCCAGTTAGATGCTCCAGACGCGGCCCCTATTAGCGCAAAAGAACTGCAAGAGACGAGCGTGCCTGAAGGGTATAACCCTCATTGGATCGAGTTTGTTTTTCCCCTTGTTAGTCTTATTGGGATTGCGGTGGTGACCTTCATCGTAACCGGCACCCCGCAAATTCACTGGGCCTTCGGGGGCGCTTTGTTAATTGCAGTGCTGTTCGCCATCGGTAAAGGCATGCAAATTCGTGAAATGCTTAATGGTCTTGGCATCGGCTGGAAAGGTGTTGTCGTCGCATCGGTAATTTTAATGTTAGCAATAACCATAGGCACCATCAGTAAACAACTTGGTGGTGGGATTTATTTAGTCGACCTACTTGGTGAACAGATGCCGTTCTGGATTCTGCCGGTAGTTTTACAATTGCTCACTATGATCATCGCCTTTTCCACCGGCACCAGTTGGGGAACATTTGCCATTGCATTCCCCTTAGCCATGCCTTTGGTTTGGGATATTTCTCAAAATGAAATGTTAGCCAACCCTGAAGTATTTATGATGATTTGTTTTGCTGCAGTGTTAAATGGCAGTGTCTATGGCGACCAATGTTCGCCCATATCGGATACCACTATTCTTAGCTCGATGACTACCGGCTGTGACTTAATGGATCATGTAAAAACCCAGCTAGTGCCAGCTACTATAGCAGCCTCTATTGCAGCGGTGTTATGGACCTTGTGTGCATTATTTATGAGTTAAGGGCAGATTAAAGGCGAGTCGTCATTTTTAATTGGTTAACTCATCAAGCTTAACTCTATTTCCACGAGATAAAGTTAGAACCTCGCCACTTTTTAAGATTACTGAGTAGTCACCTTTGTCATTTGGACGCAATTCACTAATGGCACTGCGACGAACAATGGAAGAACGATGAATCCGCACAAAATCTTGGGGATTGAGTTGCTCTTCCAAGGTAGAAAGAGTTTCTCGATGCAATACGTGTTTACCATCATTTAGGTGAATTTCCGCATAATTTCCTGCACCAGAGATAAAGTTAATTTGCGCCACATCGATCAAACGAATTCGACCAGGATCCCTTATCACTAACCTTTCTCTATAAACCGTTTGCTGATCATCCATAATCTGCTGAATAACTTCACTTAACTTAGAATAGTCATCTTGTTGTTCACCTTTGATCTTTTTCCTCGCTCGCTGCAAAGCCTTAAAGAAGCGCTCATCGTCATAAGGCTTCAAGATATAATCTATGGCATTAAGTTCAAAAGCCTCAACGGCATGCTCATTATAAGCAGTTACAAAAATAATCACGCTTTCAGGTGGTACATGTTTGGCCACTTGAATACCAAATAGTTTCGGCATTTCAATATCCAAAAAGACTACATTCGGTTTATATTCGTTAATCAATAAAAGTGCCTGATTGCCGTCTTCAGCTTCGTAAACAGTACCAATATCCGTTTCATTTGATAACAATACTTTGATCGTTTCCCGAGCCAGATATTCATCATCAGCAATAAGCACATTAAGCATCTTGCGCTCCTATTGGTATAGCTAAAGAAGTTTCAAATAAGTCGTTTTCAAGGGGGTGTAACTCCAATCGAAACTGCCCATAAAGTCGAGCTAATCTCTCACGAGTATTGCTCAGGCCGATTCCAAAACCATTGTGACTATCATTCCTAGCGACCTTGTTGGTTAGTACCACTCTAAGTTCGTATTCATTCCTACTAATATCTAAATTTAATAGATTTCGACTCGACTCTAATTGCGACCCGTGTTGTACCGCATTTTCAACCAACGGATGCAAAAGCATATTGGGAATTGTCAGGTCGAGACATTCTGGTTGCACGTGAATGTGGGTATCCAGCTTGTCTGCAAAACGCATTTTTTGGATAGCTAGATAACTATTGATAAAAGCAATTTCATCTTTAATCTTAATATCATCATTATTTTTCGTTTCGAGTATTTTTCGTAACATAATACTTAATTCAGAAAGAGCAGTTACAGCATCTTTATCACGCTTTAAGCGCACTAAGCTGGCAATAGTATTCAATGCATTAAACAGAAAGTGGGGGTTCAGCTGAGACCGTAAAGTCCGTAACTGTTCTTGGGTGAGTTCATGATGCAAACGCTTCAATTCAAGACTTTCTTGCACTGCATTATGATAAAAACGCAATGCCATCGCTGCCCCAAGCACTCCTAAATACATAGAAATATCCAATTGTGCATTCTGAGTTATGGTGCGCAGAAAGTAATACGAAAACTCATCCATTGTTCGATCTGTTACGGCGATGATGAGTAGATGCGCCGTACCCCAATAGATAAATAGAATAAACACCATCCAACTTAAGTGGAAAAAAACTTTAACAGTGGTTGAATGAGATGAGTGACTTGTGTATTGCACTAGCTTAAAGATAATGGCGGTCACGCCTATCCAAATAATAAACCAAGGACTTATCGCGATCCAAAGTTCAGTCCAATTTGGATTTTTGTCATTTTGCTCAAACGCTAAAAATTTAACGTGTGTGTAAAGGGCGTGAACAGCCAACCAAAAGAAGGTGTTGGCAAACCAGAAATAGCGATTAAAAATAAGTTTTGAATGGGCCATTTCAATTATTCTTTATCGTTGGCTTTTTTTTAACATATCGATGTTTTCATAAATAATCCACACATAAAATTGCATTAAAGTGGGTTAACTATTCATCACAACCTGTCCCCACTCGCCCCAAAGCCATCTCAATTAAAACTTTAGAAGTAACCAGCCTAAAGCACAACAAAAATCGTATAAATATAATTTAATCGCTAAATTTCAATAACTTAATTAATTTCCGAGTAATTTATTGGGCGACAATTAAACCTGCACAGCCGCCGTTCATCGAAAGTTCCCCCGCTTCAACACGCAAAACACTCCTTTGGTCACACACTTACAACGCTTGACGGAAACCACCTAGAGCAACTCCGAGATAGCGCATAGCTTATCTCTAGACAAGTGGTTTTTGTCACAAACTCACTATACAAAAAATGTGAGTCCAATTAACCATTGAGACCCATTGGGGAGCTAAAAATGTATATCACCTCAAAACTAGCCAGATCAATTAAGTTGGCACTTTGTGCTAGCTCGATGGCAGCAATTAGTACATCATTTGTTGCCGCTCAAGAAGCTACAGACACGACCGATGTAGAAAAGATTTCAATAACAGGTAGTCGTATTTTGTCACCCGGAGTTGAATCATCCAGTCCTATTTTTTCGTTGGGAGAGGAAGAGATTGGTTATTTACAAACCCCCGAGTTTGAAAAAATAATTCGCTCATTACCCTCTACTATTCCCGCCGATGGTGGCAACGTAAATAATGGCACCGCAGGTGCTGCAACCATAGATTTACGTGGTTTAGGGGCGCAACGTAATTTAGTACTGCTAAATGGAAAACGCATGGTGCCATTTAATTTTAATGGCCAAGTAGATACCGCCAACATTCCTACGGCACTAATTGACAGAATCGATGTAGTCACCGGGGGAGCTTCTGCCGTTTATGGTTCTGACGCCATTTCTGGTGCAGTGAACGTTGTACTGAAGAACAACTTTCAAGGTGTTGCTCTGGATATGAATCACTCGCAAAGTAGCGAAAGTGATGGCGACCAAGACAATATGTCTCTTACCATTGGCGCTAACTTTGACGACAGCCGAGGGAATGCGGTTTTATCAATTAGCTGGATGGAACGGGACTCAGTACTGCTCGGCGATCGTTCCTTAGGATTATTCGGTATTAATTCCAACACAGGTTCCGGTTATCAAGAGTTTCTAAACGGAGATGTAGCCACACCGCCGCCGGCTGGTTGTGGCGGTCCAAACGTTGTGGATTTATCTGGTAGCGGTTCAACTACTGCAATCCCCACTCGATTTGAATTAATAGGAACCGGTGTAAGTGGACAGTTTAGAGAGGACGGTACCCTTGGTTCAAACTGTAGTTTATTCAACTTTAACCCATTTAATTATTATCAAACGCCAGCTCAACGTTATGGCGCAACGGCCCTTGCCAACTATGAAATAAACGATCACATGGAATTCTACTCATCGTTTAACTTCACTAATACCACAGTGGTTCAGCAAGTCGCGCCTTCCGGTACATTTGGTAGCAGTTTCAATTTACCGCTATACAACCCTCTCATTGGCACACAGGCTTTAGACTTTATTCTTGATGGCGCGAATGCCGCTGTAGGTGATGGAACCTTATTAAATGGTGGTAGTTGGACTGACGCTAACAACAACGGAATTGTGGATACCGAAGACTCGTTAACGGTTCGATTACGCAGACGTACGTTAGAACTAGGTCCGCGCTCGGAACGCTATGACGCTGAGCTTTGGCAAATTAATGCCGGTATTCGCGGCGAGTTAGTAGCCGACTGGGATTATGATTTTTCTTACCAGTATGGTGAGTCAAACCGCACAACAGTGCGTGACGGCTATACCAATCTTGGTAACATCCAAAATGCATTGGATACCCGTGATGGTGTCAGCTGTGCAGTGGGTGGAACTTGTGTTCCTATTAATTTATTTGGCGGCTTTGGCACTATTACAGATGCGGCTTCGGCCTACGCTAGAGCGATTGCTTTACAGCAACAAAAATACGAACAAGAAATTATATCCCTAGTACTTACCGGCCCAGTAGACTTCATTGAGTTACCCACTGCTGGGGCTCCACTAGCCATGAGTTTTGGTTTTGAAAACAGGACGGAGACTGGTATTTTGGAGCCGGATGAATGTTTAAAAGAAACCCCAGCTAGCTGTCAAGGTGGAGCTGGAGGTAACTTGCTTCCAATTAAAGGTGGTTTTAAAGTTGATGAATTTTATTTTGAAGGGATTCTACCCGTGTTCGATGGTGCTGCGTTTGCTGAAACCATGGATCTAGAATTCGGTTTTAGGACTTCAGATTTTGATACTATCGGAACTGCAGAATCATGGAAAATAGGGTTCAATTGGCGTCCAGTAGGGCCACTGTTATTGCGAGTGATGCAACAAAAAGCCAATAGAGCGCCAAACGTAGGTGAACTGGCTTCCCCTGTCACATCTGGTTTAGATAATGCCGTTATTGATCCCTGCTCGATAGCCAATGCAGGAAATATTGACGCGGCACTAACAGCTTTATGTGTATCAACTGGTATGACTGAAGCGCAAGTAGGCGTGATACCCGACATCATTTCTGGTCAAATCAATACCTTTAATGGGAGCTCACCAAGCAATCCTCCAGGACCAGAAGAAGCAGATACTTTCACGGCAGGTTTTGTGTGGACACCAGATTTTACTTGGGCTAACGATTTTACCCTTTCGGTAGATTATTACGACATCGATATTTCTGGGATCATTGGTAATTTTTCCGCGCAGGAAATACTTGATTCATGTTATATCAATGGTGACGCTGGTGAATGTGCCAAAATCAATCGTGTTGGAGGAGACTTAACCGGTTCTGCGGCGGGTGTCAATCAATTTACCACCAACCTGAAGTATCTTCGTGCTGAGGGGATTGAAGTTGGCTTTAACATGAACTTTGATTTAGAGGAGATGGGCAACATTGCCATCTCAGGTAACATCAATAAATACTTAACCCAGGAATCACAAAGCTCAGACACAGTACCAGTTCTAGACTGCAAAGGATATTACGGCACCAGTTGTGATCCGCTATCTGATATACGTTGGATTCAGCGTACGACTTGGTCATATGATGACTTTACTGTTTCTTTATTATGGAGACATATCAATTCTGTAGATGTAGAGCCAGGTGAGCGTGACTTGCGATTTGAAGCCTTCAGAAAAATTGATTCTTACGATTACTTCGACATATTTGCCAGTTATAGTTTTACCAAATACGCCACCTTTACTTTGGGTATAGATAATATGTTTGACAAGGAATCACCGGTTTTAGGCAATGATATTGGTGACACCAGTTCAAATTCGGGCAATACCTTTCCAAGCAACTATGAAGTTTTGGGTAGAATCTATAAAGCAGGTCTTAAATTTAAGTTTTAGTACTTTGATTTAAACTAAAAAGTAACTTTAGCAAACTCAAAACGGAGCTTAAATAGCTCCGTTTTGATTGTCTGTTTTAAGCCTCAAGGCGGTACAGCTTTGCTTTTAATCGATAAATCGAAACCGCGGAATAAGTTTGCCTTCAACATCAACCTCTTCAATGAACATATCCAATGGCCTTACCCATAAATTTCTTTCACCATAAAGTGGACGGTAAACCACTAATTCGGTTTCATCCTCGGAGTGCTTAGCAACCCCAATCACTTCGTAATCATTGCCTTTGTAATGACGATACTTACCTGCTTTTAGCATACTTACCCTTCTCCATTCAATTCCAATACTGTTGCTGATCTAATCCGACAAGCCTGCCAAGAAAGCAAAATTAGATGGCAACAAATAATCATAAAACTAGTTAGCATTAACCCCTTCCAACCTAAAGCAAAGAGTAGTGCACCGGCTCCCAACGCAGCCATGCCTTGAGCACTAAAAACAGCGAATTCATTAATACTCTGAACTTGGAACTTCTGCTCAATAGTATGTGTTTGCGGCAGAAGCACAGTTCCACCTAAGAATAAAAAATTCCAGCCTATACCCAATAAAATGAGAGCGACCCAGTAATTGATCAGTTGACTGTCAATTGAACCAACCGCAATGGTTAACAAGTAGATAATAAGACCCGCCACTATCACCCGATAAACGCCGAGTTTTGCAATCAACAGACCACTGAATATTGAAGGAATGTACATCGCCAGAACATGACTTTGAATTACCCACTTAGCTTGCTCTAAGCTATACAAAGTATTGATATGCATATGCACAGGTGTTGCTGTCATGATAAAGCTCATGAGTGCATAACCTATCACTGACGCAGAAACCGCAATAATGAAAGAAGGCTTAGACAAGACATCACGAATAACAACTTTTTGCTTTCCTGTATGTTGCAGCGGGGTATGGGTCTCTTTAAATAAGCCGAATAACCCTATACAAATCAAACAAAGTACGGCCATTAAAACGAATGAACCAACAAATGGGGTTGCCAATAATTGATTACCAATAGTGGCGAGTTCCGGACCTATGATGGCTGCGGCTAAGCCGCCAAGTAGTACAGTGGATGCAGCTTTAGGGGCACGTTCAAAGGTCACTGACTCCATAGCGGCGAAGCGGATTTGCTGAAACCCAGAAATTGCTATCCCTAACAAAAAAGTAGCCACTAAAAATAATATAAAATGTGCAATATATATACTCAATGCAGCAAGCAATGAGGCACAACAAGCCAATCCAGCAACGGCTAAAAAAACAGGTTTTCGACCTAGCTTTCCCATGCAACGAGTAACGGGTATGACGCCAAAAGCGGTACCTATGATCATCATTGCTACCGGCAACGTGGAAAGACCTACAGAGGGGGCTAAATTCGCTCCAACAAGGCCTCCTACCATTACCATCATCGCTCCCGCACTCATCGCTAAGGCAAGTATTAAAGTTAATATCCATACATTTCGAGGGAGCGTAAACAAACTGGTCATTACCTATTAAAGTGAATAACGTACTAAAAATAGCACTCTTAGGAACAGCGTAGCGTGAATAATACCGAGGAAACATCCTGAAATCACGATTTGTTGAGCAACACTTAGGTCAGTGCAGTCTCGAAAGGTAAATCCATTTGCTGAAATTTGCTTTTTGTAGGCAAGCCAACGTGCAATCCAACTAAGCGAATACCACGTTCAGTTTTGCGATTGAATGCCTCATCAAGCAACTCAACAAAATAGTCTTTATCTAATTCCCCACATCTGTGTTCAACTGTGGTTTGTTGGAAGTCACTGAATTTTAGCTTCACACCTTGGGTTTGGATCTTGTTATCGCTTCGAGCAGATTTTAATCGCTCTTGCAGTTTCGGATAGAGGGTTTCCAAAACTTGCAAACATTGTTCTTTAGTCTGAATATCTTCATGTAGGGTGCGCTCTACCCCAACAGACTTCCGCTCTCTAGATAGGCTTAAATCTCGATCGTCTATTCCATTGCTACGCTTCCAAATTACAGGGCCGAACTTTCCGAAACTTTTAATCAACTGCTCTATAGGGAAGGTACGAACATCGTTACAGGTAAATAGCCCTAAATTATGCAGCTTCTGCACTGTTACTTTGCCAACCCCAGGAATTTTCCCAAGGGGGAGCTTTTTAACAAAATCATCTAATTTGTTTGGCGTGATCACACATATGCCATTTGGCTTATTTTCATCACTGGCAATTTTTGCCACAAATTTTAAAGGTGCTACGCCAGCAGAGGCTGTTAACCCCGTTTCGTTCACTATTGCGTTACGTATATCCTCTGCTATTAAAGTAGCACTGCCAGAGAATAGCGTGGAATCAGACACATCTAAATAGGCTTCGTCCAATGAAAGGGGCTCTATTTTGTCGGTGTATCGCTCGAAAATAGCGCGTATTTGTTTTGAGATCTGTCCATAGAGTTCCATACGACCTGGCACCATAACGAGATTAGGACAAAGTTTTAAGGCATGCGCAGTGGCCATCGCTGAGCGTATACCAAATTTACGAGCAGGATAGTTACAAGTTGAAATAACACCACGCTTATCGGATCGCCCACCTATGGCAATAGGAACATTTTTCAGCGCGGGGTTGTCACGCATCTCCACAGCAGCATAAAAGCAATCCATATCTATATGAATAATTTTGCGCATATTAACGACCTAAACTAAAACCTGTTTTTTTATACAGTAACAACAAATTCAGGTCAAGTTATTTGAACGTTGGTAGCTCCGGCAGCAAGGACTTCATTTGTGCATAGATAGGCTTGGCAATTTTCTTAAAACCCGATTCCGTAGGGTGGATTTCATTAAGCCAATCACTCTTATTACCTGGGCGCAAAATACCTTGGGTATCCACCACAATAAGTTTATTTAAGTGTTCTGGTTGACTAGCTAATGCCTGAAGTCGGGTTTTTAACGTCCCCAATAAAATTTCGACGATTGGCAGATGTAGCTCCAAAGGGATATTTTTTTCGAGTAAATAGGGATATATCCAAGGTTTAGTTTTAATCAAACCCCAAAAGAATTCAGCGCCATCTTCACTAGGTTTGGCGATATCGTAGGTATGGGTGATGATAGTTGCTTGTGGATTATATTCATCACGTAGATCTATTAATTGGTCAAAGGCCAAGATAATAGCATCCACTTTACGACTGAAACGCCCTGCATGAATGCAATCTTGAGCGCTAAAGCCCTCTTAGTATTCGTTAAGGAGCATGGGCATATCACGTTTGCCTACAATATCATTCCCGCCGCCAGAAAAAAGGACCAACTTAACGTATTTTGCTGTCTGTTCCATTACGGAGGCTAAGTCAGCCTTTTGTTGACCTGACATCATATCAACCGCCTCATCACCGTTGCTTGCGAGTCTGAGTAGATTGACTTTGTCGGTTCGCGAAACCACATTTTCAATATGATGAATAACGTTTATATCGCCTCCGAATGCAATCCACTTCTTAGGATAAGCGAACCAAGAATCGCCTTCGGTAATAATTCCGATTCTATCTGGATGTTTTTTGCAGATATGCAAAAAATCGGTACGTAAACTTGTAACTCCGGTATGGGCAGCTATGCGTCGGCGGCGTTCTATTGGTGTTTCATTTGGCATTCTTCTATCCCTGCTCACCTTTTTATTAAGTGTAGTAAAGGTAATTCAGTTTGCAGCAGATTTTAACAATTTCATTGCTAAGCAAGTTAGAAAATAAATAACCGAAATAAGAAAAGGAATATCAAGAATAATGAGATAGGTTAACTATTGAAAGTAACAAGGTTGTATTGAGTCTCACAACCTTGTCATCTATTTCGTTAGCAAAGATTAAAGAATTTGATTTTGTTTCCACTCAGCTAATTTTTTCTGGCGGATTTCCTCTTTTTCTAAACGCGCTTTTTTGCGGTCACATGGTTCAGGGCAGTCGCAGGCTTTAGAAATCCCTATGGCACCTAAGCCACCACAACTTCCGGAAATAGTTTTTTGTTGAAATATGTACCCAACTGCCATGGCTAACACCACAACTAGAAAAAACACAAAGGCTAAAATAAACGTACTCACAATATATCCTAGTTATTTCAAATTAAATTACTGCTCGCTCGCAGCATTAATATATTCGTCGAATTTACCCGTAGTATACGCTTTAAAGTCGCCATTTTCTCGGGTAATTAACATCACATCTAAATTGTGCTGTTTCGCTATACCTAACGCATCTTCCTTTCCAAGCACGTTCAGAGCAGTAGCTAAACCATCAGCAGTCATTGACGAAGGATGCACCACAGTAACGGCGACTAAATTATGTGTAATGGGGTAGCCTGTTCGAGGGTCAATTAAATGAGAATAGCGCTTACCACCTTGTTCAAAGTAGTTACGGTAGTCGCCTGAACTAGCTACAGCGTTATTACCTATGGTCAAAATAGATTGCACTGCGCGTTCATCGTTGACGGGTTTCTCTATCGCAATACGCCATCCTTGACCATTACTTTTTACCCCAGCAACACGCATCTCTCCACCAATTTCAACTAGATAGTTGGTGTAGCCATAAGACTCCAATAACTCGGCCAAGGCATCCACACCGTAACCTTTTGCAATGGTAGATAAATCCACATACAAGTCTGGCTGTAGCTTAATTAAAGTAGAGCCTTGGATCACTAATTTATTCAATCCAATTTTATCTTTAACGGAGTTGATGGTTTCTTGAGAGGGTATTTTATCTGGTCGAGCATCCGGTCCAAATCCCCATAAATTCACTAATGGTCCAACGGTAACATCAAGTACCCCATCGCTTAACTCACCAAGCCGCTTAGCTTCCTTTAACACCTTCAAGGTTGCTGGCGACAATTCAAATGGTTCAGAAGATAGTTGCTGATTGAAGCGCGAGAGTTCCGAGTTTGGATCGTAGGTCGACATTAATTTATTAATATCCACCAAAAGCGCGTCGATTTTTTGTTGTAACTCTTCTGGCGCCATTCCTTTATCTGAGTGCACTTTAACATTGTAACTAGTGCCCATAGTTGCACCGGACAAATGCACTTCACCAGTATTATCAGGGGTATTCCAAACAATGAAAATAACCACTGCAACACAAAAAACTAAGCCAAGGGATTTTAATTTATTCATTTAAAACGCCATTCACACAATTTGATAGGTTGGAAAAAAAAGAGGGACATAAAATGTCCCTCTCTACAAATTTCCATCTAAAAGTTAGCCACCAAAATCATCTAACATGATGTTTTCGTCTTCAACACCTAACTCTTTAAGCATGTTGATAACAGCTGCATTCATCATAGGAGGACCACACATGTAGAACTCACAATCTTCAGGTGCAGGGTGATCTTTTAAGTAGTTTTCAAGCAATACGTTATGGATAAACCCGGTATCACCTTCCCAATTATCTTCCGGTTGTGGATCAGATAATGCTACGTGCCACTTGAAGTTTTCATTTTCTTTTTGAAGCATATCGAAATCTTCAACATAAAACATTTCACGTAGTGAACGAGCACCATACCAGAAAGTAATTTTACGGTCGGTTTTAAGACGACGTAACTGGTCGAAAATGTGAGAACGCATTGGTGCCATACCAGCACCACCACCAACAAAGACCATTTCAGCTTGTGTGTCTTTAGCAAAGAATTCACCAAATGGACCAGAAATAGTGGCTTTATCGCCTTCTTTCAAACTCCAAATATATGATGACATTTTACCAGCAGGCAAGCTCAAGTTGTTGGGTGGAGGCGTAGCGATACGCACGTTCAACATAATGATGCCTTCTTCTTCTGGGTAATTAGCCATAGAATAAGCACGAATAGTTTCTTCATCAACTTTAGATTCAATATCAAAGAAACCGAAACGTTCCCAATCAGGCTTATACTCGTCAGGAATATCGTAATCTTTATATTTAACGTGATGAGGTGGAGCTTCAATTTGAATATAACCTCCGGCACGGAAAGGAACACTTTCACCGTCTGGCACAGCCAATTTAAGTTCTTTGATAAAGGTTGCTTTGTTATCGTTAGAAATAACTTCACAATCCCATTTTTTAATACCAAAGACTTCTTCTGGCAACTCAATATCCATGTCTTGTTTAATCGCTACCTGACAAGATAGGCGGCAACCTTCTTTAGCTTCACGTTTACTAATATGGTCAAGCTCAGTAGGCAAAATTTCACCACCACCTGATTTAATATCAACTCGACACTGTCCACATGAACCACCGCCACCACAGGCAGAAGATACAAAGATGCCTGAATCAGCCAAAGCACCTAGTAGTTTGCCACCTGGTGAGGCTGTAATGGCTTTATCTGGGTCGCCATTGATAGTGATAGTCACGTCGCCTGATGGTACAAGCTTAGACTTTGCGAACATGATGATAAGTACGAGTGCCAATACAATGGCAATAAACATACCTACACCAAGGTAAATTTCATTTGGATTCATTTACAAATACTCCTTAGTGTCTTCGCTTAAAGGGCTACGCCAGTGAACGACTGAAAACCCAATGCCATAAGACCTGCAATCATAAACACAGAGCCTAATCCACGTATGCCTTCCGGCATATCAGCATATTTTAATTTTTCACGTACTGCTGCTAGTAGGGTAATCGCGATTGCCCAACCTGCACCACTACCGATACCGTAAACCACACTTTCAGTGAAGTTATATTCACGTTGTACGGCAAAAGCTACACCACCAAAGATGGCGCAGTTAACGGTAATTAGCGGTAAGAAAATACCTAACGCGTTATATAGCGCAGGGAAAAACTTATCCAAACTCATTTCTAGAATCTGAACTAATGCTGCGATAACACCGATAAATGTTAAGAAGTTTAAGAAACTCAAATCTGCATCAGGGAAACCAGCCCAAGCAAGTGCGCCAGGAGCAAGAATGTTTACGTAAATCACTTGGTTTACAGGTACTGAAATACCCAACACCACGATAACCGCAACACCAAGTCCCATAGCAGTTTTTACTTTTTTAGATACTGCTAAGAAAGTACACATACCTAAGAACAATGACAATGCCATGTTTTCAATGAAGACAGACTTAACAAAAAGGCTTAAATAATGTTCCATGTCTTACTCCTTAGGTTCGACTTGTTCAGGACGAATGGTACGAATAAACCAAATTAATCCACCGATCAAAATGAAAGAACTGAAAGGTAGAATTAATAGACCATTACCTTGATACCAGCCACCATTTTGCACTAATGGCAAAATTGGGAAACCAAGAATAGTACCGAAACCAAATAGCTCTTTAATAGTACCGATCACGATAAGTACCATTGAATAACCTAAGCCATTACCAATACCGTCAAGGAAGCTCATGAAAGGAGGACTCTTCATAGCATAAGCTTCTGCCCGTCCCATAACGATACAGTTGGTTATGATCAAACCAACAAATACCGATAGCTCTTTAGCTATATCGTAGGCGACCGCCTTTAGAATTTGGTCAACAACGATTACCAAAGAGGCAATGATAGTCATTTGAATAATAATACGTACGCTAGAAGGTATCTGCTTACGAATAAGTGAAATAAATAAATTAGAGAATGCTGTAACTGAGGTTAGAGCTAAGGCCATAACCAATGCAGTTTCTAATTTAGTTGTAATAGCAAGTGCGGAACAAACACCTAACACTTGCAATGCGATGGGGTTGTTGTCCAGAATGGGTCCGAACAGCACCTTTTTCATTTCTTTAGTTTCAGCCATTGTGCTTCGCCCTATGATTTCCAAGTCTGATTTTTAAGGTATGGTCCATAACCATTCTCACCCAACCAATATGTCAATGTGTTCTGCACACCATTACTAGTTAAGGTTGCACCAGATAGCGCATCAACCGCATAGTCATTATTAGACCCTGCATTTTTCTTAACTTGAATTGCTACATCGCCATCTTTAAACAGTTTTTTGCCGTCCCACTTCGCTTTCCAGCTTGGGTTTTGCACTTCACCGCCTAGTCCGGGAGTTTCTTTTTGCTGATAGTAAACCAATTCACGAACGGTGTTACCGTCAGCATCAATAGCAAGGAATCCGTACATCAAATCCCATAAACCTGAACCATGGACAGGTAATACAATACGAGTAACTTCATTGGCTTCATTTTCAATTAAGTAAACGCTTGCAACACTTGAACGACGCTGAAAACCAACATTGCTATTTTCAACTTTAACACTGTACGCTTCTTGTTTAGCTGCTTTGTACATATCAAAGTCTTCTTCAACTTCAACATATTCACCCGTTTCTAAATCGACGAAACGCTCAGTTACAAACTTATCAAAGGTACAAGGTACGTCACAGTCAACTGTAGTTTCGAGGCCAGCAGCTTGTAATATATTGCTACGCTTATCGTTAGCAGCGTTTGTTTGTTGCATTTCACGCAAACCTACCGCTGCGCCAGACACTACAACTGAACAAACCAAACATACGGCAACAACAACACCAATAGTTCCGCCTAAGGTTTCTTTTTTCTTATCCGACACGAGCAACCCTCCGCTTAATGTTACTTTGAGCCACGAAATAATCGAATAGTGGCGCCCATAAATTTGCAAATAATATGGCTAGCATAACCCCTTCAGGGAATGCTGGGTTAAGGACACGAATCATCACTGTCATAAACCCGATTAAGAAGCCATATGCCCACTTAGCTTTGTTGGTAAATGAAGCTGATACTGGGTCAGTTGCCATGAAGAACATACCAAAGGCCAAACCGCCAGTTACCATATGCCAGTACCAAGGCATAGCGAACATTGGGTTAGTACTGCTGTCTACAAAGTTCAGTAGGGATGCAAAGAAAGCAACACCTAGAAGCACACCCAACACAATGCGCCAAGAAGCAATACGCATGTAAATAATAAAGAGTCCACCAAGCATTATCGCAAGGGTAGATACTTCACCTACAGAACCTGGGATGTTTCCGAAGAAAGAATTCCACCATAGGTCCATATTGGTATAGTCCATCTCACCGGATGCAGCTTTACTTAACCAAGTTGCACCAGAGTATCCATCTGCAGCAACCCAAATTTGGTCACCAGAGATTTGCGCCGGATAAGCAAAATATAAGAAAGCACGACCAGACAAGGCTGGGTTAAGGAAGTTACGACCAGTTCCACCGAATACTTCTTTGGCAATTACCACACCGAAGGTGATACCTAAAGCAACTTGCCATAAAGGAATAGTGGCTGGTAGCGTCAATGCAAAGAGCACTGAGGTAACGAAGAAACCTTCGTTTATTTCGTGTTTACGTACAGATGCAAATAACACTTCCCAAAAACCACCAACAATAAACACAGTGGCGTAAATAGGAAGAAAGAAACAAGCACCGTAAGACATCATGCCTAACCAGCCTGTGCCTTCAACACCAATTTGACCACCCAAGGCGGAAAACAAATTAGCCTGCCAGATATCAGGTAATGTGCCAGCGCCAAGCAATAAAGCTTCATGAGCTTGTGCACCTACGTTATACATACCGTAAAACATAGCTGGAAAGGTTGCCATCCAAACCATGATCATGATGCGCTTAAGATCAATGCTGTCACGAACATGTGTTGATGCTTTGTTTACTTTACCTGGCGTGTAAAAGATAGTTGCTGCAGCTTCATAAAGCGCGTAAAACTTTTCATATTTACCACCGGCTTCGAAATTCGGTTCTATTTTTTCTAAATAGGCTTTTAATCCCATGACCTAACCCTCTTTCTCAATGGTGGTGAGACAGTCACGTAGAATAGGTCCGTAGTTGTATTTACCCGGACAAACATACGTACACAACGCCAAATCTTCTTCGTCAAGTTCTAAGCAACCTAGAGTTTGAGCACTATCGGTATCACCAGAAATAATGTCACGAAGCAACAGAGTTGGTAAAATATCTAACGGCATAATGCGCTCATAGTTACCGATTGGCACCATTGAACGATCTGAACCGTTAGTCGACGTTGTCATGTTAAACAATTTTTTAGGTGACAAATGTCCAAGATAAGCACGAGTAACAGAATGCATATCACTACCTGGCGCTAACCACCCTAAGAATTTTTTCTCATGGCCTTCAGGCAACAAAGAAATCTGGGTGTGATAACGTCCCAAGAAACCGTGAACACCGTGGGCGTTTGTGCCCATTAAGACTGAACCGGAGATAACACGAACATCATCACCTTCAGTTTCGCCAGCAGCTAATTGCTCAGTATCAGCACCAAGAATGGTACTTAGCAAACGCGGGTTTTTAGCAGCTGGACCGCCAAGTGCAATAACACGTTGGTTGTTTAACACTCCAGATGTAAACAACGCACCAAACGCCATAACATCCTGATAGTTAATTGACCAAACTGTTTTGCTCGCACCAACAGCGTCTAAAAAGTGAATATGTGTGCCAGCTAAGCCCGCAGGGTGTGGTCCAGCAAACTCTTCTACTTCAACCTTAGTTGAACCAGTAGGAATGTCAGCACCAGGAGCCTTACAAACGTATACCGAACCTGTGGTAAGTTGTTTCAAAACAGCTAAACCGTTTTCAAAATCGGTTTTACGCTGTGCAATCACAACTTCAGGATCAGCCGCCAACGGATTGGTATCCATAGCAGTGACAAAAATTGACTTTGGTTCACTTCCCAGTGCAGGTACTTTGCTGTAAGGACGCGTTTTTAAGGCTACCCACAAACCTGACTTAACCAAATTCTCTTCAACTTTTTCGCGAGCAATTGAACTCAATTGGCTAGCTTCATATTTGTCGAAGGTTTCATGCTCATCACCAGCTAGTTCAATTACCACAGATTGCAAAACACGTTTTGCTCCGCGATTAACTTCAACTACCTTGCCCGCTGCTGGCGCAGTAAAGAGAACACCAGGATTCTTTTTGTCTTCAAAAAGAGCCTGACCTTTCTTAACTACATCGTCTACCTGAACAAACATGGTAGGACGCATGCCAACATATTCTTCCCCCAATACAGCCACGCGTGTGATGCTTGGGCCGTTTTGAATTGTTTGGTTAGGAGCCCCCTTAATAGGAAGGTCTAACCCTTGCTTGATTTTTATCATATGCAACCGCAGTCTTGTAAAAATAAAATTAAAGTGAAAGAAATATCAATTTTGAATTCTGCTTAAAAGTGCGAAAATGATGACATCCGCAGTTTCGCTTGAAAACTCAAAGGTGATCTTACTTATCTACTATTTTTGTCTTTTGTTGAGTGTGAATCCTTAACCAGGTGAACACAGAAATAACTTCCGTATTGGTCCACACCTCGCAAGAGAATGATTGAGCAAATGAGCTACTTATGGACTAAATAAGGGAACTCATGTCAGTAAACTCTGGAATTTTAGCATTAATCCACCGGTTTACGCTACGCTATTTACGGCTAAATAGGGATTTTCCGTATAATAATTAAGGTTTTTCTAAATATAGCGCAATTTATGAGCAGCGCTGGTTTTTTTAAGTCCCCTTAAAAATATTAAAAACCCTAACACGCGAACGTTAATTAGGGTTTAATACGCTATTTAATATAAATCTAACGATCTTCTACCACTCAATTAATGGGTTGATATCCTGTTCGTAATCGACACCTTCAATGTCAAAACCAAATAACTTCAAAAACTCATGGTGATAACCAGCATAATCACTCAGTTCATGGAAATTATCTTGAGTAACTTGATCCCACAAACCTTTAATAACGGCTTGAGTTGCTTCATTCGTTTCTTTTCCATCCATACGAAGTCTATTGTCTTCGTCAGTTTCAGGAGCATCAGCTAATAATTTTTGCTGGAATAAGCCGGTGATCTGTTCGATACAACCTTCGTGGGTCCCTTCTTGTTTCATTACTTTGTAAATTAATGATATGTACAAAGGCATCACAGGAATGGCCGAACTAGCTTGGGTTACCAACGCTTTTAGCGATGAGACATAAGCAGAAACATTTTTGTCACTGTGCTGTTTAATAATTTCACTGGCTGCACGATCAAGGTCTTCTTTAGCTTTGCCAATAGTCGCCTGACCGTAGATAGGCCAAGTTAACTCTTTACCAATATAGGTATAGGCTGTTGTTTTGCAATTTTCTGCCAACAAATCAGCTTCAGCTAAAGCATTCAACCAAAGCTCCCAATCTTCACCACCCATAACTTTAATTGTATTGGCAATTTCGTCTTCGTTTGCAGCTTCTAATTCAATTTCGTGGATTAGATCTTTATCAGTATCATAGGTTTTGGTTTTATAGTTTTGTCCAACAGGCTTAAGAGTAGACTTATACACTTCTCCAGTTTCTGGATCGGTTCTACGAGGAGAAGCCAAACTATAAATGACCAAATCAATCTTACCTATGTCGGCTTTCAGAGTTTCAATCACTTGTTGTTTGATTTCATTGGAAAATGCATCACCGTTTATGGTTTTCGCATAAATACCAGCGCTCTTTGCTTGCTGATGAAATGCAGCCGTATTATACCAACCCGCAGTACCAGTTTTCCGCTCTGTAGGTGGTTTTTCAAAACAAACACCAAGGGTTTTGGCTCCATAACCGAAAGTCGATACGATGCGAGATGCAAGACCGTAACCAGTTGAGCACCCCAACACTAGAACGTTTTTGGGTCCCTCTCCTAAATCTCCCTGACTTTTAACATATTCGATTTGTTCTTCAACACTCGCAGCGCAACCAACAGGGTGGGCGTTAGTGCAGATAAAGCCACGTACCTTGGGCTTAATTACCATAGTCTATTTTCCTCAATATTTTTTCCGAACATTTTAAACAGCCGTTTAACTATCAAAACCCAATCACAAACAAGATTATTAAAAGCGTAAGTATAGCTTTCACTGAATAAACTTCTATTGTAATAGGCATTGCCATAACAACAAATCTGAACAGCTAATTTATTTTCTCGCTTGTCGATTATTATAAAATTCCATTTCAGAAATTTGATGGTATTTAGATACCCCTTCTTGGAATTTTTGGTAAGACGCGTAAATTTTAGCAAACGTAGGGTCGGCAGCTGATTGCTCTTGCATCACCTCAATGCTAGCGGCACGAAGAGCTACAATGACATCTTTAGGAAGAGGGCGCATATCAACGCCATGGGTTTCAACCAGTGCTTGTACAGCATCATTATTCGCTGCTGTATACTCGTCCCACATATCTTGATTCACGGCTCTAGTGGCTACCTCAATTATTGCCTGTAAATCTTCTGGCAAAGATTCATATGCGCTTTTGTTAACAATAAACTCTAAACTAGCCCCCGGCTCATGCCAACCTGAGTGATAATAATACTTTGCCGCCTTGTAAAGTCCGAATGATAAATCGTTGTATGGGCCAACCCATTCTGTCGCATCTATGGCACCAGATTGCAAAGACGTAAATAACTCACCACCGGTCAGGGCCACAGGAATACCACCCAATTTTTTAAGAACCTCAGCCCCTAAACCTGGGATACGCATTTTTAAACCTTGCAAATCTTCCACGCTGTTAATTTCTTTTTTAAACCAACCTGCGGTTTGAACACCAGTATTGCCACCAGCAAAAGGAATTAAATTAAATGGTGCATAGAGTTCACGCCACATTTCTAAGCCACCACCATAGTGCAACCAAGCATTAAATTCAGTGGCATTCATGCCAAAGGGGATAGCTGTAAAAATTTGTGCAGCTGGCGCTTTACCTTTCCAATAATAAGAACCTGAATGTCCCATTTCAGCGGCCCCACTGGAAACAGTGTCAAACACTTCAAACCCCGGGACCATTTGGCCCGCACCAAACACTTTAATTTTTAAGCGGCCGTTAGACATGCGCTCAACGTTTTTAGCAAATGTTTCCGGGGCTCTACCTAACCCGGGAAAGTTTTTCGGCCACGAAGTTACTAACTTCCATTCGTAGGTCTGCTCTGAGGCACTGGCACCAGCATCCGAAGACGACTTGCCACCGCAGGCGGTAACAGCAATGATGCTAAAAAGTAATGAGACAAGTTTTAAGGTTTTCATTTCAATAAATCCATAAGGGTCACAACATAGAAGGCAGCCACGTTACCAGATCCGGCCAAATAGCCAAGCCTATTAATAATAGCAATTGAATAATAATAAAGGGTATCACGCCTTTATATATTTGAGTGGTCTGAACATTCGCAGGCGCGACTCCGCGCAAATAGAACAATGCAAAACCAAAAGGTGGCGTCAAAAACGAAGTTTGCAAATTCACCGCAATCATTATACCTAACCAAATAGGATCGACGCCCATAGCTAACAAAACTGGCGCAATGATAGGCACCACAACAAAAGTAATTTCGATAAAATCGAGAATAAAACCGAGTAAAAAGATCACCACCATTACTAGCAACACGGCACTGAATGTGCCTCCGGGTAGCTGTTCAAAAAAGTGCTCAATTAACTCTTCACCACCAAAGCCTCTAAACACTAAGGAAAATATTGAAGCACCAATGAGAATCAGAAACACCATAGAAGTTACTCGAGTGGTGCTTAACATGACTTCTTTTAACTTGTTCCAATCAACTTGTTTTTGCACTAAGCCCAAAATAAGAGCACCTGCAGCTCCCACTCCAGCGGCCTCAGTGGGCGTAGCAAATCCCCCTAAGATAGACCCCAAGACCACAAATATGAGGATAAGTGGCGGTAACAAGGCCCCAGCTAAATTAATGGATACTTTTGATTCACGCTGTTCCTCGCCTATGGTTTTATCAATATGGCGGTGAGCAAACAACACCACATAGAGTAAATACATCCCTACCAAAATCATACCTGGCACTAAGGCACCAATAAATAGATCCCCGACAGAAACCGACTCAGGGGAGAATATCCCCATATTGAGTTGAGCCTGCTGGAATGCGCTTGATAGCACATCACCTAACAAAACCAGTGCAATAGAAGGAGGGATAATCTGCCCTAAGGTACCGGTTGCACAGATCGCCCCAGTAGCAAATGAGGGGGAATACCCTTGTTTTAACATGGTAGGTAATGACAACAAGCCCATGGTAACGACGGTAGCGCCGACGATACCAGTGCTGGCTGCTAACAACATACCAACCAAAACCACAGAAATTGCTAAGCCTGAGTTCAACCTACCAAAGACTTGTCCCATGGCGATTAATAGTCTTTCAGCAACTTTGGATTTTTCTAACATGACGCCCATAAACACGAATAAAGGCACGGCAATCAAAGTTTGGTTGGTAACTATGCCGTAGAGTCGGCTAGGCACAGCATGCAGGTAAGCGGTATCAAAAACGCCAAATAAAGCGCCACCGCCGGCAAATATTAAAGCGGTACCCGCTAAGGTGTACGCAACGGGATAACCCAGTAATAAGGTTAAACAAACAACTAAAAACATTATCAGTGAGAGGTATTCCATTATTTATCCTCTGTAATTGCGTTTTTAGGATGATTCAACCAGACATTAATATTACGAATTAACTCGGAAATCCCTTGCAAAACCATAAGACCGGCGAACAACAGTATGAAGGTTTTAAGTAAAAAGACAGCAGGTAAACCACCAGCTGCCTGTGAGTCTTCCATTATGGCCCAAGAGGATGTCACGTAGTCCCAGCAAATTATTAATATAAACAGATTCACCGGCAGCATAAAAAATAGAGTACCGAAAGTATCGACTTTAGCTTTTTTAACCTTATCAAACCCACTGTAAAAGATGTCGACTCGAACATGTTCGTTAACCCGTAACGTGTGAGCACTGCCCAATAAAAAGACACAGGCGTGCAAATACATAACAGATTCCTGCATCGCAACCCAACCAATATCAAAACCATAACGTAGCACCACAATTAACAATGTGATTAACGCCATAAATAACGTAAACCAGCTTACTAATTTGCAAATATTATCGTTAAAAACGTCAATGGTCCGCGATAGGGATGCGGCGTTAAACATTTCCATACACCTGTCTAATTATTCTATTTGTACGATATTAAACGTTTTTTTCGCAAATAACGCTAGGGCGCAAGCATAAAGATTGCTATATTTTGGCTATATATTAGATTCGGTTTTTCACTTTATTTAGGTAAGGGATAATTTTATTTCCTGCGCATCAAGTGAAACGAAATGGGAATTTGGTGTAAATCCAAAACTGTACCCGCAACTGTAATTGATAGGCAATATTGTCAGTCATGAGTCAGATACCAGCCAGATCTTCAGCTATAACTTTTTTCTAGCGTGCGGGAATTCACGATCGTCTTGGGTAATCATTTCATTGCGAATCCCCCTATTGTCAACAACGTTCATGTCGAATAAATCGGTACGAAGGCGGGCACTCGACTAACAAAAATCTATCGCCGGACTAGAACGACTCAGAAGAATGGAAAAAACTGTCACAACAATGCTCAAACTTAACCATCTTAATTACTATATTGACGAAAAACAGATACTTTCTGATATACAGTTTCAGACAGAAAAAGGGACAATCATTGGGGTTGTGGGACCTAACGGTGCGGGTAAAACCACCTTGTTGAAGTTAATCTCGGGACAGTACCGGTCTGAACAACAGGTATTCTGGCAGACAACCCCAATTGAAAGTTTCACTGCAAGTATCCGAGCGAAACAAATCGCGGTAGTGAACCAGTTCAATAATAGTGTCTTCAATCTCAATTTAGAACAAATAGTTAGTATGGGCTTACTTCCCCATCAGTCTATGTTTTCTAGCGTATCAACTGAGCACAAATCCAGAGTTGCACAAGCAATCGCGGAAGTGGGTTTGACTGAAAAAAGCCACCAACTGTTTAGCTCTTTATCAGGAGGCGAGCAACAACGAGGGCAAATTGCTAGAGCATTGGTGCAAGGAGCAGGGTTATTTGTTTTAGATGAACCCATAAACCATTTAGATGTGTATTATGAGCATCAAATATTATCTTTATTGCGCAAAATAGCGAAGCACAACAAAGTTACTATAGTGATGAGCTTACATGACTTAAATCATGCAGCCGACTATTGCGATAAAATATGCCTGCTTGCCCAAGGGCAGTTGTTAGCCTTCGGCCCACCCAAACAAGTATTGACAGAACAACGCTTGCAACAGGTTTTCAAAACTCCATGCCAAGTAATTGAAAAGCCCAACAATAACAAAATAAGAATCGAATTTTATCCCCCCAACATCGATATTGAAGAGCCCGCAGGTGATATGGGTTTAGCTGATGTCTAAGGGCAAGTGGGGATTTCTAGCCAGTTTTAGCATACTTAGTATCCTAGGAGGTCTATTCTTTGGTGCCGCTGACCTAGATTTACTCAGTGTATTACGCTGTATGGCAAATAGTTGTGAAGCCAATGTTGAAGAGGTTATTTTCTGGCAAGTTCGCTTACCTAGGGTGCTTGTGGGCTTTTTAGTGGGTGCGGGGTTAGCCGTTGCCGGGGCGACTTTGCAAAATGTATATCGTAACCCTTTAGCAGATCCCTATCTATTTGGAGTGGTTTCTGGAGCAGGTCTAGGAGCAAGTATTTCAACCCTATTGTTTAATGGTAGTTTGGCCTCACACTCTTCGATTTTTGCGTACCTAGCTCAAATCCCCTTTACTTATGCGTTACCGCTAGCTGCGTTCCTTGGTGCATTTCTGGCAGTCACTATTGTACAGATTTTGTCTCGAAAACTGTTTGGAAATCGTACCGAACATTTACTTTTGGCAGGCGTGGCGGTGTCATTTATGCTCAGTGCCCTAAGCCACTTTTTATTATTTATGGCGGAACCCTTTGCCGCTAATAAAGTGATATTTTGGTTACTAGGAAGCTTAGCCAATGCGCAAATGTGGTTCGTCTGGATTATGCTTCCAATCGTTACCATTAGTGTTGTTTTACTTTGGCTTTTTGGTCGTCATATGGACGCAATGTTATTAGGTGATGAAAACGCTCAAACCTTAGGGATCAAAGTTGATTCACTGCGTTTACTGGTATTAGTCATTTGCGCCGCACTAACATCCTGCATAGTCGCATATTGTGGTGGTATCGGCTTTGTTGGGTTAATGATACCGCATATTGTTAGAGGCTGGTTTGGAGTAACGAGCAGAAATTTAATTGTCGGCAGTGTGTTAGTTGGCGGTAGTTTTTTAATATGGATCGATGTCATCGCCAGGGTGGTTGTAGAAAATCAAGAAATCCCCATTGGGATTATCACATCAGCCATTGGCAGCTTATTTTTCTTATTTGCCCTGCAAAAAAACCGAGGACGCTAATCTTGTCTGTACCAAAGATCAAAAAGGTGCTGAATTGTTGTCTATTAGGGTTAGCCAGCCTATTGCTGTCAACCGCTAACGCCAAAACGGTACAGAATTTTGAGCAGGTAAAACAAAACGAACGACAAAAGTTTAAAATCATCGCCTTAGCTCCTCATATTGTAGAACTGCTGTTTGACATCGGTGCCGGAGAGCAAATTATTGCCACGGGTTCATATGCCGATTACCCAGAACAAGCCAAAACCTTACCGCGGGTTGGTGATCATAGTCGTTTGCAAATTGAAAAGATTTTGCAGTTAAAACCCGATCTGGTAATTGCATGGAAAAGTGGAAACCCACTTGAGGATTTGGATCGATTACAACAGTTTGGTATTCCAGTGGTTTATTCTGACCCAAAAACCTTAGAAGATGTCGGAAAAGAGTTGCTGATGCTTGGTGATCTAACCGGTAGACAAACTCTAGCAAAGCATCGTGCAGACACTTATTTAACACAATTGGCAAAACTAAGGCACGATTTTGCCAATCAAACACCGGTAACCGTATTTTTCGAAATTTGGCCTGCTCCCCTGCAAACCATTGCGGGTAATGCTTGGCCCCAACAACATTTAAACACCTGCGGTGCCATCAACATTTTTGCTGAACTTAATAATGACTATCCTTCAGTATCCCTTGAGCAAGTCATTAGCAAAATGCCGCAAGCCATTATTCAACCTAAATCAAATACGCAGTCAGTCAATAAATTATATAATTGGCAAAAGTTTAGTTTTTTGCCTGCCGTCCAGCACAGTTTCATCTTTCGTCCTGATGCCGATAAGCTCTTTCGAATGACGACCCGAGTATTAAGTGAAGTTGATGTTTTGTGTGAGCAAATTCAGCAAGCTAGGCGAGTTTATCAACGGAAGTGATCCCCTGACATCCCCATATACGAAATTAAGGCGTGCCCAGAAAGGGAGTAGGCACACCTAGATACAAACTATTTTACGATGCGGCTTGTTTCATTCCACCTAAACAATTAGGTGAGTCTGGTGAGTTACCGTATAAATTTTGCCATTCTTCTCCGGTGTAAGTATGTAACGCCAACGCATGAATTTGTTCAGCAAGTTCCTCTTTGAGTACGGCGTTTACCGCTCGATGGCGATTAATTAAACGCTTACCTGCAAACTCAGGCGTAACAAGAACTACTTTAAAGTGCGTCTCGGACCCTTTAGGTACGTTGTGCATAAAGCTTTCGTTAATAACCTCCAAATGCGCCGGATTGAAATGCGATAGCAACTTCTTTTCAATATTATTTTGGATATTCATTGTGTGGTTCCTTTGTGTGTCCAACTATAAATTTAGCCTGTTCACAGAAAATTAAAAAACTATTTTTCATATTTTTGACTAAGTGTTTGAGTCAATTAGATATAATTTCCAATCCATGAATAAGGTGTTTTTATAACGTCTATACTTATTTGATTATGTTGCGAAAAGTAAGGTTTATTCGGCCGCCTAAAGACTGACTACGTTTAGGCAAACTGTGTTGCCAAAATTGTTGGGTATTTCCCGCCATCATTAACAGGCTGCCATGCTGCAGTGCTAACCTCACCTTTTGACCAGTTTGCATATGTTTAAAATCAAAATCGCGAGTTTGCCCTAAGGTCACAGAGGCTATTATGGGCTGGTAACCCAACTCTGTTTCATTATCAGCATGCCACCCCATGCTATCTTGACCATTTCGATACCAATTCGCTAAAACCGAATTAAACTCAGCTTTACAAATTTGTTCTAACAAATCTTTTAGTTGGCGTAATTCATTGATCCAGGGATTAGGTACCATGGTCAACCCAGAATATTGATAACTTGCTTGTTGGTCACCGTACCACGCTTGTAAACGAGGAATCGCAACCTTACGACCATAGACCTGAATTGAATCTTGCTGCCAAGCTAATTTAGCCTGTAAATTCTGATATAATTCACTGGCGGTATCTGAATCTAAAAAGTCGGCTTGATAATGCACTACAGCATCTTGCATCGGCATTTGACTCAGACCGACTTGGTGGGATGAAAATAAATCCTGTTGCATAAAACTTACGTGAATCCTGCTGAAATGAATACTAGCTTTAACTTTTTAGAAAAGTCCCTGGAATTATACCGCTACCCAAAGCGAATTACTCACCCTAGCTGGCAAGCATGGGATGCAGCAGATGAATTGCTTCTCGATCACATTCAACAAAGCCAAGAAAACATCAAGCAAACTCGTATTGTTATCCTAAATGACGATTTTGGTGCCTTGAGTTGTTGGTTAAACGAAGCAAAGGTCCACCATGTGAGTGATTCTCTAGTTTCTCAGTTGGCATGTAAACAAAATATAGAACTTAATAACTTGGACAAAGCTCGAATTACTTATATCGATAGCCTAGCACCAATACCTCAAGCTCCAGACTGGGTGGTGATTAAAATCCCAAAAACCTTAGCCTTGTTAGAACATCAGTTAATTCAATTGCAAACTGTGGTTTCACAGAACACAAAAATAGTAGCTGGCGCTAAAGCGAAAATGATACAAAAATCCACCTTAGCACTGTTTGAAAAGTATTTGGGCAAAACCTACACGTCCTTAGCTAAGAAAAAAGCGCGTTTAATCTTTTGTGAACCTGATCTGGCAATTCAACAAAAGCCCTCGCCCTACCCTAGTGTTTGGAAGATGCAACAAGAACCTTTTACCATTAGCAATCATGCCAATGTATTTGCGCGCCAGCAAATTGATATAGGCGCCCGTTTATTAATTGATAATTTACCCGATTGCACAGCTAAAACCGTGGTCGATTTAGGTTGTGGGAACGGTGTTTTAGGATTATGTATTCTTAAACGCTATGCGGATGCCCAAGTGATTTTTATGGATGAGTCTTATATGGCGGTGGCATCTGCGAAACTGAATGTGCAAAATAATTTACCCAAAGAAATGCATCGCGCACTTTTTATTGTCAGCAACTGCATGGAAGAATTGGAAAATAACCCACAAGTTGATAAGGTAATTTGCAACCCTCCTTTCCATCAACTAAATACGATTACAGATCATATTGCCAATCAAATGTTTGAGGATGCACGCTCAGCGCTGAAAAAGGGGGGAGAGTTGCGGATAATCGGCAACCGACATTTAGAATATCCACAAAAACTAAAACGCCTGTTTGGTGGCTATAACGTCATTTCGAGTGACAAAAAATTTAGTATTTTATCTTCGCTGAAGTAGAGAGTAATTATCATGAAAAAGGCTTTGTTTACCCTAACATTAATCTTCGTCACTTTTTTAGTCCAAGGCAAACCCAAAGACGATGGCTCACAAATTCAACCGGATAATTATTACCCAAGAGTAATGATGCATACCACCATGGGAGACTTTGTTGTCGAACTAGATAGGTCTAGAGCGCCCATTACGGTTAATAACTTTTTACGATACGTGGATAAACGTAGCTTTGAAGGTACAATTTTTCATAGAGTAATAGCCGACTTCGTAGTGCAAGGTGGTGGTTATGATAAAGACTACAAAGATTTATCTAAATTTCCTGATATCTATAACGAAGCCGGAAACGGTTTAAAGAATCGTACTTATACCATTGCGATGGCCCGTTCAAATGATCCCCATACCGCGAACCGTCAATTTTATTTCAACTTAAATGATAATGAGAGTTTAGATCCTGGTAGAAAATGGGGTTACGCTGTATTTGGCTATGTAACAGAGGGCACAGATATTTTAGACGCCATATCTCAGGTAGAAACTCAGTATGACGCCATTGTTGGTTGGGCTGATGTGCCTATCGAGCCGGTACTGTTAAACAAAGTGACGATTTTACCGCCCCTATAATACTTCCGGCTTGGTGTAGGTAAATAGTTTTGTATCTACACCTTGGTGTTGAATAACATTAGTAAATTCAAACCCCAATCGTTCAATTAGATTAATTGATTGAGTATTTTCTGGCGATATCATTGCATGCACGGTTTTTAAACCTAGGCGCTTACAGTCCGCAGCTAAGACTCCACCACAGGCCTCTAAGGTTAATCCTTTACGTCTAAATTCAGGCAAAATAGCATAGCCAATATCAGGGTATTCAAGAAAGGGCCTTTTTAACATTCCGCAGATACCCATGGGCCGATTTTTTCGGTTATCGCAAAATACGTACAGTCCATAACCATTTTCTCGATAAGAAACAAAAGGCCCAGTTTCGATAAATTCACGTGCATCTGATTGATTGTGAATATTACGGTCACCAATATGCCGAATCCAATCCGGATCATTGACTAAATCTAGAATAAAGTAAGCTTCTGCTAGGGTGACTTTACGGATATTTAAACGCTCAGTTTGAGCTACTAGGGTACCTTTACAATTCATGAACCTGTTGCATCATTTGGTTGTGAAAAAACACTACGGACTTTATTTTTGCCTGCCTTTTTAGCAAGATACAAGGCTTTATCCGCTTTTTCTAATAGAGCCATAACACTCTCTCCTTGCATTGAAGTAAGGCCAACACTAATAGATATATCGCAATCTAACTTTTGACTTTTGATTGTTCGAACTTCATTGCGCATTCTGTCTGCAATTTGAAGAGCATGATTTTGATTGGTTTCAATCAAAATCACTAAAAACTCATCGCCCCCCATTCTACCAACATAATCAACATCACGAACGTGTTTTTTAATGCTAGTTGAAATGTCGATTAGTATTTGGTCACCAAAAACATGTCCAAAACCATCATTAATTTGCTTGAAGTTATCCACGTCAATCATCAGTAAAGATAAGGAATGGTCAAAGCGCTCACTTCGTGCCATCTCTCTTTTTAAGGCGCTATCAATAGCTCGGCGATTCAGTAATTTGGTTAAATGATCTTGTTGCGAAAGGGTTTGTAATTGCTTATTGGTATTGGTTAAGGAGTAAATAGTTTCAAAGTTCTTCAATCTGGTTTTTTCAACCAAATGGGCAACCGCAAAACACGCTAAAACGCTACTAAAAGCGATGCTAATATGAGGCCATATATCAATGGAACCTGTGACCCAAATAAGCCCAACAAGCAGTCCAGCGAAAGCCACCATAAGAATACTCAAAAGATAACTTAGGTAACCCTGCAGGGAACAACACAGTAGCACCATAATAATCGTAAAAGGCGCAATCCCCAATCCATCATTCACACTCAACAGAGACCAAAAAACACCTACTGTGGCAAAAAATATTGAAAAAATTATTTCAATGGCATTGCCAAAAGAGAGTAATTTTGGAAAACGTTGTAATTTGTTCAATAGAAAAGCATTGGTCAAAGCAAATAGAAATGACACTAAGTACAACAAAGTATGTGGAATATTGGCAGCAAAAAACACGCACTCACCCAGACGAAAATGACTTAGTAATTGGATACCAAAAACTACTGATGCCAAATAAGAAAAGTAAATGGCGTACTGAATGTTATTGGAATTACTATGTACCAAATATTCGGCTAGAAAAGCAGGCTTTGGTTTGGGAAAAAGTTGTGACATCAATCCACTCGTCAAATCGAAACCATAAAACACTCACATTCATTGCAATATAAACTGCGTAATAGGTGTTAGTGCGTCGATTAAAAATCCTTCAAATCTAGTTTAACAAAAATGTGAAGGCATACCATGTATTTTGTTGATTTTGACGATTAAATTTTAGTTTAGATTGTTGAACTATGCATTATCAATTGAAAAACTCATGACTTGATCGATATTTTGAACCTCACAAGCTATCATCACTAATCTATCCACCCCTAAGGCAACGCCCGAGCAATCAGGTAAGCCATTTTCCATTGCAGCCATGAAATGCTCATCTAAACCTATTTCGGTCAGACCACTTTGTTGACGAACCTGATTATCGTTTTTAAACCGTGACAATTGTTCCTTAACATCACTCAATTCGTAATACCCGTTAGCAAGCTCTAATCCTTTAAAATAAATTTCAAATCGTTCCGCCACACGAGGGTCGTCCTGTTTTATGCGAGCTAGAGCTGCTTGTGACGCTGGAAAATCAGTTATCGCCACAGGTTTAACACGACCAATTTTAGGTTCTACAACTTGACTGCAAAGCAATTGTAAAAGTACATCTTTTGAAGTCTCATGCTGAGCAATATTAGCAAACCCAAAATACTCTGCTTTGCGTTTTAAGTCTTTTAAAGTGCAGTTTAAGGGATCAATATCACAATAAGTGAGGAAAGCTTGCTGATAAGTGTGTCTATCGAGGGGATCGGTTTTGAGTATCTTTTGCAAGAGCTCATCTATTTCGTCAATTAACTGGGATGAATTAAAGTCGACGCGATACCACTCTAACATGGTAAATTCAGGATTGTGATGCTTACCAGACTCCTCATTGCGAAAGGATTTACATAACTGAAAGATACTGCCACTTCCGGCACACAATAAACGCTTCATGGCAAACTCTGGGGATGTCTGCAAAAATAAGCTTTCAGTTTCTGGCTTTAAAGGGCTATTAAATTGTGTGCAAAAACCCTGAAGATGTATGTCGGTGACACTTGCATGTGCTAACACCGGGGTTTCCACTTCTAATACGTTACGATGAGCGAAAAACTCACGGATCTGAGTATTAATCTCTGCACGCTTTTTCAGGGTTTGAATAGTTGCGGTGGGTCGCCAGTTGACTGATGAATTCATAAAATCCAGATAATTTGAGAGCCCAATGGGAATTGGGCCCTAGACGTGGAAACTTATTTTTGCGCCCGTGAAACGTATTCACCGCTGCGTGTATCTACTCGTATTACTTCACCCCTTTGAACAAACAAAGGAACTCGAACTACGGCACCAGTCACCAAAGTAGCAGGTTTGCCACCTGTCCCAGCAGTATCACCTTTTAGACCAGGATCAGTTTCAGTGATCTCTAGTTCAACAAAATTAGGTGGTGTCACGACGATTGGGCTACCGTTCCACAGGGTAATTGTGCAATTGTCGTTCTCAACCAACCACTTCACACTCTCACCTACGGCTTTTTCGTCAGCAGCAATTTGTTCGAAAGTTTCGTTGTTCATAAAATGGTAAAATTCACCATCGTTATAAAGATACGTTAGTTCCGTATCCATTACATCTGCACCTTCTACGCTGTCACCGGATTTAAAGGTTTTCTCTAACACTTTTCCGGAAATAAGCTTACGAATTTTAACTCGGTTAAAGGCCTGACCTTTACCTGGTTTTACATATTCGTTCTCAAGAACGTTGCAAGGTTCGCCGTCGAGCATTATCTTTAAGCCCGCTTTGAATTCATTTGTGCTGTAATTAGCCATAAACCCTCTAAATTAATCGATTGAGTACTCGTTTGGCCAAGATAATACCTAAAAAATCCATCTCTGTAGAGAGTAACTGGCAAAAAGAACTAGCAACTAGCTTTAATGATCCGCAAAAACTACTGAAATATTTAAATATTCCAGCGGAAGAACAGATTAAAAATTTAGCGGCTAGGTCACTTTTTCCCATGCGTGTTCCACAACACTTTGCTAACTTGATGAGCAAAGGTGACACCCAAGATCCGTTATTCAAACAAATATTTCCGTTATATGACGAATTTCTGGAAGACCCTGAATACACGGTTGATCCTTTGCTAGAACAAGAAACACCGCAACAAGGAATTTTGCATAAGTATCAAACCCGGGCGCTATTAATGGTTCGTGGAGGGTGTGCGGTTAACTGCCGTTATTGTTTCCGTCGACACTTCCCCTATCAGCAAAATAGTTTGAATAAACAGGGATGGATAGAAGCCTTAGATTATATTGCGCAAGATTCAAAATTAAATGAGATAATCTACTCTGGTGGTGATCCGCTAATGGCCAAAGATGACTTTCTAGCATGGCTAACCAAGCAGATTGAACAGATTCCTCACATAACGCGACTAAGAATGCACACCCGCTTGCCAGTAGTCATTCCGAATCGAATAGACGCTCAGTTTCTTAAATGGATTAGCCAGTCTAGGTTAAAAATGATTATGGTATTGCATATCAATCATGCTAATGAAATCGACACAAAGTTACTCTCAAAGCTAAATTTACTGCGGGAAAAACAGGTAACCCTGCTTAATCAATCTGTATTACTTGCTGGCGTAAATAATACCGCCGAGAGTCAAATAGCCTTAAGTGAACGTTTATTTGAAGCTGGCGTGATGCCATATTATTTGCATATGCTGGATAAAGTGAAAGGTGCTACTCACTTTGCTGTGAACGAAAATCAAGCAAGGGAAATCATGGCAGAAATGATAAAGCGCTTGCCAGGATTTCTTGTCCCAAAACTCGTAAGAGAAATAGGCGGACAACCTGGCAAGACACCTTTAGACTTACATCTCCACCCTTAAATTAAGCAAATGTGTTTACATTTGACCCAATAGCAGGATTAGAAGAAACTTTTGGTACGTCAGCCGCTGATTCCAACAACTGAAGCGTCGCTTGACCTTGCGTCTCTTGATTTGATTTCGCGAGTTGCAAAGCTTTGGTTTCAAGTGACGCACCGGTAGCCCCTGATGCATTTACACCCTGAAGTTCCATACCAATTACCTCATTGCTTGTAGCAATTTAAAAAAACAGGCAGAATTACCCGTCTACGCTTGTTATCGACTCTAATTAAACATTCTTGAGTATTTTTTTTCACTTTATTGAGATTATTTTCCATGTCCCCACAATTGAACGCGACACTTCGCCCGTTATTTGAGAAATTAACTGAAAATATGCAGCTTATTTATCGTAAAGCTATAGATGCAGACGAAGCACTTTCTAAACTGCAACAATCAGGAAAAGGAAAGTTTAATCATATATTTGCAGAAGACGCGGGATTTGGCGTTCAAAGCAAACGATTCATGCCCTATGTAAAGGAGCTTGCCGCCGAGGTCGCTGAACTTGAAACCGCGGAGCAACAAAAATTCGAGAATGCTCTGCCTGGAATAGTCAAAAAAATGGAATTATTACTCAGTACTTTAAGTCAACTAAAAACGACTCTTTAGTAACAAGGCTAATATGAAACACGGCTAAAATCATATTGATAGAGCCAACATAATTGATTAGGTTGTTTTTTGAGCAAAATACACCATAATTATAAGCAGAGGTCTAGATATTTAAACTCGATTTGAAAGTGTAGAACATAGTAATCAGCTATGTATAAAGTTTGGAGGTGAGATCATGGAAATTACAACAAGTAACAGTCTAAATAATATATCTAACTCTCTTTCCAATACTTCAAATAGTAAAGAGCCTAGCCTCAATGCCTTCGGCATAGGAAGTGCAAACAAACCAGAGGTTGAGCTCTCAGCTCAAGCTAGAATTTTACAACAAAACGAACAAACTCTGCAGGAACGGACTCAACCTGAACAAAACCAAAGTACAGAGGCAGATAATCAAAATGATAGTGCTGAACCTCTTTCTGGTAATGAATTTATTCGGGTTTCCAGCAGCGTTGGCTCTGCAGCGAAAAATAATTTAACCACTGAAAAGGCCACTGAAGTCTACCGCTCTATTCAAGAACTCTTGTAGCACCACCTATCATTGAAGGGTATCAGTGTTACTATTTTTAGCCTTGAATTCTAGATACAAAGGTAGGTGTTCAAGATGCTGGTTAATTTGAGCAACCGTCTGCTTGTATTCGTCACTTTCAACATTTCCATATTGCTTAATAAAAGCCTGTTTACTCAAGCCTTCAGGTAAATTATCGATAGCAGGGAAAAATAAATCTTCGCTTTCTACTTGTGCTAAGGCATCTTGGAAAGCTTCAGCGTAGATAGGATCGATAGCCATAGACGCAAATTTAATTCCAGCCAGATCAGCAGCTAAATCAGCAAAACTAAAACCAGAGCCCCCCTCAGCCCTATCCATCAATTCCTTAAACTCTCCAACGGCATGACTTATTCCTTGTTGGGTTAAAATCTTTATTGCTGAAGAAATGACAAAATGTTGAGTTAAATCGCTGCGTCCTCTTAACAGGGGACGGTAATAAGGCATTACCAACTTGTTTTGATAAGGCTGCACGTCACCTATAAAATTCGCCATGCGGTGGTGACCTACATAAATTGCTAAGGCTAATAAGGCCGATTCATTTTCCATGACAGCACTAGATTGAGGCGTCCTAGTCTTGACCTTTTTGAATAGCGGGTTCATAAAATCAGATAATGGCAATCCACCACGGTGTTGCGAAAAACTCAAACTATCTAAAAATGCCAAATAATAACGAACTCTTTGTTTAAGCTCCTCATCACCGCTGCCTGAGAGTCCGTTTTTGATTTCATTTAAGCTAACTAAAAAGTCATGAATAGGAATTAACTTTACCTTTAATTCCTCAGCAGAAACGGTTATTTCAGAGATTTGATCCAAAGCTTGATCACCCAGATCACTATCAGTCAACCGATTCACGATAAAAGTCATCACTGAAATACCCCAATCCCCAGATATTGGCAGATCTCCTAAATTTACATTTGCCACTTTAATCCTGGAGGCTGAATACAAATCGCCTTGCAAATTAATATAGACAGATGGCCATTTAATTGGGATTTTATAACTAAATTTAACGCCTAATTTTTTAGAGTTTGTATCGACTTGCCCAGAGAACTCTGGAATAGCACGTTGTAAAAAACCAACAATACTGTTCATTTGCGGTTTAGAAATAATTATGGTTTGCGGAATGTAACGTTTACGAGTTATTTGCCTCGTCTGATCTATTAGAATATTGATACTATCGGCATCATCAACTTGCACAGATGCATTGGTCGCAACTATTGGTTTTGATTCGACAATTAGCACTACTAATATAACTAAAATTGCGACTAAGAGTAGCAAGAATAGTTTGCAAAATTTAATTACTTTAGACATCAGCAACCGTCCAAACAACTCGCAACACCGACCTGATAAAAATTAACCTTGTTTTACCGATTTGCTTATTTAATGAGTAGAAAAATCAACTATTTATTCTGCTGCAAGCCTGAACAATAAGTCACTTTTTAACAGCTTATCTTGACCCCCCCCATAGAACAACCTGGCTCTGCAAAGCCGAAGTCAGCAATAGCCTCTGATTGATCAGCATTAGGATTCACCGTAGAAGTGTCAAGTTCTTATCTTTTGGTTTTATCATTTATTAAACGTAAGGTAGCACACATATTTCCGGCCGTGCTATTTAATACAGAAATCTTTGCATCACTTGAAATTCCTAGAAGTTTTGGCGATGCAAATACGAACAAATGCCTAATATAAAATTAATTATTGTTAATTAAACTTCAGCCATATTGCCTTTAGATTCTAACCAGACCTTACGATCCGAAGCACGCTTTTTAGAAAGTAGCATGTCCATTAATTCCATCATTTGCCCGGCATCACCTTCAGTAAGTTGAACAAGACGACGAGTATTAGGATCCATAGTCGTTTCTCTAAGTTGCATAGGGTTCATTTCCCCCAAACCTTTGAATCGTTGCACATTAACCTTACCGCGTTTTTTTTCAGCTTCAATTCGGTCTAAGATCCCTTGTTTTTCACCTTCATCAAGGGCGTAATAAACTTCCTTACCCACATCAATTCTAAACAAAGGCGGCATGGCAACATACACATGTCCACGATTGACCAGAGTTCTAAAGTGACGCACAAATAATGCACATAACAAAGTAGCAATGTGTAATCCATCAGAGTCTGCATCGGCTAAAATACAAATTTTACCGTAACGTAACCCCGTTAAGTCCTCTGAATCTGGATCTATCCCTAAAGCCACCGATATATCATGGATCTCTTGAGATGCCAGTACTTGGGATGAATCCACTTCCCAACTATTTAATATTTTACCGCGCAGAGGCATGATAGCTTGAAAAACACGATCTCGAGCCTGTTTAGCGGAACCGCCAGCAGAATCCCCTTCCACCAAAAACAGTTCAGAACGTTCAATATCCTGATTGGTACAATCGGTCAATTTACCCGGTAATGCCGGACCTTGAGTAACCTTTTTACGAGCAACTTTTTTACTTTGGCGTAAACGGCGCTGCGCGTTGTTAATACACATGTCGGCCAATAACTCAGCCACATCAGTATGTTGATTCAACCATAAACTAAACGCGTCTTTAACCACACCTGAAACAAATGCAGCGGATTGCCGTGACGACAAACGTTCTTTAGTTTGTCCGGCAAATTGCGGATCTTGCATCTTTGTAGACAGAATATATGCACATCTATCCCAGATATCTTCCGGTGACAGCTTCACTCCACGGGGTAATAGGTTTCGGTACTCACAAAACTCTCGCATGGATTCAAGTAAGCCTTGTCGGAGTCCATTTACGTGAGTTCCACCTTGTGCAGTAGGGATCAAGTTAACGTAGCTTTCAGTTACCAGTTCTCCACCTTCAGGTAACCACATTACCGCCCAATCTGCGGCTTCATGATTGCCCGCCATTTTACCAACAAATGGTGCATCTTCAGGTAAAGTAATGTAATCACTGACTGACTGATATAGATAGTCTCTTAAGCCATCTTCGAAATACCATTCTTGACTTTCTTTGGTGATTTTATTGTCGAACTTAATTTTTAAACCAGGACATAAAACCGCTTTAGCGCGCAATATATGCAATAACTTGGTCACAGAGAACTTAGCAGAATCGAAATAAACAGGATCGGGCCAAAACTTTAAACCAGTTCCGGTATTACGTTTTCCGCAGGTATCGACAACTTTAAGATCTTCAACTTTGTCGCCGTTTTCGAACGCCATGCTGTAGACATTACCATCTCGTCGAATCAAAACTTCGACTCTAGTAGACAATGCATTCACCACAGATATTCCCACACCATGCAGACCACCAGAAAACTGGTAATTTTTATTGGAGAATTTACCACCAGCATGCAACTTGGTCATGATCAATTCGACCCCTGAAATGCCCTCTTCTGGATGAATATCCACAGGCATTCCACGACCGTCATCAACCACTTCCAATGACTGATCTTCATATAAAGTGACTTTGATATTACTGGCGAATCCTGCTAAAGCTTCATCGACACTGTTATCAATAACTTCCTGGCTAAGGTGATTTGGGCGAGTGGTATCGGTATACATCCCAGGACGACGTTTTACCGGATCTAATCCATTAAGGACTTCAATTGCATCAGAATTATATTGGTTTGACATGCTTTTTATTCGATTTTTGTTGCCAAAAGGAGGTGCTTTGTCACACCTATACTTGCATTGATGTTATCAACTCAAGATGAGCTGAGCAATCAACATATTAGGTTTTCTCTACTCTTGAGCGCTAATCATTTTTTTACAGGGTTTTGGAAGCCTAAAGTTAATGAACAACTAAATTAACTTAAGAGAGTAAAAATTTGAAAATTTCTGGCAGATGATCGGCGTAGTTTTGAAAGCTATGATCTCCCCCTTGCTCGATTGTCAGTCTACTATTTGCATATTTTTGCTCAGCTTGACGATAATCCAAGGTTTCATCATTAGTCTGTAATAACGCCCAATATGCTCTGGGATTATTTAAGTTGGTTGTATTCAAATCAATAAGTTGCTGAATATGTGCAGCTTGTAAGGTAAATTCTTGATTCGTGTAAGGGTTAATATGGGTGCCTAAAAAGTCCTCTAACAACTCAAAAGGACGAACAGCTGGATTAATTAATACCGCTTTACCACCGAACTTCTCAACCAAATGAGTAGACATAAACCCGCCCATGGAGCTGCCTATAAACGCTAATTTTTTATCTGCATATTTACTCACCAAACTTTCCAGCATATGAGCTGCTTCTAAAGGATAGTTCGGCACCTGAGGCACTTCCATTATCAACTCAGGATGATACTCACGCACATAAGTACTGGTTTGTTGTGCCTTGACTGATTGCGGAGAGCTCATAAATCCGTGGATATAAATTAGTACATTTTGCATTTATTTAAATTGTTCCTGTTGTAACCGAATAGTGGTGCTATCAAAGCTGCCATTGTTATGTAATTGATAAAGCTTAAAACCTGGCATTGCATCACTGATTGCGAAATCAGCTTGAGAAGCGAATTGCCAACATGTTGATGGACTAGAGTGAAAATCACACGCGAGAATTTTGTGGTGACTGTCATGATGAATGTGCCCGTATATCACCAACTTAACTTGCGGCAGTGTCGTCACAGCATTGACAAAATCGTCCCGATTAAGCCATTGATGTTTATCCATCCACCCACCACTAGCTAGAGGGTGATGATGACAAGCAATTAAATGAAAGTTATCAAGGTTATTTTGCAGCTTGTCTTTTAGGTTCTCTAAATCTTTATGGCAGACCCGTCCCAAGGTGTCTTGGTGTCGGGTATCTATGCCGTGCAAAAACCAATTGTCTATTTGCCATGGTTGGCTTTTGGCTAGATCCAAGTTTGCAAGGAGCTTGTTAAAGGCATTAGATTGATCGTGATTACCGGCAATCACTTTGAATTTATTGGATAAATTAAATTGAGCCATTAAGGTTAAAAAGTGCTGGTAACTTTGCTCGCTATCGTCACCTGAAATATCGCCGGTCACCAAGACTCCGTCAGGGTTAAGCTGTTCAACTTTGTCTAGAAGCAACTGTAAACTTTGGTATGGATTAATATTGTTAAAACCGGTTTTGCTCTTATCTTTGAACAAATGGCAATCACTAAGTTGCACTATCTTTGCCATGATGATTTACGTTAAGTCTCAGATGAGCCTATGGACTCAGCGTGACGTAAACAAAACGATAGCCATTCCGCAAGGAAGCGGTTAGTCATTTCCTTTTCGTTAGGCTGATGCATATGAGTATTGGGGTAAGCATAACTAGGTTTTAACGAACCGATATGTTGTGCACTCAATACCTCAGCAACATTGGCATCATGATAAAGTCGAATTTGCATAACTGGCCGCAAAAATGCAGGTACACCATCGGCTAACTGTGCCAATTCAACTGTACTGGTATAGCGGCTGCTATCGATAATTTTAACGCGATAATACAAGCCATCGTTAATTTCAAAGGTATAACTTAGTGTCACAGTGTCACAATCAGGCAACAAACGAAGTAGACGGGCATAATTAGCCTCACATACCGCCAACAATGAAGGTAAGTTTGGGACATATTTACGTTGTCGACTAAGTGTTTTCATGCCAAGAATTACGTACTTTTTGTTCGTTAATAAGGAACCATTGTACCGCGATAAGCGTAGCAGCGTTATCGATTTTACCTTGGTTAAGCCAATCAATTGCTTCTAACTTAGTTGCTCGGCGCACTAAGATGTCTTCACTCTCATGGTCCAGTCCGTGCACGCCTTGTGCAGTTGTTGCATCCACTTCACCAATATAAATATGGATCCGCTCCGTCGTTCCGCCTGGGCTTGAGAGATAACTAAGGGCTTTGTGCATACGTTTAATCGTTACACCAGCCTCTTCAAGTGCTTCGCGACGACACACCTCTTCGATGGACTCATTTTGTTCAATCATTCCTGCAACTATTTCAATTAACCAAGGAGATTCGCTCGTAGCAAATGCGCCTATACGAAACTGTTCAATGAAAACAAATTCATCAAGTATAGGATCAAACAATAATACAGCAACAGCATGACCTCGTTCTAAAACTTCACGGGTAACTAGTTGACTCCACCCACCACCAAATAAACGATGGCTAAATTGATAATTAATGAGTTTAAAAAAACCATTATACAGAGGTTTAGTTGTACTAATTTTTAAATCGTCTTTGCCAAATGTTGGAAAAGGTTTCAATTTTCAAACTCCAAATTTTATGTAGACTTGCTAATTTATCGGCTCAGTTACCTTGCTAAACACGCCATCTCGTAGCCTAATAGCATGAAATTTTTACCTTAAACACTATTGTCTAAAATATTAAGGTAAAATACATAAATTAGGTTATTAAAGTACAGAATCGGTGCAAAAGGCGAGTTAAATAACTCTGAATATAGGTTCTGCCAAACATATTCTGTTACACTTCACAGGATACTGTTACCACTTATGGTTTTCGATTAACGCTTGATTTACTTACACTTTGAATCGAAATAAAAATAATCGAAAAAACTAAACATCATGCAATACACTACGGAACAAAAATAGGAAAGCAAATGAAAAAATCAATTCTGTCTCTGCTTATTGGCTTTAGCGTGGCCACTCAAGCCTATGCAGATGATCTTTATCAGGTGTACCAACGCGCACTGGAACAAGATCCTACGATCAATCAAGCAAAAGCTGATCGTGACGCAGCCTTTGAAGGCATATCAATCAGCCGGGCGAACTTATTACCTCAAGTTTCTGGTGTTATTAGCTATAGTAAAAGTAATCAAGAATCACTTAATTATTCAAGTGGCAGCTCTTCACCCTCAATTATTACTACAGACACTGCCAATTTAGGGTGGGATATCAACCTGTCGTTGTCAGTTTATGACCATAAAAATTGGGTAGGCCTAGACCGAGCTGAGAAAGTTGCACAACAGAGCGACACAAATTATGCGTTAGCCAAGCAAGAGCTGATTGTTAGAACAACCATCGCTTATTTAGCCGTGCTTAGAGCAAAAGATGGTTTGGAGTTTGTGCAAGCAGAAAAGCGCGCTATAGAACGTCAGTTAGAACAGACTAAGCAACGTTTTGAAGTGGGTTTAACCGCTATCACTGATGTGCATGAAGCCCAAGCTAATTTTGATAATACCGTTGCCCAAGAAATTGTCGCTGAAAACTTAGTTGAGCTTAGACTAGAAGAATTGCGTGAAATAACCGGTAAATATCACGATAATTTATCGGTACTTAATACCGAGAGTTTTTCGGCTTCCCGACCTATTCCAGAGGAAGTAGATGGCTGGTTGGCTATTGCGGAAGAAAAAAACCTAGATCTTATGGTCAGCAAATTGGCAACTGAAATAGCCAAAGACGACATTAAACATGCTCGTGCTGGTCACTATCCTACACTTAGCCTTACAGCATCAATCGGCAGTAATGACACCGAAGTGCTTGGTGTCGACTTACCTGTTCGGGACAATGACTCAATTGGCCTAAATTTAAATGTGCCTATTTATTCAGGTGGCAGTGTTAGCTCTCAAACGGCACAAACAAAATATAACTATATTGCCGCTAGCGAGAGTTTAGAACTGACTCACCGTTCGACTGTTCGTTCTATTCGTAGTTCATATAATGATGTAGTAGCAGCAACCTCTACTATTCGAGCTTTTGAACAAGCGGTTATTTCTGCGCAAAGTGCTTTGCAAGCTACTGAAGCAGGGTTTGACGTAGGTACGCGTACCATAGTTGATGTGCTTAATAGCACGCGAAACCTGTTTGACGCTCGTCGCAACCTTGCTAGCGCTCGTTATGATTTTATCTCCGCAGTAATGACGTTGAAACGTTCAGCTGGTAATTTAACGGAACAAGACTTAGAAGATATTAACCGAGGGCTAAAACCAGCGTCCTAAGTTTATAAAACTTCAGAAAAATCCGTTATCGGTCGTGCCGTTAACGGATTTTTTATGTTCACCAAAACACACGTTTTGTTACGGTATGGACGCTTTATTTAACTTTTTGTTTGGACTTCAACTGACATGAATGCCTCTGCAATAAAAGCCAAATTTATTAAAATTCGTTCGAATAAAATTTTCGAGCTGGTAGTGATTTCAGTGATTATATTTTCTGCACTACTGGTTGGCGCGAAAACTTATGAGATGTCACCAACCTTGATATCTGTCACCACTTTTCTAGATTGGTTCATAACCTTTTTCTTTTTCACAGAGATAGCCATACGTTTTTTTGCAGAGCCTCGAAAACGGGATTTCTTTAAAAGTTTGTGGAATATATTCGACACCTTAATAGTGTTGGTGAGTGTGATACCCGCAGATAATAGCGATATGGCCATCATTGCACGCTTAGTGAGAGTATTTAGAGTTCTCAGGATGGTTTCCATTATCCCTGAATTGCGGCTGCTATTAACCTCTTTGGTAAAAGCCATGCCTCAACTCGGCTACGTAATGTTGCTGATGTTTATTATCTTCTATATTTATGGGGCAATTGGCAGCACCTTATTCGAAGAAATTAATCCCGAGTTATGGGGTGATATAACGATATCCATGTTGACCCTATTTCGAGTTATGACCTTTGAAGATTGGACCGACGTAATGTATGAAACAATGGAGGTTTACCCTCTAAGTTGGATATTTTACCTGACATTCATATTCTTAAGCGCCTTCGCGTTTTTAAATATGGTAATCGGTATTGTGGTGAATGTTATGGAACAGGAGAATGAAAAAGCTCGTAGTGAAAAAATGCTTGAACTGGGAGAGCCGACAATTGCTGACTTATCCAAACAATTGAGTGATATTCACCTGCAGCTAAATAAGCTGAACCAAAACAATCAACATAAAAAGACAGATATACAATAAACTAAACTGACTATACCAATCTGCTAGGATTTTCAGCCCAAAGTGCGACTAGCAGAATGGTAAGGGCAAACAGTAAGCTCTACTTTTCACTGCGCCACTCTGTGTTTTCTCAGCTTTATCTGTACGCTGTAAAGATTTATGTTCACCAACTATAAAATTTATTCAATTAAAATGAGAGTAAAGTCGTTTTAATTGCACTATAAAGATAGAACGTCAAAAAATAATTGACGGAAAAGCGTTTTAGAAGGATTTAAGCGTCAAAAGTATAACTAACCATAACCATCAGGTAAATTAAATAACCAAAATAAGCGCCAAAAGCTGTATTATTCAATTTTTAAAAGCTGGCATTGTTTTCGCTTAGAAATAACTTAAGTGATTAAAAACAAAAATTAGCTAACTACGATGATAGCAATGAACAGAATTGTTTTGCCCATTGCTTGTATCATTAATGGAATAAAATTATGCGTATTAAAAGAGTCTCAGAACCATTCAAGCACTTGGCTGGAAAGTCTTTTAAGTTAGTTTGTATAGATTTGAATAGGGAAAGTTCAAACCAAAAGTCTAAAATTCATGTGAACAATGTGATTAATTTTCCTTTTTCTCCAAAGTGTAAGAATTTCAAAAAAGATTAGAATTATTTTCTGATTTATTAAGATTAAACAAAAAGGGAGCGTATGCTCCCTTTTTTGATATATCGACTTTCTAGAGGTTCTTATCGAAACCTTATGGCTTTAAATCCCATATTGATTTTTTAGATTTTTAACCCGCTCAATATTATTTTCAGCCGTAAAAGTACGTTCACTAAGCTTCCGTCTCCCCAAGGTATTGTTGCCACTCGCAAATAAAACTTCCACGTAATTAAGATATATCTCATTATTTTTCATGGAATCATTTATGACACGATCATAATACTTTAAGGATTCATCATACTTTTCTTGCTTCATTAAGGCTTGAGCCAAAGTATCCACTGCATCAGGATTATCAGGATATTGCTCTACGGCTTGTTTAGCGTATTTTTCAGCCTCTTTTAAACGTCCATTTTGAGCGTACAAATACGCTAGGTTATTTAACACCACAAAATTATTTGGGTTTAGCTCCAAGGTTTTTTCATAAGTCGCTATGGCGGTTTCCTCATCCCCGCTTATTTGCCGTTCAGCAATCATCATCTTCACTGCTATGTCATTGGGATATTTTTCCGCATGTTGCTGCAATAATGAAAGTGCTTCGGGCTTTTTATCAAGCCGCTCTAAATTTACGGCTAACAAAACCGCATTTCGGCTATTTGGTACTACCTCATAAACCGCTTTAGAGTTATCCAGCGCCTCCGCATATTTCTCTTCAGACATTTGAATCCGAGCTTTGAAACCTTTTGCAACAGGCAGCTGCTGCGTTTTATCAGGCAAATTAGATAGCGCCCCTTTAGCTTCCTCAAATTGTCTAGACATCACTAGAAAGTGAGTTTTTAACACTTCAACGCTCAGATCATCTCGGGCTTCAAGAAAGCGGCTACTCAATTCAGCCCCTTCTGTAAACGCTCCTTTAGCATCAAGCAATAACATTTTACCAATGTTGGCAGCTTTGCTATTAGGATAAGCAGCGAGCCACTTATCATAATGCTGATTTGCATCCGCTATACCACCAATTCCAAGCAGCGCTTTACCTTTTAAGTTCCAATAAGTCGCTGGTGCAGTCTCATCATCTGAAACGCCTTCTAGCGATGCTAACACGTCATCCCATTTCTTTTCCGTTAAGTACATGCGAGCTACTACTAACTTCAACGAAACATTTTGTGGATCATTTTTCAGTGCGGTTAAGGCGGGCTCCATACCCTTAGCATTCTCTTTGATTTGCATGTGAGAAAGATAATAAGAGGCTAACGCAGGCACGAAATCTGGTTTTTTAGCTAAGATTGCCAACAATTTCTGATGCCCGCTGTCTCTATCCCCTCTGGCAATGTCTAAATTAGCAATAGCTAACTTAATAAGGCCATTTTCAGCATCCAGAACTTCAGCCTGCTTATACATATCCATTGCAGTATCAAAGTCTTTTTGTTTAGTGGCTAACTCCCCAGCCAACATATAACCTTTAAAATCATCAGGGTTAGTAGCAATCCATTCCTCGGCTAGAGCTTCAGCTTTATCGAGTTGGCCAGTAGCCAAATAGGCATTTGCTAAAGTGGCTTTAGTCACATCCATATCAGGACTTTGCTCAAGAGCATTTTCTAAATCAACGATGCCACTGACATCATTCAAGGAAAGTCTTAACACGCCTAAACGAGTTAAATCCTCAGCAGAACGGCTTATTTCAGCTGAACGCGCAATCACTTCTTTAGCATCATTCAGGTTACCAGCACGAATTAATTCATATCCAGCTTTGCTAAACAACTTAGCATCTTGTTCTGTTACTTCACTGAACATTTCCAACACATTGCTGGCATCTTCAGATAAGCCAAGTTCCAATTGGCTTGCTGCTAACATTTTTAACGCTGGGTGGTTAGGTTGCAAAGAACTGGCGATATAAGACAAGTGAGTATTTGCAGCCTCATAATCCTCAAGGACATAAGCAGCATATCCGGCAATCAATCTTAGAACTGGGTCACCACGACCACTTTGAATCGCTTTTTCAGCATATTTTTGTGCATTTTCATGCTCATTCTTAGCCGCGCTCACAACACTTTTTAATTGATTAAGTAATGCATTTTCTTGATTGATCGCGAGCAACTGATCGATGTAAGGTTCGGCTTCGGTTATTTTACCGTTGTCGACTAAAAGTTTTGCTAAAACAAAAACGATTTGCGTATCTTCTGGGTATGCTTCCAAATAAGATACATAAACGTCAGCGGCTTTATCTACCTGCTGAGTACGCAAATACAATTGACCTTGTAGTTTGAGGACGTCGGCGTTTTCTGGGTATTTTTGCGCTAGAGTTTCTGTTTTACTTACCGCCTCATCAACGTTTTGCTCTAACACCAAACCAAATATTTCAACTAACCCAGAGTACACTGTATCGGCATTAACCGTACTCAGTTGTTCCAATAACAATTTCGCATCCGCTTCTTTGCCTAATTGAGCCAAAGATTGTAATTTAAAAAAGCCCACTTCCATTTCTTGTTCTGGGGTCATTCCTGCTTCTGCATGATCAATTTGGCTTAATTCCGCATAAGCACCAGAATTTTGGTAAGCCTGTGATAATAAGGGGATAACGTCAGAAGCAGGCTGTCCATATTCTAATGCTCGGTTTAGTTCTTTTTCTGCACTTTCATATTGTTTTTGCTTTAAATACACTTTCCCCAATTCAAATCGGGCAATTGGATTTCTAGGGTCAGCTTGAACCGCACTTTTCAGTTCAATAACGGCAGAATTTAATTTATTTTGTGCAATAAACTCTTGAGCAGAGGTTAAATGTTCTTCACTTGTTTTCTGGGTACATCCGAGAATGAGGCTAACGCTAATTGCTATTAGTAATTTTCTCATATTGTTAACTCTTCCTTAATGTCAAATTAGCTCTATTTTGTTCTATGCTTCAAGTCTAATTATTTTTTACAGCAGGGTTTAGTCTAAAAACCAATAGACTAACACCGATTTTATTAAAATTAAGCCTATAATGTTAAGTAGCGGTTAACTGCCCGTTAAAAAATAAAAAATTATCACCTGAAATGGCACCTTTGTTGGCTTAAAATAAGGTTATCTAATATACTACGACTTTAATCAATACCGGCCTTTAGGCACTTTTCAAGATTGCCTGTTTAGCTGTAATTAGCTGATGTCAGTTAATTACTTATCCGGTAACCAGGGATCATGAATGACCAGTACGACAGATATAACCTTTAAAGAACTTAATCTACCTGAAGCACTCTTGCAAGCAATTGAAAAAGTTGGCTACGAAAAACCATCTCCAATTCAAGCCGAGAGTATACCGTTAATATTACAAGGCCATGACTTACTAGGCCAAGCACAAACGGGTACGGGGAAAACCGGTGCATTTGCACTTCCTATGTTGGCCAACCTAGATATTGATGCCGACTTCACACAATTATTGGTATTAGCCCCAACTCGGGAATTAGCTATTCAAGTTGCAGAAGCGTTTCAAGTATACGCTAGCTTTTCGAAAAAAATTCGCGTTTTACCAATATACGGTGGCCAATCTTACGACAATCAGATTCGCCAGCTAAAACGTGGTGTGCAAGTGGTTGTTGGTACACCGGGACGTGTTATCGACCATATCAAGCGTGGCACCCTTAAACTCGACAAGTTACGTTTTTTGGTATTGGATGAAGCCGATGAAATGTTACGTATGGGTTTCATTGACGATGTAGAATGGATTTTAAGCCATGCACCTGAAACACGCCAAACAGCATTGTTTTCAGCAACTATGCCAGCGCCAATCAAAAAAATAGCAGAACGTTATTTAAGCAATCCAAAACATGTGAAAATTGCTTCTAAAGTCAGTACTGCTAGTACCATTAAGCAGCGTTTCTGTCAGGTTGCAGGACATCACAAGTTAGAAGCTTTAACCCGAATTATGGAAGTGGAAGAATTTGATGGTGTCATCATATTCGTTCGTACCAAAACAGCAACGGTAGAGTTAGCCGACAAACTTTCAGCTCGTGGTTACGATGTTGAACCTTTGAACGGTGATATAGCGCAAAATGCTAGAGAAAGAACGGTTGACCGTCTTAAACAAGGTAAAATAGATATTCTTGTAGCTACCGATGTTGTAGCTCGAGGATTGGATGTTGAACGCGTAAGCCATGTTATTAACTACGACGTTCCATATGATACAGAATCTTATGTTCACAGAATTGGACGAACTGGTCGTGCAGGACGTCAAGGTGATGCGATTCTATTCATATCACATCGTGAAAAGCGCATGTTGTTCTCAATTGAAAAAGCGACGAAACAAAGTATTGAACAAATGCCGATTCCGTCAATTTCTGAAATTAATCAAACTCGTTTATCTCGATTCAAAACCAGTGTCATTGAAGCAATTCAAGACGATTCAATCGAAAGCTTAATTCCTATTGTAGAGTCTATTCAAAAAGAAACTGAAGCGGCCCCAGAAAAAATTATGGCGGCCTTGGCTAAAATTGCACAAGGCGATGAGCCATTAATCCTTAAAGAAGGTGACCGCCCTGACTTAAACGCTAAACCTGCTTACAACGAAAGAGATCGTGGACCTCGTAGTGGTGGCAGAGAGCGTGGTTCAAGAGATGAACGTGGTGGTCGCGGTCGTAATCGTAGCAGCAAACCAGACGAGGGAATGCAACGTTATAGAATTGATGTTGGCCATTCTCATGGGGCCAAACCTGGCAACATTGTTGGTGCGATTGCCAATGAAGCGAATATTAGCAGTAAGAATATCGGTGCCATTGAGATCTTCGATAGCTTTAGTACCGTTGACCTGCCTAAGGGCATGCCAGCTAATACCTTTGGTGTGCTCGAAAAAACTCGTGTAGCGGGGCAGCGATTGGCCATTCGTGAGTGGAGTGATGAGCCACCGAAACGTAAATCGCGTAAATTCGATAAACGATAATATACTAAACCCGCTCACAAGGCGGGTTTTTTGATTCAAAATCTAAATAACCAAACGAACTATCATTTAGTTTTTAATACTTTTTCTATATATAAAATTTCACGCAGAATCTACTTCTAAATGATTACAATAGGCAGCTAACATGCGTTATTTCCCGATTTTTATTGATACTCAAGAGTTAAATTGCTTAGTAGTAGGTGCTGGGGAAGTGGCTGCCCGCAAGATAGAGTTACTACTTAAAAGCGAAGCTAAGATTACCGTTGTAGCACCTTGGATGTGTAGCACTGTAGAGCAATTTGCAGAGCAAGGGTTGATTACCGCGATAACAAGAGAGTTTCATCAAGGTGATATTGATAAGCGCGACCTGATTTTTGTCGCTACAGATAACAGCGAGGTGAATCAGCAGGTTCATAAGCTTGCGAGTGCCGCAAACATTCTCGTTAATGTGGTAGATAACACTCCTTTGTGTAAGTTTATTACTCCCTCAATCATCGACCGTTCACCAATAGTGATAGCCATGAGTAGCGGTGGCGTTGCACCGGTTTTACTGCGCTATTTACGTCAAAAGCTAGAGTCTTTCATTCCGCAAAAAATCTCGCTTTTAGGTCAATTTTCGGAGAAATTTAGAGAGCAAGTGAAACAACGTTTGTCGTCAATCACGTCTCGAAGGTTTTTTTGGGAAGATGTACTTGATGGTCCTATTGCAGAACAGATTTTAAATGGCAATCAGCAGAAAGCTGAATCGATGTTTGCTGAGTCATTGGCAAACCATGAGCAAAAGAAAGTTCATGGTGAGGTGTATTTAGTGGGAGCTGGTCCCGGTGATCCCGACTTACTCACGTTTAAAGCCCTACGTTTAATGCAAAAAGCCGACGTTGTTGTATACGACAGGCTAGTTTCCAAAGAAGTTTTAGAGTTAGTTCGTAGAGATGCTGAAAAAATCTATGTGGGAAAAGCAAAAAGCCAACATACCCTACCCCAACAAGATATTAACGTATTACTCGCTGATCTTGCCGCAGACGGTCAAAGAGTTGTCAGACTCAAAGGGGGTGATCCCTTTATCTTTGGACGAGGTGGCGAAGAAATAGAAACCCTTGTAGACCGTAATGTTTCTTTCCAAGTTGTGCCTGGTATTACCGCAGCAACTGGGGCGGCAAGTTATGCTGGGATCCCGTTAACCCATAGAGATCATGCGCAATCAGTGGTTTTTGCCACTGGGCATTTAAAAGACAACACCATTGATCTAGATTGGCCTGCGTTAGTTCAAAAAAATCAAACCATCGTCTTTTATATGGGAATAACCGGTTTGGCGATTATCCGTGACAAACTTATTGAACATGGCATGCCCAAAGATATGCCGATTGCAATGGTGCAATCTGCCACAACAGAAAAACAAAAAGTGGTTACCGGCAGTTTAATTACAATACAAGAACTTGCCGAAGAAGCTGAAATTAAACCGCCTTCTCTTATCATTATTGGCACTGTTGTTACCTTAAGAAAAAAACTAAATTGGTTTGCTACTGAACAACCCACTAACTAGGGGGATAATTGGTTAGCGGCAAATTTAACCTCAACACTGATATTCGCTACTATGCTTAATACCAAGAGGGGGTGAATACCAATGAAAGCATTATTAATTGTTCTGTGCCTACTATTTATAATAGGGATAATATCCCCAGCCAATGCACAACAACTGCAATTTAAAAAATCATCAGATAGTGATACATACACCTACAATTATAAGTGGGTTGACCAAGCTAAACAAACGAACACATTGACCTTTTCAGTAGATAAAACCACTGCCCAAGAACAGTATAAAAATCAAACCGTCTTTAAACCGGAAATAGCGCAACGTTATGTCTACGTTGAATTGATGAAGCAAGCACAAAAAGTCAGTCCAAAAGAAGCTCGTGTCACCATTCAACAACGTGGTGAACGGTTAGAGTTGAAAGTATCCAGTCGGGATCAAGCCATGCTCGATAAGTGGAAATCATTGATGTCTGAAAAGCAAGAAAGCGCCTTTGATGACTACTTATTTGCCAATCACTATACGCGTTTTGTTAATCACTTAGGTCAAGAAGGGGTGATCCCTGATCACATACGCTATATCCAACAAAGTAGAGCGTTTTTATTGCCAGCTGCCCAAGCAATATATGAACAATTAGACGAGGGAACGGACACAAGAGCCTATGTGAATTTAATGCTAGGCTGGATCCAAAGTATTCCCTATAACCAACTAACCAGTCGCGTCGATGCCAACGGCGCTGGGTTTTTCACACCTTTAGAGGTGCTTAATAACAACAAAGGAGATTGCGATAGCAAAGCGACCTTGACCGCATCGTTAATGCGCTCATTGCTTCCAGATTTGAGTATGGCAATGATATATCTCCCCAATCACGCACTCTTAGCCGTTAACTTAGGTGAGCGTCCAAATGAAAAATCCATAAATATTCGTGGTGCTCAACACGTTTTGATAGAACCTACAGGGCCTGGATTGGTAGGCATTGGCGAAATATCTGATGAAACAGCTAGACATATCGCAAATGGCAGTTACAAAGTGGTGATGATCCCCTAATCATTATTCACCTCAAAGGTTATAATGTTCTTTGTTCGTTAAATCTTCTAAAGCCTATTGGGGTAATAGTGGGCCTCACATGGACTTCTACCGCCAAACTATACATTGGCACTTTTATGTCTGAAAATTTACCTTGTAGATAAATTAAAAAAGGCCATGCAGAGCATGGCCTTAAAGGTGAGATTCAACAATATTATTTTTGTCTTTGGTTACAAATTTTCTTCTGCAAATTCAGCCAATCGACTTCTCACTACACCATCTAAATTGATAGTTGCACTACCTGAGAAGTCTTTAAATTTCTCCACCAAATAAGTCAAACCAGAGGTGACTGCAGATAAGTAATTACTATCAATCTGAGCTAAGTTTCCGCCACAAATTAGCTTAGTACCCTCGCCACATCGAGTTATGATGGTTTTTAGTTGGGAAGCTGTAAGGTTTTGTGATTCATCTAAAATAACAATGGCATTTTGGATACTTCGACCACGCATAAAGTTAACCGACTTAAACTGAATATTGGCCTTTTCCATGATGTAACTCATAGAACCTTTCACATTTTCATCGTTTTTATGCAGCACTTCTAAAGAATCTGTAATGGCTGCTAACCAAGGTGCCATTTTTTCTTCTTCGGTTTTCCTAAGATCCACACCTACGTTGTCAAAGAGTTATATTTATACTTATTCACTTAAATCCAAATTATTAATTATTTCCCTTTCCATTTATATAGCTACAGTAACGTTTCTTCACATAACTCGATAAGCAACCGGAATATGATTTATCTATGGTTTGCATGAATTAACCAATACTTTCCTAATTCAGACTTGCGATGATCGCAATAATCCGATTTATATGAAATCCATCATAGCAAGTAAAATCACTAATAGAAATTTGAAATCGAAAACTTGGGTTAGATATAGAATAACTAAAGATCATCATTTCTAACTAGAACAAATCCAATTCTGTGTTGGTAAACCACATAAGGTTCTATTGGCTTAAAAGCCCCGCTCAAAATAGTCTTTTAAACCATTTGGCGCTCAAGTGGATTTTTAAAGGAAATAAAGTCAGCCAATACGGAAATAGATCAGCCCCTAGTAGTAAGTTTCTAAATTGTAATTTCGAACCGACATCTTTGCTAATAGTCAGAAAAAGTGATCTCGGCGGTATATTGCTAATTCCCCCATTCGCAAAAAATAGATAGACTAACTACATTAGTATTGACAGTTGAGGTGACAATTGGGCTTAATTGTACAAGGAAATGTAGTCAAAGTTGATCATGAAAATAAGGAGTGGTTGAAAACAACCCCATATGGCAATCCAACAAAAGAAAATATCGATGGATTAATAGTTTATTCTTTATTTAAAAGACTGTTGGCTTCGCGTAAATCTAGAAGAATACATCGTGATAAAATCCCCGGAGATAACTGCCCAATAATATACGCGCTAAAAGGCAAAGATAATTTAACGACAGATATAACAAGCATCAAAAAGCTTCATGTCAGCTATGAAACGATTGTAAACGTATTTCAAGCCAGCGAACCAAATGGCTACGATTTTGTGATTTCGATGCCTTCATCACATAATATCAGTCGCATAATAGGTAGACGTTTAGCCAACACTTTCACGGCATTTCACTCTCATGATTTTTTGCGTAAATTGACTATTGAAGAGGCTTTTAATTTGCTTGATAGAGCCGATATTAGTGTTGATGAGCATAAATCGTTATCTTATAGATTAAGAAAACAGAGGCAAGAAAATGGTTTCCAAGGAAGCTTTTCACTCAAAGGAATTCCTGTCCAATTTAGAACTGAATTTCCTCCATTGTGCTTAAATAACGTCAAGGCGATACAAGTTCAGCCTCAACGAATTTTGTTGGTTGATGATTTATTGGCAACAGGAACAACATTAAATACAGCCTATAATTTAGTGCAGCAAATGTTTCCTCAAGCTATAATCCACGGCGCTAGCTTGATTAGTTCATCTACGAAATAATCTTGACGATTGCGTCAATTAGCATCATAATATTTATTACAGAGTGTGCTTGAGTCTCCCCGCTCTTAAAATCCAGACGAGACCCGCGTAGGCACCTTGCTAAAGGTCGGTCTGTAAAGGACGAGTATTTGGCAGGTTAGGCAGCGGCTAACCCTTCAACTTTTTGTTGTCGTACTAGTAACGTTAGGAGAGCTTTTTGCTCTCCTTTGTTCTTTCTAGGCATAGATAATCTTATAATTCCCCTTCGCCGTTGGCGATAATCAAATACTATTTCTGATTTGTCTTGTTGATGCTTAAATGAAAATAGTTTGTTTCTTTGAAAAGACACACAAACACTGTATATTAAACCAGCGGTTGTAGACATTTTCTTATAAATATGAGAGATTATCCTACAATCATAAAAAAGCGCTGAAATATACTTGACTACATAACGGATTATTATGAACAAACTAAAAAAGAGCATTACTGTCAGGTTTTTCTCAATTGAAGCTGAGAACTCTTTTTTTACTGAGTTTGTTTCCAATTACCAAGCCAATCAGAGTAATGATAATCGAACTCGGATCATCAGCATTCGGAACAAGAAGCATTTAGTAAAAGCATCTGATTATATTCAACAATCTAAGCTAAATGTTTATCCCGTAACAGTTGTCCGTGAGAGGAACACATGGCAAACCAAAGCCACAAGTGACGGTAAAATTTCTTCCATAGCGATAAACCAAGGCATTATTGGTGACCCATATTTCTTTTCAATAGTTCCTGAGTTAAAGATCGTAATCGGCTTTACGTCTGGACCAAGCGTTAGCTTGAAAAGTGTAGGAACTTCATTGCTGGAACAATTCAGTAATAACAGATCGAGTAAAGTTAAACTGGAGCTTATTCCAAAAGAAAAAGAATTTTCAAAATTAACTGAAATCAATGATTACAGCAGCTTACATTTTAAAATAGGAACATCTTCGCTTTCTGATGTATCTGAAAACGCTCCTCAGTTAATTCGTGATTTAAGCAGCGCTCCTTACCTTGAAAGCAATATGCAACTTGCTTTAGATTTTGCTATCGACGAAAAAGAAGATACTGGGCTATCAAAAGAAAATGTCATTGAAATAGTAAATTACTTATCAAATCACGACGACTGTACCCTTTTGAAAGTTAAAGGAAAAAATGAAGATGGCTCTGTAGTCCATTTAGATTTCGGAAATGCTTTCTTTAATTATAAGACTGAAATTACGACACGCCATAAATATATTGATGAAAATGTTGCTCAAGAAATCTTAGAAGCAGCACTAACCAGTTTCAAATCCTTGGAATAACTGAAACATAACCGTTACTTGTAGTAGCTCATAATTCATTAGTGGTGGGCTTCCCAGATTTCATAAGACAGGCAGTTATGAGTTTTAACTGCACCCACGCACAAAGGCGCAAGAAACGCCAATGTGGGCACTAAGCTAAGGACATAAACTAGGCTGACACAGAGTTCTGAACACCCTCTATCTTTTAGCTAGTTTTATTCAATTAATCATACTTACCTGAATCAAGATCTTTCATAAATTGTTCACCATCTACCAAGTCACTTTCATCAATATTTAAAAACCTTTCTTTAACCAACTCTTCTTTTAAAATCTCAATAGCAGAAAGCTTATTTTGATGTTGACTAGAATAAGATGTACTTTCGGCAGTAATACCTGTTTTTTGGTGTTTGGCTTTTACTCCTACGTCAACAGAAAGGAATTTTGTTTGCTCTGATTTGATAATTGAAAATTCTATTTCATCTTCAAATTTACTCATACTTATTACCTTTTACTGACGTTTACTTAAAAAAATAGTAATTACTATTTTTCTAATACTTTGTTTTCTTGTTCCTGCTTAAGCTCTTGACACACTCGCTTTTTTGCTTAATTACATTGAGCAATGCACTTTGAATATTCACATTCAACACCTCTTTCATCAATTTCTATTTAACTCTTCCAATCGAGGCCAATCAATGGTTTCCCGTGATATTTTTTACAAATCAAAATTCATTCGTGGACAAGGCCGCTTAAGGAAAAAGACGGCTATTGATTATAAAATTTAGTTATACCTTAAATTTCTAACCTGATAGATCAAGCTGAGACTTATTTACGTTATTTTACTTAGCCATCGATAATATTTCTTTTCTGGTTATTGGGTGTACATCAGTCAGTACGCCATTCTTGAGTAATTCTAAAAGTTTATGCAATGAACCAACTTCAATATTACCAGCAAGCGTTTCATTAATCTCTTTAGCTGCTTCGCGAGATAAACCGATGTTAATCAGTTCAATCACCCTGTCGTCACTCGCACCGATTTCAATAAATGTATGTAACTTGGTACTCGATATTTCCAATTGCTTTAGAGCGATAACATTTGATAATAATACTTGATAGCAACGTAGAGCATTTGCCATTCTGAACCTAATATCATTGTTAATAACTTTAATAACATCCCTCACCGCTTTATTGGGGTTTATTTCATCACCTTTTTTCTTTTTACTTTTTTCCATCCATTCAATTTGCTCGCTAATAATATCTTTTAGGCTATCACCTTGAACCCATTTAGCCGCAATGACACACATGTATGACATATAATACTCTCCAGTGGGAGCATAAACGCCAAATTCCTCCAACTTCTCACAGACTTTGACCAATACGCTATACAGATTCTTTGATTTTGGATGCGGTAGTGTCCAATCATTTAAATCATCAATATCATTTAAAAAGTTGAACAATTTGTTTTGTTGTATATATCCAATAGTTGGACTTGCTTCAAGTGTGAAAGGAGCAACTTTTAAACTGCGGTGAGCACCTTTAACAGCGTTTTCCAAGGCATCGATTTCTTCTTGGCTTAACTCTAACTCAGGTGCATCGAGGGTTCTATGCAACTTACCTTCTGCAACTTCTTTAATCAATTTATTTGCAATGGTGTAAAACTTATATTGGTTTTCAGCGTCATGTGCAAAGGCTCCGGCTAGTGCCTGAAATACTGAATAGAGTTCCTCATTTAATGCTTTATAATAAGTGGGGATTTTTTCTTCATCACCATCATTTTCATCGAAATAATCTTTTACCTGCCATTCATCTGGTTCAATTATAAAAATATTACCAGCGAAATGTTCAAGCATTCTTCCGGCTCGACCAGTAATATTATTGATTTTCACATCATCCAACCTTTCAGGAGCACCCATTCCCTTTGATTGCATTGGCTTATATAGAAATAGGTTCTTGGCAGGTAAATTCACACCTTCAGCCAATGTACTCGTACATGCAACAAACTTTATCTGATCTTCTTTAACGAGGTTTTCGATCATCACTCTCAAAGAACTAGGCAATGGGCCATAATGAAAGGCAACTCCTTTACGCAGATTACTAGCCAATGTAAAACGGTTGTGGATAAACTCTTCCACATAGTCTGCGGCTTCTTCAAGCTCGTCAGTTGTATCAAAATTTTCTATTTCATTGGCAATATTTTGTGCAATATTTTCACAATGGTCTGTTTGATTTCTATAAATAATATTGCTTTGACCTTGCCCAAGCCTTAAGGAAATATTTGCTAGATGCTTACCTGTAAAATTTTTTGGAATTCGTATGTTATCTTCGGTATTGAGCCTATTAATCACTAGATCTCTTCCTACAGGCTTTATCTCCATCATAATTTTGGCAACGGGTGAAAAAGATGTAATTTCTTTTTTGAATTCAACATCTTTAAATACAGATGAAAAGGAATCTTGATAGCTTGCAGAAGGCATACTTACAATTACTTGAGGGAAGCTATCTTCCAGCAATTTATCTATTGTCAAGTGAAGTAATACGCCTCGGCTCTCATCAGTAATATTGTGAGCTTCGTCAATAAATAAAAAGTTAAAAGATATGTCACCTGATTGCAGTACATCAAATAACCTTTCTTGGGTCATTACGAAAAATGTTTTATCGGCATAACCACCATCTTGTGGAACAGTGCAAATTTCAATTTCCTGTTCAAAATTCTGCTCTTTGGCAATTTCATATAATTTACTAGCCACTTCAGAAATTAACGCTCTAGTTGGAACGATTATCGCAGCAAAAGCACCATCTGAGTCAATCATCCGCCGTGTTAAATAACTCAAGATAATATGAGTCTTTCCCGCTGACGTTGGCGCAACAGTAATAACATCATTATCGGACGTTAAATTCCCCCAGAGCGTTCTTTGGAAGTCCGTGAGTGGAAAATTTAATTCCTCTACTGTATTCAACTCTTGTCTGAACTCCATTTCAGCTTCAGAATAAAAACTATATCTAAAGTTGAGTTCGGGATAATTATTTTCAATAAGCGTAATATTAGGAAAATCACCTGTGCTTGAAAATACCTTATTCGCAATACCTATTATTTCAGGGTATGTATCACCACATACATCTATAAGCATTGAGAGCAATGCTGCCCCTTCTTTTCGAAATTTGCTATCATTAACTTGATATAAGTATTGGGCTACTGAAGCCAATTGTTTTACATGTGCCCTGTCAAGCTTCCAATTATCCCCTACCATCTTGAATATATAAGAGCGAAATAATTCATTGCTAGCACTTTTAAATTCATCACTAGCCATAGCTTTTAAAGTGAGCTTTTTTACAAATTCACTCATTTTTTAATATCCATATATTTAATAAACTGCTTAACGAGATCATCTATACACTCGAAAGGTAATATCATCAGTACCGTTTTATTGACAGACAACTCTTGCTTTTCAAGCTTCCTATAAAAATCACCAATATACTCACCAGCAATATCAATATACTTTTGCTGGAATTCATCTGAGGTGCATTCATGTAATTCCGGTTTAGCAAAGCCAATGAAGCAGGAGTTATGCAAAATGTCTTCGAGGTCAGAGTTAGACGCTGGGTTTAAAATTTCTAAAAGGTGCTCCTCCAATTCCACGTCCAAATTTGGAAAGTCCATGAAGCTATCTATTAGATCAAACTCATCTTGATACTTGTCTTTTGCTGATTTAATTGATTTAGTAGCGTCACTTGCAGCAGATTTAAAATCCTTATAGAGTTTAGATTCTCCTAAGAATAGTTTAAATTTACCATCATAAAATTGCCCATGTACGCCATCAGCACCAAAAACAGGAACCCTTCGAGAGGTCTTAGTAGATATCTTACTGAGTAACTTGGGTGCTTCTAAATAAACATCCATTAGCGTAAATAATATTAACTCTCCCAGTTCCCCTTGAGCAGTGTGTTGGCTTAATTTTCGAATTGCCTTTTCAAAGAGTCTATTGGCAGCCCCGTCTTTCTTAATGCCAAGTTTCTTTTCTATTTCTGAACACTTAAAAACAAAATTAGCCATTATTCCGTTTTTAATCGCTGAGAAAAAATGGGTGAGTGAATTATTTGTACTGTTAGGAGGCAAATATACCAGCAAAGTTTCGACGCTTCTCTCATCAGATAATTGATAGGTAACATCAACTTTTCTTAAAACAGTTTTTATTTCTTCATTATTTTGTATTTGCGGTTCTAAACGTGCTTCCATATCGTTTTTATTATTTCCCTTTTATTTAGATATATTTTAATGAAAACCACTTGTCAGTTAATAAATTAGGTATTATCACCAACATGCTCATCTGCTTCATCTTTAGCGAGGCTTGTATAGTGGAAACTGGTTAATTCAGAAGTTAAGAAATCATCCATTAATAGTTTTATAAATAAATTCTTTGATACTTTTGTATCTAATTGTATTTTATCATTGGTTGCATTAAATCTAATTTTCCCTTTCAATGACGGGAATGCCCTACAAAAAGCGACAATACGCTGATTTTCAATACCTGCTTTTAATACGGGTGAATCCTTTGCTATCTTAGTGAGTTTTCTAGCGGTTGTTACATCGTCAATTAACTCATGTAAAGTTTCTGGATTTTCCAACAATTCTATAGCTTCAACTGCTTCGACCCCTAGCATAGCCTCTTTTTGTATTACCTCGTGGAAGCCAAATGATTTTTCCAAAGTTTTTAGATCAATTACCAATAATGAACCATCTATTCTAAAAAATTGAAAATTTGGGCTTAATCGGAAAAACTCTTCTTTCAACTCTTCAAAGCGATGAGCTGATTTTTTTAGAAAGAAACTAGATCGCCCGTAAATATTAACCTGAGCCATCGTTTTATATAACACAACTTGATTTTGCTCATCACCTATTTCGATGATAAGAGCTGCTACAGAATTAATTTCATCATGCTCAAGATCAAAAGTTTCCTGTTCGTCTGACTCCAGTACTGACTGCAAACCCTGCAACGATTCAGGTATATCAATGTCATATTCATAAAGAACATTTTTTCTTTCGTCTGAAGTAGACAAGGGAACAACACTTAGCTCTTCATCACTAATTATTGTATCGACAAGGCTTCCAACAAACATTGATCTAATACTAGGAAGATCATCCGCTCTTATATCTAGTTTCTTGGGAACATTTTCGCCTTTCAAAAATACATATACTGTAGCGCCAATTTGCTCAATATTGTCAGAGAAGTATTGCAGCTTATTATTCAGTTCTTCCTTGTTCATTATTCAACTATTGCTCCGTAGTAAATTCTTTCATCTAATTTTATGTATGATACTCGGTCTAAACTTTTTAACTTACATCGAGTAATGATTATTATATTTTGCCTAGACTCATTGTTTTTGAAGTCACCGTCTGCCTTATAGATATGAAACCCCAATAAGGCCAATGAAGGGTTCGCATAAAATAAATCTGTCTTTATGTAGATCACTCCCATAAAAACTAATAACAAACCTAACACAATCAAATATCTAGTGCTTTCAAAATCAAAGGTAACCAATGGGATTATGTAAGTCGCCAAAAATGTTAAATGCTCGTAATTAATACTTTCAACTTTAACCAACTTAAACGGAATATTGGTTGAGCCTTTTATTGCAAATTCAAATACTTTGAATTCATATACGCCCCAGAGCAAACATACAAAACATATAACCGGGACAACAATGGAAGAATTCAAATTAGAAAAACCGATAAAGTGACAATCATCACCCCAACACATCGGAATTTTCACTGTAATGATTATTACTAATAAAAATAATAACCAAAGAGAAATAACGTATAGTCCAAATTTCCGTCTGATCATTGGCCCTCCCTTTTAGTAGCATTCTTCGCCACACGCTCTAATGTCCGATGCACTGTAGGTCTACCTACATCGTACTTTCTAGCAAGGCTAGCGATAGACTCACCATTTAATTTATCTTTTAATAATTCTTTAGCTTGCTCATCTGATAACGCAGGAGATCTACCGAGATGTTTTCCTTTAGCTTTTGCTTCTTCTCGCCCTTCTGCTGTTCTCACTTTTATTAAATCACGTTCAAGTTGAGCGAAGACTCCACACAAGTTAATCATGGCGTTTGAGAAAGGATTATCATTACTAGTATTAAGTGAACCGTCAATGATATTTAAGCAAGCACCCTTATTGTGGATACTATCAATAGAATCAAGAATGGACTTTAATGATCGCCCAAGGCGATCAAGGCGAGTAACAATAACTTCGTCACCTTCACGAATAAAATCGATCAGTTCCTTTAGCTTTTCTTCATTTTTGATAGAAGCACCAGATTGCTTTCCTTGAAAAATTTTTTCACAACCGAATTCATTCAATTTAGATAATTGAACATTTAAATCTTGTTCTTGAGTTGATACTCGTGCAAAACCAACTTTCATATGTACGAAACCTATAACTTTCGTACACACTAGCAACCAGATGAACGAAAGTCAACAAATACAGTTTCGTACATGAACGAATTAAAAAATATACATACGTTCACATTCGAGATAAAACGTTCAAAATAATCCAATATTTTATCGAACAGCCTAAAAGTGACTTTATTTGCACATTTAATTGAAAAAATCAAAAAACATACTAAAGTTAATTAAGTTAAATAACTTAATTAACTTATTTTGAGGGTGATATGGGTAGAAGAGCTGAATTTTCAGATCAACAGATAATTGAAGCTGGAAAAGCGATTACCGCTGAAGGTAAATTAGTTAGTCCATTTGCAATACGAAACAGGTTGCAAGGTGGAAGTTCTGAGCGTATTAAGATCGTTTGGTCTGAATATTTATCCCAACAAGAATCAATAGTTGAGGAAAAAGTAGAAGAAATTGAACTACCAACGGAAATAGCTGAAAAGTTGGAGAAGAACCAACAAACAGCTATAAATCAACTTGAGAAGCTAGCAATGGAAAGCTACAAAGTCGCACAACAAGTTGCAGAAAAAAGAGTTAAATCAACTATTGATGATTACCAATCAAAAATCCTTGAATATGAGGAATCTGAAAATCAAGCAAGCCTCGCTATTGAATCAAGCGACAATAAAATTGACGAACTAGAAGCTGAAATAGATGTTTTGCAATCTAGAAACGAAGAGCTAGTGGCAGAAAACTCAAGACTACTTGGGTTACTAGAAGCAAATGAGAGTCGTATCAAACAACTTGAAATTAAAGAAGTAGAGTTTGATAAGCTCCAACGAGCTTACGGCAAGCTAGAAGGGAGATTTGAGTTATTAAGCAAATAACCCATTAATTGATTTTAAATTACCTTTAAAACTCCGTGGTACATTTTCATCTGGTAATGAAACTCACACTCACCGGGTATTAGTTCTTTAATATTCACTTGATTTACTTCATTTAATTTGAGCTGTTCGTTTATATTTCGTGGAATATTTCGAAGACAGCTTTGATAGTCGGAAGAAGAAATAGCACTTAAATCTAACTGATGTTAACTGACCATATGATTTATTTATAAATAAACATGATTTCGATTTTTTTATGCATATTGAGCTTGCATTGTTTTCTGTTTATTGGGTTTTAAATAAAGATAATTAGAATTAAATGAGAGCACTTTTTGAAACTAATAAAGGAAAAATCGATACGAAGTACCCAATAATTTCTCACCTGCGCGTTGGTACGAATATTGAAAGTATTTTAATAATCTCGAAATATAGAAGTTATTTAAGAAAATATTTCAAAACATACGTATTACCGAGTAAATATTACATATGAAATGCATAAATTTGTAGCGATGATACTAACCTCGATAATTGTAATGTTTATTCTGATGAAGATAACGTTAAAGTAACTACCAATAATAAAGGTCAAGAAAATTAAGGAGATAACGATGAGTAAGACCGCAATAGTTTACAGGATGGTATCTAACGATCATATCTGTCCTTATGGGTTGCGCTCAAAAGACTTATTAAAAAGAGAAGGTTATAAAGTCGAAGACAACCATTTAACTTCGCGTGAAGATACCGATAAGTTTAAAGATAAGTACGGAGTTAAAACTACACCACAAACTTTTATTGATGATGAACGAATAGGCGGATATGACGACTTGCGCAAATATTTCGGTAAAGCAGAAGCAGGTCAAACGGGCACCACTTACACCCCCGTAATTGTAATCTTTTCCATAGCAGCGTTATTGACTTGGGCTTTTCAGCATTTTGCTACAGGTGAATATTTATCCACTCGAACCCTGATGCTTTTTATCGCGTTCTCTATGACGATGCTCGCAGTACAAAAACTCAAAGATTTGTATAGCTTTACCAATTCATTTATCACATATGATTTACTAGCGATGAAATGGATTCGGTACGGATATATTTATCCATTTGTTGAGGCATATGCGGGTATTGGAATGGTTGCACAATTACCAGCCTTGGCGGTAGCGCCCTTTTCTCTATTTATTGGAACAGTAGGCGCTATCTCAGTATTTAAAGCTGTCTATATAGATAAGCGAGAGCTAAAATGCGCCTGCGTTGGTGGTGATAGTAATGTCCCTCTCGGATTTATATCACTGTCTGAAAATTTATTCATGATCGCTGGAAGTTTAATTATGCTTTTGAAATAGTTAAACGTATATCAAGCCTTCGATTCACGGATGAGTCGAAGGCTTGATAAGCATCAGATATCGCCTAATACTAAAAACGTCAATATAGTTTATATAACTGACAAGATATCACCAAATTAACTGTGACAAAATCGCGCAATGATTATGCCGCCAATATTTCTTAGTAATCACACTGCACATTTTAAATTACCTTTAAAACCCCGTGATACATTTTCATCTGGCAATGAAACTCATACTCACCGGGTATTAGTGCTTTAATATTCACTTGAGTTATTTCATTTAATTTGAGCTGTTCACTTATTTCCAAGGACGGAAATAATAATGTTTCAGAGCAAGGATTCTGATCATTACGAAAAAACGTCAATAAAATAGGTCTGTCTGCTGCCACTTGAATTAAGGCTGGCGAATAAATTCCATCTTTTACTTCAATCATAATTTCATTATTTTCGACAACAGTTTCTTGTGGCTTATATAGCCAAAACCACCAAACTATTATTGCGATCAAAACTAGTCCAATTATATTGATTACAATCATGTGTATTATCCTTAGTGCTCTTGAGCTTTAAACAAACGGAGTCGATTAGCGTTAGACACTACTGTCAACGATGAAAGTGCCATCGCAGCGCCTGCTATTACAGGGCTTAGCAAGATACCGAAGAATGGATACATCACGCCTGCTGCTAATGGGACACCAGCTACGTTGTAAATAAACGCTCCAAATAGATTTTGCTTAATATTGCGAAGGGTTGCCTTACTTACTGCGATAGCATCTACCAAACCATGCAGAGAGCCTCTCATCAAGGTAATATCTGCACTTTCAATAGCTACATCTGTACCTGTACCTATAGCAAATCCAACATCAGCTAATGCAAGCGCTGGCGCGTCATTTATTCCATCTCCTGTCATGCCAACAATTTCACCACTGCGTTGTAATTCTTCAACTTTATTGGCTTTATCTTCTGGCAAAACTTCAGCTAGAAATTCAGTAATTCCTACTTTCGTAGCAACTGCGGTGGCAGTTTCCTTATTATCGCCAGTTAGCATAATTACGCGTATGTTATTCGCTTGAAGTCGCTTGATAGCTGAAATGGAATCAGGTTTTATTGGGTCAGCCACTGCAATAAGAGCTGCAAGGTGTCCATCAATAGCAAAGTACATTGGTGTTTTTGCTTCTTTAGCTAAGGTTTGAGCTTGCTCAATATGACCAGTTACATCGACACCTTTTATTTTCATCAGCTTTTCGTTGCCGAAAAGTAAAACGCGATTTTCACAGTTTGCCTCTACACCAAATCCTGTGATGGCTTTAAAAGAATCGATTTTTAAAAGTTCAATGTCTCTTTCCAAAGCACTCTCTACAATGGCTTGTGCTAAGGGGTGCTCTGAACCACTCTCTAGACTAGCGGCAAGCTGTAATACTTTTTTATCGTCCTTTGAATGTGCCAAAACGATATCTGTTACCTTAGGTGCCCCTTCGGTAATTGTGCCTGTTTTATCTAATATCATTGCTGTGATTTTGGAGGCTGTTTGTAATGCTTCTCCATTTCGAATAAGTACACCTGCTTCGGCTGCCTTGCCCACCCCAACCATAACCGACATAGGCGTTGCCAAACCTAATGCACAAGGGCAAGCGATAATTAACACCGTAGTTGCAGAAACGATTGCAAATGCTATCGCAGGAGCTGGCCCAAAGTTAAGCCATGCTAATGCGCTTAAAACCGAAATAATCATCACCACAGGAACAAAGTAGCCTGAAATCACGTCAGCAAGACGACCTATTGGTGGTTTAGAGTTTTGTGCTCTTTTCACCATATTGATGATCTGTGCTAGCGCAGTATCTTTCCCTACTCGTGTTGCCTTAAAGAAAATCACACCTGACTTGTTTAAAGTGCCCGCAACAACTTCATCTCCTTCAGTTTTCTCTACAGGCATTGGCTCACCAGTAAGCATTGATTCATCAATAGATGTGTGACCTTCAATGACAACACCATCAACAGGCATTTTTTCACCGGGCTTTACTTTAACCACATCTTTCAAAAGGACTTGCTCAATACCAATTTGAACTTCTTTTTTATCGCGAATCACCGTTGCTGTTTTAGCTTGCAGCCCAATGAGACGCTTTATCGCTTCCGATGTTTTTCCTCTGGCTTTCAGTTCAAGTGCTAAACCCAAATTAATCAAACCAATGATCATAGCGGTTGCTTCAAAATACACATGCCTAGCCATCATCGGGATAGCATCAGGCACAAAGACAACAACCATTGAGTAAATCCACGCTGTACCAGTTCCTAATGCAATCAGAGTGTCCATATTGGCAGAATGGTTTTTAAAGCTCTTCCAAGCACCAACATAAAAATGCTTACCTGAAAAGTACATAACGCCAAAAGTTAAAACACCAACCATGAACCACGACATTCGTTCAGCGTTTGTTTCTACTGTCATTTCGCCAATAACAATACTGTAGATCATAAGGGGTATGCCTAGTGAAAGTGCAATAAACGTATCTCTCATCAGCTTTTTGTAATAAGCCCAATCAGCCGCTTCTTTTTCATCTAGTACATCAGTTTCCGAGCTATCATCAATTGGTTTCGCGTTATAACCCACAGACTCAACAGCTTTGATCAATTCTTCGGTTTTAGCTGTCCCTGATACTATTACAGTCCTATCAGCAAAATTCATTTCCGCACTGACTACACCAAGAGTTGCCTTTAACGCCCCTTCAATTTTGCCTACACAGCTAGCACACCCAGCTCCTTCAATAATGAGATGAATATCGGATTTAGTATTAGTCATGGGAACCACCATATTCCTTTGTAGGTTCAAAACTATCTATGAGGTGACATACCATAGTTGACGTTGGAGTTTTATCTTCCTTGACATCCCATTGTGCTAGCGCATCGTTCATATTTTTACGCAACGCTAACATTGCCTGAAATTGTTTTTCGGTGTCAGCTAACCTTTCTTTAATAAGAGATCTAACTAAAGGGCATGCTGATTTTCCGAGACTTGCCTCATCAATAATATGTCGTATATCCGACACTGAAAATCCGAGATGTCTTGCACTTAAAATAAACTTCAGTCGAGAGATTTCTGTTAAAGGGTAATACTTATATCCGTTTTCTGACTTAGCTGGGTTAAGTAACTTTAAGCGAGTATAGTACCTGACAGTATCGGGTGTTGTTCCAAACTCTTTGGCTAATTCGGTAACTTTCATAAACAATCCTAACTCAATAAATTGATTAACTAAGCTCAGTTTAAACCTGTGTGTAAGACACAGGTCAAGCCTAATATAATAATTTCTAATTTAATGTGACCAGTGGATGTGTTTGATTTTACATTCACCGTTTTGTTTTTCTAGCACCATTGTTTTCATACCTTGGTAATCGCGCTATTTACGCTTGTGAATACCTATGGAGTGTCTACGCGAGGCTGATATTGGGTATTACCAAATACCATCACTTGGTGCTCTAGTGATTCGCTCTTCATAGCCGCAAAGCACTCATATCAGACAACATATGATGATGAGCGTATCCGTCTGCACTTCTTTGTTTCGACATGCCCCTCATAAATGGTGACATCATCAGCTAATTGAGCACGCGCAAGCTCTTTGTTACTTGGTTTTAACGCTTCATTAAAAGCTAATACAACCATTGCGGCAGGGGTATCTAGTCCTTTGAATATTCTTTTATCTTTTTGTTTGTCACCATGAGCCTGAACTCCAAAGTTAAACGTCATTAATAGAACGAGTAGTATATTTATTTTTTATTTTCATTCTCTTTTTAGGTTTAATTTACAGGGCCGACAATACTAGTAAGCACTGCTGTTACAGATAAAATGGCAATAGCTACAAACATTTCAATTGAGATTGATTTGGATAATGCTTTTCTGCCATCGTTGCTTTTGAGTTGCGGAACTAATTTCAATTTGTGTGTAGCGGCTATCGTCAATATGCTAGTCACTAGTAACAATTTAACTAATATGGTTTGTCCATAATTACTAGTAAGAAGAGCCTCTATTCCGCCAACCAACTGAATTACCAATAATAAGCCTGCGATTAAAAGTAAGCTCACCATGACGCTAGCTTGTTTTCCAAACCTTTCCATTATTTGATAGAGCTTTTCAAGTTCCAACATATCGCAGGCTTTTTTAAGAGGATAAAGGGCACCAAACCACCATGCCATAACTATGACATGTACCATTAATAGCCCTTTTTCAAATACTCCCATTTCGGAAACATGCCCAACCAACGTATAAGAGTAAGAAAAAACAAGTAGACATATGACTAGCAAGAGTTGTAGGACATTTAAACTTCGATTTCTTACTGTCATTGGAGAAGAAAAAACTACTAACATTATTGCCCCAATCAAACCAATTGAGCGCCAAATTGCAGTATCGCCTATGGATGAATCCCACATGATAATAATCATATCAAGGTCTAAAACCCCACCAATTCCTTCTTCAGCTATTGCACCCGTATTAGCAAAAAACCAGACAGTATTTGCTATAAAAGCGATTAAGGCGGTCATAAAGGTAATTTGACTAAACGACCTTTTATCTTCAGTTTTCATCGTATTGCCGCTATACGATCCTCCCCAAAATGTATATCCAGCTATGCAAGCAAAGCCCACGTAAAACAAAATTTTTGACAAAACTATGATTGCATTCCAGATATACATTTCCATAATGATTACTCTAATTAATGAACCATGAATCCAAAGCTATTCTTCATTTTATGACCGTCATTACCTAAGAAAGTCACGTCCACGATATAATTGGCGGGAGACAATTTAGGTAATTTCCACGAAAATGTGCCGTTTGCTTCTTTTGAAGGTATAAAACCAAATTTTACTTTTTCCCCTTGCTTATTTTTTAACGATACTTTGACTAAACGCACTTCTTTACTGAACTTAAGTTTAAGTTCTTCCGGTGTTTTCATTAACATTGCATTATCAGCAGGCACGGTTTTTTCAAGATGCACATGCGCAAATACCGCACTACTAAAAACGACACTGATTACGGTTAAAAATTTAATTAGTGTTTTCATATTTACCTCTTTTTTAAGTTTATAATTTAACGACGAAATTTATTTTTTGGATAACGCTTGGTTGAAGATATTTATGTCTCGCTTCTTAACAATTGAATAAATTGCTGGCAGTACAATGAGTGTTAGTAATACTGCGCTCGTCATACCACCTACCATTGGCGCAGCTATGCGACTCATTACCTCCGAACCTGTTCCTGTTCCATATAAAATAGGGAAAAGACCAATGATGATTGTAGCTACCGTCATCATGACAGGGCGCACACGCAAACCAGCTCCATGCAGTAAAGCTTCGCGGTACTCACCATCTGATATAGGTTTTACTTGCTCCTTGGCTTTTTCCTTAAGCTCGGTAAGAGCTTGATTCAAGTAAACCAGCATGATCACCCCAATCTCAACGGCAACACCTGCTAGCGCAATAAAGCCTACGCCTACTGCAACAGAGAAGTTAAACCCTTCTAAATACATCAACCATAGACCGCCAATCATCGCCATTGGCAATGTCACAACAATAATGGCCACTTCGCTAAATGAGCGGAAATTCAAATAAAGCAAGATCAAGATTATCGCTAGCGTTAAAGGCAATACATAAGTTAATTTTTCTTTTGCTCTTTCCATATATTCATACTGTCCAGCCCAAGAAATTGAGTAGCCTGCTGGTATGTCTAAATTTTTATCAAGATACTCTTTGGCATTTTCTACATATGTGCCGACATCAACGCCTTCAATATCAATAAATGCCCAGCCATTAATGCGAGCGTTTTCACTTTTTATTCCCGGTGCGCCATTTTCAACACGGATATCTGCAACATCACCTAGTGCGATGCGCTGACCATTCGGTGTAATAACAGGTAATCTTGCGAGTTGCTCTGGCGAATCTCGATAGTCTTGTGGGTATCTTAAATTGACGGGGTAGCGCTCTTGTCCCTCAACTGTTTGAGTGACGTTCATGCCTCCAATAGCCGTCGATACCACCTGCTGGACGTCAGCAATATTTAGCCCGAATCGACTCGCCTTTTCACGAGAGATATCGACCTTGATATAACGGCCTCCTGCAACACGCTCAGAATAAACAGACGCTGTTCCTTCTACCTTTGGCAACAATTGTTCTATCTGTTGACCAATTTCTTGAATCGTATCAAGATCAGGTCCAGCTACCTTTATTCCAACAGGCGTTTTGATGCCTGTCGCTAGCATATCTATTCGGGTTTTTATTGGCATTACCCAAGCATTTGTTAAGCCGGGGAATTTAACCAACTTATCAAATTCAGCTTTTAAACTTTCAGTGGTTACACCTTCTCGCCACTGCTCTTGTGGTTTCAACTGAATGAAAGTTTCAATCATAGTTAAAGGGGCTGGGTCAGTGGCGGTTTCAGCACGACCAACTTTACCAAAAACGGTTTCAACCTCAGGTACTGTGCGAAGTAACTTGTCCGTTTGTTGCAATAACTCACGAGCTTTACCAATAGAAATGCCCGGATAAGTGGTTGGCATATACATCAGGTCACCTTCATCTAGTGGCGGGATGAATTCACTACCAATCTTATTAACAGGCCAAAAACCAACTACCGTAATCAATATTGCTATTACAATTGTCGATTTAGGGAATTTCATCACTTGCCTTAAGACAGGCATATATAGCGCCGTTAGCACGCGGTTCAATGGATTTTTCTTTTCAGATATAACCTTGCCACGAATAAAATAGCCCATAAGAACGGGAACTAGCGTGATTGCTAATCCAGCAGAAGCTGCCATTGCGTAGGTTTTTGTATAGGCAAGAGGGGCAAACATTCTTCCTTCCTGCGCTTCTAAAATAAAGACGGGTAAAAATGATACTGTGATAATTAACAAACTGAAAAACAACGCAGGTCCAACTTCACTTGCTGCTTTAGCAACGATTTGCCAGCGATTTTCATCCGTTAAAGGTGTCTTTTCCATATGCTTATGCATATTTTCAATCATGACAATTGCGCCGTCCGTCATAGCTCCAATCGCTATTGCAATTCCGCCTAATGACATAATGTTGGCATTGATACCTTGCATATACATGATGATAAAAGACACCAAAATACCTAACGGCAACGTAATAACTGCCACAAAAGAAGATCGCAAGTGAAACAAAAATGCTGCACAAATAAGTGCTACCACTATTAATTCTTCAACCAATTTATCTGATAGGTTACTAACTGCTCGATCAATTAACTTAGATCTGTCATAAACAGGCACAACTTCAACTCCCTCAGGTAAAGAAGACTTCAATGAATCAAGTTTGCCTTTAACACCAATGATTGTTTGTTGTGCATTCTCTCCAAAGCGCATGACTATAACGCCGCCTACAACTTCTCCTTCACCATTTAATTCAGCTATCCCACGACGCATCTGTGGACCCAGTCCAACATCAGCAATATCGCCAATACGCAATGGCGTGCCCTGCTCATTAACGCCTAACGGAATTTCTTCAATGTCACCGACAGATTGAATATAACCAGTCGCCGTTACCATATACTCAGCTTCGGCCATTTCAACTACAGATGCACCTGTCTCTTGGTTACCTCTTTTCAGCGCCATTTGAACGTGAGTCAATGGTATGCCGTAAGCTCGCAACTTATCTGGGTCAACTTGCACTTGATATTGTTTAACCATGCCACCAATTGCAGCTACTTCAGAAACTCCCGGCACAGTTTGGAGTTCATACTTGAGGAACCAGTCTTGAATACTACGTAACTGACTAAGATCATGATTTCCTGACGTGTCCGTAAGCGCATATATATAAACCCAGCCCACACCTGTTGCATCAGGCCCTAACTGTGGTTTTGCCGAATCAGGTAAACTCGGAGCTACTTGACTCAAATACTCCAACACCCGACTCCTTGCCCAATAAAGGTCTGTATCGTCGTCAAATATAATGTAGACGTAAGAGTCACCGAAGAAAGAGTACCCTCGAACCGTTTGTGCTCCCGGCACTGAAAGCATTGCGGTTGTTAAAGGGAAAGTAACTTGATCTTGTACTACCTGAGGTGCTTGGCCCGGATAACTGGTTTTGATAATTACTTGTACGTCTGACAAGTCAGGTAGCGCATCGACTGGTGTATTTTTTAACGCAAACATACCACCAAAAGCGAGGATAAGCGTGGTTAATAAAACAAAGAAACGGTTGCCCACTGACCATCTAATTATTGATTCAATCATTACTAATCTCCCTATTTAATGATTCGAATGATCGACAACAGCTTTCTGTACATGATTTGTCTCATGCTCGTTGCTGTTTTGTTCATTTGATTCAAGGGACATTTCAGTGATAACCAATTCACCTCTCTCTTCAAATGTGAATATGACGCTGTCACCAACACTAAAGTCAGCGATTTCTATATTTTCCCCGACGACAAAATCCATCGTCGCAGCAGGTCTATCCCACTTCTCTACAGGGCCTCGACTAATATTGAAAGTGCGATTGCCTAAGGTTATTTCATTAATTAAACCTGAGACTGTTGCAGAGGATACTTCTGGCTCACTCATGATATGAATACCAGTTACTTCATATCCACTATCTTCGGTTTTAGACACCTCGAAGTGTAAAGATTGACCTGACTTTAAAGAATCAACATCGATTTTCTCAGCCACATCAAAGTCCATTGTCATTTCAGGCCAATCCCAAGCTTCAGCCGGGCCATGTGTAATATTGACCATACGATGTCCTGTCATGACGCTATTGACTTCACCTTGCATCCAAATTGAGTTCGGCACCTCATCATGGGTCATACGTTTAAAGTCGGATGATTTACTTGATTCAGAATCAATTAAGAATTGAGCAGACGTAACAACCACATCTTCTTCAGTTAATCCATGCAAAATCTCGATACTATCGATATCGACTCGACCAATAGTGACTTCAATAGACTTAAATTGTCCTTCACCTAAAGCAAGTACCACTCGGTCTTGCTTACCTGTGCGAATGACGGCCTCTTTAGGGACAATAATCGTACTGTCGGTTTGATTTGCATGAATCGAAACTTGTGCGAACATATTGGGCTTTAATTGAAAATCAGGATTATCAAATTTCAACCGAACTCTAAGGGTGCGAGTTTTGTTGTTTAAAGTTGGGTAAACATAATCAACAACACCAGTCCAATCTTCACCGGGCAGATAGTCCAGAGTCATTGATACTGGCAACCCTTCTTTGATCATCGCAGCATCTCGTTCAAACACTTCAGCTTCTACCCATACTTGGTCAAGTTTGCCGATACTAAGCAACGTATTTCCCGGCTTCACATAAAAGCCTTCTCGTATCTTTAACCCATCCACAACACCAGCTTGAGGTGAATAAAAAGTAATGGATTGCTGAACTTTTCTTGTTTGCTCTAATTCTTTAATAAAGTCTGCTGAAAGTTGCAGCGCTTTAAGACGATCTTTAGCTGCCGTAACTAGAGAGCTGTTATTGCGCTTTAAGGCAATTAACAATTCTTCTTGAGCATTAACTAACTGGGGAGAATATAAGGTGTAGAGTGGCTGCCCTTTTTCTACAGGGTTACCAGTAGCCTTGACATAAAGCTTTTCGATCCAGCCATCAACACGTGGGTGGATATGAATTAGCTTATCCTCGTCATATTGTACATAACCTACCGTAGAGATTTCAGTATGCATATTTTTTAGTTCAACAGGTGCGGTACGAACACCAAGATTGTTTACGACATGAGGAGAAACTTTAACTGCGCCGGGGCCGAAGTCATCACTTGATGATTCATCTTCATATACGGGAATTAAATCCATCCCCATAGGAGACTTACCGGGCTTGTCCCGGCGGTAGTTAGAATCCATCGGGGCAACCCAATAAAGCGCCTTCTTTTCTTCAGATTTGGCGATCGAGCTATCATAGTTCGAGTTTTGGAATATACTCAAGGTCCCAGCACCTATTGCAGCTCCTATGATGATTGCGATAATTATTTTCGTATTAGATGACATTACTTTTCTCCAAATTTACTGGTGTGCGCAAGTACTGGTTTGGTATTTGACTGTGCGAAGAAATAATTGATACGAGCGACTGTTTTTAATGCATCAACATCTATTTTTAAGGCTGATATTCTGGCATTAAGCCCAGCTATTCTTGCTCGAACCACTTCAGAAAAATCGCCATCATCGTTGGTGTAAGCAGTCAATGAAGACTCAGCCTGTTCGTTGGTTTGTTTAAGCAATTGATCTTTATATATCGATTGTCTTTCTGATAATCTTTTTAGCTGACGTAGCTCTTTTTCAATTGCGCTAATCATTTGTTTTATTAATAACAATTTCTCTGTTCTGATAGCTTCTGATTCAGCGATTGATGCAGCAACTTGTTTATCTTGTCTATCTTCAGTGAATAACGGTAAATCAAATGTCACGCCAACAGAAAACAAGTCCGATCGACTATCTCCTGATGGCATATCATCACGATAGGCATAGCTAGCGTTAACTCCCCACTGGGGCTTATATTGTTGTTTGGCTATAGTAATTGCTTTTTCAGACACTTTTTTCTTAACATCAATTGCACGAATGGCAGGATGGTTTTCTAATGCTAATGCCAGAGCATTTCGCGAATAATGAACCTCAGTTAAAACAGCAGGATTTTGCAATCGAATTGCAGGTAGATCTTCTGAGACATTGAACTCTATTGGCTGTGAATCAAAATCAAACGCTTTTTCAAAATCACTGTCATTATAAAGATGAAGCCATTCGTTTAGACGAGCGATAGACGTTTCTAATTTTTGCTTTTGAACTGTCAATCTATCTTCTAATTGAACGATTTCTAGCTGTGCTCGAATGACATCTTGTTGCCTTGTTTTTCCTACCGCATTCGAATAACTAGCTTTTGCAACCTCCGCCATTTGCTCGAATAGCTCCCAATCGTTTTCGATTAACTTAATCGTTTGTTGCGCTAAAAAAGCATCTAACCAAAGTTGGGAAACTTCACTTTTTAATTTTGCTTTACGGTCTTCACGTAACAATGGGTATTGAGTTGATTTAATTTTTAACTGTTGTTGTTTGAGTGCCAAACTATCTCCTCTAGGAAACATTTGAGACACTCCAACTTTAAATTGAGTCATACCTTCTTGGTCGAAGTTCCATGTATCTGTTGGCAAGTTCATCATACCAACAGATATTTTAGGGTCAGGTAATGTCCCGGAAGCTATACTCATATTCTCTACAGCCTGTTGTTTCAAGCTGCTGCCGTGTAACCAAGGATCATTTTGTTGAGCTAACTCTATAGCCTGTTGAAGTGAAATAACTTTTTCGGCTTGGGCGTAAAATGCAGAAAACCCAATCATTAAACCAACAGTAACCTTTGATAAGTTTTGAATTCCTAATTTCATTAGAATTGCTCCTCATAGGTATTCACTTTTGCATAGACTTTGCTAGTTCCATCCTTAAAAAAAACCAACACGTTATAAGGCATAAAACGTTCACCGACTTCCATTCCCGGAGAGCCAATAGGCATCGCAGGAACTGACAAACCAATGGCGTTGTCGTGTTTTTCAGATAAAAATTGTTTTATGAATTTGGCAGGTACATGACCTTCAAACACAAAGCCATTTCTTGTAACGGCTGTATGACAAGAGCGATAATTAGGTTTGATACCGTACTTAGTTTTTATATTGGAGATGTTTCGGAAATCTTTGGAGTCCGCAATAATTCCTTCATCTTCAATATGAGATATCCATTTTTTACAACATCCACAAGTAGGAGTTTTATAAACTAATAACTCGATTGGTTTAACTTCAGCATTACTTTTATGATTATGCTCGGTTGCGTGAGTAAATGCTGGTACTAGCAGCACAACTACCGCTAACTTAAAAAATATTTTGATCATTTTTGCCCCCAGACAATGCTGGACAATATTTAGGCGCAATAGCGCTTAATTAATTAACAAGAAAAGTTATTTTGTGCGTAAATTTTGGACGCACTAATCCTGTGTTAGGCAAATATTGGAGGGCGGTAAAGGGAAGTAGAAATTGACTTTGGGTGTTCAGCACCTTGGTTCACTATAGTGTCAGTAAACCCTAAAATATCAGTTGAACCACTGTTTGCATTCAAAAATGTGACTGATGTACATGCATTTGCAGGACAAATACAATCTTGGTCGCAGCAGTCTTCTGAACTTGAAGCACTAGTTTTCATATCACTATGATCCATTCCCTCATGAGAATTCATTGAAGAATGATCCATAGTCATAAGAGATTGATGAGAATTTTCCGACATTTCACAAGACATAGCTGTATAAGCTAATGCTTGCCCAACAAAGGCAATCAGCATAGCTACTAAAACTAAGACTTTTGAAAGTGGTTTAAACATAAAGTTCTCTAGATAAAATACCGAATAAATATTAATGTATATTTCGCCCAATGTAAATTAAGAACTATTTTTTAGTCGATTGAATTAACCCTAATGATAAGAACATTGATCACTTTTCGGATTAAGCGACCTTTGTAACCTTATATCTTTGGCAGATATGAGCCTAAAGCTGTCCTTATATAATCACAATAGTTAGCACAAATTAAACATTCACTTATGCTAACTGGCGCAACAATTATGTCCTTCTTGAATAGGTGGGCATTTTACTGTTCCATACGAACAGTAAACACAGCAGTCACCCTTTAATGGTTTTAACAAAACTTTGCATGATTCGCATTCATAATACCACTGACAAGCGCTAGTCGGCATTTTTTCCATTTTTCTATGCCCACATTCAGGACATGTAATAGTCGATTTAAGCTCTATATTTTGCATGCTTGTACCCTTACTGGTTTTACGATATCTAATACAGACATAACAACCATTAAACAAATACCTAAGTAAAATAGATATGTGCTCCAATCATATTGCCATAGAGGATAAAGCGTTAATAGCACTGCTACAGGCCCTAGAATGCTGAAGATAGCTCTGGTATGGCTTTTATTTTTATGCCAGTTGTATAAGTTTACTAATAATGCCAGAGTTGCAAATATAGGTAATAAGGTATTTACAGCAATCCCCTCAAAATGAGAAAGAAATCCTAACCCCAACGCTGATGCTAAAGAACCGAGTGCAGGGAAACACCCTGTACAACTAAGTGCCGCTAGCCAAACACCACCAGAGCCTACTTTGTCTAATATTTTATTTATCATTTGAAAGTCTATTGATTGATATGACCAACACTCTAAACTCCGTACATAAGTACAGAGTCAATCATTTTAATGCATCAATAATAGGGCAATATGTTGGATCATCGTTTTGTATACAGGTATTTGTCATATCCACAATTACTTTCTCTAAACGTTGAAGGTCGCTAATTTTTTCTCGAATGATTGCTAACTTTTGTCGGCTTAATAACTCAACTTGAGCGCAGTCGTTGTCCATAGACATTAGCGATTTAATTTCTTTTAACGTAAAGCCGAGCATTTTGGCTTTTGTGATGAACCTAAGTTGTCCTGCTATTGTTTCGTCATATTGTCTATAACCTGATATTGGTTTTGTAGGTTGTGTAATAAGTCCTTCTCGCTCATAAAAACGAATGGTTTCTACGTTTAAATTTAATGATTGTGCTAATTTACCAATGGTTTTCATAATTGCCTTTGCGACTAAGAATAGTTCAAAGCAGAATTTAGATTAACTATCCAACGACTTAATAATACCGCATCCTTCAATGGTATTATCAGAATTGCATGTACTTGCCATATGTTGTAATTCATTTTTTAAGGCCTTTAATTCTTTCATGCGTTTGTTGACTAAATTTAATTGCTGCTTAATCAATTCATTCACACTAGAGCAGCTTTCTTCTGGCTTATTCTTTAATTCAATAAGACGTTTGATATCATCAAGAGATATATCGAGGCTGCGACAATGCTTAACGAATTCCAGCTCTTTTAACGCCTTATTGGAATACAACCTAAAGTTACCCTCAGAGCGCTCAGGATCTGAAAGCAACCCTTGTCTTTCATAATATCTAATCGTTTGAATAGAACAGCCTGATGTCTTCGATAATTCGCCAATTTTCATAAAGCTTCCCAATAAACTTGACCCTATAGTTACTATAGGGTTTATAGTTAAAGCATACAAGTGAATAAGGGGTGAAAATGTGTGATAAGTATCTAACCAAGACCAGCATAGTCAATTTTGAACACAAAAATATCCAATCCCTCATAAATCAACGAAGGTGGAAAAGCTTGGATGATTTCAACAAAATTGGTGTAGCCTACCAATTTGTGAAAGATGAAATGTTGTTTGGCTACAACAAGAGCGATGATATTTCAGCGAGTGAAGTGCTGTCTGATGGTTATGGTCAATGTAATACCAAAGGCAATCTATTGATGGCTCTATTGCGTGGATTAGGCATTCCATGCCGATTTCACGGGTTTACTATAAATCAACAGTTGCAAAAAGGTGCCATACCAACCTATGTTTTTTGGTTAGCTCCTAAATACATTATCCACAGTTGGGTGGAGGTATACCTTGATGGTCGTTGGATCAACTTAGAAGGCTTTATCTTGGATGCACAATATCTAACATCCTTACAGCAAAGGTTTAGCCAAGAAAAAGATGTTTTTTGTGGCTATGGTGTTGCGACAAAGTGCTTTTCATCACCTGATACGGATTGGCGTGGAGAGGATACCTATATTCAAAAAGAAGGTATTCATGACGATTTCGGACTTTATGATTCCCCTGATGAGTTCTATCGTGAGCAAGGAACTAACTTATCAGGCGTGAAACGTTGGATGTATCAACGAGTGATCCGTCATCTGATCAACTTCAATGTCGCTAATATTAGAAAAAAGACAGTACTGGAGGTACAAAATGCACAACCATAACCACAGTCATCAACATGGACAAGACAACCGTATTGGTTGGGCATTTTTTCTGAATGTGACATTTACTATTATCGAGTTTATAGGTGGCTGGCTTACCAACAGTACGGCGATAATGGCAGATGCAGTTCATGATTTGGGTGATAGCCTGTCTATAGGGTTTGCTTGGTTATTGAGTCGTTTTTCAAATAAAGAAGCATCAGATAGGTTTAGTTATGGTTATCGTAGACTTACACTATTTGGTGCTTTGGTAAATAGTATTGTTTTAATTATTGGCTCTATTTGGGTTTTATTTGAAGCCATACCAAGGTTGTCCAATCCTGAAATGCCTGTAGTTGAGGGGATGCTGGGACTTGCCATACTCGGTGTTGCCGTGAACGGATATGCCGTATTCAAATTAAAAGCGGGTGAGACATTAAATGAAAAAGTACTGACATGGCACCTACTTGAAGATGTACTTGGTTGGGTTGCCGTTCTTATAGTCTCTATTGTACTGCTGTTCGTTGAACTGCCGATATTAGATCCTCTACTATCGATTGGCTTCACGTTATTCATCTTATTTAATGTTTTCAGAAACCTGAAATCAACACTCGTCTTGTTTCTTCAAGCCGCACCCGATAAAGAAACTCAAGAGCGTATTAAGCAATCATTAAATGAATTTCCTGAAGTTAATGGTATTCACCATATTCACTTTTGGTCATTGGATGGTGAAAGTCATGTTCTAACAGCGCATCTTGAGCTGAGAGACAACTTTGAAGTTAAAGAATTAATTAGACTTAAACAAGAAATTGCAGCTAAATTATCTTCCTATCACTTATCGCACACGACGATAGAGTTTGAGTTTTTAAATGAAAATTGTAGAGATGAAGCTCAGTAAGCTTTATCAACCAAATGTTAGGCATAAAATATAACAAGCAGCTTAATTAGGCATAACCTAGTAATTAAGCTGCTTTTTTGATTTTAAATTTCGTCGGATTGCTGTTTGCTACTCTCAGAGCCATGCGCCCATTGATATAAAATAGGTAATACAAATAAAGTTAAAATTGTAGAAGATATAATACCGCCGATAACAACTGTTGCTAGTGGTCGTTGTACTTCTGCACCAATACCAGTATTTAGCGCCATTGGAATAAAACCTAAACTAGCAACCAGTGCCGTCATTAAAATAGGTCTTAAACGAATGATGGCACCTTCAATGATCGCTACGTAAAGGTCGCCTTTTTCATGCCAAAGGTCTCGAATAAAAGCCAACATAACCAAGCCATTTAATACGGCAACACCTGACAATGCTATGAAGCCGACACCTGCCGAAATAGATAAAGGCATGTCTCTTAAATAAAGAGAAATTACGCCCCCAGTTAATGCTAACGGTACACCACTGAAAATGATCAATGCATCTTTTAATGAACCAAATGCAATAACCAAAATACCTAAGATAACAATTAGTGTGATCGGCACAACTAAGCTTAATCTTTTACTCGCTGACTCTAGCTGTTCAAAGGTTCCGCCATAATCAAGCCAGTATCCTGCTGGAATTTCTCCTTCCTGATTAATTTTAGCTTTCACTTCTTTGACAAAACCGCCTAAATCTCTACCACGAACATTGACGGTAACCACAACTCTTCTTTTACCGCTCTCACGGCTAATTTGAGCAGGTAAAGACTCAGATTTAAGCTCTGCCACTTCTTCAAGTGGCACATAGTTACCATTCTCAAGTGGAAGCGGCAGAAATTTCAAACCATCAATATCCGTTCTAGTTTGCTCCGGTAGACGAACAACTAACTCAAATCGTCTGTCTCCTTCATAAATGATCCCCGCAGATTCCCCCCCTATTGCAGTGGCAACCCAGTCTTGCAATTCGGTAACGTTCAATCCATACCTACCAAGTGCTTCGCGTTTAGGGATTACCGATAAAGATGGAACACCTGTGACTTGTTCCATTCTGGCATCTGCTGCACCATCTACGGTTTTCACAATATTTAGAATATCTTTTGCGGTAAGTAATAACCGATCCAAATCATCGCCAAATACTTTGATGCCCACATCAGCTCTAACGCCAGAAATCAATTCATTGAAACGCATTTGAATAGGCTGAGTGAATTCATAGTTGTTGCCCGGAATGTTTTTCAGTACCTCTTCCATTTCTTCAACTAATTCACTCTTTGGCTTTGAAGGTTCGGCCCAATCTTTACGTGGTTTTAAAATAACAAAGATATCAGCAATACTCGGTGGCATTGGATCAGTTGCTACTTCTGGTGTGCCGATGCGCGAGAATACTTTATCAACTTCAGGAAACGCTTTAATACGTTGCTCAAGTACTTCTTGCATTTCTACTGATTGCTCTAGGCCAGTCGATGGAATTCTTAATGCCTGTAGTGCAATATCACCTTCATTTAATTGTGGAACAAATTCTGTCCCAAGCGTAGTTGCTAACCAAAGGCTATACCCCATTAACAGCGTTGAAAATGAAACAATAATCCAACGAAATTTCATTGCTATAATTAGCATTGGTTTGTAAATAGACTTGGTTGAACGAATAACAACACTTTCTTTTTCGCTGATTTTACCTTTCATAAACACAGCTACAGCAGCAGGAACCAGTGTAACTGAAAGGATCATTGCGGAAATTAACGCCATAACGACAGTTGCCGCCATAGGGTGGAACATTTTCCCTTCAACGCCAGTTAGCGTGAAAATGGGGATGTAAACAACAGTGATAATTGCCACACCAAACAAGCTTGGACGTATCACTTCTGAAGTGGCTTCAAAAACGGTATTTAGGCGTTCTCTTAAGTCTTGCCTATGACCGTTGTGTTGGGCCTGTGCTAACCTACGGACAGAGTTTTCAACGATGATTACAGCCCCGTCCACTATCAAGCCAAAGTCCAATGCGCCGAGACTCATTAAATTGGCAGATACTCCTGCTTGCACCATACCTGTGATTGTCATTAACATGGAAATAGGGATAACAGCAGCGGTAATGAGAGCTGCACGTAAATTTCCAAGTAGAATAAATAACACAACAATAACTAAAAGCGCACCTTCAACGAGGTTTTTGGTAACGGTTGCAATCGCTTTATCTACTAACGTTGTTCTGTCGTAAACAGGCTCTGCGGTAATGCCCTTTGGCAGAGATTTTTGTATTTCGCTGAGCTTATGTTCCACTTCTAAAGCAACGGTGCGAGAATTCTCACCAATCAGCATCATGGTTGTACCAAGCACTGTCTCAATGCCATTACGAGTAGCAGCCCCTGTTCTAAGTTCTTTGCCTATAGCAACATTGGCAACATCACTTATTTTTACAGGAATACCATCGTTCTTTTTGATGATGACATTGAGGATCTCATCTATTGTCGCTAGTTGCCCAATGGAGCGTACTAAAACTTGCTGTCCGTTTTGCTCGATATAACCCGCGCCACGGTTATCATTATTTTTACGTAATGCATCAGATATTTCTTCAAAGCTCACCTGATGAAAAAGTAATTTTTCAGGTTTCGGTGTTATGTGATATTGCTTATTGTAGCCGCCGATACTGTTGACCTCAATGACGCCTTTAACTTGAGCCAATTGCGGTTTAATGATCCAGTCTTGAATTTCCCTCAGGGCAATAGCGGTGTAAGGCTCTCCATTAGGCATTTTAGCGTCAGGAGAAGCTTGTACGGTATACATAAATATTTCGCCAAGCCCTGTGGAAATAGGACCCATTTCTGGCTCTAAGCCAGAGGGAATAACGCCTTTTATCGCAGCTAGTCTGGCATTGATTAAGTTGCGAGCAAAATAAATATCGGTTCCCTCTTCAAAAATAACGGTTACTTGAGATAATCCATATCTTGACAGGGAGCGGGTGTGAGACAGCTTTGGCAATCCGGCTAAGGCTGTTTCTACAGGAAAGGTCACCCTTTGTTCCGCTTCCAAAGGTGAATAACCGGGGGCAGAAGTGTTTATTTGTACCTGCACGTTTGTTATATCTGGAACAGCATCAATGGGAAGTTTTTGATAACTCCACATACCAACGCCGATGATTACCATCAGCAAGCTTAATACTAAGTAGCGCCTATTTATTGCAAGACGCAAAATTGATTCAATCATATTGCGTCTCCTAATCGTCGTCTTCTACTTCAGATTTCAATATATCTGCTTTTATCAGATAACTGTTTTTGTTTACATATTCAGTGTCTTTACTGAGGCCACCAATAACCTCGATATAGTTCTTATCTGAACGTCCTAATACAAGCGGTGCAAATTCGTACTCTTCATCTTCTTTAACAAATACACCTAATTGTCCCCCCAGTTCTTGGATAGCTACTTTCTCAACGGCTAAATCCACCTTGAATTGATTTATTTTGACGTTGCCTTTTAATAATTGACCTGACGTTAGCTTTAACTCAGTGTTGTTTAATCGTACCCGTGCCAATACATAAGGTTGGTCTTTAGCTGGAATAATATTAGTGATGACTGAACTGAATGCGTGTTCACCTTGCTCAATATCAACATGCTGACCGACTTTGATTTGATTATATTGGCTGGTAAACACCTTAAATTCAGCCCACAAGGTGTCAAAATTGACGATTTCAAACAAGCTAGTGTTTTGCGTGATACCGCCAATATTTCCATTTCGCTGTAAAACAGTCCCAGAAACAGGCGATGTTATTTTATAAGTATTTAAGCTCTCATTAGATTCAATAACGGCTAATAGATCGCCTTTTTTTACCGTATCACCAACAGTGAAGTTTATTGTCTTTATAACGCCGTTATATCTAGCGCCAACTTGAAATAATTGTTCAGCGCCTATCGTCGTAGAGCCGTATGCAGGGATAGTTTGGTTCAACGTTTTTGAAGCTAAATAGGCTGTTTCAACACCAACCTTTTTTGCCATGTTATTGTCGATTTTGCTTATGCCTTCTTCGCCTTCATGTTCATCTTCACTAGCGAAAACACTTTGAATGGGTGACAAATACCCAATAAAAATCAATAGTGCGAGTAAATAGTTTTTCATTTTTAATTCCTAAACGATTCAGTTAATAACTGAATCAATAAATTGTTATTAAGCTTAAAGTGATGCTTTTTTTAGAGTGACAGCGCTTCGTTTGTTAGTTTTTCTATCTCTGCGCCATAAATTAGGGCAGCAGATGCCGCATCAATGAGGGTTCGCCGAGCATTTAACAGCTCTTGTCTAGCCGATACATAATCAAGATATCCATATCGACCTTTTTGATAGGCGTCTTGAGTATCTTCCAGTGCATCTTCAAGCATTGGGATAACCGACTGCTTTAATGAATTAGCTGTTAATATGGCTTGTTTTCTATTGGAGTATGCTCGTAGTAAGTGATTTCTAAACCTCAACTTAGTCGCCTCTTTCTCTATGGCAACTTGGTCACGCTCTGCTAGCGCACTAGCGATTGCACCAGAATTTCGCTTTTCAGCAAACAAAGGTAAGCTAAAGCCAGCGACCAGTGCCGTATCATTGGCTTCTTGAGAGCGCCTAACACCAACAGACCATTTGATATTGGCCGTTGACTCTGTTTTAGCTAACTGTATTTCAGCCTCTTTTAGTCGCTGTTCACTTGCATAGATTTGAATAGCAGGGTTCTTCTCTAACTTCGCAAAAAGGCTGTTAAAGTCACTATCATTGCCAAACTGAAAAAGATCCCCTTGTACTTCAGAGAAGGTTACAGAGTTTTCCCCCCAGTAGGCTGCTAATGAGAGCTTCAAATATTCCAAGCGCTTTTGTTCAGATTGAACGGTCAAATTTGCCTGAGCAATAACTGCTTTTGAACGTTTCACTTCAGCCTCAGGAGTAGCACCTGCACGGTTACGCTGAGATACAATCTCTAACGTTTCTTTCGCTAAACTCAGTGCATTTTTTGCCAATATTACTCTTTGTTGTGCTGCTAGTACTTCCACGTACTTTTCAGTGACTTGAGCCATTAAGTTTAGCGCTGCTACCTCTTTTTCAGCAGTGAGCAGTGCTCTTGAGTTTGAAATAAGCCCAATTCGCGCTGAGCGTTTGTCTCCCATTTCAATAACCGAAGATAGAGCGACAGTTAATTCAGCACTGCCGAATGCATTAAATTCACCTGAACCTGCAAAGTTCTCAGCTTCAATTTCTAGTTCATATTCGGGATTTAAACTTGCTGTTTGTTCTTGTCCTGTTAATGCCGTTTGCTTGAAATCAAATATTTTAAGTTCGGGATTTTGTTTAAGCGTCCACTGAATTGCTTCTTGAAGGTTTAACTGATTTTCAAACGCATAAACATTAAATGTAAAAAGTGACAAAGCGAGAAACGCGATATATTTAAGCCGAGGTGTTACACACCTCAAAATTGCTATCTTGCGATGCACACAGGTATTAAGTGCCATGTATACTTTCCTATAAATTTATATGTAATATTTAGGTCATTAACATGTGACCTTTCTTAATTTTCTATAAAATTTAGGCGTATTTAGGTGGGCGGAATGGCACCGACATATAGCCTTTTAGCTCAGGGGAAACTAAGGCGTAGGTAGGGAAATATTCTATTGCTTGTAAAATATTACAAGAAGAATCTGTATTTAAAAATAACTGACAGCAGCAACAAAAATTACAATTATCAATTAAAGTTTGGCTATTACCCTCCTCAAATAAATTAGAGCTTTCAGGAGCTTTTAGCGGGGTAATAGACTCAGTTAGTGATATATTAAAAGAACTTTCAATTAAGTTTCCTTCAATCTCTTCTTGCGAAAAAAACACAGACTGCACCGCGATTAAAATCATTATCACGTATGATATATATGGTTTTAAATATGACGGGTGCATTCTTTTAACTACTTTCTACTTAAGACTTTAGCTGTAAGATGCGGCGAGCACCGTTTAAAACGACAACAGCAATAATCAAACCAATCACTAAATCTGGATAACGGCTGCTTGTTACTGTAACTAAAAAGCCAGCTAAGATTACCCCAACATTTGCAATAACGTCATTTGCGGAAAAAATCCAGCTTGCTTTCATATGAGCGCCGTCTTCTTTATTACCAAATATTAAAAACAGACAAGCAATGTTAGCGATTAGTGCAATACCGCCAAATATCATCATTAAAGATGACATAGGCTCACTACCATAAATAAAACGTCTTACGACTTCACTCAAAGCTCCTAGCGCTAGAATAATTTGAAGCACACCAGATATATGTGCAGCTCTAAGTTTCATGCTGATACTTTTACCGACAGCATATATAGCTAAACCATACACCGCAGCATCAGCAAACATATCTAATGAGTCAGCAATAAGGCCAGTAGACTGAGCAATAATCCCGGCAATTATCTCTATAAAAAACATGACTCCGTTAATAGCCAATAACCATTTTAGTGTTAATGCTTCTTTAATCTCATTTTTTTGAGATAGATCTTTTACTTTTGCAGCTTCTGTACTGCAACTTTGTTTAGTTGATGCTAACTCTGCACCGAGTTTAAGTTGTTGTAACTTTTTTGTTATCTCATCTAAATTTTCATCATGAAAAACTTTGACTAATCGACTAGGAATATCAAATTGCAATCCAACTGAAGGCTGAATTGAGTCAAGTGCTAATCTGATCAATCTCTCTTCTGAAGGACAATCCATTTGAGGCACTTTAAATGTACTAACTAACGCGCCACTATAGTTATCTAATTGTGTATCAATTTTTACGTCTTCGTTGGTAGGAGATGATTGACACTGACCACTACATTTTTCTGACATATTTAACATTCCGAAACAATATTAAAATAAGTATAAAATCTATAGTGGCTATAGAGTCAAATAAAAAAGCTATTTAATGTAAAAGCGTGGAAACTGACAGGAAAAGCTAGTTTAAGTAAATAGTTCCTGCTAGTATTTTAAACTATATTTTAAGTGGTGATAACCTTGAACCTTAATGTTGTGCTAAAAATGCTCTTAGTCGTTTCGATTGTTTTGCAATCGTTATCGTCTATTGCGTCCGCAACTTATGATAGTCATCAAGTAGACGTTGAACACCTGCAAACACAACATGACCATAAAAATGACCCTAATATTATCAAAGAAAACGCAGGTGATAGTCAGCACGAAATTAAAGATTGTCATCACTGTGGGCATTGCAGTGGTAGCCACCTATCATGGATATTAGTTAGCAATTTAAACAGTACTGCTAAGTTACATTTCATAAACCGATTTTCCCCTCAGGTAGATCAAACAAAAGATTACCAAGACTCCATATTACGCCCTCCTAAATCTTAATTTATTTGATTATTAATGACCTTTATATCCTGTCACAAGGATAAAAAAGTTGGTGTTTATTAATTTAAAAATTAAGAGTTCATATGTATTTATATTTCAAAAATACAGGTGTATGCCTGTCTATGTGTCTTGCTATAAGCTTTTCAATTAATGCTTATGGCAAAGAAAAAAGTACTTCATGGTTAGAAAACCAAATAAATAAAGATCCTGAAATTATTGAGGCAAGAGAGTTACTCAAAGCTAGTCAATATCAGGCAAAAAGCTTGACTAAAGCTATCTATAACCCTGAGTTTGAGGCTAGTTATGAAAAGGAAGGTGATTTTAAAAACTTTTCAGTTGGTCTGAGTCAAACTATTGATTTATGGGATAAACAGTCATCCAACAAAAACATTGGTGAAATTGTTTTTTACATGAATCAACAGCAATTATTAGATTTACTTGAATCAAAGAAAGCCGAAGCACTAATCGCGCTTGTTAATTGGCAGGCTTCCAAAGATGCAGCAAAATTGTTAATTGAAAAAGAAGAACAACTGCGAACACTGGTTAGCATTGTTGATGAAAAGCAAAAAGTGGGACTACTGGACCCTATTGATGCTGAATTAGTGTATCTAAACCTAGCACAAACCTTTAGTGAAATTTCCGAATATCAAATTGCGTTAAAGCATGCGGAAGTTCAGGTACAAGAGTTACTGCCGGATTGGACTCCAGACATAGCCAAAGGACAGCAGTTTGAGTTTAAGACAACAAATTATTCCTTCAATACAGAATGGGTTAAACAACACCCTAAAGTAAAACTTGCTAAAGCGTATTGGCAAGAGCAACAAGCCAAGGCTCAACTTAGCACAATAGAAGCTAAAGCAAATCCCACCATTGGGATTAGCGCAGGTGAAAGTGGCAATGAAAGTACAGTTGGACTTACATTTTCAATGCCTTTAAATATCAGGAATAACTACTCCGATACTATTAAATTTGCCTACTCAAAATCTATTGCCGCAGAAGCCAAATTTCAGTCGGTTTTTCGCAAGCAGTCTTTTAAAGCAAAAGCTAACTATGAATCACTTTCGGTTAGTAAAAAATATTACGAACAGTGGTTAAAACTTACCCACGGCAGGTTGAATAACAGCGAAAAATTACTAAACAAACGCTGGGAAGCAGGTGACATAAATACTTCTGATTATTTATTTGCTTTAAATCAACGGGCAGAAGGACTTCACACAGGAATTCAACTGGAAAAGCAATTCAAGGTTGCCGAAATTTCCTTCATTTCAAGTATGGGTCAGTTATCCAAATTTGAGATTTAACAGCTCCAATTTTAAACAAGCGAAATCTCAAATTTATAAAATATAGGTTATAAAAATGAATACAATATTTAGTAAAAAATTATTAGCCGTAGTAATGAGCAGCCTTTTAGTTGGGCTTTCTACGAGTCACATTGCTTTTGGTCAATCGTCAGATGTTATGGATTCTGCCGCAAAGATTTCACAGCAAGATGTAAAAGAACATAAAGATGATCATGACGATCACGAAAAAGGACATGAAGAAGATAAAGGTGACCATGACGAGCACGGACATGGAGTTGAAAGTAAAGAGGAAAAGCATGAAGAAGGTATAACTCTTAGCCCAAAAAAGATGTCACTTGCTAACATAAAAGTGGAAAGCATTGTTCCAGAATATCAATACAGTTCGATATACGCACCCGGTGAAATCAAGGCAAATGGTTACAGAAGTTATGTCGTATCTCCTCGTACTGAATCGGTCATTATTAGTCGCCATGCAGCTCTTGGAGAACACGTAGAAATAGGCCAAAAGTTAGTCACATTATTTAGTGAAGCGATGGCACAAGCACAAGCGGACTATTTAATCGCTTCAACAGAATGGCAACGCATTAAAAAACTAGGCAATAAAACAGTCAGCGAAAGCCGCTTGTTGCTAGCTGAAACAACTTACAACGCTTCTTACGGAAAACTCATTGCTTTAGGGTTAACTGAAAAAGCAATTCAGAGTATTTCTAACAAAGACATTAAAGCATTTGGGCAATATACATTAACAGCACAGCGTGAAGGCGTAGTGCTTCAAGACGATTTTATCCAAGGACAACGCGTTAATGCTGGTGATACAGTGATGTTGCTAGCAGACGAAAAGCAACTATGGGTAGAAGCAAAAGTATCGCCTAATAAAAAGCTTGATTTGTCCAAAAACTCTCCGGGGATAGTCAAATTAGAGGGGCAAAGTTACAACGCAAAAGTCATTCAAGAAGCGCACACTATAGATCCATTAACTAGAACGAGGATAGTTCGTCTGTCAGTGGAAAACAAAGACGACAACCTCCATTCAGGTATGTTTGTAAAAGTCTATTTTCAATTTTCAACCCAAGAGAAAGTAATGGCTGTGCCGGAAGAAGCCTTGGTCCGCGGTGCTGATGGTGATTGGACCATATTCGTTGAAGACCACCCCGGAGAATTTAAAGCTGTAGAAATTGAATTAGGGCGAGCCTTAGGTGATTTTAGGGAAATAATCGGCGTTGAAAGTGGAACACGAATTGTCACCAAAGGCGCTTTCTTTGTTGCTTCTGAAATTGCAAAAGGCGGATTTGATCCGCACAACCACTAAGGAGAAATACAATGTTTAATAAAATTATTGATTGGTCCGTAAACAACCGACTCCTTATCTTAATCGCTCTTTTTGCCTCTATTGTTGGTGCAATAATGGTTATTCCAAAGTTAAATTTGGATGCCTTCCCTGATGTCACTAACGTTCAGGTTGCCGTGAATACTGAAGCGCCCGGATTGGCAGCCGAAGAAGTTGAACAACTTATTACTTATCCGATAGAAGCTGTGATGTACGCCTTGCCTGATGTTGAGCAAGTACGTTCGATTTCTAAAACAGGTTTATCTGGTGTCACTGTCGTTTTTAAAGAAGGCACCGATATTTACTTTGCTAGGCAACTTGTCTTTGAACGACTTCAAGCGGCAAAAGAATTGATCCCAGAAGGTGTTGGTACACCGAATATGGGACCGAACACCTCTGGGTTAGGTCAAGTATTTCAATATTTATTGATATCAGATAAAGACGCTGGTTTTGACGCGATGGCACTTAGAAGTCTCAATGATTGGATTGTCAAACTACTTATCATGCCCGTCGATGGTGTTACTGACGTTCTGTCTTTTGGCGGCAACGTTAGGCAATACCAAGTAAACATTGATCCTTCAAAACTTCTTGAATACGACCTAACCCAAGACGATATCGTCACAGCCCTAGATAGCAATAATGCCAATGTTGGCGGCTGGTATATGAATCGAGGCCAAGAACAACTGGTCATTCGAGGTACGGGGTGGTTTGAAAGTGGAGATGCTGGCATCGGTAATATCAAGCAAGTACCAGTAAAAACCTTCGATGGAACAGTAATAACCGTTTCTGACATAGCAAAAGTTGGAATGGGCAGCGAAATTCGACAAGGCGCTGTTACCATGACTCGCAAAACAGCAGAGGGCAAAGTCGAGAATCTAGGTGAAGTGGTTTCAGGTATTGTATTGAAGCGGATGGGGTCAAACACTAAGGCCACCATTGATGGAATCAATGCAAGAATACCACTGATTAATCAAGCGCTTCCAAAAGGCGTTCGCTTTGAACCCTTCTATGATCAAGCTGATTTAATTGAGAAAGCAGTTAATACCGTCGTTGAAGCACTAGCATTAGCTTTTGTTTTCATCTGTATTGTACTGGCGCTTTTCTTAATGAACCTACGGGCAACCTTTTTGGTTTTAATTTCAATTCCTATCTCAATTGGCATTGCTTTGATGATCATGGCTTGGTGGGGTATTTCTGCCAACCTTATGTCACTGGGTGGAATTGCTGTGGCTATTGGTATGTTGGTCGATGGTTCGGTGGTGATGGTTGAAAACATGTTTAAACATTTAAATAAGCCAGATTCAACTCACTCAGACAGTGTTCACGCTAGAGTTCCTGCCTCTGACACAGACCCACACGATGTTGAGCATGATGATCACGGTATTGAATTGCGTCTCAAGGAAGCAGGCAAAGAAGTCGCCCGTCCGGTATTTTTTGCAGCGTCTATTATCTTAGTGGTATTTACGCCATTATTTAGCTTCGAAGGGGTAGAAGCAAAACTCTTTCAACCTATGGCAATCAGTATCATCTTAGCGGTAGTATCTGCCATCATGGTGGCCTTGTTTGTTGTGCCTGCTCTGGCTACTTATCTGTTTAAAACTGGTGTAAAAGAAAAAGAAAGTTTCGTACTAAAACCTTTAGACAAACTTTACAGAAAAGGGCTTACTTTCGCATTAAAACGCACGAAGTTAGTCATTTCAGCTTCACTTGTTTTAGTTATCTCTGCATTTGCATTAGTGCCATTTATTGGCACTGAATTTGTTCCTGAGCTAGAGGAAGGGACGATTAATTTAAGAGCAACCCTCGCTCCTTCTTCTAGTTTAGATACAGCACTTACTGTTGCTCCAATTCTAGAAGAAAAATTAATGACCTTTCCTGAAGTAACTTATGCCCTGAGCAGAATTGGACGAGCTGAAATAGGTGGAGATCCAGAGCCTGTGAACAACATAGAAATTTATATAGGATTAAAACCAGTTTCTGAGTGGACAAGCGCTTCTAATCGATATGAACTTCAAGCTAAAATGGAAAGGTCACTGGAAGAGTTTCCGGGGTTGCTACTTAACTTTTCTCAGCCCATTGCCACTCGTGTTGATGAATTATTATCAGGTGTAAAAGCGCAATTAGCAATCAAGCTATTTGGACCAGAGCTTGATGTGTTAGCCAATAAAGGTCAGGAAATTGAAGCAGTTATTAAAGAAGTTGATGGTGCTAGAGATGTCGCTTTAGAACAAATTGCTGGTGAAGCTCAATTAGTGATCAAGCCTAATAGACAAGAATTATCACGATTTGGCCTGTCCGTCATCGACGTAATGGAGGTTGTGCGAGACGGCATTGGTGGCGTCGAGGCAGGGCAAATTATTAACGGCAATGAACGCTACGATATTTATGTACGTTTAGAAGAAGAATATCGTCGAAACAAAGAAGCTATCTCAGATATTCGACTTCAATCACCAACTGGGGCTTGGGTGCGCTTAGGTGATGTTGCATCCGTTTCATTTGAGTCTGGTCCACCGCAAGTCAGGCGCGATGATGTACAAAGACGAGTGGTTATTCAAGCAAACGTCCAAAATCGAGATATGGGTAGTGTTGTAGCTGATATCAGAGAGATAATAGCCAAAAAGGTTAATTTGCCTTCCGGTTATTCTATTTCTATTGGTGGACAATTTGAAAGCCAGCAGCGTGCGCAAAAAAGATTAGCTATAGTGGTTCCTTTATCATTAGGGTTAATAGCACTATTGCTTTACTTTGCCTTTGGCTCCGTTGGTCAGGCTATGTTGATACTAGTCAATGTACCTCTTGCTGTGATTGGTGGTGTGTTTTCTCTGTATTTGTCAAACCAATACTTATCAGTGCCTAGCTCGGTGGGGTTCATTACCTTATTCGGCGTTGCAGTATTAAACGGTGTAGTAATGGTAGAGAGCATCAATCAACGTATTAAAGATGGGTTAGACACCTCCAAAGCCGTTTTTGATGGCGCAACCTCTAGATTAAGACCCGTATTAATGACGGCTATCACTTCAGCATTGGGCTTAATCCCAATGTTAATGTCTAGCGGTGTTGGTGCTGAAATACAACGTCCTTTAGCAAGTGTTATTGTCGGAGGATTAATTACGGCAACCTTATTAACATTATTTGTGCTGCCTGTTTTATACAGTTGGTTTTCTAGGAAGAAAATAAAAGAATTATCTAGATAGAAAAATTTTTATAATGAACGAATATCTCACACTTAAGTGACGTTTTGTGTGGGATTACAATCTTAACTGTAGTGGCCAAAATCACTAAACCACAACATATTAACTTGAAAGACGATAGTAAAGATTTGAGGAAAACTAAGTGCTTGACGTTTTAATTCTTGCTCTAGCCTTAAGTATGGATGCCTTCGCTGTGTCTGTTGGCTTAGGTGCTAAACAACCAACTAATTTAAATAAACTAGCTTTAAAAGCTGCATTTTACTTTGGCTTTTTTCAATGTGTCATGCCATTATTTGGTTATTTTAGTGGCAAAGGCGTATCTTCATGGGTAGACGATTATGCGCCTTGGATAGCATTTATACTGTTATTCTGCGTCGGTGGTAAAATGATTTATGAATCATTTGCAGAAGGTATTGAAGAAGACATATCTCAAATCACTCACCGCGTTTTACTCACATTGGCTATTGCAACAAGCATTGATGCGATGGCCGCAGGTTACGTAATAACCTTAATGGACGTTAATGTTCTGACCGCTTGTTTGACTATCGGTTTTACCACCTTTGCTTTAAGTTGGCTGGGTATATATATTGGCTCTAAAAGTGGAACCTTACTTGAAAGTAAGGCAGAGCTACTAGGTGGCATTGTACTAATACTTATTGCTTTTAAGGTGTTACTGTAATCCCGGTATTTTTACTTGACACTACACATAAGAATTTAAATCGTTTATTTGCTAAAGCAATAACTTGCCCTTCTCGAATAGGAGGGCATTTACAGCTCCATTCCCCCAAAGGTATTAACCAACATTTCATAGATAGTTTTGACTCATCTAGTGCAATTTTTGAGGACGCAACCTCTAGATTGAGGCCAGTATTAATGACCGTAATAACTTTTACGCTAGGTTTATTTTCAAGGTTTAATATCTAACAATGTTGGCGCTGAAAGTCAGCGACAGCTTGCCAGTGTTATTGTTGGTGATTTGATAACGATAACACTGTAAACGTTATTTATATTACTTGTTTTATATGAGTGGTTCTCTGAGAAGAAAGTAGCAGAATTATACTGTTAATAGCTTAAAAATTTGTGAAGTTTCCAAATTAACGGTGTTTAAGGTAGCCTTTTTAGGCTCTATGTTAAGCAACTTTGGGGCATACTTGGATTTGAAACGAATGACTGCTTTTGGATGGGTCAGACGACATTAAACGAGGAATACTTCTACGTCATAATTCATAGACACCAGCATTCTCTTCTAAATATATGATAGCAATCTCTATGTTTCCGAAGACTTTTATTATTTTATTTTCGACTTCATTTTTATAATCTTTATCAATATCAGATTTAAGAACTTGAAGCCAAGTTTTGACTAGTACAACTGGAGGAGCTTGCATGATGATCGTCCGTGAATTCATTTATTATTAAAAATAGCTCAAAAGCTAGTGTTTTCAAGAAAACTTAGTTGGTTTAGTTCGTTAGAAAACTTGCTCATAATGTAATCTAACGTACGTGTTTTTTATTATTTTGGAGACAAATTTCGTTATTCAAGTAGTTTTCACACAGGCTGGGCCGAAGTCACGTTTCTGCTTGAAGGAGCCTGTCTATCTAACTGAACGTTTTAGATCTAGTCCGAACTTTTCATCCCTTAAATTTTTATTATCATCAAACATGAATATACTTCGGCGCTCATCTCTAAGTGCATAAATTGCTGTTTTAAAACATTTCTCACACAAATCGAGATGGTAAACATTGCCATCTTCATTTGAGCCATAGCCAAAGCTAGCTTTTAACTCACCGGATTCTTCATATTTGTGCTCATTTACTTCAATCATAACGCTCTGTTCACAAACATCACAAATTTTATCTACAATTGTTTCAACAAATTTTTCTGCGTAAACTTTCACTGATTTCTCCTACCAAAAAAAGCTAACAACTGTATGTAATGGTCAATTAAAGTTAGCTACACGTTATTTTAAAGCACATAAGTAGACTAGTTGAATGATTCCCACTCCGAGTTTCGAGAAACTGGATTTATTTATGAAAAGCCATGACCTAACATGATACTAATGTGGTTAAATGGCAATGCGGTAGCATTGAGATATTATATAATTTTTATGAATATAATCACTCGCAATGCTCAACACCAAAGTTATCAACTAATGTAATTGCTGAGTTTTTATTTAAGACATACTCGGCATTAGTCGTAAGTCGCAGATAAGCCTCGTACCGTCTACTATTAATCAGAATATGCTGTCGCGTAGCGCCTTCAAACTTCTGTAACACATCAGATAACTCTGTATAATAACTTTCAGCATCCCCAGTATATTTTCCTTCACTATCGACTTCAAATAGCTCTAAAGCAATTATATTGTCGCCAATACTAAATAAACACTTACCATTATTGATGTGGCTTTCAGTTAGATAAAACTCAGCACAGGATTTCATTTCTGCTCTCTCAGAAACTGGAAAACCTACAACATATAAAAATTCTTGGTCAAAATCACAATTACGGATGCTTGTTCCTACGAATTCATCAGTTAAAACTTGCATGAATTTATAAAGAGTATCTTGGAATTTTTTTTGAGTCTTAGTTACTGGTTCAACTAATTTACCAAACATTTTGTCACGACTGTCTTCGCTAAGACCAAATGAGTTAAAATAAGAGAACACTTTAGCTTCCCATTCATTAAAATCATGCCAAAGGATTGGAGCATGTTGGAATTTGGAAAGCTCATCTTTTAATACTGTTAGTTCATTTTGAGTGTTGTTAATAAACATATCAGCACAAACAAGTTTCGTAAGCAGCATTCTAAAAGACACATTATTTATTTTAAAGTCATTATACAGAACACTAACCTTATCTTTTGAGACGGGTTCGTAAGGCCGCCAGTTTTCCATAGGAAAATGAGGAAAAGCTTGATCTAACCGTGCTTTATTGTGAAACCCAAATATTTTCCAAATCAGATCTAATAATGAATATTGACACAAAGGAGCTGTTAAATATTTAGAAAGTCGCTCAGTCAAAATATCAATATTATTTAAAATATGGCTTTTGGAGTCCTCATCTGAATTTGGATGTAATTTGCAATATGGATAAACCGAAGCTTTTAAGCTGTAACTATCGAGTTTATTACACAGATCATTAAAATCATGGCATTGATAGATCGACTGAGCTATTAGTTTTTTAGCTTGAGTTAGGGGAATATCAAGGATTTTTGAGGTACGTTTTGCTTGAAGATAGATATTTTTAGTTAAATTATTATACATACTCACGTTACTCTTATTGTTAGAAAGAATGTAAAACAAACACCCGCCAAGGCTCGTTATACTAACGTAAATACAAATTTTCTGAATGAATCCACTTTGCCCTAAAATGCGAAGCATTCGGCAGGTGCAGGCTGTCCAGTCAACCAGCATCTATCATAATAACGTATTAAGAAAAATGGAAGTACTAGCTTTTAATATTCATCGGAAAACCGAAAACTTTCAGTACTAACTCTCTTGCATTGCCTTTACAAATCGCTGTTATTTGACTGTTTTGAATAGAAATTAATAAGTCATCTAAGTCATTTAAAAATGTAGATTGAACTTCTTCACAGCTTGTTGGAGATACATTAGCTAAGAACATTCTTCCGGTTGACTCACTAGACTTAATTTTAGTTTTAATATCGCTAAAAGAATTTTCAAGATAGATGTGCTTTGCAAGCAAAAATTGAGCTTGGGTGAGAGGAATATCTAAAGTTTTAGCAAGCCGTTTAGCCTGACGCTTAACGTTCTCCAGCCTTTGTTGATTATCATTTTCAATGGACATACTGATCCTGTAAGCAGTATGACAACCCATCGCGTCGTTTCTACTTTTCACACAGATACAATAATAATATGACGAGTGAATCCACTTTGTTCAGATGATCACAAGCAGCTCGCCGCTGCTAATGGTGCTATTATATAGTCTCTAATACTGATTTCTATTAATTAATATCAAAATGCAACTAAATTGAGTACTGGTGATTAGATGTTAAGATTCTAAATTAGCAGGTATGGTTTACCACAGCCCCCTATAAACAATTATTCATTCAAAGGATGAGTTATCAATGAACGTGGCTGCTCGTAAAGAATGGCTATTTTTTAAGATAGAAAGTCTGCTCCAAGTTCATTACTGCCATCAGAAAAGGAACAATTTTGAAGGCTTTTTTCTTTCGCGTCCAAGGGCATTATGATCTTCCCCTAAATCTGTAGACACTTTTTATTTAGAAAACGAAGTAAGGTGAAAAGTATAGATGCCAGTTTTAGTTACAGCTCTGAATCGGAAACCGATGGCTGAAATGAAGTAATAGTAAAAAGACCAAATTTGAATCCAAAGCCCTGCTCTTACCTGAAATAACGGAGCTTTTTTGTGGCTTCGTGGTGGTGAGGAAACTTAAAAACCGCGTTGGATCAGCGCTATAAGTTCAAGCTCCAATTTTTTCATCGCTTCAGTTTTGTTAGCAAACTGGGTCGGCAACTTTATTTCGCGAACAGTTATTTTGGTTGGTTTATGTCTTATTTCCACTCCGACATGAGCACCAATTCGAGGATCACACTTCGATGCACATGTGTGTATTTCTAAATCATCTTCGTTCATCTCTTGTTCGCTTTTATTCACTGGTGTTATATGTTGATGAATTGCCAATCGAAAATTATCCTACGATTAATTATTATACTGCTTAGTGCGATATTTTTAACTTGACTGAGTCTAAATTATCAACTTAGTAAAAGACTATTGAATCCAACCTCATCACCTTGTACTACAGTCTAAGCGTTTTGGGGCCTTTAACTGCTAGTGCTAAGCTTAATACCATGCTTGGTTGCAAATACTTTTAGCTTTTTCTCATACCGAAGCATCTCTTTTTCGTGACGACAAAAGAATCGAACGACCTCACCTTCATAGATGGCACGAATATCATTCTCGCCCGCATCTATCGAGTAACTGCCATTGCCTAAGTGATACGCTGCTCGTCCGCCGACGAAGTTCTCGATAGTAAAGGTCGATAATAATGACTCGACTTCATCAAGAGCTATTTGTTGAAAGACAGTATGGCAATAAGGCATATCTCTGACTCTTGAATTGCTGAAGTTTAAGTATAGCAAATGACAAACTTGGAAGATCTATAAATTTCATTTAATGTTGATAGCAATTAATCATAAATATCACACGCATACTGACAAAATATGCAAAGAAAATTGATACGTCTGCGTAAAAAACACTTAACTGCATTTTTCAAAAATCAGCATAATATTACTCGCGCTAATAGCACAATCGTTACTTTTGAATCTATCGCTAAAGTAAAGAAAATGGGCCAACAATATTATCATCAAAGGGTTAATCAGCTTCAAAAGTTGAACGCACGTCAACTTAAAAAATATAGAAAAAAGCAAATATTTTCTGGCCTGACAGGTAGTAAATTTGGCGCTATTTGTGAAACAAAATTAAAACCAGCTTCAGCAGTTTTTAAAAAACGCTAGTTGACTAATTTTGAGTTACAAACTCTCTGATCAATTGTTCAGTATCTAGTTTCTGATTATCTTTACATGCTGCAATTACTCTCTCTACTAGATGAGGATTTATCGATAAGCCATCAATTCGATTGTTAGCAATAGCCTCTCGGACATTTTTAATATTGATACGCTTAATAGGCGACAAGTCATCATCACTCGATTGGATATTTTGTTCTGATTGATGGGTATCTACGTTGCTCATCATTTGCTTTTTGCTGCCAGAAAACTCTGGCAGCCTCTGAATTAATTTTACATATTCTTTTCTGTAAATTCAGCTAAACTACTACGCTCAACTTCATCAAAAATTAATACACTTCCCTTTTCATAATTCCGAAAAATATTAACTGCTGCACTAGCTCCTGAAGATGCAGGTGTGACGAACCGATCATCTATCTGAGCGAGGTTACCAAGAACAATAGTGCGACAATTTTTACCACCGCGACTTAGCATTCCCTTCATTTGTGCGCGGGTCATATTTTGAGCTTCATCAATAATTAAAACAGCATCATCTATAGAACGACCTCTGAAATAGGCCATTGAAGTGAACTCTATATTAGCTCGCTCTATGATGTGTTCAACTGTAGCACGGGTACTTTTTTCATCATCACTATCATCTGCATGCATTGAAATCAACGCATCTGTAACACCAGCTAAAAGTGGTAATGACTTTTCAGTTAAATCCCCCGGCAAAAAGCCGGGATCATCGTCCATAAAGTCTCTGGATCGCACAACCACTATCTTTTTATACTGTTTCAACTCCAAAACTTGGTGGAGCGCCGAAGCCACCGCCAAAAATGTTTTTCCCGACCCAGCGGGGCCTAGGATGATATTTAAATCGTAAAATGGGTCTGTTAATTGACTAAGAGCTACAGACTGTCGAGGGTTCTTAGGTGAAATGCCCCATATCTTTTTTTGTTGTCTAGGTAGTAATTTAGTGTAAACACTGTCATCAGCAACTTCTGTAACAAGCCCAATGTGTCCAGCAGTGTCATACCAGTACATACTGGCCTGTACTTCATCATTGAATAAGCTGACTGGAAATTTGTACACCTCACCAGATAACTTAAAGTCTTTGTCCGACTTTATTCGATCGAATAAATCGCCTTCGAATGCTTGTACGCCCGTATAAAGCAAGTCAACATCTGAAATCTGGTTATCAACTAAAACATCTTCTGCATCAACACCAATAGTCCTAGCTTTGAGTCGCATATTAATATCACGACTAACAATCGTAACATTTTGCTTAAGCTCCTTCTGCATATGCAACGCATAATTAATAATACGATTGTCTGCGTCACTCCCTATTGCATGTTTTAATTCTTTAGCAAAATCTATTTGTGTATCTATTCCAATAAATAACTTACCGCGTTTTGCTGACTCTGTTGACGGTAGCTCAATTCCTTTCTCCATTTCTTCCGAAGTATGCCCATTAATTAAGTCTTCAAGCATTCTGATAACAACACGTGCATCTTGACTTACATTTTTATCAGTTCGTTCTTTTAAATTATCTAGCTCTTCAAGAACAGTTAAACAAATATAAATATCATCTTTGTATGCAAGTAAGCTTTTTGGATCATGTACTAAAGCAGAGGTATCTAGTATGCGGGGATTTCTGTTTTCATTTGAATTTTTCATAGTAGCTCCCCTTTTCCAAATTCACTTAATTTATTCATAATTAACTCCCTATATCTTGCAATTACTTCTTTTTGTTCATTCTTCATTCAAATACCAATTGAATTTACAATGTCGATCTAGATTACTATTAATCATTTTAGATTTATCCAAGCTTATTATTTTTGTTAGTGCTTTCTTGCAGGTTAAATCCATATTAATTTTATTCAAAAGCAAAGCCCCCATAAGACTGTTAATTGAGTTGCATTCGTTAATAATACTTTTGTTAATTTTTTGAGGTATTTTGAGGTATATTTATCTGTTACTTCTAGAGTAAGAAATAACATTATTGGAAGGGTATAAAACAGCCTAATTTTAACTATTTCAGTGCGCTCCTATCCTACGAACAAACATGCAAATATTAAACACCTATTAATTTACTTGAAAGATTATCAAAACACATAAAACCATTTAATTATTACTTTTCGATGATACAACATTGAAAAGTAAAATTAATCTAATACTTACCAATAACACTAACAAAAAAAATACTGTTAACTATCAAATTGTGAATAAAGCCAACGGTTAATTTAAGATTTTTTATATGTATGACGTGATTACTAAGCAACCACTTTCTAAGTAATGATTAACCACCCTTCGCTTTTCCATCCAAAAGTTCATAAATATCATCAAGTATATGCCCAACATCGTCCATTAATTCAGCCCCACTAATTTGACCCGATAAAATTTTATCTTTTAACTCTTTCACTTCATCTTTTGCAGAGCTAACACCATATACCACTTGTGCAGCATCCATAGCTTTATTAACACCCGATAACTCACTGAATGCTAAGTGAATGTAAGGAGACAAAGACTTTTCATGCTTATGCCCTGTCCAAGCCATAACTTTATCTTTAAATGCTTTTTCGACAGCAAACTTGGCTTTAAACTCCCCTTCATCTTGCAAATTGAATAGCTCTATTAACATTTCTATTTTGTCAGTAATAAAACTATGCCTAAATGCGTGAGCCATTAAACTTCCTGTTGCACCTATATCTTTTGCCCAACCATTAAAATAAGTGGTTATGGTATCTGGACCAAGTGGCAACCCACTATTTTCGCCTATAAACACAAAACCATGATCTACTAACGGACTAATTCCTTTTTCTTTAAGGGAATTATTAACTTTTTTGAGTACCCTTGAACGATTTCGCTTTATATATTTAGCGATAGATTTTAGCGTCGTCCTGTAGACAGGAACAAACCTTTCTTCTTTATCTTGTTCAAGCGCATGTTCCTTTTGCTTAAGTGTTATTAAGCGTAATAATGGAATTTTTTCTTCGCTTGCTAACGCTTTTTCAACATCAGATACTCGAAGATTCGCCACTTCTGTACGTCTTCCTCCAGTCGCTTTATAAGCTTTGACTAAACTCTTATTCCTTTCAACAAGATTCTTATTTTCTCCAGCAGAAATAAAAGCCATTAACTTCTTTACATCGCTTATAGCGACAGGTAAACGTTTTTTATATTCATCTTTAGTAGGAATACATACATGATTATAATAAGTAACTGTTTTTCCATACTCCTTGTATTCACACTCTGCCACCGTCAACCTACAGCCTGACTCCCCTATAAACGACTTGTCACTTAGCCTTTTTCCAATATCTACTAAAAAAGCTAATGTCTGACGGCCAATTTGTCCTACACGAGTGTTACTTCTCCTCTTTCGCCCTACCTTTTTACCTTTATTGTGCTTCTCAGCCATTAATCCGTTTATGAAAAATTCAAAATAAGCGTCATTTAGTTCACTAAAATGAATATTATTTTCAAAGCAGAAACGGATGATATGTGGTAATAAATCAGCATTTGCTTTTGCAGTTCCACCTTTGCCTTTTAATGACCAGCTTTTTGTAATAATACCTTTCATAATATACAAATTTGCTTCTATACATGGCAGTCCACTAGGCCAATAGAGCATAGGCATATTCGGTAATGTGCGATACCTGTAATCGCCTTTTAGTACATTATGAAATACTGGAATTTCAACATTTTCTAAGTTTATTCTTAATTGACGCTTTTTCATGGCTTATCTAATTTGAAGCTTTTCTTTAATAAAATATCAATACGATTTCTCTCTGACTCAATGATATTTAGAACTTTCTGTTCTCTTGATGAATCAGCCAAACTACCTAGAACTTCAAGCGTAACTTCAATGGCTTTAGACAGCATTAAATTTGATGCGCGAACATTTAGGAGTTGCTTTTCTAATTCAACTACTTTTCTATTCAATCCTTGTCGTGTATCTGCCCTCACTTCTCTTGTTTTACGGTTTTTCTCCCTTTCATATTCTTCGACACTTTTTAAGGCATTTTCTCTAAGCGCATCTAACGCACTAAATCCACCTAATAAAGCTTGTTCGCAATGACTCTTAAAAGAATTCAAAGACATTGATATAAATTCATCACCTCTACTAAATTTGGCCCAGCTTGTTTGAGAACGAAGCGCGTTGATCAACTCCTCATCTTTAACAAACTTTCCAACGTCTTCAGTTATTTCAAATAACTTGAGAAAATCACTTCTTCGTTGGATTGAGGCTAACTTTTTTTCTTTGTTTTCAGAGTGACTACTCATATTTCAATACCAAATCCATAACTTCAGCCTTACTTCCATTATCATTGGTTACTACAGCATAATCTGCTTTTAAATCAATTACTCCATCTACCAACATTTGCTCTATAGATACTAATAATGCTTCGTATCCACTGTATCTTTGCGGGATAACATGCTTATGCGCTGGTGACAACGAGATAATTTCATCTTCTACATCTTCACTTATCTCTTCATAAGTTCTAAATTCCAAGCTATTGATACCGAACCTATTTTTTAAAATGATTTCTAACTCACCTATCTTAGTAATGTCATCGTTTTTAATGCCATCGATTAATCTTTCAGCTTGTACTCCTCGTAATTCTTCCCCTGTCATTTCTTCCTTGATATATCGTTCTAAATGAGAAATATCTGTATGTGCCAAAAAATACCTTAGTGTTTCACCAGCTTCATAACCATATGACCAGTAAAAAGTCATGGCAAAGAAACGTCTCAATTGATGCTGTCTAATATAAAGCCTTCTTGTCATACCATATTCATCAACGTAGGTTCTAGTTTCAAAGTAATCACAAAAGGCATCTAAGTTATCGACAAAAGATTCCGAATTTCCTTCTTTAAAAGTCAAAGTTTGAAAGCTTAACGAGTTAAACAACCCCATATTATCAAGGTGTTCTACCAGTCTCAGCTCATTTATTTTTGCATTAAATGTTTGCCATTTATAAATTAGTGAGGCCAAACTATTCAATATGGGCCTACTCAACTCTTCTCTAAGAATTTCACCACCATAAGCGACACCTGACTTTCTGTTATCAAAAATAAGATTGAACTCCTGATCTTTTGACTCATCAGGATCTACATCTGATGGTGTAATTGCGTTCAATGGGTGCAGATCGACTAGTTCCCCCATTCTTCTTGCCATAGTCGCACCGACAATTATTTGTAATGAGCCTTGGAGGACGTTAAATAGAAAGAATAAATCTTTATTTTCCCTTCTTTTCTTATATCTATCCTTCTCGGTCGAAGCGTAACCGATCACTTCAACACCCAACTGTATGACCTCAGGAGATAAATATTTTTTGTAGCCAAAGTTAATGAACTCTAGTAGCGAAGTCTCTTCTATTTCCTTGGCTCCAGCATCAAGCACTCTTTCAATAGAATCAAAAAGAACCTCTCGATTATCATAGATGAATTCAAACGCATTTTTTATCTGAATTAGAATTTCACCAGCACCTATTGTTATGGTTCTACCCGCTCGCTTCGCAGGCTTTGCCATCAATGTTTCTAAATTTATTTCTCCAAACAAGCGACTACTAATTTCCACAACTTCCAGCCCACTATGTTCTGCTACATAAGGGATATCTGACAATAAAAAGAAGTTCTGGCGAATAGTCCTAAAATAAGCATGAGAAATCCCAACCTCAGATCTTTTACTTAAAGGATGCTGTTTAAATTCACTAGTTTGATTATAACTAGTCAATTCTGTTATCTGGTATGCCTTAGGTCTTGGAAGTTGAACCCTGTGACCATAGAGAGTGTTCGAGTAAAGCCTATTCCGCAGAAATGAAGCACTAATATTTCCATATCGATTACTTCCCTTTTTAAAATCAAAAGCCCCTTGCAACATCAAAAAAGTAATTTCTCGACTTTGTTTCTTATTACCTACTGTAGTGTCATCAAGCGTAAATTTCTTTGACAATTTCTCAAAGTGTTCATCTAATTTTTGATCAGTATACGAAGAACTATTCTGCTCAATATAACTAGCTAGTCGCTCTTCAGTGTTATAAACACCAACGGTTATTTTATCTTTATCAAATAGATCAGCTAACATTGAATAAACATAGTCAGAATTCCAGTTAGAAAAATGTTTTTCCAAATGAAATTTATCCGAGTTTAATAACAGATAATCAATTAAATATAGAGTATTCCTAATTTTTTTAGATATCGTAGCGTGCGATAGTTTTTGAAACCCACTATGTAATGAGGACGATTGAATTAACAACCAACATTTAAATGTATTGAGTAACTTATAGTGTGCTGGAGAAAGTAACTTTTCTAACCCTCCTTTACTGTTCACAAACACGACATCGAAATCTATCTTAACAGTAGCGCTATCTAGTTTTATGCTCCAAACTGTATCTTGATAGTTCGAAAGCAACCATTTGGGAGCTAATATGTCAGAGTCATATCCTTCAACATACTTATCAACCAACTCTTTACTTTGAACAAAGCTCTCCAATGGTGAAAGTCCGACGACCAAACGGTGATATTCACTTTTGTTTTCAACATCAACTAATTTCATATCATCCTCTCACTCTAAAATTACTTATCGTCAACGGATTCGTTTTGGCCTCTTTATACATATCTAGCACTTCTTCATCAAACGACTCTGATGTGACATCATTACTCGTCAACTGATACTCTAATTGAGTAATTATCAACGTTGATAGCTCTTCCCACGTATTGATAGTTTCAACCACATAATCTAATCGTTCAATTTCTTCACTTGTTGCCTCAAAGAAAAACAGTAATATCCGCAGTAGCGGTGTAGATAAAACTATCGACCCATCCTGTTTAGGTTTTGCATCATTAATATTAAAGACATTTCCATCTTTAACATGCCCATGCATACTATTTAGTCTATGGTTTCCTAAAAACTCTTCTAACGCATCAGGCGATACATCAATAGCTTTATGCAGATGCTTAGAATCCTTCATTGCTTCATATACGATTGCATTCTGAAAAATCCTTATCCAGCGATTTTTAAAATACTTCAATATTGGCAAAGGTAAATAACGATTAACCAAGTCAGCTCTTTCTTCTTTATGCCCTAGCGCTTCACACATTTTTTTAACTGAATTGGTTTTTAAGAAAACTTCAACACCTGAGCTAGATCTTAGCCTGTTAATAGTCAACATATTGGCGACTTCTTGTGCTCTTTCTTTAGATACATGCGGAGATGGCAAAGATAAACCTCTCGTGAATACAGAACTGGATGTTATTTTCTTTAAATTTGTAATACCTTTGAGCTTAGCTGGTGCTTTTTCCACAGATGCTATCAATAGCATATATTGATAGTCATTGTTTCCTTGTTGCTTTAAAAACGCCCTAGCCAACTTAGTATGTTCAACTATACGTTCAACAATAACTTTTGAAGTATCGTTTAGCGGGATAATCTGTTCTGCATTTTCCGAGCCTCTGCGTTTTTTGACACTTCGAATCACCCAGCCATCTTTCACTTTCACATAACCAAGTGGTTTTCCGCCATCATCATAAAATCGCCAATTCAATAACCATGAGTCTGTTATCTTAGGGTGCTCATGTACTAAAGAAAGTAGAAGAGGATATAGAACATGATATGTGGGAATACATAACAATTTGTTGAGATATTCAGTTTGATCTCTATAACCTAAAAACGTTGAATATCCCCCTTTTTTTCCGGGGTGCGCCCACAAGTAATGATTAAACGTTGCACACGCAATCTCTCTTTTTTGATCGATTGAGTGATAATCTATGACTTCGCCAAGCTCTTTCGGTGCTGCAAGAGCCGCATTTTGTTCAAAACGTCTTAGTCTTGAATAGTTAATATCACTTGCTCTTTCAGATATGCCGATCACATGACCTATATCCCTTCGAATATCCTTAATCACTTCTTTTATGGCTTCTTTATCAGTTCGCTCAAGTGGAATTTTCGTTAATAATTTATTATTAAAAATGCCGGAACTTTTTCCTTCAGACTTTCCCGATGAATTATGAGATCCTGATAAAGTGATCGCTTGCCTAAATCTAGGTACGGGTAATGGAAATATTGGCTCGTCAAAAATAGAGTAAGTTATTAAACACTCTCTATAAATGCTCATTTTTATCGACCAAGCTGTTACAAATGCACGTCCATTCAATCCATTATCGATATGGCTTTTCAGCTCAATATTGAAGATGACAGAGAGATACTTAACCGCCAAGCTAGGCTGAAGGTATTGTTTAAGGGTTGCAAAATCATCAGCTAACTTAATAAAGAACCTAAACAAGCCTTTAAAATGCTTTATTTTAGTTTTAACCGTCTGTTCTTTATGCTTCCGACAAAAACGTGAAAGTGCAGAAAATAGCTGTTGAGCTACTTTGTCACCGTATGCTTCTCTAATAAAAGAAAATTCTACTGATATTTTGCTGCCGGAATTGTCTTCAAGAAACCAATCTGAGAAAAAGCTTAGCTTTTCTTCGTCTATCCCACTTAAGCCATCAAGTATTTTTTGAACGTCGGCATGCACCTTTACTTTAGATAACAATGGAGGAGAAAATGCTACATTTGCCTTTTTAGCGACATGAGAAAACACTTGAATCATGTAGGTGCTGTAATTGTATTTATGAGTAAGAGAGCCTTCTAATCTTTCATAAATAAAACCAATCACTGATAAAAGATAACGGTTGATTTCGCTGCCACTATTGAATGACTTTAAAGTTAAGTGCTGTTCAGTAGAATAAAGATATGCGTCAAGAATTTTTAGAACAAGAGAATAGTTCTTTTGTACTTTGTCAGTACAACTAAGTATATGCTCTTCAAATGTAGATCGTTGCGATTCGGATAATACTTTATAAGGAAACTGCGATAATATTTTTGTATCGATTAAATTTGTCATTAGGATAAAACTTTACTTTTACCCAGCCTAACATTATTTTTTGACAGTTGTCAATAAAAACAAAAGCACAAAATAACGCCTCAAGCAACTAAATACGGTAACGCAATATCTTTTTGACAACTACTGTAAATTAGGAAATCTTCCGTACCGGGCAAGAAGCCGATAGATTCTGCTATTTCCGGGGTGCTACGAGTGACGATAATTTTATCGTACATATTTTTTTCGATGACCATTTCTAGGGCTGCAGCCAATGCGAGTAGAGTCTTACCACTTCCAGCAGGTCCAGTCAGAATCACCAAATCGATATGCGGATCAAGTAGCGCATGGAATGCCATGGCTTGACCGATATTTTTCGGTGATATTCCCCATGCATTGCGCCCCATAAGACGATCGTAACCTAAGTCGAGCACCTCTAACGTATCGCTGCTAATGTTTTCCACTAAACCTGCGAATTGCTCTTCATCATCAATTAAAAACTCATTGATATAGGCTTCTGGTAAGGCTTTTTTATCAATGGTGTGAATCGTATCTCTTCCCTCAGTGCGACTATCAACGGTTTTCACACATTGCCAAAAATCGCCGTTGAAGGTGTGATAGCCCTTAGATAAATACTTGATGTCACTGATTAACTGGTCGGTTCGATAGTCTTCAACATGGGCTAATCCAGCTCCTTTGGCTTTTAAGCGCATATTGATATCTTTGGTTACCAGCACCACCTGCCTAGGAAGCTTAATCTTCTGCAGATGCAAGGCCGCATTGATGATGCGGTTGTCATTATCATTACTTGTGAACACCTGCTGTTCAAAGGGCAATCCGTGATCAGCAAAAATAGAAAGTTGCCCCGTAGGAGCTGACTCACCAGAGCCAAGTCCTGACATTGCCACCCCATCTATCATTTGTTCAGGTGTCGCTTCGTGGAGTAAATCCTCCATTGCACGAATAGAGACTCTTGCATCCCGAGCTACGTCTTTTTTACTGTCTTTGATGTAATCTAGTTCTTCTAAAACCGTCATGGGGACGACGACATCGTGTTCTTTGAAAGAGAGAAAGGCGAGGGGTTCATGTAAGAGGATATTGGTATCGAGCACATAAAGTTTAGTATTTATTTCAGCTTTTTCTGGCATCCGCTACTCCGTTTAACTGCCCGCATAGAAAATAGGCGCATGGTTTTAACTAAATCCATAGTTACCATAAACCACTTTTTCAGCACTTTCACCAACTTTTACAAAAGACTTTAACGGTTATAAAAAACCACATATAGATCAATATCTTTTTTAGGGCCTAGGGATTCTTGATAAACAATTCAGTACCGCCAATTACCCTCAATTAAAACTTATAGGATGATTTTTAGTCTTTACTTTTTGCACCTATACTTATTTACTAAAAGCACAGTGATAACACACTGCAAAAGTGCATTATAAGCGTTATAATCTCGCTCTTTATGATTTGGCGAAAGCCCTTAATTGGCAAAATAGGCATGCTTAGAATTGGCCTGTAAAGCTCAAGAGATTTTCTACTATGACACAAACGAACAACTTTGCTTTAGGGCAACGTTGGCTTAGCAATACTGAGTCAGAACTTGGCCTAGGCACTATCATTGCCGTAAACAACAGAACCGTTGAGATACTCTTTCCCGCCATCGGTGAAACCCGCACATACGCCCCAGCATCAGCGCCCTTGACCCGCGTAACATTTGAAATTGGCGACAAGGTCACTAGTCATGAAAACTGGCAATTCATAGTGGCAAGCGTAAGCGAACAATCCAGCATGCTAACCTATCATGGCAAACGCATAGACACTGAGGAGCAAGTCGATTTAAAAGAAACCTTTATCGATCACCATTTTCAATTAAACCAACCACAAAAGAGGCTGTTAGCGGGTCAGGTCGATGAGCCTAAATGGTTCGATATTCGCGAAAAATGTATTACTCAGCAATATCAGCACGATACTTCAGACTTATTAGGTTTTTTGGGAGCTCGAGTTGATATTATTCCCCATCAATTACACATTGCATCTGAAGTAGGTCGCCGTCATGCTCCTCGAGTGTTACTAGCCGATGAAGTGGGTTTAGGAAAAACCATAGAAGCGGCATTAATTATCCATCAACAATTGTTAACCGGGAGGGCGCAGCGAATCCTGATAGTGGTGCCAAATAGCCTAGTCCATCAATGGTTAGTGGAAATGTTAAGACGAGTTAACTTGGCCTTTTCAATCTTTGATGAAGAACGCTGCCAAGCCATGGCTGAAGAAACTGGTAATCCTTTTGAAGGTGAGCAATTAGTGCTTTGTAGTCTCGACTTCCTTACCCACAATAGCCGTTATTTCCAGCAAGCTTGTGAAGCTCCGTGGGACTTAATGGTGGTCGATGAAGCCCACCATTTAACTTGGTCACAAGGGCAACCTTCCCAAGAATATGAAGTAATAGAACAGTTGGCACAAGTAACTAAAGGTGTGCTTTTATTAACCGCCACCCCAGACCAGCTAGGTCATGAAAGTCATTTTGCTCGTTTACGCATTTTAGATCCGGCTCGTTTCCATAGTTATCAAGAGTTTGTGCAAGAAGAGCAACAATATAGCCAGCTTGCTCAAGCAATAGAGCCGCTACTAACGATGGATGATACTGAAGTCAACCTCAGCCAAGAGGCTATTCAAGCGGTACAGGAATTCGCCGGTGAAGACTTAGTGTCTAGTGTAGAACTCGCCGATGAGGCGAGTAGAGAGAAGTTAATTCGCCAACTTCTAGACAGACATGGTACCGGACGAGTGTTGTTTAGAAACAGTCGTTCAGGTGTTAGCGGATTTCCTGCCCGAGAGTTGTTGTCCTACCCCTTACAAATGCCTGAAGAATATGAACAACACCTTGAAATTGAACTCGACTCAAGCCGCTTGTTATCTCCAGAGCGGATCCCTGAATTAGTCGATAGTTGGACCGACTTCGACCCCAGAATCGACTGGTTTATTGACCATTTACAGCAACTACGGGGAGAAAAAGTGCTGGCTATATGTGCCAAGGCATCTACCGCCCTAATGTTGGCTGAAGCGTTACGTCGTAAATCAGGTATTAGAGCAGGCGTATTCCATGAAGGATTGAGTATTGTCGAACGCGACCGTACAGCTAACTTTTTTGCCCAATCAGAAGAAGGCGCTCAAGTGCTAATCTGTAGTGAAATTGGTAGTGAGGGGCGAAACTTCCAATTCGCCCACCATTTGATTTTATTCGATTTGCCACAAGTTCCAGATTTATTGGAGCAACGTATTGGTAGACTCGACCGGATTGGCCAAAAACACGATGTGAAAGTGCATGTTCCATTTTTTGTGAACTCTGCCCAACAGGTTATGTTGGAATGGTATCACGATGGACTCAACGCCTTTGAATTAACCTGCCCTGCGGGGACCAGTGTTTATGAAGAAGTAGAAGAGATGTTACTGACGTCCCTTCAAAACCCTCATGATGAACTAGCCAAACGCAAACTCATTGAAAACACTCAAGTTATTTATGCTCAATTGAAAAGTAAATTGGAACAAGGCAGAGATAAACTATTAGAAATTAACTCATCAGGTAAAGGTAAAGTTCAACAACTTATCGAAGGGATTGAAGATTCAGATAACTCCCCTAAACTTGAGCGCTTCATGACCCAGTTATTCGACACCATAGGCGTTCTGCAAGAAGAAACAGACGACGACTGTTACCTGCTAAAACAGACCGAATCTATGCATACGCAACTTCCAGGGCTTGAAGAAGAAGGTATGACCATCACATATGAACGCAACACAGCCACAAAATTAGAACACGTACACTTTTTCAGTTGGGATCACCCCATGGTGCAACATGCAATGGATACCATCACAACCGATGTGCAAGGTAAAAGTGCTATTGCGATGAACAGGGATAAGTCTCTTCCACCTGGTTACTATTGGTTAGAGTGTTTGTTTGTTCTATCTACAAAAGCAGAAAAACACTTGCAAGTGAATCGTTATATGCCCGCCACACCGATTAAAATCACTATTGATCCCAAAGGTCAGCAAACCGATAAAGTGTTTTATATGCTCGATAGGGTGAAACCTAAAATGTCTGCTCAGCTGGTCAACGCGCTGCAATCGCAAATAGAAAAGGCGATACATCAAGCGACGGCTATAGCCACGGACTCAGCTGAAAATATTAAACAGCAGTGTATCGACAGTATGCAAAATAGTTTACAAGAAGAACTAAATCGCCTACAAAGTTTGAGTGTCGTTAACAAGTCTATTCGGGAAGAAGAATTGGACTTTATTCGTAATCAGTTGGACGCACTGAACAATGCTTTGGGAAATGCTGAAGTGCATTTAGAAGCGGTAAGATTAGTGGTTAATAATCATTAATGAACGATGACAAAGCAAGGGAAACAGCAGTATAAATGGCGATTTTAAATTATGCCCCCAGCCGATACCCCTATTTCGATATCATTTATCAAGACGAGAGCATGTTGGTGTTAAACAAACCTAGTGGTTTGTTAACCGTTCCAGGTAAAGCCCTAGAACATAAAGATAGCCTACAACTTCGAGTTAAACGTGCTTTTCCAACAGCGACTATTGTTCATCGTTTGGATATGGCTACCTCTGGGCTTATAGTTTTGGCGCTGAATATGGATAGCCATCGTAAGATCTCCAAAGCATTTGAGCTGCGTCAAACCTCTAAATCTTATATTGCTAGAGTATTTGGTAAACTTAAGGAAGAACAAGGAAGTATTGACTTACCGCTAATTTGTGACTGGCCCAACCGGCCAAAACAGATGGTTGATCACGAACGCGGAAAACAGGCGTTAACCCATTACAAGTGCTTGGCCAGTGATGAGCAAGAGTCTCTGGTAGAGCTCACGCCAATCACTGGACGTTCCCACCAACTAAGAGTACATATGCTGAGTATTGGCCACCCAATATTGGGAGATAGGCTTTACGCTCATGAGCAAGCTCTGCAAGGTGCTAGTCGTTTGCAGTTACATGCTCAATCTTTAAAATTAAATCATCCATTAACAAATGAACCCATGGCATTTGAGTGCCCTAGCCCGTTTTCATTCAAGTCTGCATCGGGTCTAACCGATATAGAACATAATGGAAATTAAATGAGCTGTGAGCACACGTGGTTAAAAAATCGTTAAGCACAATACTTGGCTTAGTCATATTGATGATCGGCCTCACCGCCCATGGTTTACAATCACCTGAAGCGGCCCTTAACGATATTCAACGCAGTCAGTTTGATGATCAATACGATGTGCTTTTAGTGGGTGAAAAACAAATTCCTTTGGTCATTGCAGAATCAAACACCCCCATCACTCGCGGTGTTGCAGTGATGGTGAGTGAATCAGGCAGAAACCCATTTAGCGAACATGGACTAGTTCAACTTTCTACAGCCCTGAACAACGTAGGCTGGGTAACCATGATAATGCCAGCCCCCACCAGTGGATTTGGGCCTGCCCCGGATCAAAATGCGAACGCGAATCAACAGGCTGATACGACCAATCAAACACCAAGTCCTAGCAGCAACGGCACAACTGACGATATTTTAAATAAAGCCTCTGTTAATAGAATAGAACAAGCAGCATTTGATCAACATGAACAACAAATTATTCTGCAAATGCGCGCCATTGCTGAAAAAACCCGTCAATATAATGGTTTCTTTTTAGTCATCGCCCAAGGAACTAGCGCGGCTTGGTTAACGAAAATTTATGCTGAAAACAAATTGGATTACCCAGACGGCATGGTATCAATTAGCCCACAATGGCCAGATCGTAGCTATAACCAGCAACTTCCTAAATGGGTGTCGCAAACCCCCATGCCTTATCTTGATGTGTACTCTGCTGCAGATACCTCATGGGCAAAAGCAACCGTGAGTCAGCGCAAAATACAATCCCTAAAGTCGTTGAAAATGATGTATCGGCAAAGGGAATTAATTGGCCAAACTATGGACAGCCAACAATATGCTCGTTTAGGAAAGGAAATTTACGGTTGGCTAACCCACATGGGTTGGTGAGGGTTTTAACCACAAATGTACCTGATCTATATCTTTTATATCTAATTAATCTCTCGTTATTTCAATCAGATATAAGTTTTCTTCCAATCCTAGGGAACATTCATCGTATTTGCGGTCTATACTTCATAATATTGCATCAACTTGAGTGATTCAAACTAACCGTGAATATTAAGAACTTTATAAATCATAAAGCTAGTCAATTAGCTTTTTTTGTAAGAGGGTATTGGTCTTATAAAATCCCTTATATAGAGTTAGATCTATATTTCTGGGATACCCTTGAAGAGTGGGCGCACGTAAAAAAAAGAGATGATGAACCTTACTCACAAAAAGAACGTGTTTTCTGGCATTTACTGCATCAATTAAATTATTGGCCAGAGCAAAAATTATTGCATGACAAGTATTTACGCTCTGAACTTGAAACCTGTATAAATTATCTAGAGGGTGACGGGCAATACCCACTAGATTGTATCGGTATCCGACCGTAACTTCCCACATCTATCATCTGCTACATTGCATTTTTGAATTAGATATTGAACTGTAAGGTCATACGTGATCCAATAGCTCTTTTCCTTAGCTATTGAACCTCTGTGTCTGAAACAATCAAAAATACTCTTCTTTGTTACAAAGATAAGCGTCTGCTTTTTGTCTTTTTATTCGGTATCGCTAGTGGTTTCCCATGGGTGATGATTGGCTCTGCACTATCTGCATGGCTACAAGAAAGCGGCCTAAGCCGCTCTTCTATTGGTTTAATTGGCTCAATCACCATTGCTTATTCAATCAACTTTCTATGGTCACCTTTATTAGATAGAGTTCGACCGCCAATTCTAGGTCAACGGCGGGGTTGGATTGTCACCACCCAAATAATGATTATTATGGCGTGCGTTGCTATGGCTGTAGTGCCAGCACAAGAGAACCTGTTAGCTATTGGTTTAGTCGGCTTCTCAATTGCTCTATTTTCAGCTACTCAAGATATTGCCATTGATGCATACCGTATCGATATCATCAAGCCCCATGAAAAAGACAAACTTGCTGCCGCATCATCAATGGCAACGGCAGGTTGGTGGACCGGTTATGGGGGTTTAGGCGCAATCCCCTTTTTCATTTCCGACATGGCAGGATGGCAATGGTCAGATATTTACTTCGTCCTTGCCGCTATTATGGCTGGACTTATGCTGTTGGTATTTTTCAGTGATGAACCTGTTACTAGCCGCATCGAACAACAAGTGGCAGCCAGTGCTCGATACGCTAAGGCCTTGGTTGGCGATTTGCAACTAAATCGCTCTCAGCGCTTAGTGAACTGGCTAGCCGTAACATTAGTAGAACCTTTTCGCGATTTTTTCGCTCGCAATAGCGTAAAACTGGCTCTCTCCATTTTAGCGTTCATTTTTTTATTTAAGATCGGTGAAGCCTTTTTGGGACGAATGAGTATTGTTTTTTATAAAGAACTAGGGTTCACCAACAGTGACATTGGTAGCTACTCAAAACTACTAAATTGGTGGGTAACTATTGTTTTCGCTGTTTTAGGCGGCATGGTTAATGTGCGATACGGAATCTATAAAGGTTTAATGACCGGAGGGCTCGCTATGGCGACAAGTAACCTGATGTTTGCATTAATGTCAGTAGTGGGGCCGGATAAAGCGTTATTTGCAGCCACAATCTTCGTAGACGGTTTTACCGCAGCTTGGAGCTCAGTGGCGCTAGTGGCGTTTATTTCACTGCTTTGTAATCAAGCATTTTCTGCTTCCCAATATGCATTAATGGCATCGTTAGGGACTCTAAGTCGAACCTTAATGGCTTCAGCCAGCGGCTTCTTGGTTGATTGGATGGATGGTAACTGGGCTTTCTTTTTCATCTTAACCGCCATAATGGTGATACCTAGCTTAATCATTTTATGGTTAATTAAAGATCATATATATGCTTTAGAAAGGCGTGATCTAAAGTGATTTCGTTTTTGCCGAGTCCCTAGTGCAAATAATCAGCTAAAATTAAAATTTGCTGACTCGGTTTCGTCCTCCCTTTTTAGAACGATACAAAGCTTGGTCAGCTTTTTCCAACCAAACCATATGATCTTGGTAAGTCACACTAAACTCAGCAATACCAATACTGACAGTAAACGGAATCTCATTGCCTTCATAAAGCGGTAATAAATCTTCGCAACCACTTCGTATCCTTTCAGCCACAATCATAGAGTTTTCAGCGTTCGTTTCTGGCAATAATACTACAAATTCTTCACCACCGTAGCGTCCGGCGAGGTCAGTTTCTCGGATAGATTGTTGCACAACTTTAGCCAAGGTTTTTATTATGTAGTCACCGGCAGGATGACCATAGGTATCGTTAACTTTTTTAAAGTGGTCAATGTCTAGCATCAATACAGAAGCTGGAAAGCCATTACGTACAATTCGTTTATGTTCAAGGGAAAATTGCTCTTCCCAATAGCGACGATTAAATACCCCTGTGAGCCCATCAACACGACTAATTTGCTGCAATTGTTGATTAAGGGACTCGATGCCCTTTTTATTTAAAGCTTCATCGGTCACGTCATAAACCACGATACAGATCTGCTCAACATCCCCTTCGAAAGAAGTCAGCGGGAACAATGTAACATTCTGATACATAAAGTCTGAAGCGGAAGTGATTGGTCGACTGGTTTCAAATTTAAATAAATAGGGGCGTTGTTCCCAAATAATAAATGCAGGGCTTTTGAGACTAACAACGGGCTCTGTTTTGACTAAGAACCAGTCTTTATCTATTTCAGGAAAAAATTCAAACAGATTCTTATACTTGATTCGACTAGGCAAAATACCACTATTGTTTTCCATGAACTGATTCCACACCAGAACATTAAAATCACGGTCTAGTACGGTGATCCCCACTTCAATCGAGCCGAGCAAATCAAACTGCCAATGCAGTGCATTAATGTCAGAAAAGTCGTCGCCCATTATTTATCAGTTACCTTCTACCAGTTTTTCAAACATAAGATCGATTGATTTATCTGGAAATAATAAGAGTAAATCAAAATTGATAGATTTAGCTTTAATCTCATAACCTATTTCAATTGCTAACACTCTATTCCATCTCGATACATTATTTTTCAACAGTTTGTCTAATCCACAATGCTGCCCCAAAATAATAGGGTGGTTGTGGGTAAAGGTCACATTTAATTGCTCTGACAAGGCTGTTAAACAAGCACTGACAGCAATATTCGCCACATCCATCAGCGCTTCTAACTCGCTAGACTCATTGATTTCAACTTGCTTGTAATTAAGCAGCTCGACCAAATTAGCGAAGTTTGAATCATTAAACATCATTATAGCTTCGCCACTAATACCTGCGCTAATAAATCCTTTGGAAATGGCTGACACACTTTCATTATCACTAATTTCCGCCATTGCCATATGCAATTCTGTGGTTTCAATTAAGTTAACGTTAGGTATGGGTAAATCAATAAATATATTTAGCAGTTGTGCTAATTTCTCACCAGCTTGTCCCATAGCAACATTGGCCATTTCTCGATAAACATCCAACTTTTCCGCCATTGAAAATTGTTTTGACTGAGAAAGGGCTGGCATAGCAGCAGGGTTTATATCACGAATAACACTCGAGCCTGATGGCGAATCACTTTCAGTATAAAGGCCATATTGAGACAAGATTGTAGCAAGCTTTTCATTATCGACTGGTTTACTAATAAAATCTAAAGCGCCCATCTGCTTCATACGAGCTCGGGCTTGAGGTTGAACGTCCCCAGACACCACAATCACTAAAGTAGGTAAGTCTTGTTCTTTGATAACCTGCATGGTTTGGTAACCATCCATGATAGGCATATTTAAATCTAAGAAGACCAACTCTGCTTTACCAGCTTTGATCATCTCGATACCTTGTTCACCGTTTTCAGCAAAGCTTAAACTTATATCCCAACCACTAGGTAACGCCCGAGCCATTTGCTTGCGGGCGAACCCTGAGTCGTCACAAATAAGTATATTAATCGACACGCGAAGTTCTCATCAGATTGCAACCGGTGCTTTAATATGTGGATAAGATTGATAATCGACTAATTCAAAGTCATCAATTGTGAAATCAAACAGGCTTTTGACCTCTGGATTTAATTTCATTTTTGGCAGCGCTAACGGCTCCCTAGATAATTGTAGTTCAGCTTGTTCTAAGTGGTTGGTATAAAGGTGGGCGTCACCAAATGTATGGATAAAATCGCCAAGTTGCAAATCACAGACTTGTGCAACCATCATAGTTAATAAGGCATAGCTTGCGATATTAAATGGAACTCCTAAAAAAATGTCTCCGCTGCGCTGGTATAACTGACATGACAACTTATTATCAATTACATAAAACTGGAACATAGTATGGCATGGTGGTAGAGCTTGTTTGCCATGCTTGGCATTCTCTTTGGGGGATAATTTACTATCTGGTAATACAGTAGGATTCCAAGCACTTAACAATAACCGACGAGAATCAGGATTATGTTTTATTTGCTCAAGTAGTTCGCTAAGTTGATCAACTACAGTCCCATCTGTTCCTTGCCAACTGCGCCATTGTTTACCATACACAGGCCCAAGTTCGCCTTCATCGGTGGCCCACTCGTCCCAGATGCTAACGCCATTATCCTTTAAGTACGCTATATTTGTTTCACCTTTAATAAACCATAGTAATTCGTGGATTATTGAACGTAAGTGACATTTTTTTGTGGTGATTAAAGGGAAACCGTCAGCTAAATTGAAGCGCATTTGGTAGCCAAATATACTTAACGTACCGGTACCGGTTCGATCTTCTTTTTTGCTGCCATTTTCCAATACATGACGCATTAATGATAAATATTGCTGCATTTTAAACTTTCTTACCTTTTTTTAATTTAGTACTTTGTGGTTGATATACTGCATTTTGCTTATAAGCCCAAACAACCATCAAAATGCCAGCGATAATCATCGGTAATGATAACATTTGACCTCGGCTGAGAAAGCCTAAATACAGGTCCAAATGACTATCCCACTGACGGAAAAACTCCACAAAAAATCTAAAACTTCCATACCCTAACAAGAATAGACCACTAACGGCACCGATAGGACGTGGCTTCTTAGAATATAACCACAAAATAATAAACAACAAAACCCCTTCTAGGGCAAATTCATAAAGCTGAGAAGGGTGACGCGGCTCACTGCCGGCATTAGGGAAAATGATCGCCCATGGAACGTCTGTTGTGCGCCCCCATAATTCAGAATTGATAAAGTTACCTATTCGCCCAGCGCCAAGTCCAATGGGAACTAGGGGAGCGATAAAATCGCCCACCACCAAAAAAGGAACTTTTAAGCGTCGCGCACTCAACCATAATGCGGTTAATACACCGAGCAAACCGCCATGAAATGACATGCCGCCTTCATTAATTTTAAACAGGTACAGTGGATTATCCAGAAATAGATCAAACTGATAAAACAACACATAACCAATGCGGCCACCGAGAATAACCCCTAAGAAACCCCAAAATAACATATCGCTAAGTTGCTCTTTGCTCCAGCCAGTGCGGGCAAGGCGACGATTCGCTAACCACCATGCCGCAACAAAACCGACCAAATACATCATTCCATACCACTTGGGACTTAAAAATCCTAAATCGAATATGGCGGGATTAATTTCAGGGAGGGTGTAATAACTTTGCGACATAATTTCAATTATCCTAAAAACATTTGCAAACTAACGACCACTAGGAAGGCGGCAAATATTTGCTTTAAACGTTGTGTATGTAAACGGTGGCTAATTTTAGCCCCAAATTGGGCAGTAAATATCGAGGTCATCACTATGCCCAATACTGCCGGTAAATAAATATAACCAAATGCTGCTGTTGGTAAACCTTGCACATTCCAACCTGCTAAAACGAAGCTAAACGAGCCAAAAATAGCAATCACCATACCGCAAAATGCAGCACAGCCAATGGCTTGTTTAATGTCGACCCGAAACCAAACTAAAGCGGGCACCATAATAGCGCCACCGCCAATCCCCATAAATGCAGAAATGATCCCAGTTACACATCCAATCCCCATTAACATTGGCTTTGAAATGCAGCTTTTGACACTTTTGGGTTTTAAAAAAATCATTTGTAATGCAATGAATAAGACCATAAAAGCGAAAATTAATTTTAAGCTTTGTACTGGAATTCTCACCGCTATCTGGGGGCCAACTAAAGCGCCGAGAATAATACCAAGTGCACACCAGATAACAATCTTTGAATTTACATGTCGCAAGCGAATGTGCGAGAGTGTGGAAGACAAACCAGTGAGGATAATAGTCGACAAAGAAGTGGCAATAGCCATAGGTAATGCATGTTGTAAAGGCAGCCCTAAATGACGCTCAAATATATACATCAATACTGGCACTATAATTAAGCCACCACCAATACCCAGCAAACCCGCCAGCAAACCAACAATGGCACCCAGCGACAAATAGACCGCAAAGAAAGTTGGTATTTCAGACAATTAAATACCTGCTCGAACTAAACCGCCCAACCCTATTGTTTCAAGATATTGGTTTACCTGCTCACGCACTTTCCAAGGGTCATCGCAGCTCAAAACACTGTCCAATAATAATTTAGATTGTTTTACAGTGACGCTTCTCACAACCCACTTAATTTTTAATAAGTTGTGACTATTCATACTAAACTTATTGTAACCCATGGCTAATAGTAAAATTATCCCTCCTGGTTCACCGGCCAATTCGCCGCAAACGGTAATAGAGACATCATGTTCATTTGCCTGTTTAACAATACTTAAAAGTGCTGATAGTACTGCCGGATGATAACTGTCATATAAGCCTGAAACACGTGCGTTATTGCGGTCTACTGCCAGTAAATACTGAGTTAAATCGTTGCTGCCCACTGAGAAAAAATCGACTTTTTTAGCCAATTGGGGAATTTGATAAATGACCGCGGGAACTTCCAACATCACCCCTATTTTTGGCATTTCAAGGACTTTACCGGTTTCTGAAATTTCTTCCGAAACTTCATGATATGCCTGTTTAATTAAACGTTTAGACTCGTCAACCTCAGAAACTGACGTCACCATAGGTAACATAATCTGTAGATTACCCAAACCGATGTTTGCCCGCAGCATAGCGCGTATCTGTACTAGAAAAATTTCTGGGTGATCAAGAGTAAGTCTGACACCACGCCAACCCAAAAAGGGATTTTCTTCAGTGATGGGAAAATAGGGTAATGGCTTATCACCACCTACATCCAAAGTACGCATTGTAATGGGTTTATCCGGGGCAGACTCCAACATCTCTCGATATAGGTCCATCTGCTCTTGTTCAGAAGGGAAACGCTCTCTGAGCATAAAAGGCACTTCTGTCCGATATAAGCCGACACCTTCACCATGGGTGAAATTGGTATTTTCCATCTCAGCCGATAGACCCGCATTAATAAAAAGAGACACGGGATAACCATCCTCTGTTACAGAAGGAAGATGCGCTTTTTCTAAAATACGATCAGAAAGTTCTTGTTCTTCCGTTACCAGAATGTTGAATTCTTGGCGAACACTTTCCGAAGGTGAAACAATCACCTCACCAGAGTAACCATCAACCAGTAGCTTTTTTCCATCCAAAAGAGATAGAGGTGCATCAGACAAGCCCATTACGGCGGGTAAGCCCATTGCTCGAGCCAAAATAGCGGCGTGTGAGTTACTAGAGCCTCGTACGGAGATAATGCCGCACAACTTCATAGTGGAAAACTCAGCAAGCATTGGAGCGGTTACTTCTTCCGCTACAAGAATTGCATTCTGATTCACATCTAACGGTCGCTGGTCAGGACTATCTGTCCCCAAAATATTGGCAAGTATGCGATTAGATAGATCTTCAATATCAACAGCTCGCTCTTGCATATAAGGATCACTCATATTGCGAAACCGTTGGATATAATTTTCAATAATATATTTTAATGAACTGGCGGCATCCCAGCCATCTTTGATTCGCCCTTCAACTTCGTGACCAAGACTATTGGCATCCAAAAGGTGGCTGTAAATTTGAAAAATAGCTTGGACATCACTAGGCACTTGCCCTTCAACTCGGTTCGATAGCTCTTCTACTTGCGCGCGAGTAATATTCACCGCTTCACGATAGCGGGCGATTTCCAATTCTTTGTTTTTAGAGCGTTTCGCAACGTGGCTGGCCAAACTGACCTTAAAGTGCGGTACAAAACCAATCCCCATTCCCAAACCAGCAGAACCCGGTACACCAGATATTTTCCGTTGCCATTTATCGCGGTTATTGTCATCCACAAAAGATAGAAAACCACGGGTTTCAGCATGTACAATTTCTAATGCTATTTGGGTGGAAAGGGTAACTAAGAACGCCTCTTCGTCTTCACTGAAACGACGCTTTTTTTGCTGCTGTAAAGTTAATACCCCCAAAACTTTACGTTGATGTATGATTGGGGTTCCAAGAAATGCGTGATATTTCTCTTCTTTAACTTCTGGATAATGCTTGTAACGAGGATGAGACTGGGCATCAAGGATATTTAAAGGTTCTTCCCGCTGACCGATTAAACCAATCAGCCCCTCAGAAAAACCGATTGCGACCTTACCAACAGCACCAGATTCGAGGCCGTCGGTGGCCATTAGCATAAAATGTTGTTTTTCGTAATTTGCGAGATAAACCGAGCAGGAGTCAACTCCAATAGCCCCTTTGATACTGCTAGTCAGGTGCTTTAAAGCCTCCTCCAGCACGGGGATTTTACTAACTTCCTGAACTATCCGTTTTAAGCTCGTTATCATGGGTGTTAAAAATTATCTCCGCCGTCTACGACTCCGTTGAGACTGATTGTTTTTCGTATAAATCGGCATGGCAAAAGACACGAACTCTTTCATTACGCGCCGATATACATCTCGTTTAAATGACACAACGTTTCTGACTGGATACCAAAAACTTACCCATCGCCAATCGTCAAACTCTGGATGTCCTGAACTCAACACATCTACGTCTGACTCTTTGCATTCAAGTTGCAACAAAAACCACTTCTGCTTTTGTCCAATACAAACTGGATTAGTTCCTTGCCTAATCAATCTTTTAGGTAATTTATACCTAACCCAATTTTTGGTAACTCCGAGTATTTTAACGTTTTCTGGTTTTAATCCAACTTCCTCATTTAACTCACGATACATAGCCTGTTCAGCAGTTTCACCTTGATCTATTCCGCCTTGTGGAAACTGCCATGAATGTTGTCCATAGCGCTTTGCCCAAAATACTTGCCCCATTCTATTGCAAATCACTATACCGACATTCGCGCGGAAACCTTCGGCATCAATCACTTTGACTCCCAGGGGGATTGATTTCTTTAATATTTTGCCATTCTTCCATAAACTAAGGGTCAAGCAAAGCAATATCATCGCTGACTGACTTAATGGCGATTAAAAAACTTTAGGAAAAGGTTACATTTGATCAAACCCGCAACGACTTCCCCTGCCACAATTGAAGAGCTCCTTACACGAGCTCAGGCGTTAGCTGGCCTAACGTTAGGCGAATTAGCTAAATGGGCAAATATTCAAGTTCCAGCCAATTTTAAACGAGAAAAAGGTTGGACTGGACAGTTGTTAGAACTGTTTTTAGGTGCCCACGCTGGATCCAACCCTGAACAAGATTTTCCCGATTTAGGTGTAGAACTAAAAACCTTACCCATAAATTCACAAGGCATGCCCTTAGAAACGACTTATGTTTGTTTTGCACATTTGCTGAATGTTTCAGGGGTGACTTGGGAAAACAGTAATGTTAGAAACAAGCTGAATTGTGTTTTGTGGGTGCCTGTGGAAGGTAATCGCGAACTTTTACCAGCACAACGTAGAATCGCGACCCCCGTTCTTTGGCAACCTAGCCAAAAGCAACTGGCTGTGCTCAAGCAGGATTGGGAAGAGCTAATGGATATGATAGTCCTGGGAGAAGTAGAGCAGATCACTGCAAAACATGGTCAAGCGTTGCAAATTCGTCCTAAAGCAGCCAACGGTAAAGCATTAACCGATGCGATTGGAAGCCAAGGTTCGATTGTGCAAACTAGACCAAGAGGATTTTACTTGCGTAAGCAATTCACCCAACAAATACTGCTAGACGCTTTTTCTGACTTGTAATCCTCGCAAATAAAATAGGGCCATGAAAGGCCCTTTAACTAATTTACCATCCACATTATTGAGGGGTTCTTAACACCATCAAACGCAGTTCTGTCATGTCTTCAATGGCATAGCGAATACCTTCACGACCTAAACCTGACTCTTTCACACCGCCATAGGGCATATTGTCTACTCGCCAGCTAGGTACATCACCAATGACAACACCTCCAACATCCAAAACATCCCAAGCTTTATGGGCTTTATAGATATCTCTGGTGAATACACCAGCTTGCAAACCAAACTGACTATTGTTTATTTCCTCAAGGGCTTCATCGTAATCACTAAAAGGAGCAATGATGGAAACTGGACCAAAGGCCTCATCAGCATTAATACTGGCATCCGTAGGTACGTTTTCCATTACCGTTGCTTGCAGCATAGCACCATCACGTTCGCCACCACATAACACACTAGCCCCTTTAGATTTAGCTTCAGCAATCCAACCATCAAGACGGGATGCTTCAGATTCGGAAATCATGGGACCAATAAAGGTGTCTTCGCTTAAGGGATCACCATGTACCAAGTTTGACACTTTTTCGACGTAACGCTTTTTGAAATCCGCATAGATGGATTCATGTATCAAAACACGTTGCACACTAATACAGCTTTGCCCAGATTGATAATAAGCACCAAACACGATGCGCTCGATGGCATCATCTAAATCGGTATCGTGATCAACAATACAACCAGCATTTCCACCAAGTTCTAGAATTACCGGTTTTTTACCCGCACGGGCTTTTAGGTCCCAACCTACATCAGGAGACCCAGTGAAACTCAGTAATTTAAATCTATCATCAGTTGTAAATAGATCTGCACCATCACGGCTACAGGGTAAAATTGAAAAGGCTCCGGCAGGCAAATCCGTTTCAGCTAAAATTTCACCGATTATCAGCGCTCCTAATGGTGTGCGGCTTGCTGGCTTAAGCACAAAAGCGCAACCTACTGCCAATGCAGGCGCAACTTTGTGAGCAGCTAAGTTTAGTGGAAAATTAAAGGGGGAAATAAATGAACAAGGTCCGATAGGCACTTTTTTGTACATCCCCTGATACCCTTTGGCACGGGGTGTAATTTCCAAATTCATCACTTCACCAGTGATTCTGACAGACTCTTCAGCAGCTATTTTGAAAGTATCAATTAAGCGAGTTACTTCACCACGAGCGTCTTTGATTGGCTTCCCCGCTTCAATACATAACGCATACGCCAACTCTTCAAAGCGCTCTTCAAAACGTTTTACGCAATGGTTCAATATTGCTTGGCGTTCGTACGGTTTCATTGCTGTCAGCGCAGCCTGACTTTTTTCTGCAGCTTCAATTGCTTGATCAATTACATCAGCTTTTGCCATAGCTACTGTTGTAGCAGCTTCGCCAGTATATTTGTTGGTAACGACTAAATCTTGGTTAGCAAAAACAGCGTTATTCGCTAAGTAATAAGGATAAGTTTTTTGTAACATAGTAGTTCCTATAGTTTTTGGCTAAGTTCGCGAATCGTTTTATTCAACGTTTGGTCATTCAAAGAATAATCAACCGGCACATCGATGAGATGCACTGCCGGTTCTGCTAAACAAGCCTCAACTCTTGGTAACAACTCCTCTGCTGAGTTAATTCGCCAACCTTTAGCGCCATAACTTTGTGCGTACTTAACAAAATCAGGGTTGCCATAATCTAAACCAAAATTATCGAACGACATATGCGCTTGCTTCCACTTAATCATACCGTATGCATCATCACGCAGAATTATCACCACTATATGCAGATTAAGACGCACAGCAGTTTCCATTTCTTGACTGTTCATCATAAAACCACCATCACCACATACTGTAATGACCGATTTTTCAGGATTCACAATTTTAGCTGCCATTGCCGAGGGTAGGCCAGCCCCCATGGTTGCCAGAGCGTTATCGAGTAATAGCGTGTTAGGAAAATAGGCAGGATAATTTCGTGCGAACCAAATTTTATACACGCCATTATCTAAGGTAACAATGCCATCTTTTGGCATGGCTATGCGTATGTCTCGCACAAAACGTTCAGGCAAAATAGGAAAACGGTCATCATCTTCTGACACTTTGCGATGGGCAATGTAGGCATCATGAACGTCACTGTAAAAATCTAGTTTCCATTTATTCGATGGAGTAATGTTTTGTTTGATCTGCCATATACTATTGGCAATATCACCCACGACTTCTAATTGCGGGAAGTAAACTGGATCTACGGCGGCAGAGGCAAAGTTCACGTGGATCACTTTTTTACCATCATTGCTCATGAAAAATGGTGGTTTTTCAACGACATCATGGCCAACATTAATGATTAGATCAGCCCGTGAAATAACCCTATGTACAAAATCACCATCAGACAACGCGGTATTACCCATAAATAATTTTCCACTTTCGTCTAAAACGCCTTTCCCCATTTGTGTGGTAATGTAAGGAATACCGGTTTTTTCAACGAACTCTTTGAGCATTTTTGCGGTTAGCTTACGGTTTGCAGCAGCACCAATGAGTAGCACCGGTGACTTCGCAGCTTCAATCATATCAACAGCACGTTTTATAGACTTATCTTCCGCAATTGGACGTCTGACGGTACTGGCTTCTATCAACTGAGCATTGGTTTTTTCGGCTGCAATATCTTCAGGCAATTCAATATGTACGGCACCTGGACGCTCTTCGTGTGCCAAACGAAATGCTTCACGAACAATTGAAGGAATTCGATCACCACTCACAACTTGGGTAGTATATTTAGTCAGAGGACGCATCATATCAACAGCATCTATAACTTGGAAACGACCTTGCTTGCTAGTTTTAATTGGTTTTTGACCAGTGATCATCAACATTGGCATCGCACCAAGTTGCGCATAGGCTGCAGGTGTAACTAAGTTGGTGGCTCCTGGGCCTAAAGTAGACAAACAGACGCCAACTTTTCCAGTTAGACGACCATAAGTTGCAGCCATAAAGCCTGCCCCTTGTTCATGTCTCGTCAGTATGAGTTTAATAGATGATTTTCTTAAAGACTCTAATAAATCGAGGTTTTCTTCACCGGGGATACCAAATACATATTCGACACCTTCGGCTTCTAATGCTTGTACAAATAAATCTGATGCTTTCATATTTTTCCCATTAGATTATTGGCAAGAACTTCTACTATAAACATTTAAAGATAGACCATCATTCCAATCAAGCTAAATGATAAATACTTTCTACTATTCAGATTTAGCCTTTTAAGGATTTGAGAATGCTCAACTTCACTAGTCGACTCCCCCTCAAACAACTACTTGTTATTTTCTCGTAGAACTTATTGAATGTTAGTTTTCGTTACTGTTTTCAAAAACTAGATTGAGTGCACATAGAGTACTCATTGAACTTAAATGTTTAAATGTGGTTACTTTAATCGTTTAATTACATCAAAGAAGAAAATCCACACTTCGTCTTAGCAAGCCTATTATTTGGCCGTTTTGGGGGAGTTCATTTTCACCGCTTTAGCATTTTTCTTTTTATCGCGCTTACTCATCAAACCTATGTATTTGACAAAAACGTTGCTTAAATATTTTTCCGAATTAAATCCAAGGCGTCTAGCCACGCTAGTCACCTTTTGGTCAGTACGCATAAGTACTTTCTTGGCATATTCTAGTCGGTAATGATAAACAAAGGCTCGAAAATTTCGATTCAACACAAACCTTGTGGCCAAGGCCAAAGCGGCAGGTTCAACATGTGCAGCATCAGCTACTTGCTTGATTCTAAGGCCTTTACGTTTATAAGCTTTATGTTGAATGATGGCTTTTTCAGCTTGTTTTAAGGTAAACCTGAGATGATCCTCGGAATAGGTTTTTTTGTCCATCTGAGAATAAACGAAAGGAGTGGGTGAATATTTTCGGTTCTGGACTAAAAGTAAAATTATATACAAACAGCCAATGGCGTTGAGCATATTCACTAAAGTCTGCCAATGCACAATGGCTGGCAACCAATCAAACATCGCCAAGCCAATAATGCAGATGGATAAAAATGAAGTGAACATGAGGATATAACAGCCATTGGCAGTGAAACGCATTTCGAAAATATCGATGTCAACGACTTGATCTGACAAATAATAATGGTAAGAAGCCAGATATTCAGCGGCATGAACCGCAAAACTTAGAGTAATAATGGCAGTGAATAAATACGTGGCATAAAAAGGCCAATTTACCAGCAAATCACCCACTGGAGGTGAAAACAACATCCCCACCCTCACTTCGTTTGACTCTAGCCAAAGTGGTAGCTGACCAGCTATCAGCAACAAACAGGGAATAAAAAACAAGATATTATTGTTGGCAAACTTAGCGATTGTTAATTGCCGAATACTTAACACTACACAAGCAATAATAATGGCCGAGAAGAACTGTGAAGTGCCAACCAAAAAACTCAACTGGGACTCATAGCCTGATAATTTTAACCACTCATCTAACAACAATAATGGCCAAAGCAAGATAGCCACCAATATTAATTTGGCGTGGGGAAATTGCCCATACCGAACCCAGATCAAAATAAGCCCAATAAACCAACCTATCAGCATAGAGCTAATTGCGATTTGATAGAGACTCATTTCACCCATGATGTGTTCACCAATATGTTTCCACAGACGTGGCAACTTCTTTACTTAACTCTATAACGGACAGAAGACTGTTTTTCTTAACCTCACTCCACTGTAAAAGTTCGGTTTTATCTTCTACATCAGAGTCTAATAGCTTAGTTTGAAACACTTTAAGCTTGCGTAATTCTTGGATTCCCTCCAAAACATCCTGCCATGGATCTAAAAATGGTTGACGTCGATGATTATCCAAACATGAGCCTACTAACAAGTCCGTATTTAATGCACTCAGTAACTCTTTGTAATGTTTTAAATAACCTTCCATACTGCAAACATCTGAGTTAACGCTAGCAAACACTCCTTGCCACTTTTTCTGCAAAACCGCAACGCCATGCTCTTTTAAGGGCTTGGTATAATCCTCGGATATTTTTCGCCAAGGGCAAGTCACTAAAAGTCGAGATAGACGAAGCTGCAACAATGAGTTGTCTTGGTGAGTAATCAAATAATGAGGGCGCGATAAGTTCAAAGTGCCATCTTGTAAGCCTCTTAAATAGCTTACTAATGCATCGTGCTGAGACAAACGTTTGCTATACATACCTCGCTTTGAACGTAGGGCCCGAATACTTTTTAATTGTTCAATCCAAGCCCATTTATTTAAGCGTAAATTTAACCCTATGCTGAGTTCGTCCATGGCTTTACACTTAAGGGGTTTTGAATACAGCCGCACGCAATCACGGGTTAATCGCAATCCAACATAGATATCGACTAAATCGGTCACTTTTTTGGTTTGCATATATCGATACTCTGCTTGTTGCCAAAATGACAATGCATAACCTAACCCTTTGATAAAACCAGATTCACAGTTATCGCTATCTGATAAGTCAACACTGCTAACTTTTTTCGGTTCTGGCGCCAGAGCATTGCGGGCCAGAGTGAAGCCTCTTCCCGCTTTACTTAAATTGCATAATTGGCTCGGTGCCAAACTTGCCATTTTTTCAGCAATATCGAACAACACCGCAACATCACCATTTTTTAGCTCCAACTCCATCTCACAAATATCCGCACTATTGTCCGTGGTGCTAACAGTGCCTTTATCCAAAACTAATTCGACGTCGGTGCCATCAGATAGCCTTAGCAGGAACGCTTTTCTTTTAAAGTCGGTGTTAAAAATTGGAATAATCTTTTCTTGTAACTCAGCAAGCGTTATATCTCGAGGCCAAATACTAGGATCAAATAGTTCCAAAGAGGGCGACAACGAATCTATGGAAACATTATATTCTGGACGTTGGTGCAGACCACCAATACTCTTACCAGCGGTTTTCACTGTCTGTTCAATGCCTTTTTCACTGCTGCGAACACGTAACCCAATACTTTGGCTACTTAACAACCATTCTGGTGTATCAAAGTATTGATTAAATAGCGTAAATTCTGATGTTTCAATATTCGCTGAAAACTGCCCTAAGGCGAATAATAACTCAGATTCGTCAATACCATTGGGTAGCAACAACTTTAATTCAATTTCTTTTTCCATTAAAACACGTGTCCGATGAGAGGATAAATTAGCGGGTAATCAATGGCCTAAACAATACTCCGAACAACAAACTAAGGCAATCTATCAAAGCTTCACTTGCCTTTGGGAATACAAGGCCATACCATTTGTCTAAATTTGTATTAACATTGATGAATTATGGGCAAGCTTTCAACCACAATTTTATTTATTTTCACGTTGACTATTAGCAACGTAAGTGCACAACAAGAGCCAAACGATGGCTCAGGCGACATTCGATATATTACAGACGACCTATCTGCATTTATGCATACAGGTCCGAGTAGAAATTATCGTATCCTTGGATCAGTTATAGCCGGTACCCGTATCACGGTTTTACAACAGAATAAGGATACTGGGTTTATCGAAATAATTGATGATAAACAACGTACCGGGTGGGTTGAATCTCAATATGTCAGCAGAGATCAAAGCATCCGCGAACTCGTTCCTGGACTTCAACAAAGTGTTAAAAAGTACAGCTCTCAAATTGCACAACTAAATAAGTCTAATGATTTATTAAGCCAGCAACTTTCCGACTTAACTAGTCAAAACAAAGTGTTAGTGAAAGATTTAGAAAGTCAAACCAAAGAGACTCAGAAGCTGCAACGAGAACTAGATATGCTAGACCAAAGTGCTCAAATGAAGTGGTTTACCCGCGGCGGTATTATTGCTTTAGTCAGTATTTTATTGGGTGTCATTATTGCGTATTTACCTAAAAAGCGTAAACGCAGTGACCAATGGATGTAATTTGTAAGTTGCGCAATGCACTTCTTAAATGAAGTGCATTGTAAACTGATCTTCCCCCTCTCTTTAACGTAATATCCTTTTTGTAGTTTCTCGACGTTTCTTCTTCCAAACTGGTATAAACAGGTCGTCTTTTTGACTGTATTTCTGCCATTTCAATCTATACACTCGCGCGATTATCACTCGCTCATTCCTTAACGGAGGTACAGTATGCTTTTTCAAGGTAATTTAGTAACCAGTTGTCCAATTCGTCAAAAAATAAGAGACTTTTATCGTATAGATGAAAATTTGGCTGTGGACCATATTCTACCTGATGCAGAGGTATCAGTTAGTGCCCGAAGTAGAGCGTGGGAGCGAGCCAGAAAAATGGTCTTACGCATTCGTCGTGAACAAGAAGGTCACGGCGGTGTAGATGCATTGCTTAATGAATATTCACTGTCCACCGCTGAAGGCGTGGTACTCATGTGTTTAGCTGAAGCACTATTACGTGTGCCGGATAAAAAATCCCAAGATGCATTGATCCGCGACAAGTTGTCAAAAGGTGCATGGAGCACACACTTAGGAACCAGTGATTCAATCTTTGTTAATGCTTCTTCTTGGGGGCTGTTGCTCACTGGCAACATGGTTTCCTATACCGATCATCGTAAGCGCAATAGTATTGGGCTGTTGAAAAAAACCCTAGGCAAAATGGGTGAACCCGTTATTCGTAAAGCCATGAACATTGCCATGAAAGTCATGGGTAAACAGTTTGTTATGGGAGAGAATATCAATGATGCCTTAGAACGTGCAGATGAAAAAGAACAACAAGGTTACGTTTATTCCTACGATATGCTTGGCGAAGGTGCGCGCACAGCCAAAGATGCTGAGGAATATTTCAATGCCTACAAAGAAGCGATTCATGCCATTGGTAAAGCCGCGAACAAAAAAGGACCAAAACGTAGCCCAGGTATTTCCGTTAAGTTATCGGCAATTCATCCTCGTTATGAGTTTACCAATCGTGAAGAAGTATTGGATGTCATTCCAAAACTACTCAAACAATTATGTATGCTGTGTAAAGAGTATGACATTGGTTTAACGGTAGACGCCGAAGAAGCTGACCGCTTAGATATCTCTTTAGACATCATTGAAAAGGTATTTTCCGATCCTGATTTGGGCAATTGGAGTGGATTCGGTTTAGCGGTGCAAGCCTATCAGAAACGCTCTTTGTATGTGATTGATTGGCTTAGAGATTTAACATTGAAAACTGACCGGACTATGATGGTTAGACTGGTAAAAGGAGCTTATTGGGATACAGAAATTAAAAATGCTCAGCAAGATGGTTTAGAGCATTTCCCGGTATTCACCCGTAAATCATCTACAGATGTGTCCTATCATGCCTGTGCCAACCGCTTATTAGCGTACAAAGACACTATTTATCCTCAATTTGCCACTCATAATGCTTACACAGCTTCGGTTATTCTGGAATTAGCTGGTGATGATAAAGAAGGTTTCGAATTCCAGTGTCTTCATGGCATGGGCGATAGTCTGTATGACCAAATTGTGGTTGAAGAAAAAGTACAGTGTCGGGTATACGCTCCCGTTGGTGAACATGAAGACTTGTTAGCTTATTTAGTAAGACGACTATTGGAAAACGGGGCCAACTCATCTTTTGTAAATGCTATTGTAGATGATAGCAAACCGGTTGAAGACTTACTTGAAGATCCCGTTGAAAAAACCCAACGATTAAAATTCAAATACAATCAGCAAATTCTCAAGCCAATTGATTTATATGGCGATGAGCGAGCTAACTCTAAAGGTCTGGACTTAACTGACATCAATCATATTGCACCTCTTAAACTTGCACTAGATCGTTGGAAGTTTGAAAATTGTGTTGCCCAACCTGAAGAAAATGAAACTATCCATGTGGTGCGCAATCCAGCCAATCAAGATGAAGCAATAGGCCACTTAACCTTTGACTCCCCAGAGCAAATAAAACACAAACTTGAATTAGCCGAACGCGCATTCAAACAATGGTCTAACACCTCCGTTGAAGCTCGTGCGGATATATTAAGGCACACAGCTGATGCTCTTGAGCGTAACTCCGATGAATTAATGGCGTTGTGTTTAAAAGAAGCGGGAAAAATAGCTCAAGATGCCATTGATGAGATTCGTGAAGCCGTTGATTTTTGCCGTTATTACGCAGCCAGAGCTGAAGAGTTATCCGAAGATGATCGGCTCAGCCCTCGCGGAGTTGTACTTTGTATTAGCCCATGGAATTTCCCATTAGCCATTTTCTTAGGTCAAGTAGTTGCGGCATTGGTTACGGGCAATACAGTGCTTGCTAAACCAGCGGAACAAACAAGCTTAATCGCCATTCGTGCTGTGGAGTTAATGGAAAATGTTGGGCTACCTAAGGGGACATTACAAACGGTAGTGAACAGAGGTCCAGTTATTGGCAATACACTATTGCCAGATGACAGAATTAAAGCAGTGATTTTTACAGGTTCGACCCAAACCGGAAGTCTAATTGCAAAAGAGTTGGCGAACCGAGGAACTGAGCAAGTCCCCCTTATTGCAGAAACCGGTGGCCAGAACTGTATGATTGTGGATTCAACCGCGCTGCCTGAGCAAGTGGTAGACGATGTCATAGCCTCAGGTTTCCAAAGTGCAGGACAACGCTGTTCAGCATTACGAGTATTATTTTTACAAGAAGATATTGCCGATACCATTATTGAGATGTTACTAGGCGCTATGCAGGAACTTAGAGTGGGTGATCCCGCTATGCTGTCTACAGATATTGGCCCTGTTATTGACCAAAAAGCGTTAGACAGTTTGCAACAACATGTTATTGATATGCAGGGTAAAGCAAAGCTACTTTACGACGCACCTTTGCCAGAAGAGTGTCAAAATGGATTCTATTTCACACCAAAGTTGTACGAAATTGACAATATTAATGTGTTAACCAGAGAAGTCTTTGGTCCTTGCGTGCATATCGTCCGATTCAAAGAAAAAGACACCCTGAACATAGTTGAACAAATCAATGGCACTGGTTTTGGATTAACCATGGGTGTACATTCGAGAATTGATGAAAAAGCCATGGAGTTGGGACGCTTATCTCGTGCGGGTAATGTCTACATCAACCGTAATATGATCGGTGCAATTGTTGGCGTACAACCTTTTGGTGGCCGCGGATTGTCAGGCACCGGACCTAAAGCTGGCGGTCCTAATTATTTACCTAGATTAATGATTGAAAAAGCTACGCCGTCCAAGGGCCAAGTAAAAGATGAATTGCAAATTCAGCAGGTATTTGAAGCGGTAGGTGTCGATGAAAGCGAGGCATTAAAAATAATGACAAATGCTGCAGAAGCTGAATTTGATTGGCGCTTAACTAATCTCACTTCGCGTATATCTTGGGTGCGTCAGTTACTCGCTAAGCTTGCCAGAGTCGATATTCTCGACGAATTGGCTGAAGATTTAGATCAAACCTTAGCGGTTTCTCGAGCCCAATTAATTAAAATTGAAAGAATGCTTAAAGCGCCTAAAGAACTACCAGGGCCTACAGGTGAATCCAATACACTCTACCTCGAACCTAGAGGGGTTTTATTGTGTTATGCCGATGAGCAGGTAACCTTTGAATACTGGGCACTGTCAATTGTAACTGCGCTAGCCACAGGTAATGTTGCCATCGCAGTGGTGTCTGATTTGTTTTACGATGAGGCTACTGAATTTGTCAATAAATGGCGTTCTATTGGCGCGCCAGAAGCAGTGCTTCAAGTGGCTAAACTTTCCCACTTACAAGCTTTATTAGATGCCCCACAACTTGCTGGGGTCGTGGTCGATAGTCAAAGTCATAGTAAAGCATATTTTGCGAAAAAATTAGCCCAACGTGAAGGCGCTATTTTGCCGGTTATTACCTCTGAGTACTCTGACAACCTTATTCAACGTCTATTAACTGAGAAAACCATTAGTATCGATACTACGGCATCGGGCGGAAATACCAAGCTGATGACTTTGGAAGAATCAGATGATTAATCCGCTACCACTAATACATTTATCAAAATTTTAAATGATCCCAAACCTGTGAGCTTTTTCTCACAGGTTGCTAATTCAATTAAACATTTTATTGGGTTTTTGATTAAGTGGATTTTGCCGAAAACTCGATATAGCGGCATTCTAGGTTAGTGCTGGCTTTGACTGTGGATTCTCGGCATAATATTGAGATTATGACAATGGCGAGGGCAGACAAATATGAAATGGATCACGTTAATTCTCGTGAGTTTATGCTTCTTGCTGCAATATCGTCTGTGGTTCGGTAAAAACAGTATCCCCGACTATATTGAAATCAAACAATTAGTTGAAGAGCAAAAGGCGAGAAATGTTGATTTAATCCAGCGTAACAATTTGCTTTTAGCCGACATCCACGATTTAAAAACTGGGGTGGATGCCATGGAAGAGCGTGCTAGGAATGAGCTGGGATTAATTAAACAAGGAGAGACCTTTTACCGCATACTGCCAGCTCAAGATTAAATAAGTTAATCCAAAGCTCTCGACTGCTATTTTTTGAATATAAACGCTGTTGATTTGAACACTAAAAATAGCCTTCAAATTCGCGCTAAATTTAACTGCAAACGACTTAAAAATCCATGACTCAAGATATGCAAAGCTTCACCGTTATAGTACCTGCAGCAGGTGTCGGTAAGCGAATGAAAGCAGACCGCCCCAAACAATATTTAAAAATTGGCGATAAGACAGTGTTAGAACACACTGTTGAAAAGCTAATCTCGCACCCAAGAGTTTCGCATATTGTTATTGCCCTTGACCCTCAAGATCCTTACTTTGAATTATTGCCACTAAGTCAACAAAAATGGATTACCCGAGTAGCCGGAGGTGCGCAAAGAGCAGACTCTGTTTTAGCCGGCTTAGCAGCCGTCAAAGATGCAAACTGGATAGCGGTCCATGATGCTGCTCGTCCCTGTGTAACTCACGGTGATTTGGATCAGCTGTTTAGTTTATTTGAGAACAATAATGGTGGTGGCATACTTGCCATGTCAGTGAAAGACACCATGAAACGAGCTCAGCAAGATTCAACAAATCTGGTAGCAGAAACCGTTGATAGAGAAGGGCTATGGCATGCTTTAACACCTCAGTTTTTCCCTCATCTTCAGCTTAAAAAAGCGCTCCAAGAAGCCCTAAGTCAAGGAGTTACCATTACCGACGAGGCATCTGCAATGGAATGGGCTGGGTGGCCAGTGAATTTAGTTGAAGGTAGTCAGCGCAACATTAAAATTACCCGTCCCAATGACTTATCATTGGCGACCTTTTATTTATCTCAGGAAGAATAACAATGCGAATCGGTCATGGTTACGATGTACATAAGCTCGGTGGTGAAGGCCCGATAGTGATATGTGGTGAACACATAGAGTATGAATTAGGTTTAATCGCCCATTCCGATGGCGACGTAGCATTGCATGCGCTGAGTGATGCATTGTTAGGAGCCTGTGCCTTAGGCGATATTGGCAAACACTTTCCTGACACCAACTCAGCTTATGCTGGAGCCGATAGCCGAGAGTTGCTGAGACACGTATATGACTTAGTCTGTCAAAAAGGCTATCAACTAGCAAACGTAGATATGACCATTGTTGCCCAAGCGCCCAAAATGGCTCCCCACATTACAGCCATGCGAGAAAATATCTGTAACGATTTGCAAGTAGATATAGAGCAAGTTAATGTCAAAGCCACAACCACTGAAAAACTCGGTTTTGCCGGTCGAAAAGAAGGGATAGCGTGTCATGCTGTGGTGTTACTTCAAGTTGCCAGTACATGATTGCACTAGGCACTGACCATTGGCTCCATCAGCAAGTTGCGCCGACCTCATCCGGTACCATTAAATCAAGTTATGCAGATTTTGTGGTCAGAGAAGAATTGGGATACGAACTTACCGGTGAAGGCGAGCATATTCATCTATGGGTACAAAAAGAAGGCTTAAATACTGCTTTTGTGGCCGAGCAGCTAGCTAAATTTTGTCGACTTCCATTACGGGCGATTACCTACGCGGGACGTAAAGATAAACACGCTTTAACCCAACAATGGTTTGGTGTGCACGCCCCAGGCAAACAAACCTTCGAATGGCAAAGTTTTGAATTAGACGGCTTAAGCATTCTTGAATCTAAACGGCACAACAAAAAACTTCGGGTAGGTGCTCTTAAGGGCAATCGTTTTGAATTGGTGGTGCGTGACATTACAGATACGTCGCAATTACAGCAACGACTAGAATATATTCAACAAAATGGTGTGCCAAATTACTTTGGTGCCCAGCGTTTTGGTGAATCTCGCCATCATCAACGAGGTGGCAATTTATTATTCGCCCAAAGTATGTTAAACGGTGAAACCATTCGCAATCGTAATAAACGCTCCATGGCAATTTCCGCGTTACGGTCTTGGTTATTCAATGAATTTATTCATCAACGATTGCAACAACAAAACTACGCAACGCCACTTCCCGGCGAAGCCTGCATTTTATCCGGCAGTAACAGTTATTTTATTGCTCCACAAATCGATTCCGAGACTCGATTACGCTTAGCAAAAAATGATATTGTATTATCAGCGCCAATGTGGGGAACCGGTGAGTTAGCCACAGAAGCCCAAGTTAGAGAGTTTGAGCAACAAGTCGCAAAACAACAACTAAGTGTGTGTCATTTACTTGAGTCCTTAGGCTTAAAACAGGAGCGCCGAGGAATTTGTTTGAAACCACAAAATTTACAGTGGCAAATAGGTTCTGATACGCTAAATATAGAATTTTCGTTGCCTGCGGGATGCTTTGCAACGTCAGTATTAAGAGAATTAATTAATGCAAATACTGCTGAGCAATGATGACGGTTTTTTTGCCGAAGGTTTAGAAACCCTGTACGCCCATTTAAATGAACTTTATGATGTAACTGTTATTGCCCCAGAGGAAAATTGCAGTGCATTCAGTAATGCTTTATCTATACGTAAACCCTTGCGCATAGAAAAACAGAATAACGGATTTTACGCCGTCAATGGCACCCCGTCAGACTGTGTTCATTTAGGTATAAACCAATTTCTCGATAATGACCCAACATTAGTCGTATCTGGCATCAACCACGGCCCGAATTTAGGTGACGACGTTATTTACTCAGGTACAGTTGCTGCGGCAACGGAAGGGCGTTTCATGGGGTTGCCGGCCATTGCAGTATCCCTGGCAAGTCACGAGGGCGAACACTTTGAAACTGCGGCTAAAGTCGTGGTGGAAATTCTTCAGCGATTACATAAACATCCGCTGCCAGCAGATCAAATTCTCAATATTAATGTACCAGATGTTCCTTACCAAGATTTGCAAGGCATCGAAGTTACTCGCCAAGGTCGTCGCCATAGAGCTGAAAGCATGGTAAAAGATAAAGATCCCCAAGGACAAGATGTATATTGGTATGGCGCAATTGGCCAAGAACAAGACGCCGGTCCAGGAACCGATTTTTACGCAGTGGCTCAAAACCGTTGTTCCGTGACACCCTTGAGTGTCGACATGACGGCTTACAATAGTCTAAATGACATGAAAGAATGGTTAGATATTGAAATTACATAACAATAAGATGAAGTACAAGGAATCACATGAAACGCGCCATTAGAAAAGGGCAATCTTTAGCTCAACTGATACAGGCTGAAGGTATACAGGAACAGCGAGTGTTGCAGGCTGTCGCCGCAACCCCTCGAGAATTGTTTCTACCAGATGCATTACATCATAAAGCCTATGAAAACACGGCATTACCTATTGGCCAAGGGCAAACTATTTCACAACCCTATATTGTCGCTAAAATGACAGAACTGTTGCTCAATTCAGGATCGCCAAACCATTCAGTATTAGAAATTGGTACAGGTTCAGGTTATCAAACTGCTATTTTAGCGCAATTATTCGATAACGTTTTTAGTGTTGAACGTATCAAAGCTCTGCAGTTTCAAGCTAAACGCAGAATGAACCAACTGGATTTGCACAACGTATCCATGAAACATGGTGATGGTTGGAAAGGTTGGGCAAATAAAGGTCCATTCGACGGTATTATTGTCACCGCGGCAGCTAGTCATATGCCCTCCGACCTTTATCAACAACTTAATGACGGGGGTATGTTAGTCATTCCCGTGGGAACCGATGATCAAAAACTACATGTGGTGGTGCGGAACAAAGACGAATTTAATACCACAATAGTAGAAGCCGTACGTTTTGTGCCCTTGGTGGCTGGCGATATTATTTAAAGGCTTTCAATTACAGGAAGTAAAAAGTGAAACCAATTAAAAGAAACACCAAACAATTTGCCGGTTTAGGTCTCAGAGGCGCTTTAATGGGCGCTGCGGATGCTATTCCCGGCGTATCGGGCGGCACTATCGCGTTTATGACGGGTATTTATGAGGAACTTATCTATTCCCTTAAGCAATGCGGGCCTGAGGCGTTAAGCGTGCTGTTTAAAAAAGGGGTTCTAGCCGCATGGCAACATATTAATGGGGCCTTTCTAGCCTGCGTGTTTGCAGGCATTCTAGTTAGCGTTATCAGTGTTTCACATCTGGTTGTATTTTTACTCGACACTTACCCTAGTTTACTATGGTCTTTTTTCTTTGGTTTGATATTAGCTGCAGTTTGGTCAGTGGTTCGACATATCGACAAGTGGCGTCCCAGTATAATAGTGGCGTTTCTTTTAGGAGCGATAACCGCTTTTTATATTACAACAATCACCCCTACTCATGTTGAAGCCACAAGTATTATGGTGTTTGTATCAGGCATGATCGCAATATGTGCGATGATTCTTCCGGGGATATCTGGAAGTTTTATCCTATTACTAATGGGCATGTATTTGCCGATACTTACCGCTGTAAAGTCATTTCAAATTGCCACTTTAGCTTTGTTTGCTGGCGGCTGTGTAGTTGGTTTGCTATCGTTTTCACGAGTCTTACATTGGATGTTCGAGAAACATAAAACCATGACATTAGCGTTACTTGGTGGTTTTATGCTAGGTTCATTAAATAAAGTATGGCCTTGGAAGCTAGTTGTAGAAAGCATCGTTAATCGTCATGGAAAAGTCATTCCTTTAGTAGAAAATAATGTTTTACCCACCACCTACGAAGCGGCCAGTGGATTACCGGCCCAATTGCTCCCAGCCATCACCTTGATGCTTGTTGGTGCTGCAATGGTGTATCTTTTAGAAAAATTAGGCACTACACCGGATTAAATCAGATGCAAAAGCTGACGGGATTATGGGTTAACAAACTAAGACACACATTATTCTCGATGCTAGGTATTATATTGCCGATAGCATTAACAACCTTATTTGTGTCTGCCTGTTCCAGCCGTCCTACGCCCGCTCCAGTCATCGAACTTTACCAAGGGAAAGACTACCACGACTTTCAAAAAGACGGATTTAAAGGAAATAAGTACGTCGTCCAAAAAAGCGATACGTTATTTTCCATTGCCTGGTTTTCGGGCAATGACTATCGTGATATTGCCACTCTTAACAAAATCAAGAAACCCTACTCCATATATCCGGGACAAGAATTAGTCTTAAAATCAACACCTCATCAAGGATCCAAAAGGATAAATAACCTACCTGGTCAGACCAGGAAAGCAAAAACAAATAGGACAGTTGACCCGCCGCAAAAGCAAGCGTATGGTGAAAGTAATAAAGATGTTAACAAGCCTTACAAGCGATTAGAAACCATTGAATTTCCTACTAGAATAGAGAAATGGATATGGCCAGCAAAGGGGCAATTAGCAACGAAATTTTCTCTTTCTGAGCAGGGTACTCGAGGTATTGAAATCAGGGGGTCTAAAGGCGACAAAGTGGTTGCCGCCGCTGATGGCAAGGTTGTATACACGGGTAATGCTTTGAGAGGTTATGGTCAGTTGATCATAATTAAGCACTCTGAGTCGTTTTTGAGTGCTTATGCACACAACGATACTGTGATTGTAAAAGAGCAGCAGTGGGTTGCAGCGGGGCAAAAAATAGCCTCGATGGGTAGTACTGGTACCGACAAAATTAAGCTTCGTTTTGAAGTTAGGTACAGGGGTAAATCTGTTGACCCTTTGAAGTACCTACCTAGCAAATAATAACAATAAATAATAATTAGAAAGACCTATAGGAGATAAGTGGACTAAATAGAATCTTTTAGGAGAATTATATATGGGTGACAAAAATACCATCGTTGTAAATTTGGCTGAGCCGATTATAAACGAAAAAGAAGTCGACTCTGAGTTAGCAAAAATTGAAGCCGATGATGAGAAAGATCCCATGGAAGAAATACTTGCAAGCCAAGAAGAAATTCAAAAAAACTTGGATGCTACGCAGTTGTATTTAGGTGAAATAGGGTTTTCACCTCTGTTGTCAGCAGAAGAAGAAGTATATTTTGCAAGACGCGCTTTAAAGGGTGACGAAGCGTCTCGCAAACGTATGATTGTAAGTAACTTGCGTTTGGTGGTCAAAATAGCAAGACGTTATAACAATCGTGGATTGGCTTTATTAGACTTAATAGAGGAAGGTAATCTAGGGTTAATTCGAGCTGTAGAAAAGTTCGACCCTGAACGTGGATTTCGCTTCTCAACATACGCAACTTGGTGGATAAGACAAACCATCGAAAGAGCGATAATGAATCAAACCCGTACCATTCGGTTACCAATTCATGTGGTTAAAGAATTGAATGTGTATCTTAGGGCATCAAGAGAACTCGCCCAAAAACTAGATCATGAACCTACCGCAGAAGAGATCGCAGGTTCCCTCGACAGACCCGTTGAAGACGTAACAAAAATGCTACGATTAAACGAAAGAATCACATCTGTCGACACTCCCATTGGAAGTGATAATGATAAAGCTCTGTTGGATATCATTGCGGACGAAAAGGGTTATGGTCCAGAAGAAGATCTACAAGATAAAGATATTAAATGTAGCATCGTTCGTTGGTTGGAAGAACTCAACCCGAAACAGCGAGAAGTTTTAGCTCGACGCTTTGGATTGATGGGTTATGAACCTTCCACCCTTGAAGATGTTGGCTCTGAAATTGGCCTTACAAGGGAAAGGGTTAGACAAATTCAAGTGGAAGCCTTGCGGCGTTTACGAGATATGCTAGGCCATCAAGGGTTAAACCTAGAAGCCCTGTTTAATAAAGAAGATTAACCCCTGAAATAATCGTAAAAAGACGTCAATTATGACGTCTTTTTTGTTTTTTATAAGCTAAATAAGGTTCTGAATAATAGGTAAATTGGTATTTACAAGGACTTACTCGTTGCCAACAACTGGTCCGACAGTCTGGCGGTGATTTCATCAAGGGGTTGCGAAATATCAACTAGATACCCATAACTGGGCAATTCAAACGTGCTTAATTGTGAGTCTAACAAACTGGAATCAAAAAAATGTCCGCTTCTGGCATTAAGTCGCTCAAGAAGCATTTCTCGAGATCCATTTAACACTAACCATATTATCTCTCCACGACACCTAGACTTTAATGTTTGACGATAAGACTCTTTCAAAGCTGAACATGCTAGTACAGCACCGCCTTTTTCTTCCCAACTAGCCAAATTTAATGACAAGGTTTCTAGCCAAGGTTGGCGATCTTGATCATTAAGGGGGGTTCCATTTTTCATCTTCTGAAGATTCGTTTGCGGATGAAAATCATCAGCATCGAAAAAAGGTAACTCTAAAGCCTTTGCTAATTGACTACCTATGGTTGTTTTCCCAGAACCGGAAACTCCACATACAACCAGTATCACTGCTTCTCCAAAATTAACTAATCGGGACAATAACATCACAATAGGAAATGATAATTAAGAGTACAGTCTCTAAGTTTAAACTGTAACGGTTAGTGCACTCAAGTCATCACCCCCTTATTACCTCTGCACAATTTAAAGTGTATCTCTAACCATGCAAACAATCACTTTGGTAAGTACCGGCTCGACTAATTTACCTCTAGAGGAAAAAGGCAGCATCAACACCTTTATTTGCTGCCTACCTCTCAATTACTTATTTGTGCGCAATTTATAGAGCCGCCAATACCGCATCGTAATCGGGTTCATCTGCAGTTTCAGCCACTTGTTGGGTAAACAAGACCGTGCCATCCGTGTCAATAACCACCACAGCTCTAGATAGTAACCCTGCTAGTGGCCCAGTTTTGAATGTGACTCCATAGTCTTCACCAAAAGATCCACGAAAGCTCGAACCGTTGATTACATTATCAATCCCCTCTGCACCACAAAATCTAGCAGCTGCGAAGGGAAGATCCATTGAAACACAAATAACATTGGTATTTTCCAAGTCTGCAGCTTTTTCATTAAACTTACGGACCGAAGTAGCACAAGTAGCCGTATCAACCGAAGGAAATATATTCAGTATAAGTCTAGTTCCCGCATAATCAGATAAAGTTGCAGGTGATAAATCGACTTTAACTAGATTGAAGTCCGGAGCTTTGCTCCCTACTGCTGGTAATTCACCGACAGTTTCAAAAGAATTACCTTGTAATGTAACAGTTGCCATTTAACACTCCTTTTATTGAGAATTTATTCCACAATAGACTACAGTATAGTGTTCAAATGATCCAACAGATCACCAATGTGAAATTGAAGTCTATCTTTTAAGGTCTAGTAATTTAGCCAACGGAATTACGGTTAATAAGTTACCACTATTTTTAACTTCTCAGAGGCATTACTAATTGGTTTCACACAAACAAGGACAACTATGTCATCTAATTTACGTTTAATGTTATCTGCTCTGATTTCTTTTGTATTTTACTTTGCTTGGACGTACTGGGCTAACAATATGGTCTCCGAAGACTCTGCTTTGGTGCTACGCTCTGCTTTTGTACAGGGTACGCTTAGTGCAACTATCACTTTACTGTTTACCTTTGCATTGGAAAAATCAGTGAAAAAATTTGGTCAAAGTAGTTTTTCACTTGTATTTGTGGTGCCCATCATTTGCACTGTGCACTCTAAAACAAAACAAAACATCGCCATTTTTAAAACCTTCAACGCAGCATTAAATTTGTCTGCTCAGAAAGCCAGTGGTGCAGCTGTACCTGGTACCCTTCTCGCACCGCTATTACCCTTATTGGTTCAGGCAAGTATTGCGATAACAGTAAATTGGTTGAATCAAACCCCTAACCTTTGGTTGACTGTTGCACCCAGTATATTTTTTACCGGTGTTTATGGTTACATCTATACCTTCACATTGCTCAAAGAAAGAGATGCCAGCATATAAGTTTAAGCTTTATACAGGCGGAATGGGTGGTTTAAGAATAGTTGAACCGCCTCTAAACCTATCGTAAGGTAATGAGATGAATACAATAAAATCCACTAAAATTGCACTTTTAGATCTAGCTCAAGAGATATTACAAACCAAGTCATTTTCCAATGTTTCTTTCCAAACACTGGCGTTGGGCATTGGAATTAAAAAAGGCAGTGTTTACTATCATTTCAAAACCAAGGAAGAGCTAGGCGAGGCCATCATCGAGCGTTTAACCTCAATGCTGCAGCAGAACTTAGTGGATATTCAAAATGAACCCTCAGAAATTCAACTAACTATTTATCTAAATTGGTATGAAAAACATATCGAAGCTGCACAAAAGTTGTGTCCCGCAGCAAGCTTCGCGGCCACTTGGGATACTGTTCCCGCACGCACAAAGTTAAAAGTACAAAAATTGTATGACTTACATCACAAAGCATTGCTAGGAATAATCCAAAATGGCAGGGACTCTGGGGAGTTTGCAGTCACGAGTAAATCAGCTAAAGAACTGGCCATAATCGTTTTTGCACTGCTGCAGGGTGGCTTAGTATCTTCACGAGTATCACAAGCTAAAGATGAGTTTGAAACTTGTAAAGCCGCTGCATTACAGATGGTTAGAACTGGCTAGCCACCGTATCGATATCACTGGTAACTCAAGCAAAAAATCCAATTTACAGACAAGGTTTATAGTAAGGGTTTTGTGACAAGGCTATAGCATCTTCAACCAATAAACTGGCTGCGTCTTGCTCACCTAAATGACTAAGATTATCTAGCCAACTACGAAATAAACGCTGATCAAATAATGCTAAATTTGTCGCTTTACGAAAAAGGGTTGCCGAATTTTCAAAATTTTGAGTGCGTCTAAGCTCAAGTTCATTCAAAGCCAGATCATTCCCTTCTAGGTCATAAATCACCTCTTGATATGCCATACCGATATTTTGCGTCAGATTGGTTTTGCCTTGTTGCTCCATTGTTTCACCTAAGGATAAACAGATCTGTAAATACTCATCATCCTGTTTGGGTTTTTCTGTACATAACTTAGATATAATATTAAAAAAACTTGGCTGCGACGCCGCTGCACCAAAAGCCGAAAGGGCATTTTGAGTGAAGTCTTCGTTGGGACGACCTTGTAAACTGTCGACGTACAATCGTATATAATCAGCAAAGCTTTCTTCAAAAAGCGGCGATGTATTTACTTGGCGAAGAGCATTTTTTATTAACTCTGTCGCATTTCTACTGGCATAAAAATTAGCGATAGCAAACCAAATTACGCCATTATCCCCGCCGGCCGAAATGGCCTGCTCAACGAGTTGCTGATTGCAGCCTTCATGACTGTTTACTTCAGTACATAGACCTAAAAGTTGTTCTAAGGCTAACGGATTTCCGGGAAAGGTTTGATTAAAGGATAATAACTTATCTAACCGAGTGTCTTGCTCTGATACATCAGAGAAAAATGCATAGGCTAACTGCTTATCCATAGACGGTGAGCTGGCAAAGGTGGCAAAGATTTCTGAATTAGTCAGTCCTGCATAGTCAGTAACTTGCTGCATATCACATTCTACAATGTAGTCTTGCTCAACCCTAGGCTCTGCATCAGTTGCGTCTATGTCATTACTAAGGCTTGGATTGGGGTCTGCAGTTAAAGATGATGATTGAGAGTATATTGCAGTTGGAGCGTCAAGCGTTTGCGACTGGTTAAACTCCAGTCGTTTTTTTACGTCATCAAATGTAAAGAAATAAAACAAAGAAACACACAAAATAACCCCACTTAGCAGTAAGGTCATTTTGTAAAACTTGTTCATCTAATGAAAACGGTATTTAAACCGAGGTTAGGCGCGACTTGTGAATTTTTGCTCAGCCGTGTTGATTTTAATTTTCTCACCTGAGGCAATATATTCTGGTACCTGAACCACGAGGCCAGTTGAAAGGGTTGCAGGCTTAGTTCTCGCACTGGCCGATGCCCCTTTAATAGATGGGTCGGTTTCAGTGATAACAAGCTCAACAGAAGGCGGTAACTCAATGCCTACGGGTTTACCGTCAACAATTAAAATCTGTAAACCTTCGGTTTCTTCGGTAAAAAACAGTAGCTCATCAGCAATGGTATCTTTGTCTAACGAAAATGGCGTGTAGTCTTCATTGTCCATAAACACATACTCGGTACCATCAACGTAAGAAAACATCACTTTTCGACGGAAAAACTCGGCGGTATTGATAATTTCATCTGCTTTAAAACTTTCATCAGCCTTTGCCCCTGTGGAAACCTCATACAAACGCATGCGGTACAAACTGGCACCGGCACGGCCACTAGGTGTGAGTTTGTTGATATCTTTTACTAGGTAAACTTTACCATTATGTTCAATTGCAGCGTTCTTTTTTACTTCACTAGCTTTTGGCATTGTTTTGCTCAACTTAAAAATTGCTTATTATTAAAATACCACGAAGCGCAAAAACACAGAAGCAATTAGCGCGCTAAAATGCGTTTTTTGATACTAATTGAGTGGTAAATAAATATCGGTAATCATTTCAGCCTCTGTCACTTGCTCACCAAAGCTGACACGCTCAAAAAACAATGGAAACTTAGCCGGAGTATTTTCTGTGGCTTCAAGCCAATGGTTGAACAGATAAGTTATTTTATCGGACAATAAATATTCAGCCCCAATGTGTCTGATATAGGCGCATCGGCCACTTGGAATGGTGTCAAAATGCATATTTTCAGGCAGAGAATATTCCTGATTATTCACTTCTACCCCTAAGCCTAAACGATACTGAGCCTCGTCAGTCACCCTAGGATCATCATACATAAAATTAAAAGTACGACTGTTGTTTGGTGAGAGCCTGTTTGATTTACGCCAGGCAATAAAGTTTTGGATACTCAATGGCAAGGCACGAGGTGAGCCTTGATGGGTTAGTATCACCACATGGAGCTGACTGAAATCAACAATCTCCACGTCACTGAGGTTAAGGTTTACATGCATTTAGCCGACTCCTTAACTTTCTGAACGCTTCAGGGTAAGAAATTGATAGTTGTACTTATTCTTTTCATCAGGACCATGTGATTCAGTTTCAATCAGCTCCCATTTAGCGGCTTTTTTATAATCGGGGAAGTAGGTATCGCCTTCGACGTCTAAGTCTATTTCCGTTAAATACAAACGATGACATAAAGGTAAAAAGTGATTGTAGATTGTACCACCGCCAATCACCATGAGCTCTTTAACCGCACCTGCGGCAGTTACCGCGCGTTCACAACTGGGCACAACAGTGGCATCACTAAGTGTATATTCGGGATCTCGACTAATAACGATATTTAATCTACCAGGAAGGGCTTTACCGATGGACTCATAGGTTTTCCTTCCCATTACAACAGGTTTACCTAGTGTGGTGCGTTTGAAGTGGCCTAAGTCTGCTGGAAGATGCCACGGCATGCTGTTACCCGCCCCAATTACCCGATTTTTTGCCATGGCGGCGATCATTGATATCAACATATAAACTTACAGCCTTTAAACAGTAAAAATTTTAGAAAATAAATTATTCAGTTATCTTTTAAAATGCATAAGGCGAACACGCGTTTGCATTAAACCCCATACTAACACTTTTACCTATCAAAATGTGTCGTGTAATAGTTACAGAACCCCTGAAAATATTCACTACTTATACTTAACATAAATACTTCCATTTGGCTAAAGCCTTTGTTTTATAAGCGTTTCTGTTATTGGTTCGGTTTTTGCTACTTCACCATTTTAGATTGGTTCTACAACAATCAGAGAAAATTATTAATTTTCAAAACCAAGTTAAGGAAGTACCTATGAAACTCACTAAACTCTTGATTACAAATTTAATGGCCTTGAGCCTTTTTAGCGGATTAGTCCATGCCGAAGCGGTTAGTTCATCAAGTGTAATGGAAACTCAATCAACTCAATATAATAAACAACAAATTATTTCGCTATTTAACAAACAAGAAGTGCAAAATAAGCTGGTGGATTTAGGGGTAACTCAAGAAGATGCCCTCGCCAGAATTAATGCCATGACAGAGCGTGAGATTAATCAACTTAATAGCCAACTCAATGAAGCCCCAGCAGGCGGTATAGTTGGCACCATAGTGACGGTGCTAGTGGTTGTTGCCGTGTTGGACGTTTTGGGAATTACCGATGTGTATCCTTTTATTCGTCCCATTAACAGCTAACGAAAACAGTAGGCAATGAAAAATATTCCTCGGGTTGCGCTGTGGTCGTTAATAGTGGGTTGTTTTTGCTTAACAGGCTGCCAATCCACGCCACAAGCGGACGCCTTAAAAACATCTGCACCAACAGATATTCCTCGTCAGAAGAATCTAGATGAGGTTCCTTTTTATGCGCAACAAGAGTTTTACTGCGGGCCAACCACCTTGTCTGAGATATTTACTTACTACGGTAAGCCTGTCTCTCCCGAGCAAATAGCACCTAAGTTATTCATTCCTGAAAGGCAAGGTAGTTTGCAGTTGGAGATGGTTTCAGCTACTCGGCAATATGGTTTTCTCGCATACTCTGGGCAAGGAACCTTAGCGCAATTGTTTGATTCAATTGAGCATGATGTTCCGGTTATCGTTTTCCAAAACCAATCCATTGCTTGGTTGCCCATGTGGCACTACGCGGTAGTTACTGGATATGATCTCGACAAACAGGTGATTCAGCTTCACACCGGCTTAACAGAAAGCCACACGATGTCGTTTGCACTCTTCGAACGCTTATGGCAAAGGGGAAATTACTGGTATTTAATGCCCCTTCCCCCAGGATTGACCCATCATGATTTAGACGAGTTTAAATATACCAGTGGCGCATTTGATCTATTACAAACAGGGCAAGTTGACGCTGGATTAACGAATCTAATCGCAGCCACACAGCAATGGCCAAATCAGTGGCTTGCTTACTTTTTGATTGCCAACCATTTTGCCGAATCAGATAACGAACAGGCTAATCGATGGTTTGCTAAAGGATGGCACCAGGGAAAACACCAAGCCAGCTATCTAAACAATTATGCATACTCCCTGTCAAAGCAAGGTTGTGGTCAACAAAGCAAGCAATTATTACAGTATGCCTTAGACAAATTTCCAGACGCGGAACTGTTGAAACGCAGCTACGCAGAGCTTTCTGCTCTTAAAACAAAGTCAACAGAAACAAAAACGCCTGAAACTCGTTCAGGCGTTCAATGTCAATTACCAAGCTTAGTAGATTGAAAAACGCTACTCTCGGGTGTAAACGACTTCCACATCGTAATCATCATCGTCGTCATCAAAATCATCATCATCTTCAATGTGATCATCTTGTTGAGTCTGACTATGATAAGCATCCCATTTAAAATCGACTTCCTCTTGAGATTCTTCCAAGGCATCCATTTCATTTGGCAACGTATCTAAATAATTCATCACTTCACGACAAAGTTCGTCAGTGTTTTTCTTCTGGAATGCCGAGATTTGGAAACTTGGTCCATCCCATTCTAGGGCTTCAATGATGTTGCCACAGATCTCTTTTGCTTCTTCTTCAAGTAACAAATCGATCTTGTTAAACACTAACCAGCGTGGTTTAGCGGCTAATTTAGGACTGTATTTATCTAGCTCAGCGATAATCGCTTTCGCATTTTCCACCGGATCAGATTGATCGGCAGGCATTAAATCGATCAAATGTAACAATACCCGACAACGCTCTAAGTGTTTCAAGAAGCGAATACCTAATCCAGCACCATCTGCGGCGCCTTCGATTAAGCCCGGTATGTCGGCAATCACGAAACTACGTTGAGAATCTTGTCTTACCACACCTAAGTTAGGAACTAGTGTAGTAAATGGATAGTCAGCCACTTTTGGTTTTGCAGAAGATACAGAACGAATGAAGGTAGATTTACCGGCATTAGGTAAACCTAATAATCCAACATCAGCAAGCAACATTAACTCTAAACTTAGCCAGCGGATCTCACCTGGAGAGCCATTAGACTTCTGTCTTGGCGCTCGGTTAGTACTACTTTTAAATCGCGCATTACCAAGGCCATGAAATCCACCTTGAGCCACTTTTAAACGCATACCATGCTTAGTGAGATCGCCTAAGGCTTCACCCGTATCTTTATCCGTTGCTCGGGTACCGACGGGAACTTTAAGTTCTAAATCTGCGCCTGCACGACCTGTACAATCACTACCTTGACCATTTTTACCCCGTTCAGCACGATGGAAACGTTCAAAGCGAAAGTCGATCAAGGTGTTAAGATTTTCATCTGCTACCAGATAAACGCTGCCGCCATCACCGCCATCACCTCCATCGGGTCCTCCCCTAGGAACGTATTTTTCGCGGCGAAAACCGATAACGCCATTGCCGCCGTCTCCAGCTTCAACACGTATTTCAGCTTCATCTACAAATTTCATCTCACACCTCAATTAAGCATTCATAGACCAAGTAATATATTACTCCGCCTCTACTTTTTTCTCTAGCAATAAAAAGCCCCGCAAGAGCGGGGCTTTTTTGATTTATGTGTTAGCTCGTCTTACTCAGCAACGATGCTTACATATTTACGGTTCTTAGGACCTTTAACACCAAATTCTACTTTGCCATCAGACAATGCGAAAAGAGTGTGGTCTTTGCCGATACCCATGTTATCTCCAGGGTGGAAACGTGTTCCACGCTGACGAACAATGATATTACCAGCTAATACAGACTCGCCACCAAAACGCTTAACGCCTAAACGTTTACTTTCTGAGTCACGACCGTTATTAGTACTACCACCCGCCTTTTTATGTGCCATTAGTTCGTACTCCTATTAAGCGTTTATGCCAGTGATTTTCACTTCCGTGAACCACTGACGATGACCTTGGGTCTTACGAGAATGCTTACGACGACGGAATTTGACAATTTTAATTTTGTCACCACGGCCATGAGAAACTACTTCAGCAGTTACTTTGCCGCCATCAACATAAGGCATACCAATTTTTACATCATCACCATTACTAACCATCAAGACATTATCGAACTCAACCGCTTCACCCGGTGCAACTTCGATCTTCTCAAGACGAACGGTTTGGCCTTCGGCCACACGGTGTTGTTTACCACCACTTTGGAAAACCGCGTACATATTTAACTCCGCTCTGCGCCCACGGCGCTACAATTCAAAAACAGGGCGCGAATTGTACGTGAACTGAACTATCGTAGCAAGCCCAATTCTTAATTATTTTAGTAAAAGATCAGCTTTTTCTGAGAACAGCCATAATATTCGCTTACTTGACTAGATAGATCTGAGTATTTATGTAGAATTGCACGCATATTAACAGACCATAAAAAATGAGCCAATTGACTTACAATGGACTTAAATAACATACACCAACTTGCTGATCCTGATATGCAAGCTGTTAACGCCTTAATACAGTCTCAAGTGAATTCAGATGTGGCCCTGATCAATCAGTTAGGATTCTACATTGTAAATAGTGGCGGTAAAAGGATACGCCCTCTAATAACCATTCTTGCTGCCCGTGCTGTAGGTATTGAAAACCAGCAACATCATACTTTGGCAGCGATTATTGAATTTATACATACCGCAACGTTATTGCATGACGATGTAGTAGATGAATCAACAATGCGACGGGGAAAAGAGACAGCCAACGCAGTTTTTGGCAACCAAGCCAGTGTTTTGGTTGGTGACTTTTTGTATACTCGCTCATTCCAAATGATGGTCGACTTAAAGCGCATGCGGGTAATGGAAATTCTGTCTTCGGCTACCAACGTGATCGCTGAGGGTGAAGTCATGCAATTGATGAATTGCAACGATCCTGAAACCTCAGAAGAAAACTATATGGAGGTCATCTATAGCAAAACGGCACGCCTGTTTGAAGCGGCAACTCTTTTAGCTGCAGTGATCACCGATCAAACTCCCGAGATCGAAAAAGCCATGCAAGATTATGGACGTTATTTGGGGACGGCATTCCAGTTAGTTGATGATATTCTTGACTATGCCGCCGATAGTGAGGAAATGGGTAAAAATATTGGTGATGATTTAGCGGAAGGCAAACCAACCCTCCCCTTGCTTTACGCTATGTGGAATGGAAATGAGCAACAATCTGCCCTTATTAAAGAAGCTATTGAATTAAACAACGGCATGGAAAGTTTGGATGAGATTTTAGCCGCAATGGAACAAACCGGTTCATTGGTCTACACCAAAAACAAAGCACTACAAGCTTCGAAACAAGCTATTGAAGCCTTAGCTCCCTTGCCTGCTTCAGACTACAAGCAAGCCCTTATTGGTTTAGCCCAAATATCAGTAGAACGCGCCGCTTAAACAGCGGCGATTTTTTATCGCTAAAAGCGACTAATTCAATCCCATCTCGCGGGTCATATTTTCATTCCGATCGCGGTGCACAATTATATTGTCTTCAATACGAATACCACCGTAAGGTCTAAATCCGTCAATTACATCCCAATTTAGGTATTTAGACTGCTCAGTGGCTCGCAAATCTGCCAATAAACTATCAATGAAATATAATCCTGGTTCGATGGTGAACACTTGTCTTGATTCAATGATACGAGTGGTACGTAAAAACGGGTGATCTTCTGGCGGCGGATTCGGCGTCCCCCGATCATCGGCAACATGCCCAGCCACATCATGTACCTGCAAACCTAAAAAGTGACCAATACCATGGGGGAAGAAGGTTTTAGTTATGCCATTTTCCACAATATCCTGTGCAGACAAGTTAACGATATTAAAACGACTCAACAGCTCAGCAATATACTTATGTGCAGCTAAATGCACCTCGGTATAAGCCACTCCAGGCTTCAATAAATCAACCAATTTCAAGGTTACTTCATCCATGGCAACCACTAACTCAGCAAAACGATCATCTTGCTGACTATAGGTACGCGTAATATCAGCAGCGTAACCGTGGAAACTTGCCCCAGCATCGATTAAAAATGAACGAGATTTAGTGGGCGCTGCGGTGTCTTGTTCCATATAATGCAATATCGCAGCATTTTCATTGAGTGCCACTATATTGTTATAGGGTACTTGATTATCACTCTGCTTCACCGCCTTTAAATAAGCTTGGTTAATATTAAACTCTGACATACCACTGCGAAATGCCTGTTCAGCCGCCAAATGTCCCTTAACAGCTAATTGGTTTGCTTCGCGCATACATAGCAACTCATAATCGGTTTTAAAGGCTCGGTAGTAATGCAAATAATGTAACACTCTATCTGGGTTTACCATCTCAAAGCCCAAAGCTGTGGCAACCTCTAGGTATTCCCCAATGTAGGCATAGTTTTTCTTATCGTAGGGAAGGTGTTTCTCCACAGCATCCGCTTGAGTCAATAACACAATATCGAATTCAGTCGCCCAAAAATCAGAGGGCTCTGGCGGAACTTTGTGCCAGAAGTCTTTAGGTCGATAGAAAATTAACTTAGGTTTATCAACGCCATTTACCACCAACCAACAATTAGGATTATCAATTATCGGTAGCCACGATTTAAATTGAGGATTGACGTGAAATGGGTAGTGATTATCATCCAAAAACATTCGTTTGCTTTGGCCAGAGTGAATTATCAAGCCATCAATGCCCTCGCGCAATAATGCTTCTTTGGTGCGCTTTTGCATTTCGATTATGTGACTAGGATATAAATCAGAAAGTGTTTGCATAGTAATTATATGACTTCATTTGGATTAACTAGAATAACGCTAGATTAACATATCCCAATGGGAACTGGTCAATAACGGCGGCGAAAGTTAGGTACTTGAATGTAAATCAATTTAGCCACCTATAAGGTTTGTCCACCCAATTGCATATTGGCGAGCTCATTAAATAAGGGAGACTTTTTACCCAATTGCATGGCATATATTTGCTGGTAGGCTAAAACCGCTTTAACGTAATTGCGGGTTTCTTTATAGGGTATGGTTTCAATCCACACATCCATTGGCACACTGTGATCTTTGGGGATCCATTTTTGTACTCGTCGCCAACCCGCGTTGTATGATGCTGTCGCCAGCACTGGATTGTTATCCATTTTGTCCATTAAATAGCGTAAATACTGGGTGCCATAACCGGCATTAATATCAGGATCAAAGAGTACATTAGTCTTGATCTGCTTTTTCGCCAGATATCGAGCCGTGCCCGGTAATAATTGCATCAAGCCTTTGGCCCCGGCACTGGAATTCGCATCAGACATAAACGAACTTTCTCTACGGGCAACGGCAAAGGCCCAAGCGGGGTCTACTTGATTAGCTTTCGAGTGATTTACTAACTCTTCACGATAAGCCATTGGAAAACGTCGTTTAATGTCGTCTAGATAGCCGGTGTTAGAAAACCCGTATATGGCGCGATCATGCCAACCCCAACTATCAGCCAGAACTGCTGATACCAGCTTTTGCTGTTGATCAAGTTGCGACTGTAGGTGAAACCACTCTCGTCTAGCCGAAGTGAATCGTTGTAATTGCAGAAATTCATAAGCCCGTTTTGCGGCATCGAAATTGGCTACTGTGTTTAGAGTCTGTTTATCAAAATCCAGCGGACGATCAATAATTTTCGGGGTTTTGGCTAGCTTACCACTGGCTAAAAATCCGTAGTAATGACGCTGTTTTGCTAACCATTGGTAGTTTTGATTGGCATTATCGAAGGCTTCCATTTTTTCCAACGCACGGGCTTGCCAATATCTAGCGCTTAATTCAGAGCGGTTTTTTTCTGGCATCTGCTCAATGACTTCTAATGCATGTTGCCAATTTCCACTTTTTAATACATGGGCAAGATGCCAACGAAATAGTTGCTCTTCTGCATTTTCATGGCTGGCTTTTTCTAACCACTCATCGGCTTTTTCATGCTCGGCAACAGCTAACGCCACCGCAAATTTACCAGCAAGTTTATACTGGCGGATTTGATCAACATCGAACTTACTTAAAACTGATTGCCACGTTTTAATCGCTAACTCTTCTTCACGCCATATTAAGCGTCCTAAACCGTACTGAATAATATCCAATTCTAATTGGGGATTTTTGTTTGGGAATTTAGACAAATGACTAACGTAATTAGGAGAACGGCGCACCCGCAACCATAAATCAGCTAAATATTGTTTTTCAGCAGGTAATAGGGTTTTAAGATAGGGAATAAGCGTGTGGCTACCACCATTGCCAGCCAGCGCTAGACGTTTCAGCACCTTATCTTCTGTTCTAAACCCTGCTTTTGTCCAAGCATCAAACACAGTGTCACATTCATTTGGCTGAGACTTACCTACCACCCAAAGCTGAGAAACTTTGGCAAACACACTTTCAAGGTTTTTGGGCTCTTGCAGTTGATAAGTTAAATATTGACAAGTTAGTTCAACATTGGAAGTCGGTCGAAAATACGCCATGTATAAATCAGCATAATTTTTCTTTTTTAAATAAGTTAACCACACATAACGAAGAGAACGGCCTAATGGCGAGCCTTCATGCTCGGCTAAGAACGACTTAATTTTTTCTTGGTTAGCAAGGTATGGATGGGCCTTGAGCGTCTTTTGCTCAATATAAGGCTCTAACGGGTATCCTTTTAGTTGCTCTCGTAAACGGCCATATTCTGGTGAATTTGGCTTGGCAACCATGTTTTCCAACGCTTTAAACACATTTCTTTGATGAGCTAAAGCATCTTCAGTGGCGGTCTCTTGGGATTGCGCTAATAAGGGGCTGCTGTAACAACAAAATATTGTCAGCACAACAAAAGCGTTCCGGAAAAAGTAGTTCATAACGGCTGTCATATCCCCGAATGATAAAATATCTGAACAAAGTATCCACTCACTTCTTTTGTTCAAAAAATATTAATACATAAATAAATTGAATAATAGACATCCGACCACATGTTATTATGAGCTCAGACTTAGGTGAATTACTATAAACTCGACAACAATTTACTGTTTTAGTGCAATAAATTACACATTTATATTTGAATAATTAATTAAAATAAAACCCTACAATGATGGCTTAACCTATTTTAGATTTTTACTGAAATTAATTATAGCCATTTATTCTGCCTTAAACTGAAGGAGATAAAGATGATTTTTGAAGGCAAGAGCCTTTGTGCGAAATTACTGGACAATGGTCTCGCCGAACTTGTGTTTGACGCACAAGGTTCCGTGAACAAATTTGACCAGCAAACCGTCAATGAATTAGATCAAGCGACACAAGCATTAGCTGCCAATAGCGACATTAAAGGTCTTCTAGTTCGTTCTGCTAAATCTACATTTATTGTTGGTGCAGACATTACCGAATTTACCGGCCTTTTTGATATGCCTGAAGAAAAAGTTCTGCATTGGGTAGAACAATCGTCTCAAGTGTTTGATAGATTCGAAGATCTACCTTTTCCTACGGTAGCAGCGATAAATGGTTTCGCGTTAGGTGGCGGCTGTGAAATGACTTTAGCGTGCGACCTACGTGTTGCCGACACCACGGCAAGCATAGGTTTACCAGAAGTAAAATTGGGTTTAATGCCTGGTTTTGGTGGTACCATTCGTTTGCCGAGACTAATCGGTTCAGATAACGCCCTAGAATGGATGACAACCGGACGCGACAGAAAAGCCCCGAAAGCCTTAGCAGAAGGTGCAGTTGATAGCGTTGTCGCACCGGAACACCTAATTGAAGCAGGTAAAAGTATCTTATTAGATGCTATTGCTGGTAAATTTGATTGGCAAGCTCGTCGAGCGCAAAAGAAAGCACCTCTTACTCTTGGTAAGAATGAAGCCATGATGAGTTTCTCCACGGCTAAAGCAATGGTTGCAGCCCAAGCCGGAAAACACTACCCAGCACCACATATGATGGTTGATACTGTGAGCAAAGCCGCTGGCCTTGACCGCGAAGGTGCGTTGAAGCTTGAAAACCAAGGTTTTACTCAATTAGCTAAATCTGATGAAGCTAAAGCCCAAGTCGGCATTTTCCTAGCGGATCAACTTGTTAAGAGTAAAGGTAAAAAGCAAGCTAAAGCAGCTAGCAAAGCAATCAAACAAACAGCCGTATTAGGCGCAGGTATTATGGGTGGCGGAATCGCCTACCAATCTGCGGTCAAAGGTACACCTGTTATCATGAAAGACATTGCTCAACCTGCCCTTGATCTTGGTTTAAACGAAGCAGCCAAAATATTAGGTAAAGGCATGCAACGTGGCAAAGTCAGTGCTGCCAAAATGGCCTCAACTTTAAACAATATCGTGCCGACTCTTGAATATTCTGCGATTAAAGACGCCGACTTAGTAATTGAAGCGGTCGTAGAGAATCCAAAAGTTAAAGGCATTGTGTTAAAAGAGACTGAACAAGCTGTTGCCGATGACGCAATCATTTGTTCTAACACCTCAACCATCTCCATTAACCAGTTAGCCGAGAGCTTAGATAAGCCTGAACGTTTCTGTGGCATGCATTTCTTTAATCCAGTTCACAAAATGCCATTGGTTGAAATTATTCGTGGTGAAAAAACCTCTGAAGAAACCATTAATACCGTGGTCGCCGCTACCTTAAAAATGGGCAAAACTCCCATAGTAGTTAACGACTGCCCAGGATTTTTAGTCAATCGTGTGTTATTCCCCTACTTCGCCGGCTTTAGCAAAATCGTCTTAGATGGCGCTGATTTTGTGGCCATAGATAAAGTAATGGAAAAAATCTTCGGTTGGCCAATGGGCCCTGCATACTTGTTAGATGTAGTGGGTATGGACACAGCAGACCATGCATCAAGTGTAATGTCTGACGGCATACCTGAACGCATGCAAAAAATTGGCAATGATCCTGTTACCGCATTGTATAAAGCTGATCGACTTGGTCAAAAGAATGGCAAAGGTTTCTATAACTTTGGTGTTGATAAACGTGGTCGTCCGAACAAAACTCCAGCACCTGAAGCCTATGAGTTAATCAAACCTATTTGTGCTCAAAGCAAAGACTTTGATAAAGAAGAAATCATTGCTCGCTTAATGATTCCTATGGCCAACGAAATGATTCGTTGCTTAGAAGAAGGCATAGTGGGCAGTGCAGCTGAAGCAGATATGGCATTACTATACGGTTTGGGCTTCCCACCGTTTAGAGGCGGTGTATTCCGCTACATTGAAACAATGGGATTGAGTAATTTTGTAGCCTTGGCGGATAAATATGCGCATTTAGGACCGATTTACCAAATCACAGATGGCGTTCGCGAAATGGCCGCTTCTGGTAAATCTTACTTTCAACTTTCAGCCTAAACAGACCCAAGGAGACTTAACATGAAAGACGTAGTTGTTATTGATTGCATTCGTACCCCTATGGGTCGTTCTAAAGGCGGTATTTTCCGTAACGTTCGAGCAGAAACTTTGTCTGCTCACCTAATGAGCAAATTGCTAGAGCGTAACCCTGGTGTTGACCCAAGTGAAATTGAAGACATCATTTGGGGATGTGTACAACAAACCAAAGAACAGGGTTTTAACGTTGCCCGTAATGCCCAACTATTAACCCAGATCCCACGTACAACAGCAGCTGTGACAGTTAACCGCTTATGTGGTTCTTCTATGCAGGCCTTACATGATGCGGCTAAAGGCATTATGACTGGCATGGGTGATGTTTATATGATTGGTGGTGTTGAGCACATGGGGCATGTTCCTATGAACTTTAACCTTGATTTTCACCCTGGGTTGGCAAAACACACAGCAAAAGCATCTGGCAACATGGGTATGACCGCTGAGCTACTAGGTAGACAAAACGGTATAACTCGTGAAATGCAAGACGCCTTTGGTGCTCGCTCACATCAATTAGCACATAAAGCGCACCTAGAAGGTCGCTGGAATGAGATTGTTGCCACTGAAGGCCACGACGCAAACGGTGTATTGAAACTGATTGATGCAGATGAAGTAATTCGCCCAGATTCTACCATTGAGACAATGGCGGCACTTCGTCCAGTATTTGATCCAGTAAACGGCACAGTGACCGCTGGTACTTCATCAGCAATATCTGATGGTGCTTCTGCTATGTTACTTATGTCTGCAGAACGCGCTAAGGCCCTTGGTTTAACGCCTCGCGCTAAGATTCGTTCTATGGCTGTGGCTGGATGTGATGCTGCAATTATGGGCTTTGGTCCAGTACCTGCAACCAAAAAAGCACTTAAACGTGCTGGCATGACTATGGATGATATTGAGTTGGCAGAATTCAATGAAGCCTTTGCTGCCCAAGCATTGTCATGTATCAAACAGTTAGGCTGGATCGATACATACGAAGACAAAGTTAACCTCAATGGTGGTGCAATTGCATTAGGCCACCCACTAGGTTGTTCAGGTTCACGTATCTCTACCACCTTGCTCAATCTAATGGAAGCTAACGACAAATCAGTTGGTTTAGCGACTATGTGTATTGGTCTTGGTCAAGGCATCGCTACTGTGTTTGAGCGGGTATAACCCACCTAAACAACATTTAGCATGCAGTTAAAAACACCTAATGGATCCTATCCATTGGGTGTTTTTATTTTTCTCTATTTATTGAATCAAACTTAGATGAGTTGCGGCTGTTTCAGTTTGCAAGCCATAATCACCCAACACATAAGTATAGCTGGCATCTGCGCTCCATATTAGACTGCTATGTATTCCCCCTCTGAACAAACCCCAATGCTACAAACGATCTGGTCAATATTGCTGTTAATGGAATACACTTTTGCGCCTAGCGGAGTGCCATAAAGGCCACCCAAAGCGCCGACAATACCCACAAAGGTATCAACGGTACTCGATATCGCCAACTTGGAAACCAGTTGAGCGGCTAAAGTCACGCCCATTGAGTGGCCAATAATATCAATATTACCGGTGCAAGATTGTGAAATGGCATCTCTGTGGCTATGGGTTATAGGAGATATATGTTAAAAACCGACTAAAAGTTATGCAGACTGAGCGTGACTAGACCCAAGCAGATTTAGCCGATGCGTTGGATGAATCTCGGCAGACCATAAACGCCATTGAAAAAGGTAAGTTTGATCCCAGTTTACCCTTTATTTAGCAGAACACACACTAAACCTAGATGTGCTCAGCAATTTGCCTAAGCACCAATAATGAGTTGGTGCTTACTTACAATAAACACACTGTTATAATAAATATTTTCTAAAAATATTAGATGATTAACTAAGATAAAGCGAGCTTAGCAGTACCGCCTTTATGATCAGAGAATACCACTAGATTTGGGACATAAACTTAGAATTCTGGGACAAATATAGTATTAAAATTAGGACCAAAAGTTGTAATTCTGGGACATTTTCCCATCAATCCCACCGCTAGTTACATCTAATCAACAGTCCATTTACCTTAGCGTAAAGAGTCGTAAAGAAAGCGATACTTTAGGTGCTCAATTTTCCACCACCCCATACACCCCCTAACCTTTCAAGCTGCGCTAATTACGGTACACTTGCGCCAAATTCCAAAGCCACCATTGAGAGAAGGAAACCCATCCGTTATGCCATTCCCTACACACCGATTCTACGAAGATGTTTTAGCACTTCTCAGTGCAGGTATATTCGTATCTTTAGGCGTTGTATTTTTTGGAACTCAGGGAATTTTAACCGGTGGCAGTGCAGGAATCGCAATCATAGGAACACATTTCGTACCCTTTAGTTTTGGTGCAGTGTTCTTTGTGGTTAACATACCTTTCTATTTTTTAGCTTGGACCAAGTTAAGCAAGCGTTTCACCATCAATACCTTTATTTCAGTCACTTTAGTCTCGCTGATGACAGAATACATGGACCATTTTATCGTCATTTCTGACCTCGATCCTGTGTTTGCCGCCACTGTGGGTGGCATGCTTATTGGGATTGGCATGTTGATCATGTTTAGACACAAATCAAGTTTAGGTGGGCTGGGTATTTTAGCTCTTTATCTGCAAAATAAATTTAACCTTAGAGCGGGTAATATTGGTTTAGTGGCGGATTGTATTATTCTAATGTCATCACTGTTAATGTTTGATTTTAACATAGTGGTATTGTCGGTATTAGGCGCAGTGACATTGAACATTTTAATTGCCGTCAATCACATTCCAGGTCGATATACAGCGACTAAAAAAGTTAAACAGCAACAACCTGAAGCGCCTGCTCAGCAAGAACTAATGTTTGACGAGTCGATACACACCTCAGGTAATTAAGGCTCTTATTTAGACCGCAAACAACTGTTGTAAGTCATTGAAGGCTTTAAACTCCAAAGCGTTGCCACTAGGGTCGAGAAAAAACATAGTCGCCTGCTCCCCCGCTTGTCCGGCAAAACGCACATAGGGCTTAATAATAAGTTCAGTATTATGCTGTTTCATTCGTTCTGCCAATATGTGCCAATCAGCCATGCTTAATACCACCCCAAAGTGAGGCACAGGAACAGATTTATCGTCCACCTCATTGGGTGTGGGCGTTGACGGCATTTTATCAACTAAATGAGTAACCAGTTGATGACCGTAAAAATTCCAGTCAATCCACTGTTCACTTTGTCGCCCTTTAGAGCACCCTAGCAGCTCGCCATAAAAGCGTTCGGCTTGTTGCAGATTATCTACCGGGATAGCCAAATGAAATGGGCGGATATCACTATTTGCCATTACAGAATCCTTTTTAACATGGACAATTTTAATTTACTGAAAGGGGGATAGCGTAAGCTCACGTCAAACTTGAAACTTCGTTCCATTACCGTTTTTAAGTGACTTAGGCGGTCGAAGCCAGAGCGACCATGATAACTCCCCATACCACTGTTACCGACACCACCAAAGGGTAAGTTAGGGTTCGTCATAAACATAAAACCATCGTTAACACACACGTTGCCAGCCGAGGTTTGATGTAAAACCTTTTGTGCATAGTCATCGTTATTTGTATAAACATACAAAGCCAGAGGCTTAGAACGCTGATTAACGAATGGAATCGCTTGATTAATGGAGTCTAAGGTAATAATAGGCAAAATTGGTCCAAATATTTCTTGCTGCATCAGCTCACTATCTAAAGACGGGTTTAACACCAAAGTGGGTTCGAAATAGCCGGTTTGCACATTTTGTCCGCCGCCAAACACCACATTTTGATTTTCTAAATAACTTCCTAAGCGTTGGAAATGTCGTTGATTGATAATTTTGCCATAATCTTCGCTGGTCTCTGCTGACTCTCCGTAAAAAGCCTGTATTTTCTTCTCAATAGCCACCAGCAATTGATCCGCTACGCTTTTATCAACCAAAATATAGTCGGGTGCCACACAGGTTTGCCCCGCATTCATCCATTTGCTCCACACGATCCTGGCGGCAGTCACATCAATATTCGCGGTATTATCGACAATACATGGACTCTTGCCCCCCAGCTCTAGGGTGACAGGTGTGAGATGTTTAGCCGCAGCCGACATCACAATTCTGCCCACAGCTTCTCCGCCAGTATAAAAGATATGATCAAATCGCTGGGCTAATAATTCGGTGGTTTCATCAACGGCCCCTTCCACTACGGCAAAGGCGTTCGTATCTAAGTACTCAGGAATAAGCTCTGCCAGCAGTTTCGACATTTGACTGGCTAATTCTGATGGTTTGAGCACCGCACAGTTACCTGCTGCTATTGCTGCCACCAGAGGAGCAAGTACTAACTGGAAAGGATAATTCCACGCACCAATGATTAGCACGGTTCCCAGCGGTTCTGGCAGAACATAGCTTTTACCCGGTTGCGCTCCCACAGGGGTGGATGTTTTACGGGGTTTCATCCATTTTTTCAAATGTTTAAGAGTGTGTTTTATATCGCTTAAAACAAAACCTAACTCAGATATCCAGGCTTCGGTTTTACACTTACCTAAATCCGCAGCTAAGGCTTCTAACAATAGGTTTTGTTTTTCATGGATTAACAATTCCAGTTGCTTGAGTTGTTCAACACGCCAGGCGTATTCTTTGCTGTAACCACTGGCAAAGACTTCACGTATAGCTGTAACTTTGTCTTCAATATCGGAAATTTGCTCAGTTGCAGTAGCATCTGGATTGCCCGTATTCATAAACACCTCTTAATAAGTTTCAAGTCCCTATTAGTACACATATAGTTATAACCCAATTATGCAATGATAATTATGAATTATTGTTAATCTTTACCCCATAAAAAAAGCCGCTTAAAAAGCGGCTTTTTAATACTAAGAATCAGCGGCTATGCAGAAAAAGGATGATTCAAAACAATAGTTTCGTTTCTATCAGGGCCCGTTGAAATAATATCAATAGGCACACCAGTAAGCTCTTCAAGACGCTTGATGTAATTTTTCGCCGCTTGGGGCAATCCATCATAACTGGTCACACCGTAAGAGTTTTCACTCCATCCTGGCATAGTTTCATACACTGGCTTGATAAGGTCATAATCATCAGCTGCCATAGGTGGTACATCTTTAATCGTGCCATCAGCGTGCTGATAACCGGTACAGATGCTTAATTCTTCTAAACCATCCAGAACGTCTAGTTTGGTCAAGCAGAAACCAGTAATAGAGTTGATTTGAACAGCACGTTTCATTGCGACAGCATCAAACCAACCAGTACGACGTTTACGACCTGTAGTGGCACCAAACTCATGACCTTTAATACCTAGATGTTGACCCACTTCACAATCCAACTCAGTTGGGAAAGGTCCAGAGCCAACACGAGTTGTATAAGCTTTTACAATACCAAGTACATAATCTAAGTTAAGAGGGCCGAAACCAGCGCCCGTTGCCACACCACCTACAGTTGTATTTGACGAAGTAACGTAGGGATAAGTTCCGTGGTCGATATCTAACAAGGTACCTTGTGCGCCTTCGAACATTATGGCATCGCCACGTAATCTTGCTTTGTCCAATACGTCAGTCACATCCACAACCATAGATTTTAAGATGTCAGCAACCGCAAGGGCATCTTTTAACACTGTGTCATAATCCACAGGGTCAACTTTATAGTAATTAGTCATTACGAAGTTATGGTACTCAAGAATTTCTTTTAATTTAACCGCGAAATCTTCAGCGTTAAATAAATCACCCACACGCAGCCCACGACGAGAGACCTTATCTTCATAAGCCGGTCCAATACCACGACCAGTAGTACCAATTGCTTTAGCACCACGAGCTTCTTCCCGCGCCATATCTAAAGCAATATGATAGGGAAGTATTAAAGGACAAGCTTCACTGATAACCAAGCGCTCTTTGACCGGAATGCCGCGATCTTGAAGCATTTTCATTTCTTTTAATAAAGCCTCGGGGCTTAGCACCACACCATTACCGATTACGCAGGTAACATTGTCACGCAAAACACCAGAAGGAATTAAATGCAGAACGGTTTTTTCGCCGTCGATTACGAGTGTGTGACCTGCATTGTGTCCGCCTTGATAACGGACCACATAGGTCGCTTTATCTGTGAGTAGATCTACTACTTTACCTTTACCCTCGTCACCCCATTGGGTGCCGAGCACTACAACATTTTTAGCCATTGAAGAAAACTGTCAGGAAATTAGGCGTGGATTCTACCAAAATTTGTGCTGATAAATCATCCGTTTTTTCAATTTCTGAGAGGTTTATTGCTAACTTATAGTAATTTGATAGGAAAAAGTGTTCTAGAGTTGGTTCACAAAACAGATTTATATATTGCTGGACAGGTTATTTTCCAACTAGGAAGAATAAACTCACGGCACCAATTATCACCATAACACCACCAATAGTGCGAAGCTGTTCACTTGGCTGAGATGCAATTTGATAAATATAACTTTTCCAACGTCTAGGGAACAACATAGGTCCAATCCCTTCAATCAAAAGTACAATTGAAAAAGCGATAAATATAGTAGTGCCCAAAGTCACATCCCTATGAGTATATTCAAGAGTTAAAAATTGACAGTATAGTGATTTTTAACTTTAAAAAAACACAGTGTCAATAATTTGCGACACTCAGTATGCCCTATATTGATAGAAATTGGTCACGCAACTCATAATAAATTGGAATTAAAAGTGATTTGATTATGCTTTTTGCTAATTGTTCGAAACGAGTTTATTTACCCCTTCAGGATTAAATTTATACCCTACTCCCCAAACAGTTTGTACTATCAGTGGCGTTGTAGCGTCTTGCTCTATTTTCGCGCGCAGACGATTAATATGGGAATTAACTGTATGTTCGTAGCCACTATGATGGTAACCCCAAACCGATTCCAGTAATTGGCTTCGACTGAACACTTGATTAGGATGGCTAGCTAAATGAAATAACAATTCAAATTCAGTGGCTGTGAGATCTAGCGGGGCATTGTCAAATAGCACTTGGTGATTTTTCTGATTAATCACTAAATTACCAATAGACAGTGTTTTTTCATTCTCAGGTTGGCTGTGGCGGCCTGCGTCTGCTAGAAGTGCAACTTTTCTGAGCTGTGAGCGCACTCTTGCTTGCAACTCTCTGACACTAAAAGGTTTCGTCATGTAGTCATCGGCACCTAACTCCAAACCCAGTACACGGTCAGTTTCAGAATTTTTCGCAGTTAACATGATAATGGCTTGTTGCGGTTTTTTATCCCTTACCTGACGACAAATATCTAAACCACTAATCTGCGGTAACATAACATCTAAAATCATCAGCGAATAATCTTCATTCAGTGCTGATTCTAAAGCAGCTTTACCGTTATCAATATGGGTTGTTTGAATTCCTAATTCGGACAAATTAAGTCGAATCAAGTTTGCAATATCCTTATCGTCTTCTACCAAAAGCACATTATCTGTCATATCAAATTACCTAAAAATACAGTTAACTCTAGCAACCCTCGATTAACTAAAGTTAACTGATTGTCGCCCGACTATTCGACCCGTGTCACACTAATAGTGATAACTGGGTTGTCGAATTTATGTTGTGAATCCAACACCGAAGAGGCTAAGTTATCTGATGAAGTTACCACACCCGGGTGAGCAGCTACAAAATCTACGTCATCGCGAACATCTTCAAAACCTACACCACCATCTGCTGGTCCAGGAATTGTTCCAGCAGCTTCAGAGTTCCCCTCGGTACCTGCATCATAGGCAGACATTGAGCTTTTCCATGAATCTCCAACCGCTAATTGAGACAAGTCCCAAGCATTAAGACCGGTAAAAGCATCATTTGTATTCACTAACATTGTCGCAACGGTTAGTTTGGCATCGGTAATATCTTCAATAGTTACTTCAAAGGTTTCATTACCGCCAGGTCCAATGGGAGCATCACCAGAAGCAGATGCTAACACAGCGGGTAGAGCAAGCAGACCTGAGTTATCTCCAGATTCAGCCATCGTTTCTAGTTCAACAGATGCTGACTCACCAATCATCCAGAACTTATCATCGCCGTGTAACATTACCGCAACCGGTGATAATGGCTGGCCATTAGTTAGGTTAGTTACTGTAACTTGATAAGTCACGTTAACTGGCACAGGTGTAACCGGCGTTTCAGGATCATCGTTATCATTGCAAGCGACCAATCCCAGTGAAAGTGAAGCGAGAATAGCTAAACGTAGTGGTTTATTTTTAAATAAGTGCAACATAACAGTCTCCTAGTTTACGGTTACTGTTACTTTGGCAACCGGATTTAACCAACGGTGAATACTATTCACAATATCACTGGTACCACCATTGGCTTGGTCATCACCGATATTACCGCGATGTATATGTACTGTTGCATTGGATTCTTCGCTAGTAACGCCAGAACCATCGCTGCCTAGAAGTGGATCAAGTGGTGGAGGTACAGGCATGCTAGTGCGCAGTTCATCATTTGCTTCTGTACCCGCATCATACGCATTTAGGTAGAAAGTATAAGTTCCAGCTTCGCTAGGAATTGACCAGTTGTCTAACCCAACAAAACCATCGTTTGACGGTAATATCATTGCGGTAATCGATAATACGGTATTGGAATCATCAGTTGTAAGAGCAGTGCTAGTAGACAATGAAGGCGCAAGTAGACCGCCTACTGGGTTTGCAACCATATTAGCATTAACGGATGTTCCAATAGTCATTAACCCATCTAAACTACCCATTTCAGCCATAGCTTCAATTTCAGCAGAGGCGGTTTCACCTAACTCAAACAAGCTCGCATCAGGTGTATGTGCCGCAATAAGCAAAGGGGTGAAGTAAATCCCCTGAGTAAGATTTTGGATTTCAACGGTAAGGTCGGCAGACCAGGCTGGTTGCATAGCAACGGTTAGTAGGCTAGCAGTTAGTATTTTAGTACTTGATTTCATAAATTTTCCTCGACAATAGTATTAGTTGACGAGGAAAATTGTGGACGGGAATTATCCCAAAAGTATCACGAAATAATGACGAAACCTTCAAATAGTCAAATCATGGAGAAAATATTCAAATAATTTGAGTTTTTATTCGAACCAAATAGTTTGTTTATTCTGCAAACACCACTGGAGCATATCTTCAACTTCTATTGGTCGACAAACATGATATCCCTGAACCCAATCACACCCCCATTGTTTTAATAAATTCAGGCTTTGCTGGTTTTCGACCCCTTCAGCAATAACTCCCAAATTAAAATTATGGGCAAGTTCTAAAATCGTTTGCACTATTTGCTGATCGCTACTTTGATCAACCAAGTTAAGTACAAAACTTTTATCAATTTTTAACTCTGAAACCGGTAATTGTTTTAAATAAGCTAGAGATGAATAACCGGTGCCAAAGTCGTCTATGGCTAATGAGAATCCCATATCTCTATAACGAGTTAATTCAGCCACTGCTTTATGCGGATCTGCAACTAAGTCGCTTTCGGTAATTTCAAAGGATAAACAACTGGCATTTACCCCATAACTCTTTAAATGTTCTTCGATAGTGTCTAACAGGCTGGTATTGAGAATATCTTTGGCGGATAGATTAATTGCTATGCAAATTTCCAAGCCGCTATCTAGCACTTTTTTAGCGTCGGCAATAGCAGTGCGAATAACAAAGTCTGTTACCTGACCAATCAAACCTGCGTGTTCCGCTATTCCAATGAATTCGTCTGGTGGTACAAACCCTAAACTTGCACTATTCCAACGAATTAATGCCTCGGCATGGGTTACCTGTCCCGACTTTAAATCGAGCTTCGGTTGGTAAACCATTTTTAACTCTGAGGTAGCAGAGACTAGGGCATGTTTTAATTCAGAGATGATAGCAAGTCTTCTGGTATATCGTTTTTCTATATCTTCTTGATAACTGATCATTAAATCCGATGAAGTCCGCGCTTCATCAAGGGTAATATTCAGACGTTTAAATACACTATCTGTATCTTCACAATCGTCTGGACAGGACAACACCCCCACTGCCAATTTAATATTCATCACTACATCACCGATCATAATCGGTTTCTCAATTTCTTTTTGAACCTGTTTTAATTTTTCTACAGACAAGATCGTATCTGGGATCCATAAAAACTCACCACCATTTAATCTTGCACTTTGACCACCAAGCTGTTTGATTCTGCTAGCAACCGCTTGCAGACAATTGTCACCATTTTGATAGCCAAATATGTCATTAACACCACGAAAACCTAGAATATTTGCGCCCACTATTTGAAACGCTTGTTGGCTTGCAAACTTCTCAGTAATCACATCTCTAATCTGATAACGATTTTGTAAATCGGTTAACAAATCATGACTAGCCTGATAACTAATTTGCTTTTGACGTTCATGAACGTTGGCTTGCATAGTTTGAAAAGACGTCGATAAATTATCAATTTCCACTGTATTAGACTTTATATCCACCGGTTCTTCATAATTTCCGGCGGCAATTTTTTGCGCAACAAGTGATAACTTACCTAGGGGTTTCGATAGCTGTCGCGCCACCACAGCACCAAGAAATAAAGCCAAAAGTACACTTAATAATGCAATCACGCTTACTTTAATCTGCAATTGATTAAATTCACCGAATAACCGTTCAGAATCCTCTGACATCATTGCCCATATTTGACCGTTTTCTCGCTCTTTCAACAAGAATGATTTAGATATGAATTGGTGTTCTGGCAAGAAAGACAATTTAAACCATGATATGTTCTGGTTTTCCAACATAACACTAGCGTCAATAGACTCTGGATCTAAGGTGGATGTAGTGAAGACTTGCTGTTGATTACGAAGAACTTTGATAGTGGCATCTAACTGCGTAATACTTTTCATTAAATCCAGTAGTTCTCGATCTATTTCGAAACCTACCATAGCTAATGCTGGCGCACCTGGCACTCTGACTCGCAATAAGATTGCTTGATATAATTTGTCGTTTATTAGCAAAATTTCACTCGTCCCACCTTTAACTACAGCTTGTTCTATAAACTGTGTAAAGGGAAACTCATTGCCTATGGTTAAACTGTCTGATGTACTGTTGGTAATGGTGCCATCAAGAGAAATCAGCGCCATTAAATCAGCTGAAATACGTTTTCCATGATTCACTAAAACACTATCGATAGTAGGGCTATCTTGACTCCCAATAGCAGCTTTAAAGCCGTAATCTGAGGTGAGCACATCCGCTAAATCAATTAACTGGGTTTCTCGGGCATCAAGTACCTGAGTGAACACCGACTCGGCGACTTTTAGGTCATTGGCTAATTGCAACTTAGCCTGATCGATGGTCGATATCCATACGTTAGTTAATATGGCAATCGCACATAACAAAACCAATCCACTTGATAACCTAAAAATATGTTGTTTTAACGATTTACCTGACATCAATTAACCATTTTCTAAACTTTTCAAAAGCAAAGGTATCTGATGATACCTTTGCCTTATTTAATAAATAATAAGTAGTTGCAACCGTGTTTTGAACACACCAATCACGTTACAATACCACTCTATGTGCTTGCTGAAGGATAAGACTCTACGCCATTTAACGCTCAGTGTGTATTACCCATTCAAGTTAAGCAAATACTCTTCACCGGGATTGACCACTAAACGTCCACTCATTGCCTCTCGACCTAACAACATGAGGTAGGTCATTTCCGAACGATCCGTGAGGCTCAGTTGAATTTTCCAAGACTGGCCTGCTATTTCCAGCAGGGTTTCAATTAAATACCGACGTTCGCGGGTCGCAGTAGAACTTTTTATCTTGCGCACGGCTGCTACTTTCGCTTCACGTCGAACGATTTCATTTACATCATGAATATCGGGGTGAATATTGAAGCTCACCCAAGTTTCACCGTCTTTTTCGAACTCTTCAATATCATCCACATGCAAAGAGGAGGTTGTCGCTCCCGTATCTACCCGCATAGTTAAATTTTGAATGGTCAGTTCTGGTAAATTACATAGCTCTAATGCGCCGATAACTGGCATATTTTGATAAATTTGCACTTTTAAGGTTCCCATTTAATAAACCATGGGCACTTCGCCCAGTACCAAGTTATCTTGCAACATTTCAACGTTTTCAGCCACGCTATCTGGCTGTTTAAAATAAGCGATGTGATACATAGCTTCGCCTTCTTGAGCCAGTGGAATATTTTGTTTGCCGATGACAATTCCTTCTGCTGGGCATAACAGCATACCCAACTCGTTACCAAATGGGTCAGCGATTCTGGCCAAAGGGTCGCCTTTTTCCACATGATCCCCCAACTGGGCAACATGCTGAACAAAACCACTTTCATGGGCTCTTACCCAGCCACTTTGGCGAGCAATAAAAGGCTCTATAGTATGCTCTTTTTTCGAGCTGCTTTTATTCAACATGCCGATGTCTCGCATAATGTTGATAATACCTTTGACGCCCGCACGAATAGAAAACTCATCGTAGCGAAGGGCTTGGCCAGCTTCATACAAAACCACCTTTACTCCTAGATCGGCCGCAGCTTGACGCAAAGAACCATCACGGATGTCGGCGTTAAGCATTACCGGCAAACCAAATGCTTTGCACATATTTAAGGTTTCTGGGTCGTCCAGATCTGCTCTCACCTGAGGTAAATTACTTCGGTGGATAGCGCCAGTATGTAGATCAATTCCTACATCACACTTGGCCACAATTTCTTTCAAAAAGGTGTGAGCAATACGACCTGCTAATGAGCCTTTTTTACTGCCGGGGAAACTACGGTTCAAGTCTCGTCTATCGGGTAAATAACGGCTTTGGTTTAGCACCCCATACACATTCACCATAGGCACCGCAATTAAGGTCCCTCGCAAGTTTTTAATGGAACGATTTCTAATTAAGCGACCAACAATTTCAATCCCATTTAATTCATCACCATGAATAGCAGCGCTAACAAAAATAGTGGGGCCAGGTCTTCTGCCTCGTTGCACATACACTGGAATAGACATGTTGGTATCGGTATATAGGGGCGGCATTTCAATATGTACATGCTTTTTCTCCCCTGCCCGTATTGCTACGCCGCCAATAATAAGGTCGTCCATTAGCCTTTACCCTTGGTTTTCGTGCGATTGGGTTTAGCGTTGTTTTCGAGAAATGTAATGATCATGCCAGCTACATCTTTACCAGTGGCCTTTTCAATACCTTCTAACCCTGGAGACGAGTTAACCTCCATCACCACTGGGCCATTATTGGAGCGCAATAAATCTACCCCACACATATTTAAGCCCATGGTTTTTGCCGCATCTACCGCTGTTTTGCGCTCTTCAGGAGAAAGCCTCACAACCGTTGCTGTGCCTCCTCGGTGCAAATTAGAGCGAAACTCACCATCGGCGGCTTGACGTTTCATAGCCGCAATAACTTTTCCACCGACCACTAAACAGCGTATATCTGAACCTCCAGCTTCTTCAATAAATTCTTGCACCAAGATGCTGGCGTTAAGCCCCATGAAGGCTTCAATAATAGATTCAGCGGCTTTTTGAGTTTCCGCTAGCACCACACCAATTCCTTGAGTGCCCTCTAATAACTTGATCACTACCGGAGCTCCGCCTACGTTTTTAATCAAATCATCAATTTTATCTGGATGGTTAGCAAAACCAGTCCGTGGCATTCCAATCCCTTTACGAGATAACAATTGCAGTGAGCGTAGCTTGTCTCTAGAGCGACTAATTGCAACAGATTCATTGATGGAAAATGTCCCCATCATTTCAAACTGTCTAACTACCGAAGTACCGTAAAAGGTTACAGACGCACCTATCCGCGGAATAACCGCATCATATTGAGGTAAGGCGCTTCCTTTGTAACGCACCGAAGGTCGACTGCTAGTGACGTCCATATAACAATGCATGGTATCGATGATATCGACAGTGTGCCCTAGGGACTCGCCGGCTTCTTTGAGCCTTCTAGTCGAATAGAGGTTAGGATTTCGCGATAAAATTGCGATACGCATTGTAAAACTCCGTATGATAAAATGGGCTGCATAGTACTGGCCTTTAGGTAAACCACAAAGCTATTTTTGAGGAATATTTGTGCAATTTAATTTGCGACATTAGGTATCAAAAGAATAGCCTCTGATTCGTTAATTTGCATACTGTTATAAACTGTTTTAAATAAACGTTTTGTACTCATTCTCTGTCTACTGTAGCCTAGCAAATAATATTTCTTCAGCTCTGCAAAAACACCGGTTTGCAGCAACCAAGGACACTCCATTCTGAGCATGATCGAATTGATTTACCAACATCGTTTAATTTCCACTTTGGCCGTTGCCATAGTGATGATTTCGTTCAAATATTCGTTAGTCAGCCTAGTGCGCAAACGAGCGAAGAAAAAAGGACTAGATAAGCGTTATTTGGTGAGTAATATTAAAAACTTGCTGAACTTCATAATGATAGTGCTATTGCTCAGCTTTTGGATAGACGAAATTCAAAACTTTGCGCTTTCTATCGCTGCCTTTGCGGTGGCAATTGTGATTGCAACCAGGGAGTTTATTCAATGCATTATTGGCTTCTTTTATGTGATGTCTACTCGCCCGTTTAGAATTGGTGATTGGATTCAAGTGGATGGTTTTGCCGGTGAAGTATCGGCTATAGACTGGGTAAAAACGACTATGTTAGAAGTCGACATTGACCGCTACCAATATTCAGGTAAAACCCTCTATGTTCCGAATAACAGGTTGATCAGTAGCCCCATCAAAAATCTGAATTTTTTGAAACGCTATGTAACCCATCACTTCACTATTACTCGGGATGAAGATATCAATCCATATTTAATCATTGATAATTTGCGCGAAAAAGCTAAACATCAATGTGCAGACTTCTATGATGTCGCCACCCGTTACAATCAAATTATCGAACGACGCCTAGATGTCACCATTCCAGGTCCCGAACCTGTGATAGAAGTGTCTACAAATAATGTGGGACATACCGAAATCCGTTGTACTATTTTTTGTCCTACAGAAAGAGCCATAGAAATAGAACAAAAAATCATGCAAGAGTTTATGCAATTATGGTTTATTGAATTCGATAAACTTCAACATCCCAATAAATAACTGAGAATCTAAATTAACAGCTGGATTCTGGTTGTTCGATTATACTCAACACTTTACTTTGCTTTGCGCATGGGCTCACAATACATGTGGAACTTGGTTAGCACATTTGCAGGGCTATAACTTTTGCTTAACAGGGTAAAAACTGGTGACTAAGCGGGCAATATAGAGGTATAGAAGTAAGCCTCACAGAGCTTGAAAAGTGATATACCACTTATCTTAACCAAATTAATCTGATTATAAGAGCATAAGCAACGTTAACGTTTTCAGCCACGTACACAATAGCGCTAAAAACTAAGGTAGAGGCAGAATGTCAGAGCAAATTTCCGATTTAATCCACGAAGCAGTCAATCTCGATGATGAATCTGACAGCGAGTCGTTGCATAGTAAAATAGCCGTTCAGGACGAAGCCGATATAGCGCTGTTGTTAGAGTCTTTACCTCTAGAACAACGTTTAAGTGCATGGCATGCATTACCTCGCCATAAACAACTCGATGTTTTGGTAGAAATGCGTGGCGATCCACGAGAAACCTTGCTAGCAGCCACACCAGATGAAGAACTAGAAGCCCTATTTACGGATGTTGATGCGGAAAGCTTACTAGAATTATCAGACTCTTTACATAGCCGTTTGTTGGATCTTGCCCTAGCGGCCATGGATAAAAAACAACGGCAATTGTACGAAGGTGCAAATCAATATCCTGAGGAACAAATAGGCCACTGGCGCAATTCAGAAAACCTAATTTTACCTTTATCTGCCAAGGTCAGCGATGCAAAACGCTTTTTACGACGGGAAATTCCAGATTACGCAGACTGTATTTATTTAGTTAATAGAGCAGGACAATATTCTGAAGCCGTGAAGCTTTTCAAAATTTACTCGACGCCTGAACACACACATTTAGCAGATATTGCCGAGGATGACATTACCATTTTGAAAGCCAGTGATGATTGCAATAGTGCAGCATTAAACGTTCAACGTTCGGGTTACACGAGCTTACCATTAGTTGATGAAAACTTTCAGTTCTTAGGGCGTGTGGATATTGGTGCCGCTTGTGAATTACTGAATGAATCGTACGAGCGTCAACTGATGGCCAGTGCCGGTATGGATGAAGACGAGGATCTTTTTTCTTCGGTGCAAAAAAGTGCCAAGAACCGTGCGTTATGGTTAGGAATTAATTTACTTACCGCCTTTTTAGCGTCTTGGTTTATTGGTTTATTTGAAGCAACCTTGCAACAAGTTGTGGCCCTTGCGGTCTTAATGCCCGTAGTAGCCAGTATGGGGGGGATTGCTGGGAGTCAAACTTTAACCTTGATTATTCGTGGCTTGGCCCTTAAGCAGGTCAATGCGGCAAATTTAAAAGCGCTTTTAATCAAAGAACTCAAAGTTGGTGGACTAAACGGCATAATTTGGGCCATTGTTATAGCTTCAGTTGCCTCCTATTGGTTTGGCAGCGCTATGTTAGGGTTGGTTATCGGCAGTGCAATTTTAGTCAATATATGTGTGGCAGCTTTGGCTGGCGTGGGCGTTCCCGTGTTATTGGATAAGTTAAAATTAGATCCTGCGTTATCCGGCTCAGTCATTTTAACCACTGTCACTGACATTGTTGGTTTTGTGGCTTTTCTTGGTTTAGGTGCGCTCTTTTTACTCTGATAACTTAGACGTCTTTTATTTTGTCACGAATTTTGCTTATGCATAGTGTTGAGAATAGCTAAAACAATAGTTTAGTTATTAGGTCTGAATTAGTTGGATAATTTATTTAGTGTTTAAAGAATTAAAAAATCCTTGGTTATTGAGCTTGTTCCTTACTATTAGTAGTGGGCAGGCTTTAGGAATTGACGTGGCATTAGAGGGTGTCGATGATGGCGCTCTAGAAACTAATATTACTGCTCATCTTAGTACCCTCTCGGCTCCAGCCGATTGTAGTTTATCGATAGATGAAAAAATTACTATTGAGAATAAAGTCACCGAAGCTAGTCAGGCATTCGGTTACTATAACGTGTCAATTGACTCTATTGGTTTCGATTCCCCTGAGAAATGCAGCTCACTTGAACTTACCATCACATCAGGTCCACAAGTAAAAATTACTCAACTGGATGTCATAGTTACCGGCGAAGGTAAAGATGACGAAGGGTTTAAATCGATAATTAACTCACTTCCGCTTAAAAAAGGGGAGCCACTAATTCATAACAAATATAAATCCGCCAAATCCAAATTTAACTCTGCCGCTTTAAATCGAGGCTTTTTTGATAGTAAATTTACAACCAGTGAAATAAAGGTTGATGTGGAGTCTAGTACTGCCGAAATACGTCTCGAATATCAGACAGGTCCTCGTTATCAGTTTGGTAAGTTAAAAATTCCACAGGACCAAAGAGCTTCGGAACTCATTATGCAGGTTTTGCCATTTAAAGTAGGTGAACCTTATTTGGCATCTAAGTTAGGCGAATTTAATCAAAGTTTGGGACAAACTGATTACTTTAGGCAAGTAGTTGCCCGCCCGCTATTGGAAGAAGCGGAACAAAATCAGGTTCCCATCGAAGTGGTTGCGGTAAGTCGACCAAGAGATATTTTCGATGTGGGCTTAGGAGGAGCTACCGATACTGGACCTAGGGTTACCCTCGGCTGGGAACGACCTTGGGTGAATAGCCGTGGTCACAGTATGAGTGCTGATATCTATGTGTCAGAACCCAAACAAACCGCTAGTGTTAGATACAAAATTCCAATTGAAGATCCGTTGAACAACTACGTTACCGCACAGTTTGGCTTAAAATCCATATATGATAATGATACGAACAGTGACACCATCTCTTTAGCCTTGCAGCGACACTGGACCGGTGAAGATAACGAGTGGAACAAAATCGCTTTCGTTCGCTTAGAACAATCACGCTTCCAACAAGCTGAAACTCCAGAGCAAACCACTACCCTGCTGATTCCCGGATTTACACTTTCCCGTCATCGCAGTAGAGGAGGTTTAGATGTTAATTGGGGTGATATGCAGCAACTCACCATAGAAACGGCAAGTGATGCGGTTATTTCTGATATCAACTTAGCCAGAGTTACTTTCCAAACTAAGTGGTTACGCAGTATTGGAGATCATCGATTTTTGGCACGTGCAGAGGTGGGCGCTCTTTCTACCAGTGACTTTGCTCAAGTGCCATCCGATTTACGTTACTTTACTGGTGGCGACCAAAGCGTCAGAGGGTTTGCATACCAATCATTAGCGCCTAGCCAAATTGATGAAGATGGAGAAGAAGGTGAGCTTTTAGGGGCGCGATACTTGAATGTTGCAAGTTTAGAATACAGTTACCCTGTGGCAGATGATTGGCGAGCGTCAATATTCACTGATGTCGGTGGAGCGAGTAATGAACCTTTGCAAGAGTTAGCTTATAGCGTGGGGATTGGAGCGAGTTGGATGTCACCAGTTGGACCCATACGAGTGTACCTCGCCAGTGGTCATGGTGATTACGGCAATTCAGTACGATTGCATTTAGCAATGGGGCCAGCTTTATGATGTGGTTAAAACGCACAGGGAAATGGACAGCATTTATACTGTTGTTTTTATTGGCTTTGCTAGGTTTTCTTTTCACTCCATGGGGAACTTCAGCGATCATTGCCATCGCTAACAACTCAGTTGAGGGCCTTAGAATTGAGCATAAATCGGGTGGTTTATTGGGTACCCTTGAATTACCCAAAATCGAGTATAAATCAGAAACTATTGATGTTGACCTAGGCAATTTCAAAACCAACATTGATTGGTCTTGCAGTATGCTAATACAAGTCTGCCTAAGTGATATTTCCTTGGCTAACGCCACCGTTTTCGTGGCAGAAACTGAGTCTACCGACAATCAAGAAAGTGTTGAGAAAGTTACTTTACCGGTGGCCGTGATTGCGCCGAACATCCAACTCAACAACCTATTGGTAGAGATTGAAAACGTCGCCATCCTTTCTTGGCAGTCATTATTCGCCAACCTAAATATGCACGATGTCTTAACTATAGAATCATTAGAAATTAATCAACCGAAAATCCTTTTAGCAAATCCTGAACCGTCAGTTGCAAAACAACCAACCCCAATAGATATTGCACAAATATCTAGTTGGCAATATCACCCCATTGAATTGCCGCCATTGAAGATCCCCATTGATTTGGATGCTAAAAACATAAATATTAGCAACGCCCTTGTGCTGCAAAATGAGCAGGAACTCTTTGCATTTAAGCGTTTAGTAACAGCAATTCGTATCGACGATAGCAGCCTTGCAGTTAATAACTTTGAGTTGCAACACGAACTAGTCGACCTGCAAGTCGATCTAACCCTAAGTCAAGATTATGTTTTAGCCCTTTCAAGTATTCTTAAGACAACGACTAATCATCAAAATCAACTAACTGTGGAAGCCACAGCTGATGGAGACTTAAACGCGTTAGAGTTTTACACTCAGGCGACGGGCGATATCAATGGCACAGCCAAAGGTTCGGCCACATTAAATTCATCAAAATTACCCGTAGATGTAGAAATTGACTGGCAACCTTTAACTCTGCCGTTAGAACAGCCTATCCAAATATCGTCAGGCAATCTTAGCTTAAAGGGTGATTTAGAAAACTACCAATTTGACCTACTAACTAGCTTGTCGGCAAGCAATATTCCTGAAACTCAGGTACAAATTGAGGCAAATGGTAACAATCAAAAAATTCAACTTAACAAGGGACAAATTAAGACTCTTGGTGGAAATATAAATAGCACCGCAGAGATTATTCTAACCGACCAAGCTCGCTGGCAAGGCAATACACAAGTTGAACAAATCCAACCGTCATTGTTCTGGGCGGATTTAGAGGGAAATATTAACGCCACCTTAAAACACAATGGGGTGTATGGCCCAAAAACCCTGCAAGCAAATGTCCAACAACTGAGCGCCGATGGTGATTGGCTAGGTTACCCTCTTGAAGCCAACGGCCAGGCTTTTTATGATAAAAGTACGGGGCTCGAGATCCCAAACTTAGTGCTGTCTAATGGTGACAACAGACTATCCATCAACGGAAAGTTGGATACTCAGAATGCACTGGAAGCCGTCATAAGCCTTAACGGTCAAGAGTTAACTCAGCTCTATCCAGACTTACAAGGAAACACTGAACTAAACGCATTGGTTTCTGGAACTTTGACTGAGCCAGCGATTGATTATCAACTTTCAGCCTCTCAACTTAAGTTCCAAACAATCTCACTACGCAGCTTAGTTTCTAACGGACAGGTTAAGTGGGACAAGAACAAACAATTTGATATCCGCACAGACCTTGAGCAATTAGTGATTAATCAACAATTAATTAATAATATTCAAATAGAGCTCAGTGGTGATGGAAAGCGACATGAGTTGATAACGTTGGTGGATAGCCAAGCCTTTAAAATAAACTCCAGAATCGAAGGACAACTTGAACAAACTAAGTGGACAGGTTTATGGGTAGAAGGCAACTTCACCAGTCAATGGGGGGCTTATTCTATAGAGCAACAAAAGCCGCAACTAATAGCTGACTGGCAAAATCAACACTATCAGATAGATGCGCACTGCTGGAATGATCAGCAAGCTGAGTTATGTGTTAATCAAGCCAGCTTCAAAGAACAAGTCGCGCAATTCGACGTGCATGGTAATCAACTTGAGTTATTACAAGTGGTGAGTCAATTCGTACCCCAGTTACAGAATATATCCACCGATACCCAGTTTTATTTTACCGCTAAAGGTAAGTGGGTAGTTAATACCTTACCCGTTGCAACTATTGCAGGACACTTTTCACCAAGCAATATTACTATTAAGGGTCTAAAAAAACCCATAGAGATGCAAATGTTAGCCTTTGATATGTCTATAGATGGTGAACAACTGGTATCCCATTTCGATTTTCAAACCCAAGCCTCAGGTGCTATTGGTGTAGACTTAACCATGAACGAACTTGAACAGAAGCGTAGTTTGCAAGGGAAGGTAAAATTAACCCAAATTTTAGCTAAGCCATACCAAGAACTAATCCCACAATTGACTGAATTATCAGGCTCAGTTAACGGAGATTTAGCCCTTTCTGGTGATTTAGAAACACCACTTTTAAATGGTAAGTTGCAACTCAAAAACTTCAATTTCACGGGAGAACAAATTCCTGGACGAGTGTCAGACTGGAACCAAGATATAGAATTTGGCGGTCAAAGTGCCAAACTAAATGGAGATTTCAAATTTGGTAACGGCAAAGGAAGTAGTTCGGGGTCTCTGGATTGGTCAGAACAGCTTATTGGTGACTTTAACCTGAAGGGCGATACTTTTGAATTGGAATATCGCGATATAGTCAGAACCCGATTTTCACCAAACTTACAAATAGATATGACTCAGGATGCGATTAATGTATCTGGTAACGCCGATGTATTTTATGCTCGCATTAAAGTCAAAGATCTACCGGAAAATGCTCAATCCCCTTCTGAGGACACTGTAATCCTCAACGCGCCAATTGAGGAAAAAACCGCGACTCGTGACCTAAATATGGTGTTCAGTGTCAATATTGATCCGCAAAAAAGTGATGATGTAAAACTAGACGCATTTGGTTTAGAAACCGACCTTCGTGGCGCTATAGAATTAAAACAGTCAAACCAGAAACTGACAGGCAACGGCAGCCTCAGTTTAATCAATGGTACTTATCAAGCTTATGGGCAAGATTTAGTGATTCAGAAAGGCAATATTATTTTCTCTGGCCCCTTAGATAACCCTCGCTTGGACATAAGGGCTATTCGTGACGAAACTAAAACCGAGGATAACGTAATTGCAGGTATTAAGGTGACAGGTGCTGCCGAGCAACCTTCAGTAGAAATATTCTCCGAACCAACGCTGATACAAAGCGAAGCCTTATCTTATTTATTAATGGGTCGCAGTTTAGGCAGTGAAAGCCAAGCTTCTAATGACCAAGTGCTTGCCGCTGCTCTGCTTAGCCAAGGGCTTACAGGAAGTGAAAATAAAGTAGATCAATTAGGCCGGAAATTAGGTATCGAAGATTTAGCCTTAGGCGCAAATAGCGGTGATGATGGTACACAAATTTCTTTATCTGGAAATATAGCGCCTGGCGTGCAATTAAGGTACGGCGTGAATGTGTTTGATTCGTCAACGGAAGTTGCCTTGCGTTACCAGATATTACCAAAACTATTTCTAGAAGCGACTAGCGGTGTTGAACAAGCTTTGGACATATATTATCAGTTTAGTTTGGAGTCTAACTCCAGCTCTGATAACGATTAACGACAATTCCATAACAGAGATAAATTGTACTCAGAAATTGTTGAATTTCATCCACGATAGTTAGCGCTAAATTCATTTAAATGGCTATTTGAATCAATTTTATGCAAATCAATTAGAACACTAAACAATTTAAAACTAGCTAAACTTGGTATGAACTGGACACTCCTTATTCAGGGGCTTGAATTCCGCCGACTTGTAACAGGGGCGCGGCATCGATATCTTCAGCATTCATCATTAAAGCCATTCTCTCCATAGTCGCAAGCATTTGCGATTGTTCCCATTCTTCCATGGCTTCAAAACGGGCAATAAAATGTTGCTGCAACAAGGTAGGTGAGCCTTTAATTGCCTCTTTGCCTGCTTCTGTGAGATGAATTTCGACTTTACGTTTATCAATCGCAGACCTTTCACGGATCGCAAATCCCCGACTTTCCAACCGATCAAGAATACTGGTTACAGTCGCAGAACTTAAATTTATGCTGTTTGCTATGTCCTTCACCATAACCCCATCGCTGTAAGAAATGTGCTGTAAGACAATAAGTTGCGGTGCGGTTAAGCCAGTTTCTTTACTCAATTTCTTTGAATACAAGTCAATTGCGCGGATGACTTTACGCAGAGAAACTAAAAGGGATTCGTATTTTTTCATGATGCTATTTAATCAATAATTTGCATTGAACTCTACCAAATAAAGGAAATAGCGCAATAAAAAAGCGTTTTAATATAATTAATCATAATTATTTATAAGAGAAAAGATGAATAATAATTCAAGTTATCTGAATATAAATTCACATACCAGTGGTTAGGGTAAATAGCTATCCATCATGATCATTGTTTTAACAAATGCCACCACTTGCTTATACCCCCCGTCGTTGCTTATTTGAGCAAAAAAAGGGATAATATAGTTCGTACACTAATTAATTCAATACAATTAATTAGCTTGAATCAAATTTATTAAAAATAACTAAGCAGGAAAAATGAATACGTTTAATTGGAAACGAATCGTAATTAAAGTGGGAAGCGCACTTATTGCACCTAAAAATCAAGGATGCAGTTCACACTTTCTATTGGGAATCGCACAATTTATTGTTAAATGTCGTGCTAAAGGAATTGAAGTAGTTTTGGTTTCGTCTGGTTCAGTGGCTGCAGGACGCCACCTTTTTAAATGTGAAACTGAGAACATTGCTATCAAAAAAGCAATGGCTGCAGCGGGACAAACCGAAATGATGGCGACATGGGACCGTTTGTTCGACTTTCCGTCTGCACAGATCCTCTTGACCCATGGTGACCTAAGAGATAGGGAACGCTATGTGAGCATTCGTGAAACTATTTTCACCTTACTCGAAAATGGCATTATCCCTATCATTAATGAGAATGATACCGTAACAACCGACAACTTGCGTGTAGGTGATAATGACAACCTAGCGGCTATGGTAGCAGGAGCAGCTGACGCAGATTCGCTGATCATCTGTTCCGACATCGATGGTCTATACGACAAAAACCCGCATACCCACGATGATGCCAAGCTTTTATCTTGGGTTTCAGTGATTGATGAAAGCATTTATAAAATGGCTGGTGGAGCCACCAGCGCGACCGGTACAGGCGGAATGCGGACTAAGATTGAAGCGGCTGAAAAAGCGGTTTCCCATGGCATTGATACCTTTATCGTCAATGGGTTTACCGAAATAACCTTTAACATGCTGCTGGAAGGCAAAAACCCTGGCACTCACTTCCAACCTTATGAAACCCCCATGAAAGAACACGAGCATTGGATGAAACATACGTCCAAAGAGCAAGGTGTGGTAGTGGTAGACAATGATGTGGATATTTCAGCCTTAGATAACGAAGAGTCTTTGACAAGTGATGAAATTCTCGAAATCAAAGGCAGCTTTTCAGTTGGCGATACTGTGCTTGTACGTAAAGACGACGGCACTCGATTAGCAAAAGCACGCTCAAACTACAGCAGTTGTCTTTTGACATTTATTGCTGAGCAGACCGATCAAGATTTTGCCAACGAATTTCAGCGTCAGACTGGGCCGATAATATCGGAGAAAAATATAGCACTATTGGAGAAACAATGAGTTTAATTAGAGACCTATCTCTACAGGCTGCCAAAGCAGCCAGAACACTAGCGGTATTAGATACCGACAAGAAAGACCGTGTATTACGAGACATGGCTAAAGCCCTGAGAAATGGCGAGCAACATATATTGAAAGCAAATAAAGTGGATTTAGATAATGCTAAACAAGCACAATTATCTGATGCCATGATGGACCGACTCACTTTGAATACTCAGCGAGTAGAAGATATGGCTGTGGGAATTGAAACCATAGTCGATCTAGCCGACCCTGTGGGTATCCAACGTGAATTGGGACAACGCCCCAACGGATTAGAAATTAGTAAAATGCGGGTCCCTCTTGGGGTAGTTTGCATGATTTATGAAGCACGCCCTAATGTTACAGCTGACGCTGGGGCCTTATGCTTTAAATCAGGAAACGCGGTAATTTTACGTGGTGGTAAAGAAGCGCTTGCTTCGAGTAAAGCGATTTCAGAAATTCTACAAAATGTATTGATCGAGCATGGTTTACCCCCTGAGCTTATTACTGTTGTACCTAACCCTGATCGAAAGTTGATGCAGGAATTATTAGAGCAGCGTGACTTTATTGATGTAGTGATCCCTCGCGGCGGAGAAGGCTTAATCAATTATGTTACCGAAAATAGTAAGATACCTGTCATTCAGCATTTTAAAGGGGTGTGTCATCTCTATTTTGACGCCGATGCTGATTTTGAAACAGCAATTCAATTGTTGATTAACGGCAAAACTCAGCGCACTGGCGTATGTAATGCAATTGAAGGGCTGGTTATTCACAAAGACATAGCCGAACAAATATTGCCCATCGTCAGCGATGTGTTACTTCGTCACTCAGTGACAATCAACGCTTGTGAACGCTCTGCCAAGCACATTGCACGTTGCAATGTCATTCAAGATGAAGACTTCGGTGAAGAGTATTTAGATTTGGAAATTGCGATCAAAACAGTCGACAGCATGGACGAAGCTCTAGATCACATTGCAAAATTCGGTAGTAACCATACTGAGGTAATTTGTACTCAAAACGAAGTATCTGCTAAACGTTTCCAGCGCAGTGTTGATGCCTCTGTAGTAATGGTTAACGCCTCTTCGCGCTTCTCCGACGGCAGTCAATTAGGCTTAGGTGCCGAGATAGGTATAGCAACCACAAAATTACATGCCTATGGACCCATGGGGTTAGAGTCATTAACCACCGAAAAATACTTAGTGAATGGCAACGGCCAAATACGCGCTTAGGTAATATGCCCAGAAAGTGTTGTGCCCTTTGATCAGTGCGCAATATAATAAACACTTCAGTAGATGCGAAAGCGAGCAATCGCTTTCGCATTTTTTTGTGACCTTTCTCAGTTAGACACCTTGAGATCACATCCTTCAAAAACTGTCTTGATTAACATAAGACAACAACCACCAGCCAGATAAACAGCTTGTAGCAGTGACAAAGGTTCCCCATGCCCAATCCTTCAGGGTGATACCTAACGGCCATCCCTCCAAGATTGCGTAATTCGTTAAATTATAGGCACCATAAGCCGCTAAGCCTAAAACAGCGCCGTCTAAAAACACCTGCCACCACTGTGCATCTATATTTTTCAGCACCACCAAATACACTGCCGCAGCACAATACAACAAATAGAAGGTTACCCAAGGAGTCATAGGGTAAGACTCTCGCAACATCCCCTGCATGGCCTCAAGATAACTATTTTTAGCAACTACCCCCAGCCAGATACCATCCAAAATAAGGTAACAGACCGCAACTCCCCCATAAGCAATGAAAAATGACTTCACTTTTTACTCCCTGTGGTTGTTTAAATTTAAACATCAGGTATTTATACCCCTCAAGTCTGAAAAAGATACATTTGCGCTGTAATAATTTCCGTCACCAAGGCTGATGGCTTACCTTTTGAAAACCTCTAAGAAACAGTTAATCATTATTTTTCAATAACTTAAATTAACTGATACGTTATGGCATTAAGTTCGCAATACCCTACTTAGTAATGACCATTTTAATCAAATAACATTTGTTAGGGAGAATCCAATGGAAATTTTTGAAGCAATTCGTAGAGATCATGAAAAGCAACGTCTTCTGATGAAGATATTAGTCGAAACCTCAGGAGATACTGAGAGTCGTCGAGATTTTTATGCCGAACTAAAACAAGCGCTTATAGATCATGCTATCGCCGAAGAACGTTATTTTTACTCGCCGTTGATGAAGTCTGATCAAACTATTGAACAATCAAGACATGCTATTGCTGAGCACCATGAAATTGATGAGTTACTTGAAAAGCTGGATGAGACTGAAATGACATCACCTGCTTGGTTAGCAACCATGAAAAAGCTTAAACATTTAGTCGAACACCACTTAGCAGAGGAAGAACAAGAGTTTTTCCAACAAGCAGGCAAAGTATTATCGGCTTCTCAAAAAGATAACCTTGCTGACAAGTATCAAGGTGAAATGGAGAAAGCCCACTAAATTAATTGTTCCTCTCCCCTTACTTAGGGTCCTGTTGCTCTGATTGAATTCTAGAGCAAGCCATCGTTCTCATCACTACCGAGAGCGGTGGTTTTTTTTATTAGATAGATTGTTTACCCCCTTGCTACTAACCAAATTAAATTATCACTGGATGAAGATTTCAAAACCTAGAAAAGCTACAGCATAGATTCCACCGAAACTTTAAAGCCAGCTACGAGTAATGTTGATTATTTATGGAAAACTTTACTTTTATGCTTTTAAATGGCGGTAAATAATGAAAAGATCCCTCCACTTAATTCATCAGAGCAGCAACTTCTATGGCACGTTTAAATCAAAGGATAGTGAATTTTGTTTGTCTTATCAGTCTATTTAGTAGTCAACTCACTATGGCCCAAGTCATTAGTGATTCGGAGTTGGAAGTTAAACCGGCTGAGACCGAGGAAACCATCACTGAAAAGCGCGATGCCTCTGATGATCTAGCATTAAAAATCCCTTTCGCAATAACCCAGTACAAAACCAATTATATTTTGCCAATTTCTTATGTAAAAGACCCTAATACTATTGGTGTGACAGAACTGGATTCTGAGAACGTCGATAATCTAGAAGCAAAATATCAAATCAGTGTGAAACTGCCGATCCATATAAATGAAGATAACCTATCAGGGATATACGCGGGTTTCAGTGTCACCTCATTTTGGCAAGTATACAATGACGAAGCATCAAAGCCATTTCGAGAAACCAACTACGAACCAGAGATTTTCTATTTTTGGAAAACTCAGTATCGTTTTCTAGGTATAAAATTCGACCAAGTTCACTTAGGTTTAAATCATAATTCCAATGGACAAAGTGGTTTAAAATCTAGAAGTTGGAACCGCCTATATGCTTCTGCTTTGTTTAGCGATAAAGATTCAGTTTACTATTTAAAAGCTTGGTATCGAATTCCAGAAGATGAAAAGGAAACCATCAACAGCCCTGAAGGCGATGACAATCCAGATATTACTGATTATTTAGGCCACTTTGAAATAGGTTATGGTAAGAAAGTCGGCAATTTCAATTTTCTTACTTTATTAAGAAACAATTTAAAATCAGATAATAAAGGCAGTATTGAGTTGAATATCACCTATCCTTTAAATAAACGATACGATGTGGTTTTCCAATATTTTAACGGATACGGCGATTCTTTGATTGATTACAATCGTCACCAACAGCGATACGGAATAGGGATTCAGCTCAAATATTTATAATAAATATTCTTATTTCTAGGAAACACTTTAAAAATAAAATGTAAAAACTACGAAAGGGTCTGTATTTATTGCGCCGTCAATCGAAAACCGACAATTGTAAATAAAGTTTTTCATATAATTCAATAAGATAAAAGCCAGTAAGGTTGGCACGCAGTTCGCTTTACTTTGTCGAGTAGATTCAGTTTTCGATATAGGTGAAGTATGTTTATTATAAAATACTATGGGCTGGGTGGTTTACTTTCTTTAGCACTTGCTTTGCTAGTGGATAGTTTGTTGCTTAAAGCACTGTTTATCTGGGTTGGTTTTTCACTGGTCTTAGTTGCCTTTGCCTACGCTCTTCAATCACCTAAAATTTTCAGAAAAAAAATTGATGGGTCTATCCCCTTTTACGTGAAGTGGGTTTTTATCCCGTTCTTTTTTGGTGTGCAATTGTACAACGCTTGGGCGCGCAAAAAAGATAGTGTTCCACCCATCCAGAAAATTCGCGAAAACCTTTTTTTAGCTTGCCGTCTTTTCCCTTCAGACATGCCAGAGTTGAATCACTTAAATGTTAAAGCCGTACTCGATGTTACTGCAGAGTTTGACGGGCTAGATGTGTCAGCACAGGGTGAAAATATGGATTATTTAAATGTCCCGGTATTAGATCACCAAAGCCCCTCTAAAGAAGATCTTTTGCAAGCCATCAGTTGGTTAGACAACCATATAAAAGCCGGCAAAGGTGCGGTAGTGCATTGTGCATTAGGTAGGGGCCGCTCTGTATTAGTGATGGCTGCCTATTTACTAAGTAAAAACCCTGAGCTAAGGGTGGAAGAGGCTATTCAAGAGATTAACCAAACACGCTCTACTGCTCGTTTGAATAAACATCAACTCAAAAAATTAAAAGATCTGCACAGCCAAGGGGTATTCACACAAAAGAACCGACTTGCGATTGTGGCAAACCCTGTTGCTGGCGGCGGTAAATGGCAAGACAGCAAAGAAGAAATTATTCAACGCTTATCTCCTCACTACGATCTTGAAATATACCAAACCACACCAGATCAAGATGGCAAAGAAATGGCACAAAAAGCCATTAAACAAGGAGCTAAGTATATAGTGGCTTGTGGCGGTGATGGCACTTTGACAGAGGTGGCTTCGCAAATTGTTAATACAGATCTTACCTTAGGTATAATGCCGATGGGGACAGCGAATGCTCTTGGTCATGCCTTGTATGGGCCAGCATCTAAAGTATCCCCCGTGAGCGTCGCATGTAATGCTATTGTTGAGGGTAGTGAAAAGTTAATTGATACAGCTACATGTAACGATGAACTTGTTCTATTAGTCGTTGGTATCGGTTTCGAACAAAAGATGATTGAAAAAGCCGATCGTGATGAAAAGAACAATAGTGGTCAACTAGCCTATATTGGTGCTTTGTACGATGCCATAGAAGTCAACAATTCGGCTAACTTGAGCATTCAAATAGACGATAATGATCCCCAATCCATTCATACTGGTAGCTTAGTTATCGCCAATGCAGCACCAGCTACAACGGTGTTAGCTCAAGGTGGCGGTCTACCCGATTTTACTGATGGGTTATTAGATGTTACTTGGCTCACTAAGACTTCAACAGCCAGGGAAAATTACCTCAAACTTGCCCAACTGGCATTGCGAACCCTAATTGATAGTGACGATAACGACAATATCCATCATCTTACAGCCAAGAAAATAACGGTTAACGGCGAAGGAAAGCTGAAGTATGTTGTGGATGGGGAGAACCGTGAAGCAGATAGTATTCAGGTTACTCAACAACCCCAGTCATTAAAAGTTTTCACTCATCTGGATAATTAGAACTTATCAGCGAAGTAAGCACTACCACGTCACTTTTTTGTATCGATAACCGGTACGCAATGTTGCTGTAACATTGTTAAACCTACAAGTTGTTCTAGAATTACTATGTAAATTTTACTCTCCATTCAAGCTCGTCAAGTTTGAAAAATTCAAAAAAGCAATATTATTCAACACCTTACTCTATGGCACGAATGCTGAATGTTAAATATGGTTGCATAGTGTTTTACAAAAAATTGCTATATAGGGTGCTAGCAGCAAGGCACTTCGAAACCGAAACAAGCTCATTAAGGAGTTGAAAATGTCAGTTAATAGTAATGCTCAAGAAGATCAACAGGAAAGTAATCGCACACTCCTCAAAGCTGTCATCCAAATGTGTCGCTTAGGCGGCGATTTTTATAACCTTATAGGTCAAAATATTAAGCACTATGCTGTTAAGCAAGTATGCTTCGATACCGCTAAAAGTTACTTCAAGCAAATCCCTGAGCTTGTGAAAATTGGTGAAGAACACTACAACTTGCCTGAACAAGAAACCATGACCTCCACCTCCATCGAAGATTATTATCAGAATGTTTTAAGTAAACAGGTCGGTTTGAGTCCCTCAGATTTGGTTCAGCATCTCATTGAAGTTGAAGAACAACATTTAGGCCAATTAAATGATGCAGTTAGCGCCACCAGCGAACTCGAAGTAAAAGCAGCCATTGCCAATGTAGTCGCTCAAATCGTAGTGACCTATCAAAAGCTGACAGAATTAACATCTGCAATTTCAGATAAAGAAACATCGTAGACGTACAGGTAATCAACATGGAACTAATAGAGATTGATAAATTTTGGACCTTAATTCACGACAAATTAGAGGGATGGCTCGAATCAGGAGTTAAACATTTACCTAATTTTGTCGTCGCCATTCTTCTTGCCATTTTATTCGGCATTATTGCTAAATTCGTGGGAAGAGGTGTCCGTAATGTATTGCGCAGAACCTTAGAGTCGAAACAAATCGCAGACCTGCTGGCATCGATTATTAAAGCGATGGTGTTAGTAGCTGGGCTGTTTATAGCCCTAGACTTCCTGGGTTTGACTGGCACAGTCACCTCATTATTAGCAGGTGCAGGCATCGTCGGTTTAGCCTTAGGGTTTGCCTTTCAAGATATGGCAGAAAATCTTATTGCAGGGATTGCTATGGGTATTCGTAAACCGTTTCAAATTGGTGATGTAATCGAAGCAGACAAAGTATTCGGAACGGTACAAACCATCAATCTGAGAAATACCCTAGTAGAAACTTTCTTTGGTCAAATTGAAGTCATTCCAAACAAAATACTTTTCCGAAATATTCTAACTAACTATTCATCTACTGGACGACGACGGATAGAGGTACCTGTAGGGATATCCTATGGAGATGACCCTGAACAAGCCGCCGAAAAACTAGTAGAGGTAATTAATCAGTGTGAGTTTGTGATTAATAAGGAAGAAACTGCTGTCTTTGCAGAGGGCTTTGGCGCTAGCAGTGTAGATTTATTAGTTTGGTTTTGGATTAAATACCCCGGCCAAACGGGGTTTATGCAAGCCAGACACGAAGCCATTGTGAAGATTAAAAAAGCCTTAGAAGAAGCAGATATCCTGATCCCTTTCCCCATCAGAACACTCGATTTTGGTGCCAAAGGCGGTGAGAAACTGAATACAATGCTAAGCAGTAAGCATAACAATGATAAAGGTGAAAACTCTGCTAACGACTCGGAGTCAACTCCCCAATCGGAACAAGGTTCCAATAACGAGCCGAATTAATAACCTCGGTTCCTAAAGTTTCACGGACTCAAAAAGCATATTGAGTCCGTGCAACCTTTTGATAATAACCTACGGAAATCCAGCTAAGTAGTATGCTGGATTTCTAACTCTGCTGTACCTCATAAAAACCTTTTACAACACAATCCAACTAGCAGATACAATACCGTCTGATGCTCATCCAAAAATCCGTATTCTTTGCAGAAAAACCCTCTAAATTAACAATCTAACCCTTAAACTGAATATTTGAACGATGGTTATATGCTTCACTTTGAAGAATCAACATGACCATAAAACAGACTATAGATATCAGTTAGAAATGAAAAGTATTGAGAGTAGTAACTCATGAATAGGATGTTAGTTTCCCATGACAGTTAAAATGAAAAATCGCTCACTAGAAGAGATCATCCTTTTAGCGATTACCGGTTCAGCAACTTTAATATTATTTCCTTTTTTTATTTTAACCTTCTTAGGCGATGACAAAGCTCACATCCTAGTGGACTTTATTGCAGTCAGTGGAATTTTCATCACATTTCTTGGGGTTTGGTTTACCAGGAAGATTAAATTATTTAGTGGTTTATTTGCCATTGTTGCTCAAGTAACCATCATACTGGCCATTTATTTTAAAGGCGCCGCCTTAATTTACTGGGTTTTTCCTATCATCATAGCCAGTTTCTACTTGCTACCCACTGTAATTGCAGGCTTATTCAACGCTGTTTTAATTATTATTGTTTGCTTGATGACTTACGAGCAATTTGACAGTTTCACCCTACCTCGTATTATCGCTGCCTTTCTCGTCACCAATGCTTTTTCGTTAATATTTTCAGTTTTTATGCAAAATAAAAATCGACAGTTAATGGCAAAAGGTAAAATTAACCACTTGCACACTAAAATTCTCGAGTTAATCGTAAAGTCTAATGAACTCTCCAAGGTGCTACCTGCTATTACTCAAGCCATAGAAAACGAAATCCCAGAAGCCATGTGCGGAATTTTATTAATCGATAAAAAAGGCGAAAGCTTATCCTTAGGGGCAGCCCCAAAGCTTCCCGAATTTTATAATAAAGGTGTAGATGGCTCACCTATAGGCCCTGGAATGGGGCCCTGCAGCGAAGCCGCTTATACGGGAAAAAGAGTCATCGTGTCTGATATTGCGGCACAGGCTAATTCGATTGCATGGGCAAAATTGGCGCAGAAAGCGGGGTTAGCAACCTGTTGGTCCGAGCCAATCATTGGCAATCAAGGGAATGTACTTGGCACTTTTTGCATTTACTACAATAAAGTGACCACCCTAAAAAATTCCGAATTTAAGCTCATTAAACAATTTGTAAACCTTGCTCGTATCGCAATAGAACGACAAAGAGCAGATCAAATTATATGGCAACAAGCCCATTATGACAGTTTAACAAATCTACCAAATCGTAACCTATTGCATGAACACTTAGCTAACTCCATCGCTAATGCCCAACGAGATTCTAAACAACTTGCGATTGCAATGTTGGACCTAGATAACTTTAAGGGTGTAAACGACACTTTAGGTCATGAGGCTGGCGATACTGTGCTAGTTGAATGTGCCAAACGAATAACAAGCTGTATTCGAAATAACGACATTGCTGCGCGCTTAGGTGGAGACGAATTTATTGTGGTGTTTATCGGCACCACTTTGCCTGAAGATGTTAAACATGTCGCTAAAAAGCTCTCAGAGACACTAGCGCAACCATACAAACTCGCAGGCAAAGATGTTTTTTGTACTGCCAGTATCGGAATTGCCTTGTTTCCAAAGGATGCCCAAAGTATTGATGCTTTATTCAGAAATGCTGATCAAGCAATGTATACCGCGAAAACCAAAGGACGCAATGCAATTCACTACTTCGTTGATGAAAGTGATCTGAACAACGACTGAGTTTAAAGTCGTATTACCACTGAACAAGCCCTAAACTTTCCCGAAGTTTTAATATATGTTCAGGAGCACCTTCTCGATCGAAGCTGTCGTGCCAACGCCAATAGTTGGTATGGGTAAATAATCGCGGGTAACGATTAGGGTAAGCGGCTTCGACATCAATATCTAAAATAGGTGAATCAGGTTGTTCTTCAGACACCATATCTTTTGATATTTGAGGGTTTGCAAAAGCTCTACTTACTGGACCCGATATCAGGTCTCCAAAGAAAATATTAAAGGGTTTTGAGTAGATATTTGTCCATCGCACTAAACTAAAAACCGCACCATGATGCAAAAACTTATCATCTCCAGTTTGGTAATAGTAATGTTCATTCTCCTTCACAGGTGGCGATGTAGGATATTCACGGTCTAGTTTTCTATCTACAAAGTCCATTTTATTATCAAACAATAAAAAATCTGCATACGTTAGAGGACTACCTAAGGTAACTAGATCCGACACTAGCCATTGCGACGTTGCGCTATTTTCGCCGCGTGCTTCGCCATCACGCTTTAACTGTTCAAATAATTTAAGTTGAAGTTTACGATACTCATCAACGTTAGGAAGATGATCCATATTTTCCATTTCATGAATTAATTTTAACGCCCCCTCAGACAGGGGTAACGACTCCCCAGCGGCATTTTTGAACTTATTTTTACGAGCCCAATATTGAATTAACACATCATAGGCAATGATCGAACCTAAACTATGACCAACAAGAACAATGCGGTCATACTTCCCAGTTTGGGCGATACTTTCCAGTAATTTAACGCCGCCATCTCGAATCTCTTTTCTGACTTTGATATTAGATGGCGTAGCCGTGATGTACCTAGCCACATCACCGAGATAGCTGACGATTTTTGCAACTGCAATACTTAAAATAACAAGTAAAACAGGGCTAATATACAGTTCATAGATCTTATGTAGACTCGCACCTCCTTGGCCTTTATCTGTAGGTTCGAAAAAGTTAATAGAAACTAAAATTACTAATATGGTAAAGATTAACCCCCACAATAAATAAATCATCGGCTTTAAAGCGGAAGGATAATCACTAGGTTTACGTCTTAACATTGAGAAAACCCACCCCCGCAAATGCTCCAAAGTGGTACCAACAGTGTGATGCGCCCAGTAATATTCGTAAAAGTCGACTCGAGACGTGGTTTCTTTTGAGGAACTATTTTTAATAGTGGCGTAATCAGTAGTAAGACGACGGTGCTCAAAAGAACCGGATACTTCACTGGGCTTATTCCAAAAGCGAGTATTATCTAAATTGGTATCTTTTACCCAAACCGATTTAACAAACTCTCTTACCGTTTCCATTGGCCTCTGTTCACCAATACCGTGAACTAGGACCACCGCTTGTTTTTTTGTTTTCGCCATCAAGATTCCCTCCCTTTAATTAGATTAGTATAAACTTTAAGCTATTTTTCGCTAATGAATATTTCAAATGATTAACACAAACAGGTTGCTCAAGTTTAATGTAAATAACCGATGACACTAAATAGGCAAAGGGTAGCGTCTATAAACTAGTAATAAAAGGGCAAAATTGCTAACGCACCCCCTTTAGTTACATATTATGGTTTGCTATGGGATAATATTTATTGGTGGCTCCTGAACCTCATCTAATGTCGCTTAAATGATAGTGAACTCAAATTAAACCCAACAAAACTTTAGTGATTTTGACGCCTTTTTAAAAAGATAATCCATTGATAAATTCCAATTCTCAAATCAAAAAAATATGGCACTTGCATGGCCTCTCGCATTTAACGCCTTGCTAGTTCAGTCCATGTTGATGATTGATACATTGTTAGTTGCACCTTTAGGTGAACTGTCAGTCGCCGCCATGGGCATTGCCACCACTATTGTTGCTTTTGTATTGGGAATTGAAATTGCAATTGGCAACGGTATACAGCTTCTGGTTGGTCGCGCATTTGGTACAAAGAGCCAAGCTGAACTTGCTATCGCCTATTGGTCAGGATTAGTCATAAATATCTCTACTGCTTTAATTTTTATGCTCGTTTTAACCGTTTTTAGTTCGCAACTCGTTGCCGGTATCACCGATAACCCCGAACTCGCAAAATTAACCGAATCATATATTTCAATTATTAAGTACATCGTATTGCTCACCGCATACACCCAAGTAAGCACGGCATTTTGTAATGGCATAGGAAATACTACGGTGCCGTTTAAAGGGTTTATGATTGAACTGCCGGTGAATGCACTATTGAGTTACATCCTCATCAATGGTGTAGCTGACTACCCAGGAATGGGACTAGAAGGGGCTGCTTGGGGAAGTCTGATTTCAGTACTTTTAAGAGCTGTATTTTTATTCTTTGCCCTTAAATTAAATAAGAAAGTGGACATCACTTATCCGGTAAATAGACCACTAATCACAGAAATACGGCCGCAATTCGCGGAGATATTTCCCATCGCAGCTAACTTTTTTGTTCTTTTTGTTGGCGCAACCGTCTACCAATTATTATTTGCACAATTGGATCTATACGCGTTTGTAGCCATTACTTTAATCTTTCCTTGGGTACGTGCTGGCACCCAATTTCCAAACGCTTGGGCTCAAGCTTCTGCAATCAGCATCAGTCAGGCATTGGGGCAAATAGAGAAACAAGACCTGAAATTGTTTATCGCTAAATGCATTAAAATCGGCATGATCATATCAATTGTAATCGCCCTAATATTTTTGATATTGAGCCAGAATATTCAGTATATTTACCCAGATATCGAGAATGAAGTGCAAATGGCTTTATTGCTCATAGCTCCGTTGTACATGATTCTACCGATAATCAGAGCCTACAATACTGTGACAGGAAATATTCTACGAGCTTTAGGAAATAGTAATCTAGTATTAAAAATTCACCTTATCACCCAGTGGGCGATTTCGCTGCCAATATGCGCACTTTTAATTCTACATTTCGAGGTTTCAGTGTTTTGGGCATTTGCAATGATACCCATAGAAGAACTTCTTAAAGTGCTTCCGTTTTACCGTTACAAGCAATTTTATATAAAGCGTTTAATTGCCCAATAAAAAAAGCGCCAGAGGCGCTTTTTTTAGTAATACCCAATGATGTTATTTACCAATAGTAAGGTTAGAAACAACATTTTTCACATCATCAGTATTCTCAGCAATAGTAACTGCTAACTCACGCTCAGCGTTTGAATCAAGCTCTCCGGTGAGGGTTACAATACCGTCTTCAACTTCAACTTCGATATCGGTACCGCTAACTTCTGACTCAAACAATAGGCGTGTTTTCACTACCGATTCTACTTTAGAATCTTTTAAAGATTGCATAATTTGCGCTGTGTCAGAATCTTCTTCATCAGTGATAACTGTTAGCTGGTTATCAACGTCATCTACACCGTCAAGGGATAGCATAAGTTCTTCGGCTAGGGCTTTGTCTACGTCGGTATTAACTTTACCAGTTAAGACAATAACACCATCTTTAACGTCAGTATTAATGTCGAAAGAATCTAGATTGCCGTTGAACAGTAAAGTAGTTTCAGCTTTACCATCAATCCATGCATCTTTTGCTTTATCTGACCATTCGTTTTCTGCGTTAGCACTCATTGAAGCAGTTGTTAAAGCAGCAGCTATAATTAGTGAACAAGTAGTACGTTTCATATCAGTCTCTCCTTTTTGTTTAGACAATCCTATTAATGCCAATTCGATGCCAACGCGTAAACGTCTGATTATTATGGTTATTTTAAATAATTTAATATTAAACTCGATAAAAATCATGTAGTTTTGAAATACTCAAATGTAATTTCTACAGCATTAAAGAAAGTAAGTTTGAGAGTGTTAATAGCATTGGGAATTGCGGCGTTTAGTTTAAGGAACATTTTTTTTGGGATTGAATAACCTTGAAACCGTGCAGTCGGTAAGGGTTGAGGCATCTAACTATTGCCAGTCAATTTAAAGTGAATATCACTGAAGATGATTGGACTGTCGGTCTGAATGACTCAACAAACCAAGATTTCACTACTCAGTTTGGCTTAAGACTGAAATGATGTAGTTTTAAGTAAGTTCTTAACTTTGAGCACACTTTTAGTGAAATCTTCTGAGTCTTGCTCGGTATATTGAACATGTTCTTTTCCTTGCTCAATTGCCACTAATTGACGCAGGATAACCGAATGAATATCAGGCTTATCTGTTGCCGAAGCGATGCGGTATAAACTCTCGACTAATCGGATACTTACCGCCACAGAACTTACAGAATACTGGCGAATCTGATCAAACGCAGAATTAGCTACCCCCTCAAAATCGTAAGGATTGCGACGTAATCTCAAAATACCATCTTGACCGTAGTATTCCCCTGAATGCAATTCTTGTTTTGATATATTGCAAAGCACTACACATAACTTATCAACGCAAGTAATCGCCGTATAGGGATCATTAACTCCAGGAGACAGAGCACGCACGGCGATTTCTACCATTTGATGTATGGCATACTCGGGATCTTGAATCGGCGTTCGATTACTGCCGATGACACAACTTTGATTTACAAGGCTAGATAATTCATCTTGGATAGGTTTTAAACTTTTCAAAGTCGCTAGTTCAGCTCCTTCATTTATCAAATGACCAGGTCGCCATTTAAACTCAATAAAAAGATCATATTTGCTGGCAATTTCCAGCAATTTGTCATTACTCAACAGCTGTAAATAACCACTTTGGTCGGCGAATATTGGCAAAGTATAAGAAAAAGTTTTCCGCGCCTCTTTGCCTAATTTAGGTGTTGTCTCAGCACAGAATAAAGGTTCAAGGGAATGGTTAATTTCGTCACAAAGCTCGTTAATAACGTTATCAGCTTGAATTGAGCGTGAAACATGATGAATAAAATAAATAAGGACAAAAACACTAAATAATGTCGCCAACAAACACCAAATAATAGCCAAACCCATTATGATGTCCTGATTTGAATCTAAGCTCATGGAATAAATTAGCACCACACAGTAGGAAAATATCGATATAAAGGTTCCCAATACCACTTGAGTCCCTCTATCGTCCATAAAATTACGAATCAAGCGCGGACCGAATTGCGACGAGGCTAAGGTTAAGGTAACAATTGTTATAGAAAAGGCGATACTGGTAACCGTTATCATTGAAGCGGCGATGGTGTTGAGCAATGAAAGCAAGGTGCTTTGCTCAGTTTCATATAAAAAGGGAAGCCAATCTAACTTTCCCCAGGCTTGAGCATGATCAATCCAGACCATTAACCAAGCTGAAAAAATGGACGTTATAACCATCAATAGTGGAACGAACCAGAAACTAGTTTTTATTGAATCGAAAAGCTTGTCTAGACTGGCTAGATTTTTCATTAATAGTTCCTTTTATCAAACCTATTCCACTGAACTGTCAAAGCGTCAGCCTTGCCTTTAAACTGCAAGGAAGGCTCTTACGTCAGTTTACTTTTTCGAATTTTTTTTGGCAAAAAGCAGCATACTAATAACTAGTATAATCATAAATAAACCAAAAGAAGCTAAGAACGTATAAATTGGGCTTCCACCAGCAAGTCCAGTTGATGTTACAAAAAAACCAACACTAATTACTAAAGCGATAATTATTAATTTGAAGTCCATAAGTCACCTCGTTTAAAAATACAAAAGGGCTCTAAGAGCCCTTTTAGTTTGCTTGGATGTTATTAATCTTGACTAGATTAACAGTCTTGATCTTCAGCTTTTACGCCTTCTTTCACATCTTCACAAGCATCCTCAAGGGCGTTACCTGCATCGGTAACCATTTCATCAACACTTTCACCAGCGTCCTCAGCAGGACCTTGCTCACATGCAGCTAGAGCAAATACTGAACCAGCAACTAATAGTATTTGAAGGGTATGTTTAAAATTTTTCATGTGTTTCTCCGTTACTTTAATATTGTTATAAATCTAAAATAAGTGGTGTTAGCAAAGTTCGCTAGACTTTCGGACCTTTGCCACGTAGTGCATTCGCTATTAGTGAAATCACAAGTAAAACTACGAATACAAAAAAGATAATTTTCGCGATTCCGGCTGCGGTACCAGCTATTCCACCAAAACCAAATACAGCTGCGATAATTGCAATAACTAAAAATGTTAGTGCCCAGCTCAACATAATATTCTCCTTTTGTTTGTGTTCGATATTTGTAATGCGTTTTACATGCCAACAAAAAGAATAAACATAAGATATTGATATATATAAAAATATTATAGGTGCGGATGATTTAAGTAAATTCCCTTTCGGGGTTTATTTGCAAAAAGTACACTAGCGCTAGAAACTTTTTCACATTTGTTATGTGATGAATCGGTACTTAGTTGGGTTTAACTAAAATTGGTAAAGAGGAATGTCTGATAACGCTGAAATTTGGAAAAGAGGTGAGTAGATATAAACCAAGCACAATTAACTTTAACTATGCTTGGCCACGCATTTTTATTATTCGATGCCATTAATGTTCACTATAGGATAGTGAGCTAGGTAGGACATTAACGAATAGCTACCTTGCCAGTATTTGTGCTGCTTGTTTGGCAAAATAAGTTAAAATACCGTTTGCCCCTGCCCGTTTAAATGCCAGTAAGGATTCCATGATAACTGCTTCTTCATTTAGCCAACCGTTATCAAATGCCGCTTTATGCATGGCATACTCACCACTGACTTGATAGGCAAAGGTTGGTACTTGAAAGGTATCTTTGCAGCGTCGAACGATATCTAAGTAAGGCATACCAGGTTTAACCATAACCATATCTGCACCTTCTTTTAGATCAAGGCCAATCTCATGTAAAGCTTCGTCAGAATTAGCAGGATCCATTTGGTAACTATGCTTATTTCCGCCTTTTATATTACCGGCAGAACCGACGGCATCACGAAACGGACCATAGTAATTAGATGCATATTTTGCTGAATAAGCCATGATGCAGGTATTGATGTAGCCATGCTTCTCTAACGCTTGACGAATAATACCAATACGTCCATCCATCATATCAGAAGGAGCAACTATATCTGCTCCTGCTTCAGCGTGGGATAATGCTTGCTTAACCAGTACTTCACAGGTTTCATCATTGAGCACATACCCAGATTCATCAAGTAAACCGTCTTGCCCATGAGAAGTAAATGGGTCAAGTGCCACATCCGTCAACACTGCAATATCTGGGGCATTGTGCTTAATTGCTCTTACCGCTCGCTGCGCTAAGCCTTGTGGATTAAATGCTTCACTCGCACATTCCGACTTTATGTCTAGGGGCGTTACCGGAAAAATAGCAATGGCTGGTATGCCAAGCTCGACTAACTCTTTAGCTTCTTCTACCAATAAGTCTATTGATAAACGCTCAACACCAGGCATAGAAGGAACCGGCACTCGTTGCTGTGTTCCCTCGACAACAAACATAGGATAAATGAGATCCTTCACTGATAAGGTATTCTCTGCCATCAACTCACGGGTAAATTCGTGTTTGCGCATTCTTCTCATACGATTAGCAGGAAACTTTTGTTCGAACATAAAAATCTCTACCTCTTCAATTTTTCAACTTTGTAAATTTCAAACAATATCACGGGGGTGTAAATGTATACTTCTCACCCTATTTCGGCCATCACGCTTGGCTTGATATAAGGCTTTATCCGCACTTTCTAGTAGGCTTTTTTCATCATCTACTCCGCTTACAACAGTAGAAGCAACTCCAGCACTAATAGTCACTTTAAGTTGTAGACCATCAACTTCAGTGACCGCATTTTCAATGATTTCTCTGAGCTTCTCCCCTAAAGATCTAGCACCATCGAAATCGGTATTGGGCAGAATAAGGGCAAACTCTTCGCCACCGTAACGGCAAGCATCATCGGTGGTACGTTTTAAGTTCTGCTTTAGCATTTTTGCCACATGTTTAATGACTTCGTCACCAGCAACATGTCCATAAGTATCATTAATATTCTTAAAATGATCGATGTCTAACATAATTAAAGACAAATCTGAGCGTTCACGTCGGCATCGACGAGCTTCGGCCTGGAATTTTTTGTCAAAATGTTTGCGATTGCGGATCCCTGTAAGGCTATCAGTTCGTGTTTGCTGCTCTAATTCATTATTTGTTTCGGATAATTCTCGTAGAGCAATTTCCAACTCAAGAGTTCGCTCTTGCACGCTGTATTCTAAACTCTCTTGTGCTTCTTCTTTCAACTTGAGGGCTTTTTCTTGGGCTTCTCTAGCCATACGCTCTTCAAGTAAAGCAAGCTCTTGATTTTGATACTGGTCATCGCGCTGAATGGTATATGAGATGACTAAAACAAAGGCCAACATAAAAGTTTCAATAGCCGCGCCTAGCATCACAAAATATTGTGCGGGTATATTGATATCGAGTAAGTTCGAACTTTCTAGTCCAGCTAAAAAGCCCGCCACAATTAAAACTGACCATGCGAGTAGATATAAACGAGCAAGTTTGACACCACGCCACATTAGCAATAAAGACACAATAAAAACCAATAGGGATGAAAAACACAAGGCCAATAGGAAATACATAATGTAGTAGTAATAGGGAACAATCAGACTGGCAAGTACCGACAACGATAACCACCAAATGGCGTATTTTAATAATCTGTCTAGATTTTGACTATGTTTATACACTTCAAGTAATTGTCGGGTACAAACACACGCAAACAAAATAGTGAGAGTAGCAAAAATACCGACACTGCGGCTTTGTAACCATACCCAATCAGGCCAAAGGTATTTAAAACCAACACCATGCATAGTCGCTAAGGTTAAAGCCAAAAACACCACATAAAAACTATAACTTAAGAAGCTTGGGTTTCTGGTGGAAACGTAGAAGAATAAATTACTAAGGGCCATCGCAACCATAAAGCCAAAAAATAAGCCTAAAAGTAAATTTTGCTCACCAGAATAAATTAAATATTGTTTTTCATCCCACACTCGCAAGGGGACTTTCAGTGTGCCAGTGGTTTCTACTTTAACAATTACTGATATTCTTTGCTCTGATTCGGGAATTGGGAAGAGTAACTTTTCACTTTCTATCTGACGAGTGTTGAACGGGTAACTGTCCCCTTCATGGTATTCGGAAATTAACTTACCACTACTAAAAAACCAAATATCCACCTTATCGAGCATGACATAGTCAACTTCTAGAATTTTATGGGCATCACTTAAATTATTCGGCAAGAAAAATTTAAACCAATAAGGATTTTTACTCATGCCATAAGCTAAAACTTCTGACGTTTCTTCGCTCCATTGGGAGTTCTGATAATTGCGTAATTGTTCTATGCTGAGGGAGTTAGTGGTGTCTTCGAGATAAAGCGTACCTCTATTTATTTCTAACAAATAGTCGTTGGCAGAGCCAAGTTTTGCAATCGCAAAAATACTGATTAATCCCAGCAGAATAACTAATCCAATATACCAAGTCTTATGGATGCTCTGCTGGTTATTATTAGTTTTCAAAATTTGCGCCTACTGCAAATAAATTCATAGTATTTTGCCAACAGCTTTGCTGCAAGTCTTGAAGTTCTTGATTGCGCAAATTCGCAATATATTCAGCAATATGAGGAATATTTGCTGGTTGATTATTGCGGGACTTGGTTTTTAGGGTTTTGGGAAATAAATAAGGAGAATCCGTTTCTAGTAACATTCTATCTGATGGTAACTCCAATACGGCTTCTCTTAGGGATTCACCGCGCTTAGGATCACAAACCCAACCGGTCACGCCAATGTAAAAACCCAACTCCAAGTAGGCTTCCATTTCCTTTAGATTGCCCGTAAAACAATGAACCACCGCTCCAGCTAACTTAGAAGAATAGGTTTTTAATAGCGCGAATTGCTCAGAGAAAGCGTCTCGTTCATGCAAATAAACAGGTAACTGCAATTCACAAGCTAATTCTAGTTGCTGCTCAAATATCCGCAATTGAGTGGCTGGGGGGGAAAAGTTACGATTGAAATCAAGCCCACATTCACCTATAGCAACAACCTTTTGATTATTTGCCAAATGACTTAATTGCTGAATAAAATCAGGTGTAGCATCTTTTGCGTGATGGGGATGTATGCCTGCAGTGGAGAATAACGTTTGCGGAAATTGCTGCGCAATCGAAAGCGCATCCTGACTTTGTTGAACCTCAGTTCCAATAAGTAGCATACCCATTACATCTGCGTTTAGGGCATGCTCAATGACATCTGGCAAGAGCAAGCGCTTGTCAGGTAAATTTATCCCAATATCAAACCAATGTGCCAAACCACTATTCCTTACCCAGAATAAACATACCAATTTTTTATCGGTTTATTATACAGCTGTTAAATAGTAAGCAGTATTGAGGGAGCTGACTACAAGTTTAAATAGCCACCTACTTCATACTGAGATTAATTAATACGCTTCACTCGAATTCGGCGATTTTGGTCGTCTCTTCCTAAATGATAAGAACCTAATGCCCCTCGCTCTATGTAGATAACATCATTGGCTTTTACTTTAAAGTTAGTGGCCTCTTGTTCACGCCAGAGGTGACCATTGTCCAATTTGAAGATAGCGCGTTTCATACCATCTCGGGTGACACTAACCACAGTTGCATAAATTTTATCATCAGTGTTTTCCGGTAATTTCGCTTGTCTGCCAAATTCCGCATTACGCTGGGTTTGATTTGCATTGTCAGGGTTAGCATTCTGCGGTGCCGAAGGTCTGTTAGCGGGCAAAGGGGCGGGAACTTGCATCAAATCCTGCACTCCACCATAACTGTTCAATTGATTAACAATTTTGTCATAACAAACTAAACGTTTCAGACTATTTTGAACTTGCCCACAATTTTTAAGCGCGTCACCAATGGTTTCAGCTTGAACAGATATGCTGGTTGCGTAAACACTAATTGATAGCACTAAGGTGATTAATTTTTTCATGATACTTCCCGGTTATTTTTTTCTTCTTCTTTTTCAACTTCGTCGTCATCATCTGCATTTGGTGTGTACAAGGCTCCAATGATTATTCCAATTTCAAATAATATCCACATAGGAACGGCTAACAATGATTGAGAAATAATATCTGGGGGAGTCAATAACATACCCACCACAAACACACCAACGATCACATAAGGCCGTTTTGCTCTTAATGAGGCTGCATCAGTAATCCCGACCCAACACATTAAGATTACGGCAATAGGAATTTCAAACGCCAGACCAAATGCGAAAAACAGTTTTAAAACAAAAGTAAGATAGCTACTAATATCAGTGGTAAATGCGACACCGCTAATTTCAATGCCCGCAAAAAAGGCGAATATAACGGGAAAAACTACAAAATAGGCAAACGCTATCCCAGCGTAAAAAAGCAAGGTACTTGATAATAGTAAGGGGGCGATTAACTTTTTCTCATTGCGGTATAAACCTGGTGCGATAAAACCCCAAACTTGATAAAGCACAAAAGGTATAGCAAGAAAGAATGACAACACTAAGGTTAATTTAAAAGGCGCAAAAAATGGTGCGCCTACGTCAGTAGCAATCATTTGAGAATTGTTAGGCATTGCGTTTAACAATGGCGTTGCCAACAAATGATATAAATCTTGGGCAAAAAAGGCCAAAGGTACAAATATCACCAATATACTTAAAACCGCCTTTAATAAGCGGCTACGCAATTCGATTAAATGAGAAATAAAACTATTTGGATCAGACATTTAAGGTTTATCTTTATCATAAGGCTTATTGACAGATTCTGCGGATGCTTTTAATTCATCAACCGTTTTTTGCAGGTCAGGAGACAAATTTTCTAGCCCCTGCTGTTCTGCTTTTTTTAGGTTTTCATGCAACTCATGAACCCGCAGTTGCTCTTCCACTTCCTGCTTAAATCCCGACGCCATTGAGCGCACGCTGCGAAATGTTTTTGCCACACTCCGCATAGCGCCTGGTAGACGTTCAGGGCCAAGCACTAACAGCGCAAGGATACCCACGACCAGTATTTCTAAGAATCCGATATCAAACATAAGCTAGTTTTTCTTTTCAACTATTCAGTTTTCTGATGTTGCTTTTCAGCTTCATTCTGTTGCTGGACATTTTGCTCTTTGGATTCAATTTTCTCTTCAGTGTTTTTTGCCGAGTCATCTTCAAAGTCAGCATCTTTATCGGATACCGCTTTCTTAAACCCTTTTACTGCGGAGCCTAAATCACCACCTAAAGAACGTAACTTTTTGGTTCCGAACAACAGTAAAACGATAACCAAAACAATCAACAATTGCGCCCAACCAATATTACCCATTTGAAAACTCCTATAAATTTAGTAAGGCTATTATACGTAGCTAAATTGAAACGTCACTGGATTTGATACATAGATAAAAAAAGAGCATGATTTATAGACCCTATTTGGAGCAGTAAGTTTGCCTAATTTTAGAATTGTTGCATTATTTTTTCTAACTTTGCATTTTAGTAAAACCGTGTCAGCCCAAGAGGAACAAGCTGTGTGGCTTGACTCTATGCATAAAAATATTTCTGAGTCTGTTTTAGATACCGCTCAATGGTTTGACAACTTTTTTGCCAATGAAAACCTCCAAGAAGATCAAAAAGCACTTGGAGAAGTCCGCCTGCGCCTTGGAATTGAACCCAGATCAAGAAGTTTAGAAGAATTTGAAGCGCGTTTGAAGGTAAGAGTTAAGCTTCCAAATCTAAAAAACCGGGTCGATTTGATCCTGACCGACTTTGATGAAGACCAAGACGATAAAATTGGGAGTAGTAGAAACAGTCAATTTAGTCGGGAAGACAGTATCAATTTGGCATTACGTTATAAAGTATCCCCCGACAGTGGCCTATCTCATAGAATTGGCTTCGGTCGTAGGTTTCAATATTACGCCAAATCAAGATACCGAGATGCATTAAGCTTAAGCAACTCATTGGAGATGCGCTACGACGCTTCAGTTTACTATTATAACAGAGACAAATTTGGTACATCCCTAAGCCTGACCTTCGACTACGACTACTCTAAACACTTGTTACTGAGGTATCACAACCGCTTTGAATATAGAGACAGAAGCAACGATTGGTTATGGCAGCATAGTTGGCAAGGGTTTAAACAAATTGATGATACAAGTGCTGTCATCTATGGTTATTATATTGAAGGGATAACGCAACCAAACTACCGTCTTGAAGAACATTTAGTCAGTGTGAAATTACGTAAACAAACCAAAAGAAATTGGTTATTCTACGAAGTTGAACCTTTCATTTTATGGCGTCGCGATGAGCATTTTTCCGCATCCTATGGTCTTGCTTTGCGTATTGAAGGATATTTTGGCGAGCGCTGAACACAATTTATGCATCAATGTGGCTATTAGTGCTTTTCAGCCGTAGCAAATCTTAGCAGTCATATTGTCATCAATAAAAAAGGAGGATATATGGGATTGTTAGTAGATGGAAAATGGGTTGATAAGTGGTATGACACAGAATCAAGTGGAGGAAAGTTTGAAAGACAAGCCTCCAAGTTTAGAGCACAAATATCGACTCAACCCGACGCAAAATACACGCCTGAATCAGGACGTTACCATTTATACGTTGCTCTTGCGTGTCCTTGGGCACACCGAGCCCTTATTTTCAGGAAGTTAAAAGATTTAGAATCACATATCGATGTTTCCGTTGTCGCTCCGGATATGTTGGAAAATGGTTGGGAGTTTTCTGAGTTTCCAGATGCCACTGGAGACAAGCTATTCAATTTCGATTTTATGCATCAAGTCTATACGAAGGCTCAGAAGGATATTACTAGTCGTGTAACCATTCCTGTGCTGTGGGATAAAAAGACCAACTCCATTGTAAATAACGAATCTGCTGAAATCATACGAATTTTCAACTCTCAGTTTAATTCGCTTACCAATAATCATACAGATTACTACCCTCAGGATTTGCGCGAAGAGATTGATGAAATAAATGATCGTGTCTACAACAACATAAACAATGGGGTGTATAAAGCGGGTTTTGCAACGAATCAAATGGCCTACGAGGACGCAGTGATCCCTTTGTTTGAAACCCTAGATTGGCTGGAACAAAGACTCACTAAACAACGCTATTTGGTAGGTCAGCAAATTACCGAAGCAGATTGGCGGTTGTTTACTACCCTAATAAGATTCGATGCCGTTTACGTGGGGCATTTTAAATGCAATATCCGCCGTATAGCTGACTACCCGCATCTATCTGGTTATTTGCGAGAGCTATATCAGTACCCTAAAGTGGCTGACACCGTCAATTTTGTGCATATTAAACGACACTACTATTTTAGCCATACCCAATACAATCCGACGCAGATTATCCCCGCCGGACCAGTGATGGACTTATGGGAACCCCATAATCGCCATTTATTGCTTTAAATCCCGGTAATAATCCCCCAGTACAAGTAAATTAACTCGTACTGGGGATAAGGCTGAAAGTGCCGCGAATATGGCTCTAACAAACCATCATTGGCGCGCAGCAGTAATTACAATGCTAACAACTATAAAGTCACTACCACTCTTCCGCGAACATTGCCTTTAAGCAACTCCTCTGCGGTGGTTACCACCTCACTCAAGGTAATATTATTCGCAATATCATCTAGAGTTGAGGGTTCAAGCAGCTCGCCTAGACGTTGCCAAGCTTCAATACGATCTGCTAGAGGACGCATTACACTATCAATCCCCGCTAGAGTAATACCCCGAAGGATAAAAGGCGCTACTGAAGCTGGGAAGTCCATTCCTTGAGCTAAACCACAGGCTGCGACTGTTCCACCGTATTTAAGACCCGCGCAAATATTTGCCAATGTGTGGCTTCCCACTGAATCAACGGCTCCTGCCCACTGTTCTTTGCCAAGGGGACGACCGGCCTCAGATAGTGTTGCACGGTCAATGATCTCGCTGGCACCCAGCTTTTTCAAATATTCAGCTTGTTCTGGACGACCTGTTGATGCAACAACCTGATAACCTAATTTAGCTAATAGGCTAATGGAAAAACTTCCCACACCGCCGTTAGCACCGGTTACCAAGACTGCACCTTTGTCTGGTGTGACACCATTTTTTTCAAGAGCAATAACACACAGCATGGCAGTATAACCAGCAGTACCTATGGCCATAGCTTGGCTTTCGGTAAAGGCTTCAGGCAAAGGTATTAGCCACTCACTTTTGAGACGGGCTTTTTGCGCTAATCCTCCACAGTGAACTTCACCCACACCAAAACCATTGAGCAAGACTTTATCGCCCACTTTGAATTTGTCAGTTTCCGAATGCTCAACGATACCGGCTAAATCAATTCCTGGTACCATGGGAAATTTTCTAACAACTGGGCTCTTGCCAGTGATAGCTAAACCATCTTTGTAGTTTAAGGTGCTGTGAGTCACTTTAATAGTCACATCACCCTCTGGCAGAATGCTGTCATCCAACTCTTTTAATTCAACGTGATAGCCGTTGTCGTCTTTGTTAATTAATATACCTTGAAACATATTTCCTCCGAATATAGACCGGTCGTCTATAAATAGTTAAAATAAAACCAAACTACTATCTTGGTAATCCTTCGATAAATTGTGATAAAAAGTGGTCTAGGGGTTGAGCGTCTTGAACCAATCTAGCACGACTCACTGCACCTTCCCATCCTAGCCAAAAGAACTCAGCTAAAAGCGCACAGTTTGCACTTTGTGAAATTAACTTGTGCTGTTGCGCCTCACGTAAACAAGCTTCGATTCGAGCTTGCCAAGCCATAAAGATTTCGAGTAACAAGCCTCGATAACTTTCTGGTAGCACATCCACTTCTTGCCCTAGATTGCCAACCAAACAACCTCGCTTAAACTGATGTTTTTGCATGCCCGCTTTAGCATCTGCAACAAAATGACAAATTCGTTGAATAGGCTCGAAGTCAGTATTAAGCAGATGAGCGTCTAACTTGTTAGCAAAATAACTGGCGTAACTTTCTATTACTGCACGGCCAAACGCCTCTTTACTGGCAAAATAATGATAAAAAGAACCTTTAGGCACACCCACTTTTTTGAGTATTTTATCAATACCAGAAGCGAAGAATCCTTGTTCGGTTAAAAGTTCTAAACCACTGCGGATAAGCTCTGCCCGTGTATCCTGATTATCACGAGCGACTTTTGGTGGCCTACCCCGCCTAGGTTTTTGTAGTTTTATTGTGTTCATGGGGATATAATAGACCGATCGTCTAGTAAAATGCAAATTAAATATAACATGAACCCGAAATGACTAAAATTGTGGATTGATTTTATAACAAGCTTTATGGGCGTTTTGATGTTTTGTTTTGCGTTTGCGAATACCCTTAGGGCAAAGAGATATTAGTGTCTAAACCACGCATACAACCATGCTCCCACACCACCTCCGGTTAAAACAATACTGGGGATATAACTGCTAACGTAAAGAGGAAAAATAGCCGCCAGAATCAGTAAAGTGGAGCCAGTAAGAACATAGAACAGGTTTTTCTGCGCTCTACGTTGTTGCAATTGTTGCTGTTCAAAGTGCTTTTGTTGGAGCGCCGGCAACTGCTTGACTTGTTTCAAACTATCATAGATTAAGTCGGGAATTTCAGGCAGCTTTTCTGACCAGAAAGGTAAATTCGCATTGATTTTTTTCAGCATCGCCACAACGCCAATCTGCTCTTTCATCCACTGCTCCAAAAACGGCTTTGCGGTCTGCCATAGATCTAACTGGGGATAAAGCATGCGCCCAAGCCCCTCCACATAGAGTAAGGTTTTTTGCAACAGAACCAATTGAGGCTGCACCACCATATTAAAACGTCTGGCGGTATTAAATAGCTGCAATAACACATTGCTGAAGGAAATCTCCGCCAATGGCTTTTGGAAAATGGGCTCACAAACGGTACGAATAGAGACCTCAAAGGCTTCAATATCAGTATCAGCAGGTACCCAGCCAGAGTCCACGTGCAATTCCGCGACTTTGCGATAATCGCGATTGAAAAAAGCAATAAAGTTCTCTGCTAAATAACGCTTATCATCTCTATTTAAAGTGCCCACAATACCAAAATCTATGGCGATATATTGAGGGTTGTCTGGATGCATTTTTGACACAAAAATATTGCCTGGATGCATGTCGGCATGGAAAAAGCTATCCCGAAATACTTGGGTAAAGAAAACTTCTACGCCCCGTTCAGCGAGCAGTTTCATATTGGTATTTTGTGCTTCTAACGCTTGGATATTGGAAATTGGAATGCCATAGATACGCTCCATAACCATCACGTTGGTAGAGCAATAGTCACTGTATATTTCTGGAATATAAAGTGATTCAGCGCCTTCAAAGTTGCGTTTTAACTGGATCCCATTGGCCGCTTCTCTGGCTAAATCAAGTTCTTCAACAATGGTTTTTCGATACTCATCAACCACTTCAACAGGTCTAAGTCGTTTACCATCAGGTAATAACTTCTGCACTGCAAATGCCAAGGACTGCATCAATTCAATATCAGCATAAATTGTCCCAGCAATATCTGGGCGAATCACCTTAACAATAACTTCTTTTTGATTACTTTTTAATACGGCACTGTGAACCTGCGCAATAGACGCAGAGGCCAATGGCGTGATTTCAAATGTGGCAAACAGCTCGTCCAATTCAGTGATATTTAAGGCCTGCTTGATAATATCAACGGCTACTTCACTGTCGAAAGGCTCGACTTTATCCTGCAAGATTGCCAATTCATCGGCAATATCTGCAGGCAATAAATCTCTGCGAGTAGACAGCATTTGACCAAATTTAATAAAAACGGGGCCCAAAGTTTGTAAGGCTAGTCTGATTCTCTCCCCTACGGATTTATCAGGATGTTGATTGCGTAACCAAAACTGACAAGCCCGGCCCAATTTGGCATACCAGGGCAGCCAATGGTCAGGAATTAGCTCATCCAGGCCATGTTGCAATAACACTTTATTAATTTTGTATAGGCGAAGGGTACGCATTGATTTAACTGCTCTGCTTGTTGGATGAGGTGCGAGATTGACTTTCTAACCGACTTATCTTTGCATCAAGACGATCTGTGGCACTGCGCAGTTCATCTACCTGATCACAAAAATCGACGACTAAAATCGGCGGCGCGACAATACGTTTTTCTTCAATGGCCGCATCCGCTAAAGTGACAGCTAAACGATTCGCCTGTGTTTTCACATTATGGATGAGCTTTTTGCCTAACCTGAAAGTGTTATGGGCAAGCATATCCCCAGTGTATTTCGATAGCTGTTCTTCCCAATCAATATCTAATTCAGTGATTAGCTGACTAAACTGTTGAGCAATGGCTACATCACCTTCAAGCACAAGTTCACCACTTTGAATTAAACGGGTGATCTGGCTGGTGTCTTTTAGTTTCTGTAATGTAGACAAGGATAACGCCAAATGACAATCACTTTGCAGGGCTTCATCAGGCATCACCACCAACACATCTACTTGATCAGAAAAACTAAACTTTAAAGTCCAGGGTAACTCATGGATATCAACGCTGAGCTGTTTCCCCGCGAGCTTTTTCAGGGCCAAAGCTGAACTGGCATCAAGTTTTAGTAATTGATTAATAATACCTTCAATACCAGATGACACGAGTTGGGCTGCTGGCATTAAAATTTGAATCCTCTATGCAGCGCAACTATGCCCCCAGTCAAATTGTGATAGGTGGTTTGTTCAAAGCCCACAGACTCCATCATACCTTTCAAGGTTTCTTGATCTGGATGCATTCTGATTGACTCAGCCAAGTATTGATAACTCTCACTATCATTAGCCACCAATTTCCCCATTTTAGGCAGTAAATGGAAGGAATATAAATCATAGGCTTTACTTAACATGTCACTTTGTGGTTTAGAAAACTCTAACACTAATAGCCGACCACCAGGCTTTAGAACACGATACATTGACCCTAAGGCTTTATCTTTATCGGTGACATTACGCAGTCCAAAAGCAATGGTAATGACGTCAAAATAATTATCTGGAAAAGGCAACATTTCAGCATTGGCTTGAACATAGTCCAAATTGCCAACCACACCTTTGTTACGCAGCTTGTCGCGGCCGACTTTTAACATGGCATTGTTGATATCGGCTAATACGACCTGACCGTTTTGACCTACAATTTTAGAAAACTTAGCAGCTAAATCACCTGTGCCACCAGCTAAATCTAAGACCTTATGCCCAGCGCGTACTCCACTGCAATCAATAGTGAAGCGTTTCCATAAGCGATGGATCCCCATGGACATCATGTCGTTCATAATGTCATATTTTGCAGCGACCGAATGGAAAACATCCGCCACCATAGAGGCTTTGTCAGTCTTATCAACTTGTTTAAAACCAAAGTGAGTTTGGGAATCGTCTTCTTGAGTACCTATTGAATCCTGCGGAGAGGGAGATAGGTTCGAATTATCTGCGTCCTTGGTTTTAATTTCAGACTCGGGTACTTGGCTATTGCTCATGGTATTTCCTTTTAAACTAATCTCATCAGTTTACCGAAAATCTTCAAGCATGACTATTAAAGCTGACGTTAGAATCAGTATTCAACTTGAACGTGATTGTCCCCAACACTATACGAAATAATTTGACTGATTTCCTGCATTGACAGATTGCTTTGTTGATGAAAATCATTAAATGCTTGTTGTATGGCGGTTAAGCTGCGTTTAGATGTTGCTGAACCGCTTATTAGGTCTCGCTGAGTGAAATAAGCCACCACATCTTGGCTAAGGATAAAAGTATCTTTGCCTATAGCCCGTAATGCGTAGGGGCCCGTATTCCCACCTAAACGAGCACCATGCTTTTTGAGGTACGCCCACAAACCAATAATATCGTGATTTGGCCACTGGGCTACAAAGTCAGCAAAACTGCCCTTTTCTTGTTGAACGGCTTGGATCATCAATGCATTTTCGCGAATCGTTTTCACTTTGTTGTAGTTACGAATGATACTCGGATCTTGTGCTTTTTTTTCAAGCATTTCGTCTGGCATTAAAATCACTTTTTCAATTTCAAAATTGAAAAAAGCCTGCTCGAACTTAGGCCACTTATTACGTACCACTCGCCACACAAAACCCGATTGAAAAACCTTTTTACTGAACTCCGCTAAAAAACGATCATCACCAATCTCTTTAAGCTTGTTAGGAGGCAGTGGCTTTGACAACAAAAGGGCTAAATTTTTAGGACCACCTTTACGCTCACAAGCGCGCTGATACAAGTGCTCAAAGGTCTCTAAAGTTGCCAAAGTTATTTACCTTAATTTCAATTGGTTAAGCGGCAATGCCCGAGTGACGTAATAATGCATCAACCTCTGGTTCTCTTCCGCGAAACGCCACAAATAACGCCATAGGCTCTTTGCTTCCGCCCATTTCCAGTACATTATGCAAAAAGTCTGAGCCCACTTGAGGATTGAAAATGCCTTCTTCTTCAAAACGACTAAAGGCATCTGAACTGAGCACTTCAGCCCATTTGTAACTGTAATAACCAGCGGCGTATCCACCCGCGAAAATATGCCCAAAACTATTTTGAAAGCGATTGAACTCTGGCGCTTTGAGTACCGACACTTTTTCGCGGACTTTCTCAATAAAGCCTTGTACGTTAACCGGATTTTCTTGTTGATATTGCTCATGTAAGGTGAAGTCGAACAAACTAAATTCCAACTGACGCATCATCTGCATGGCGGATTGGAAATTACGGGCTGCTAACATTTTATCTAGCAAATCTTTAGGCAGAGCTTCGCCTGTTTCATAATGGCCAGAGATAAACGCTAACGCTTCAGGTTGCCAGCACCAATTTTCTAAAAATTGACTCGGTAATTCCACCGCGTCCCAAGGCACCCCATTGATACCGGAAACACCGGCCACATCCACCTTAGTCAACATATGGTGAATACCGTGACCAAATTCATGGAACAGGGTTATCACTTCATCATGGGTAAACAACGCAGGTTTGTCGCCCACAGGTCCATTAAAGTTACAGGTAAGATAGGCCACTGGATACTGTAATTGTCCGTCCACTTGGGTTCTGCGAACCTGACACTCATCCATCCAAGCGCCGCCGCGTTTGCGAGGTCGCGCATACAGATCTAAATAGAAACTGCCACGCAGTTCACCGTTACTATCAACAATATCGTAGTATTTTACGTCTTTGTGCCACACATCAACATTTTCACGCTGCACAATATCTAATTTGTATAAACGGTTAACCACTTCAAAAAGCCCAGAAAGCACCTGCTTTTCTGGAAAGTAAGGGCGCAACTGTTCATCTGAAATGGAATATTCTTGTTGTTTTAGTTTTTCACTGTAATAGGCCAAATCCCATGCCTTCAGTTCGCTCATTTGATGCTGAGATTTTGCGAACTCGGTGACGTCCTGCAAATCTTCTTGGGCTTGGGGTTTTGAGCGTTTTGCCAAGTCTTCTAAAAATCCAGTTACCTGCGCAGTAGACTCCGCCATTTTAGTAGCTAAGGAACGTTCAGCGTAGTTTTTGAAACCCATAAGGTTAGCCAGCTCATGACGTAGGGCTAAGGTTTCTTCAATTATCTTAGTATTATCGAACTCCCCTCCATTGGGACCTAATTCTGAGGCACGGGTGGTGTAGGTGCGATACATTTCTTCACGTAAAGAACGATTGTCTGCGTAAGTCATAACTGGTAAATAACTGGGAATATCTAAAGTAAACAACCAGCCATCTAATTCTTTGCTTTGGGCCAACTGCTGCGCCGCATCTAAGGCGGAGTCAGGCAACCCTGCTAACTCAGACTTGTCGGTAATATGCTTTTGCCATGCTAAGGTGGCATCCATTACGTTATTACTGAATGTAGAGGATAAATCCGAAAGTCGGCTTTTAATTTCACCGTATCGCTGCTTTTTACTGTCTTCCAAAGCAACACCTGACAAGGTGAAGTCACGGATACCGTTGTCGATGACTTTTTGCTGGGCTTCCGTCAGCGTTGCGAATTCTGCAGATTGTTTGATTTGAATATAAGCATCATAAAGGCCTTTATGTTGACCCACCCAAGTGCCATAAGCAGACAATAGTGGCAAACATGCATCATGGGCTTCACGCAGTTCATCATTGCTCACAACAGAGTTCATATGTGAAACTGGTGACCAAAGCTTACTTAAAAGATCATCGATTTCGTCAATTGGTTGAATGACATTCTGCCAACTAACGGTCTCTTGCTCTAACACCCTATTAATAGTGTTTTTACAGTTTGTAATCGCTTCTTCGATTGAGTCTTTAATTTCAGCCGTTTTAATTTGCGTAAATAGTGGCAAAGACGTTATATCTGATTGAGAATGATGAGCGGCGACTTGATTCATAACTGTATCCAATAATATTTTAAGGGCTGGAACTGTGTAGGTGAGGCCTCATAACGGCAATTACAAGAGATAGACAAAGTTTTTTATTCCCTTCATGAACTTTTTGTTTGAAATTTGTATCCACAGGCTTTGTACTTTTTGTTCATCTACAATAACCTTATGAAAACAATTAACTCCAGGATAAAACATGGCAGATTTTGATTATATATGTATCGGCGGAGGCAGTGGTGGTATTGCTTCAGCTAACCGCGCAGCAAGATATGGCAAGAAAGTAGCAATAATTGAAGCAACTGCCGTTGGCGGTACTTGCGTTAATGTGGGTTGTGTCCCTAAAAAAGTGATGTGGTTTGGTGCGCATGTGGCTGAGGCCATTAACTTATACGCACCAGATTACGGATTTGATGTCACCATCAATAAGTTTGATTGGAAAACCTTAGTCGCCAGTAGAGAAGCTTATATAAAACGCATCCACGGTAGTTATAGCAGCGGTTTTGAAAAAAATGGCGTGACCTTAATTTCAGGCTTTGCCACTTTTGTCGACAAAAATACCGTTGAAGTGAATGGCAAGCAATATACAGCAGACCACATTCTAATTGCTACCGGAGGTCGTCCAACCATACCTAACATTCCTGGAGCTGAATTTGGCATTGATTCGAACGGCTTTTTTGAATTAAACGAACAGCCTAAACGCGCGGTTGTGATTGGCGCAGGGTATATTGCCGTCGAACTTGCTGGAGTTATGCATGCTTTGGGGACAAAAACTGATTTAGCCGTGCGTAAACATGCTCCTTTGCGTAATTTTGATAGCATGTTATCAGAAACCTTAGTGGAGCTAATGGCCCAAGATGGCCCTACACTGCACACCCATGCAACCCCCACTCAAGTGCTCAAAAATGCCGATGGTTCATTAACCATTGAATTTGAAAACGGTACAAAAATTGATACCGATTGTGTTGTTTGGGCCATCGGGCGTGAACCTGCTAATGATAAAATTGGCGTTGAAAACACCGGTGTTCAACTTACCGACCGTGGCTACATTAAAGTCGACAAATTCCAAAACACCAACGTAGATGGCATTTATGCTGTAGGTGATAACATTGGTTATGTTGAACTCACTCCGGTTGCAGTGAAATCGGGACGTTTATTGTCTGAACGCTTATTCAATGGGCAAACCAATGCGCAGATGGATTACTCGTTGATCCCTACCGTGGTATTCAGTCACCCGCCAATTGGCACTATAGGTTTGAGTGAAGACGAAGCGAAAAAAGAATATGGCGAAGACAATATCAAGGTTTATACCTCTGGGTTTGCCGCAATGTACACCGCCGTCACTAAACATCGTCAAATGACACGCATGAAATTAGTCTGTGCAGGTGAGGAAGAAAAAGTCGTTGGCCTACATGGCATAGGGGCTGGCATGGATGAAATACTGCAAGGATTTGGCGTAGCCATGAAAATGGGGGCCACTAAAGCAGATTTTGATGCCTGTGTTGCTATTCACCCCACTTCTGGCGAAGAATACGTCACTATGTAATTCGTCCAGTTTAGCAGTTTAAGATCTTACTCAACTGCTAGCTTTGGCACACACTTTAACCAAAGTTAGCAGTTCTTTCTGAAACTATTACCCTAAATAGTAACAATCGAAACTAGCCACTCTCTTTTAAATGCGTTTTTATAGCATCAATGAGAATCTCATATTCCTGCTCCATCTTAGGCAACAAACTATCCATAGCCGTAAAATTTCCTTTTAGGGCTTCAAGCTCTATATTGCCGAATATTTGATGTAGCTTCATGGCTCCAAGATCACCGCTCACCCCTTTTAGGGAATGACTTAATTTAGTTGTTTCTTCTGCATTGCCATGTTCAACGCATTCTCGCAGGTTTTGAATTTTTGCAATTGAGCTTTCTAGGAAGATTTTGCATATTTTATTCAGCAAAGTTTGATTATTCATTAACCGAGTTAGTGCACCACCTTTATCCCAGGTTTCACAGTTAGAGGACGTTGATTCTACAAGGGATCTATTCTCTTCGCCGCTATCGATGACATTTACAATTGGTTTAAACACCGATAGCACCCAACTGGTAAGTTTACTTATTAACTTTTCAGCGGAAATAGGCTTAGTCACGTAATCATTCATACCTGCATCTAAACACTTTTGCCTTTCACCTAGCATGGCATTTGCTGTCATAGCGATAATCGGTATTTGTCGATACGCTTCTCCGGCTTCACCGTTTCGAATTTGAGCCGTTGCTTCGTAGCCATTCATGATAGGCATTTGACAATCCATTAGCACACAGTGAATGACTTTCCCATTGATACCTGAAGCTTGCAGTTTTTCTATTGCTTCTTGGCCATTAGCAGCACGGACAATTTCAACGGTAGTCGGCTTTAAAATACCGACAGCAACTTCGACATTTATTTCATTATCATCGACGACCAACACTCTAGCACCGGTCAATTTGCTATCTGAATAGACATCTAGATTTAACATCTTATTTCTTTGCTGCTCTCCACGGCCGCCTAATTGCTGGTGTTTCTTATCCATGTACTTTAATAAAAATTCAGAAACAGAAACGGGTTTGGATAGGTAAATAGGCTTCAAACGCTTAAACATCGTTTTGGCATCAGCGGTGTTAAACAACATAAGCACTTTTTCAGTATGATGACTTTGTTCTTTAATAGCTTCCCAACGATGTTCAAGTAATTGCGCTCTAGGATCAACTTGGTCAACAATTAAGATATCTGGTAACTCTTCGGGTAATTCAGCCTTAGATTCTAAGTAACTATTAAGTTCATTATCTGGTAGGACTGTTGCGCCTAATTTATCCACTAAGTTACACAAAGTTTGATGCAGTTGGGGGTTTTCTACCAATATTGAAACACGCTTACCACTGAGATGCTTTTCTGGCGCTTTATATGTCACTTTGGCATTAGGAATTTGCACTGTGAAGGAAAAAGTACTTCCTTTTCCCTTTTCTGATTCGAAAGTTACTTGCCCATTAAGCAAATGACTCAACTGTTTGCAGATTGATAACCCTAAGCCTGTTCCGCCATATTTTGAAGCTATTGCGCTATCTTCCTGAGAAAATGCGCTAAATAAGCGCTTCTTATTTTCTTCGGCAATGCCAATCCCGGTATCAGATACTGAACAATGTAGAATACAGAGAGCGCCTTCAACCTGTTCCGACTTAGCTTTTACGAGTATATGTCCTTGGGTAGTAAACTTAATTGCATTGTTTAAAATATTGGTAAGAATTTGAGCGTAACGATGGGGATCACTCACAATTGATTCGCACTCTATATCAATACTATCAAGTATAAACTCAAGCCCTTTCTCTTGGGCTTTAACAGCCATACTTCCGCATAAACTTTCAATTAATTTACTCGGATTAAACGCTTTAAAATCGAGGTCTAATTTTCCTGCCTCTATTTTTGATAAATCTAAAATATCGTTGATCAGCACCGCAAGAGAATTCACACTGACTTCTGTCATTTCAAGGTACTGCAATTGCTGCTCACTAAGGGGCTCTTTTTTGATAAGGTTTAATGTGCCAATAATGCCATTCAAAGGAGTCCGCATTTCATGACTTATATTAGAAATAAATGCGCTTTTAACATTGCTCGCTTTTTCCAATTGTTGAGTCCGCTGAGCAACTTTGATCTCTAGTTCAGCATGGGCTTTGCGAATTTTTTCGTCGACTTTTCGTAAGCTAGTAACATCCCGAATAATCACCGCAACACCACTAAACCCGAAACCCTCTTTTAGAATGACAGATAATGATACTAATAATTTAATATTGTCATCATGCCGCAAACTCGTTTCCAATGGTTTTTGAACCATACCTGAGGCTAACTTGTTTATGAGTTCAACAAAATTCAAATTTGAGAATAATGATAGCTGATCAATAGATTGACCTTGTACTCTTGCAAAATCTAACCCGAATAAGGTCTTCGCCGCGCGGTTCCAGCTCGATATTCGACCGTCCACCGTTAAGCCAAAAATAGCATCTTCTGAGCCATTAACAATTGCATCCGATTCCGCACGAGCTTCAGCTAACTCTTGACTCTTATTTAACCCGCGTTGGAAAGCAGCCAAAACAACAGCCAGAACAACAAGTACAATGAAGAGAATAGTGTAAACATTAGTGCGTCTATCCATCGCCAAAGCATTAACCACCGACTCTGGAGTCAAAATATGAGACACCAAAAAGCCGTCTTTAAAATCACCACTAACAATCACTTTTTTGGCAGAGGAGTAAAAGCTACCGTTGCTGAAATACTGTAAGGAAGAAACATCGGTTTCACTGTCTAAATCTAATTTTTCATTATAAAAACTATCCCAAGTTGCGTTTGGATTCAGATCTTTGCTGTACATCAACTCTTGGTCTGGGTGAGCCAGAAAAAAGCCGTTACTGTCGGTCAATGCTAGCTGGTTAGGTTGGTCAACAAGGGCCTGTATCGAATAGAGTAATTCACTAGCATTGATATTCAGAATTAAAAAACCCAAACGCTCCATTTGATTATTAAAAAGTGGTATTGATAACCTAAGCATTGGACGATAAGGAAATTCGATTCTGCCAAACTCCCGATTCAATGAGATTTCCGAGAGATAAATTTGCCCCGCGGATAACTTGATGCTCTGCTCATAATAGTCTCTATCGCCTTTTTGTTGTAAATAAGCATTGCTAACAACCTTTATCCCGCCGCCGGTCCGTTCAACTCGCACCAATTCTTTGCCCTCCTTATCGATACCGATAACACGCATTTGTTCGTACTCTGAGTTATTTTCAACAAAAGCGACAAATATTGTTTCTAATCTTTGTTTCCACTGTTCATACGTCGATTCATCAAACTGACTATCTTGGCCAATAGTATTCGCAACCCCCTTAATAGGTGGTGTACCAAACAAGAAGCGTAAGTCGTTGCGATATTTAGACAAAGATTGTTGAATTTGGGTATCAATTCGAATATTTGTTAGACGTTGGTTTTCTTCAACCGAACGTAAGACTTTGTTATTGATTTGACTTTCAAAAATAACAATAGCAATTGCGATAATTGCTATAAACAGAAAAAAAGTAGGTAAGAACAAGTTTTTCTTATCATGCCAAAGCTTTCGTTTGGACGCGCTGGATTTAGATGGCATCAATCACTCCATTGAAAAACTGCTATTCAATATCTAAATTATAGAATGAACAAAAATTAAGCGAATTTAAAATTTACAACTCAAAATATTCACTAACTTTTTAAACTTTAGTTGTTTAGCGAAAACTAAGCAATTTAATAGACGAATTGATTACGACCTTTTTGTTTGGCTAAATAAAGAGATTTATCGGCAATTCGGATAATTTCGTTGGCTTTAGAACATTCCTCGTAAGTGCTGGAGCTATATATACCTATACTTAAACTCACTACACCAAAGGGTGAAGATTCGTGTGGAATCTTCAAATCTGCGACTTTTTGCAAGATTGTTTCAGCTATATGTTGCGCGCCAAAGTTATCTGTATCAGGCAAAAGACACAAAAACTCCTCTCCGCCGTACCGGAATGTCATATCGATTGGTCTATGCAAAACATCTTTTAATACTTTGCTCACTGCTATCAGACATTGGTCTCCGTTGATATGTCCATAACTATCGTTAAAACGTTTAAACCAATCAATATCTAGCATAAGCAAGGACAATGGCGACTTAGTCCGGTTAGACTGGAGAATAGACTTAGTCAGCACTTCGTCAAGCAAATGTCTGTTATATAATCCAGTCAGACCATCAGTAAATGACAACGTTCTTAAAAAATCAGACTGCATCTTTAATGTTAAATGCGCTTTCACACGGTTTAAAAGAGTAATTCCATTGACTGGTTTGCTAACAAAGTCGACTCCCCCCGCTTCCCAACATTTATTTTCATCATTTTGACTTTTAACTGAAGTAATGAAAATCACCGGAACATGTTGAAGGTTCTGATTACGTTTAATTGCACGACATGTTTCCAGCCCCGATATACCGGGCATCATCACATCTAATAAAATTAAATCTGGCGTTTGCTCTCGACAAAACGCTAAAGCGTCCTCGCCAGAATGCACAACTTTTATTCGATATAGATTTGATAACAAGTCAGCGATAACCATTGCATTAATCGGTTCGTCATCGACAATTAAAACGAGTCCTTCTTGCAAGGTACCTTGCTGAACATAATGTTTCCCAATCAACTACTTTTACCTTTTGAGTTACTAAATTAATGCGATTTTTGTGTGTATTAACAGGTGAATTTTATAGCCCATAAAAATCAAAACAACACTTCTGAGAGTGTTTCCATACATCACCTCTGAGCGAATGAGTTAACGCACATCATCATGATTTTACTGTAAAGGATTTTGACCGCAAAAGAATATCAAAAATCAGCTAAGAATCCTTTGATTTTTGATAATTTATAAGCTGTTTTTTATCTTTTACCGGAAGCTTTTATTAACACTTGGTAAGATTACTCAAAATGGCAAATAAATTGTTCCTTCCAAAGGGAGCACTCACATCAGGCATTGTGGCGAAAATAGAACGATGAACCTGAATTTATATCACTAAAAAGCGAATCAAAGTCGTAGTTTTGTGATAAAAATTTTTAATGGGTAAAACAAAGGCGAAGTAGCACTGTTAACGGTTTTACTATTCTACCATCTTTAACAAAGGTTAAAAAACAGACCAACGTAAAATTAATGGGCAAATGAGTTACCCAAGCTTCGGTGATTGTTAATTAATCAAACTGGGGGAAACATAACAAAATTTGGTAAAAAATTTCTAATATCGTCTGTGAAGCGGTTGCATCGGGTTTAAAATTCCTCTAAGTTTTAGCATCCTGGTCTGCGCTCTCAATCAATCGATAGTAGATCAATAATTCGATTGTTCTGTCAGCAGTAGGAGTACATGTTTGAGATGATTACGTCTGAGTATCTGGTGGACAGAATTGCCTCTGGCGAAACTCGAGCAGAACAGCAATTGGTTGATAAATATTGGAAGAGTCTTTTTTTTATTTTGAAAAAGCAATCTGATGATGTTGAGTTGGCCAATGATATCTCCCAAGATACTTTTCTTATTGTTATCGATAACATTCGCAACGGTAAAATCGAAAATCGTTCGTCCATAGGCGCTTATATTCGTCAGACTGGAATTAACTTGTTGATTGCTCACTTCCGCAAAGAGTCTCGCCGGAAAACCGAAGCTTCTGACGTCATCGACGTTGAATACCCTGACACCTCACAATCCTTAGTCAATTCCCTACATTCTGAAAAACTAGTACAAATTGTGCGACAGGTAATTAAAGAATTACCCGCTCCACGAGACCGAGATATTTTGTATCGATATTTCGTATACGGGCAAACTAAAAAAGTAATTTGCGACGAGTTCGATTTGAGTCCCGAACACTTTGACAGGGTATTATTTAGAGCGCGCACTAGGTTGAAGCATGTTGTTCAACATAAATTAGATATCGATTTAGACAAAAACAATTTGATCTCATTATTAGCTCTTGGTCTAGCACTTCAGTTTTCAGTTTCTGAGCACACTCCTGCACTTGACACATCTGCACTTGAACCTTCATTCCTTAATCCACCTTCTATTAATAATTTATTTCTCACGAAGGTGAGAGAAATTGTAAGCCCACAACACTTAATCATTAAGACCAACAAGGAAGATTAATTCGGCCAGTTGGCAACTAAACAAATTTAAGTTGTTGGCTAGAGAAAATAAGAGGTGTTAATGAAACCAATGGATCGGGATTATATTGAAAGTAACGATATTACTAATCGTTATATGCAAGGCAAACTTTGTGCTGAAGAGTGTGAAGAATTTGAAGTTTATTTAATGGAGAACTCTGAAATTGTCGAGCAATTGGAGCTCGACTCAATATTGATTAAAGCACTACCTTTTATCCATGAAGCACCAATAGTAAAAACCACTTTTTGGCAATCTTTGTATCAAACTCCGGTGCGAGCAAGTTTAACAACCTTTTGTAGTTGTCTTTTTGTGTTTTCGCTAATGTTTAATTTTAACCTTTTTTCCTCGTCCGAAAATACACTTAGTTCGCCATCAATGATTTACGTATCTTCAGTAAGAGGCAACACGACGAGTGTTGATGCCAGCTTTTCTCTTGATGAGATATCCTCATCGGTTTCTTTAGTCCTGCAAGACGAGTTTGATATCAAGCAGGCATATCAAGTCGAGATATATGCAAATACAGACTCCGAACCTTTATACACCGGCACTTATACCCCCAATACCGAAAGAGAAGTGGTTATTTCTCTGTATAAAGAAATGTTGCAGCCTGGTTTGATGGAAATTAAATACACCCTTGATAAATCAAAAAGCGAAGATAAAAAAGTACTGGTAGTAGTAGTAAGAGATTAATTATGTTGGACTTTAGTTTCACCCACAAACTTAAAAAAATGTGGAACAACAATTATTTAAGTGACCCGGTTTTACTGCAAATTGCAGAAAAGCTAATGGAAAATAACAATACGGTACCTTCAAGTAATTTAGATGCAGGAATGACCTATTTTGGCCAAATGATCGCACATGACATTGCTCCTCATACCACAGCTCCTGAACACCCAGTGAGAACTATCAGTAATGAACTTTTGCTAGATAGCCTTTATGGGCACAATCATAGAATTGTAAACGACAGGTTTGAAATGCGTCCTATTCAGTGGCAAGGCGTCAAAGGTTTCGACGTTGCACGAGACGAAAATGGGAGAGCGTTAATTCCAGATCACCGTAATGATATAAACGATATTGTTTGCCAGTTGCACTGTTTTTGGCAGAATTTTCACAATCAACTCATTGAAGCACCTTATCATTTTGATTTTGAAAATGCGAAGTGCCACACCATTCTCAGCTTCCAATTCGTAACCATAGAATATTTTTTAAAAAACCTGTTAGAACCGCACATTTTCGATGTGTATTTCAATCAACAGCAAAAACCTAAGTTGCCATTCAAACCTGAACAGCGTTTAGACTACTTTCACAATAGTGCATTTCGTTTTGGTCACAGTATGGTAAGAAATAGTTACGCTTTGAGGCGCTTTCATCCTGAAGTGCCATTAACGTCACTATTTACGTCTTCGCAAAATATAAAAGACAAACATGTGATTCAATGGCACCGATTCTTCGGTGATAATCAAAAAGCCAATAAGATTGACCTATCTTTATCCGATGCAATGTCTAGAATTCGTTTTCCCTCAGACAATTCAGAAATGATTCGCATAATCTTTAAAAATCTATTGGCTGGGCTCAATAAGCAGATCCCCTCTGGGTATAACCTCGTCAAAAAAATCAATTCAGATACTAAACTCAATGAAGTATTTCAACTTAGTCCTGTTAGCCAACTTCCTAAGGAATTCGAAGGTATAGAAGAGCTAAATATTCAGAATTTGCCACTTTGGACATACGTACTGCATGAAGCCGCAACCACTCAAAATGGAGAAAGGCTAGGAAAACTAGGAAGTATTCTTATTGCGGATGTTCTTCATGACGCCATCAATACCGAAGCATTATCCATATTCAAAAATGGCACTTACGATAAAAGCCACGCCTTGAATGTATTAAGTGAAGTAAAAGATAAGTTGCTCGATGAACACAACAATGTAGACTTGCAAAAACTTTTTACTGTGAACTGAGGAAACTGTATGCCTGAACAAATCATACGAGAGATCAAAGCGTTAGGAATAGAGGCTGTTGATCAAACCGAGACTACTAAATCATTAGAACAAATGGTTTCGCAAATTAGTCCGTGGTTTTTTGTTCCTCAACGAAGATACTTTATTGAGATCAGTAAAAAGAAAATAGGTGATTTACTTTACGTGCAGGAAACCGCTGTAAATCAAGATGGTTCAACTGCAAACGAATGGCCTGAGCTATTCAGGCTTGCTTCAGATAATACTGTCTTTGTTCTCAATGAAGATAAAACGCAACTCGTCAATATCAATGATGGCATCTCAACTATTCTGTTCGACGATTTAGAGGGTTGGCATATAACAGAATGGACCAACTACCTACCTGCAGATAACAACCCTGATAGTGAAATTGTTGCTCATGTAACTTGGCAAGATAAACATGGAAATATGGCCAAATCTAAGCACAGTTGGATAGTATACATCCTCGATTAACTTCAAATTATCCTAGGCAGTGTCATTTGTTAAAGATGACGCTTGTTTTAAGTTTCTTATCGCAAACATAGTTTATAGGTTACAATGCTTCAATCATTGTTATTTTAAGACGTGTTTTGTTGAGTATGTTCCGTTATCTGCCGTACTGTCTAATGTTGTTCTGTGCCAGTTTTGTTTGCAGTGCAATGGAGTCAACAAGCTCAACCTCAATCCAAGTTGGTCCCTATACACTGCTCAAATTGAGCAATGCTAATCAATCCCTAGAAATCGAAATTTTCGCCAACAATCAATCCATTCAAAGCGAAAAATTAAATAGCCTAGATAGTCAGTATTTTTCCCTAATTCAGTTACCGCAAAACAATACTGAATCCTATTCACTCAGAGTGATTGTAAACTATGAAAAAGATACTCCAAGCATAGAGTTAATAACATTAGATAAGGAGCAGTTCTCTGCTCACCAAAACGCCATGGCGCTTATCAATAAGCCATTAGTTGGCGAAAATAGTAAACCCTATACATTGGTTTCTAGCATAACCAATTCGAGCTTGGAAGCCGACTTCTCTAATTGGGCTATGTATCGTCTTTTAAACAGCGCTAATAAAGCTAAACATGGCGAGCTTAGTTTTTTAGTTAATTTAAATTTAAATACGTTTAGAGCCGAAGATATTGTTGGACAGTGCAAGGCTTGGACTTCGTACACAAACCCAAACCAGAAATTAAGTACTCCCGTAGAAGCTCAGTTTGCTGCACAATTAGCAGCTACGCTTTATGTTTACTCGAAACACAAAGGTACAATTGTTGATGCCCCAAGTAGCCTTTTAAACAAAGCCAAATTTTTGCACAACTGTGGAAGCTTGTTTGCAGATATCCCCATCACTCAACAAGCAAGTATAGACCTTGATGTATATGCTAAAAACCTATATGAACGCGTTCTGCAAACGCTAACAAAGAGCCCTAGTTGGTTGACGGCTGATATTCTTTATCACTTATGGTTTTATTATAATTTTGAAAACAAACACGAATTAGCCTTAGAAACCGTTAAAAACGCCATTGTTAAAGCAGAGGGTAGACCGCAATACCACTTTTTAATGACAGAGTTTTATAGCAATGCCTTTTTGTCATCTTATCGTGAAGGCGCATTTGCTCAAGCCCATAATTATTTAAATAGAGGTCTAAACATAAGTGCCGATTCAAACGCAGCAGATATTGCCCCATTATTATTCAGCAAAGGCTTTTTACTTTATCAAACTGGTGAATTTACCACAGGTTCAAGTTATTTTACCGATACCATAAAACAAGTACAAAGCACCTCAACAGATCAACAATGGGAACTTGCTAGCTGTTTAAGCTCAGGTCCTCAAGACTTGATGATCGCCAGGGCGGCGGTAATGATAGGAGCGACAAGCCGAGAACAAGGTAATTTTGAAGCAGCAAATCAATGGCTTCAGTGTGCTGAGCACTTATTTGATAATGAGCACGACTATTATCAAATAGTATTGCAGGTAGAGCTTGCAAAAACCGCCATAAAACAGAAACAGTTTAGCCAGGCCAAAATACACTTAGATAAGGTGTTCAAGGATCCACGAACCCTCGACACGACCCAAATTGATGCCAAAATTCTGCAGTTTAAAATAGATAATGTACATTTAGGCAAACCGAGTAACCGTGAAGAGCTGGATAAATTAGCCGCTCTGCTAGGTTATAAAAGTTTTTATAACGACAATGTTAGTGAAGTAGACGCCAGTACTTATCCAATTAAGCAGATTGAAGTATTTACCCTATTGGTGCAAATCAGTCAGCAAGAAAAATCGTTTAAATGGATTGATGTTTTCGCAGACAAAGCCATGTCATTAATAGAAAAAAGTCGCTTGACCGTAGCCAACCCTCAAGCTTGGGATGCTGCAAGGTTTAGCTTTATCAACACCTACATTAGCTCCTTACTCGACACTAAACGTTTTAAAGCTCAGCCAAATGAGCATTATCGGAAATTATTTGAAGTTCTGGAAAAGTTTTACTCAGTAGATCCAAAACAAGAGAAAAACCTATTTTCCATCGATGAAGTGACTAAAGATAACGAAGACCAAATTCAACTTTTTTATAATATCTGGTTAGCAGAAGAAAAGCGAATGTTGTTGACCGATTCAGCTAACGAGAAATTACGCTTTTATGAAGCAAGAGATGACTATTTTGCGCAAGTACTAAACCAACAAAACAATCACGCCGAAATTTCCCATATTGCTTTAGATACATTTCAACAATTATTGCCCTCGGATCAGATGTTGGTTAGATATTTTTCTGATGGGCAGACAATGTATTCACTTTTTATCACCCGAGATAGCATTTCTGTACAAGAAATCGCTAAAATGACGGTTCTCGCAAAAATGGTAGATAATTATGTGACCGGCACAGCAGCTTCGAGTCGACCTTGGCTAAACGCTGATTTTCAAGATATTGCTTTATTACCAATAGATATCATTGAACAACAACAGATAGATAAAATTTTAATTATTCCAGATGAAAGTCTACACAAAATGCCATTTTCTATGTGGAACACGAATACTCAAGGTGGACGCTATAAACCGTTAGTCGAAACCTCGCAATCTGTATTTATCACCTCTGCCACTTCATATTTCGAACAGTTACATGCTTCTGACTCTGAAGAATTTGAAATATCTATTTTTGCCAATCCAGATTTTAGTGGCCCTGAGAGTCAAGCCCTAGGTGCCTCTTTATCTCAACGACTATCGTTAGCATCTCTTCCTGGAACACTTAAAGAAGCTGAGTTTGTCGCTAATTTGTTTTCTGAACATCATATAAATAGAGGCTTTGCAGAAAATGCCACTAGCCAATTTTTGATGTCAAATAAAGTACGAAACTCCAAAATATTACACATTGGAACCCATGGATATTTCGACAAGAAGTCACCTGATATTGTTGGTGTTCTAACAGCAGGAGAAACGGTTTCAGGTAATATCACACCCGGATTTCTGAGTTTGAGCCAACTATTAAGCAAGCCAGTATCCGCCGACTTAGTGTTTGTCAGTGGTTGCGAAACCATGGTTGGTAAGAATTATAAAGGATCTGGAATGCGTAGTATTACTAGAGGTTTTTTAGCTCAAGGGGCGAAGACCGTGGTAGGTACAATTTGGGCAATTCAAGATAGGCCAACTTCTGAATTCGTTAAGCAATTTTACGTCAATTTGGTGGAATCAAACGGAGATGCGCCTAAGGCACTGCAATTAACCCAGTATCAATTCCACGCTTCAGGTAAATATAGGCATCCTAAATACTGGGCGGGATTCGTCCTAACCTCATCAAATCAGGGTGATAGTCAAATTTTCAACCCCGCACTGGCGAATAATTCACTGCAAGACTAATGGGTATGATTTTTACCTAAAAAGATTCCATAATATCTAAATTCCGACTAATCTATATAAACGATGTGCCCGAGGCACTCCCTTTGTGATTGATTAGTTTGGCTGGATTTTTATGAATGAACGGTTTTTATTCGCTGAAGATTTACCTGAAGAAGCAGACACCCTTGATAACAAATGGAAGATTCTAGTTATTGATGATGAGCCCGAAATTCACAACATCACCAGAATAGTTTTGAGCGACCTGATCTTTGATAACGGAGGATTAAGCATACACAGCGCATATTCTGCAAAGGAAGCAAAACAACTAATTTTAAACAGTTCTGAGGACTTTGCAGTAGCCATTGTCGATGTGGTAATGGAAACCGTCCATGCGGGTTTAGACTTTGTTAAATGGGTCAGAGAAGATTTAGGTAATCACAAAATTCGTCTATTTTTACGCACTGGGCAACCCGGAGAAGCACCAGAAGAAAGCGTGATACGTGACTACGACATTAACGATTATAAAAATAAGACCGAATTAACGGCCCTTAAGTTAAAAACCTCTGTCTACTCTGCATTACGTAGTTATAGAGATATATTGACCATCGAAAAGCATAGGGTTGGTTTAGAAAAAATTATTGCAGCCTCTTCAGAATTTATCGAATGTGAAACTCTTCCCCAATTTGGTTCCGCAATTTTAAAGCAAGTCGCCGTCGTATTAGGGATTAATGAAGAAACGGTTATTTGTTGCGCAGTAGCGAAAGACGCAAGTAATCATTTCAGCGATGTGCATATACTTGCTATGAACCAACCTCAAAACACAAGGTTACCGTTAAATAAAAAAACTGAAGGGCGAATCAAACGCGCCTTAGCGCTCAAACAATCCATTTACGAAGAAGATTATTTTATTGGTTATTTTACCACTAAACACAATATTGAAAATGTACTTTATGTAGCCCAGAGCCATCAGCTAGAACCCATGCAACATCGCTTGTTAGAGTTTTTTGCGAACAATATCGCTGTGGTTTATGAAAATTTGAAACTGCGTGATGTGATCAAAGAGTCACAAAAAGAGCTGTCCTACATTATTGGTGAAGCCGTTGAAATGCGCAGTAAAGAAACTGGCAGCCACGTCAAACGCGTTGCACAAACCAGTTACATGCTTGCAAAACTATACGGATTAGATGAATTTACATCGGAAATGATCAAGCTAGCATCGCCCCTTCACGATGTAGGAAAAGTAGGTATTCCTGATTATGTGTTGAACAAACCCGACAAACTAGATAACGATGAATGGCAAGTAATGCAAACACATGCCCAAATCGGTTATGAAATGTTAACCAGAACGGATAATCCCATTTTGCAGTTAGGCGCAACTATCGCCAGACAACACCATGAGAAGTGGGATGGTACTGGTTATCCTCAAGGTTTAAAAGGGGAAGAAATAAACATCGCCGGTCGTATATCAGCACTTATGGATGTGTATGATGCCTTAGGGAGCAAACGTTGTTATAAAAATCCGTGGGATAATCAACAAATAGTCGATTTTATAAGTGAGCAAAAGGGCAAAGCTTTTGAACCTAAGTTAGTTGAATTGTTGTTAGCCAATTTAAGTGAATTTAGTCAAGTAAGAGAACATTTTCCTGATCAAACTTAGCACTTCTTTTACATTGGCTAACATCGATCAGTAAACATAAAAAACGCATTAAAAAATGCGTTTTTTTAGCTTAATTCAGACTCAATGTTTATAAGATAAAGCGACTTAAATCTTCATTATCCACGAACTTATCTAGATGGTCATTGACGTATTTAGCGTCTACCAACACGGATTCGTTTTCCATTTCAGATGCATCAAACGAAATATCTTCCATTAGACGCTCCATGACAGTGTGCAAGCGTCGCGCACCAATGTTCTCGGTACGTTCATTCACCTGCCAAGCTGCTTCAGCAATGCGTCGGATGCCATCTTCAGTGAAACTTACCGTTACACCTTCAGTTGCCAAAAGGGCGCTATACTGTTCAGTTAATGAAGCATTGGGTTCTGTTAATATGCGAACAAAATCTTCAACACTCAACGCTGAAAGCTCAACACGAATAGGTAAACGACCTTGTAATTCAGGGATTAGGTCTGACGGTTTGCTCATCTGGAAAGCACCCGATGCAACAAACAAGATATGGTCGGTCTTAATCATCCCATGCTTAGTTGAAACGGTTGAACCTTCAACTAAAGGTAATAAATCCCGTTGTACACCTTCACGAGAAACATCCGCACTACCTGTGCCTTCACGTTTACAAATCTTATCTATTTCATCAATAAAGACTATGCCGTTTTGCTCAGCATTAAATAACGCTTTTTCTTTTAACTCTTCTTGGTTAACTAATCGCGCAGCTTCTTCTTCCACTAAAAGTTTAAAAGCTTCTTTAATTTTTAGTTTCTTTTTCTTTTTTTGCGAACCGGATAGGTTTTGAAACATACCTTGAAGCTGGTTAGTCATTTCTTCCATACCTGGAGGTGCCATAATTTCAACACCGACCTGAGGTAAGGCAACGTCAATTTCGATTTCTTTGTCATCTAATTGACCTTCACGTAATTTCTTACGGAAAGTTTGACGAGTCCCTTTATCTTCAACTTTTTCTTTTTCGCCCCAGGCATTTTCTGGTGGCGGTAAAAGTGCATCAAGAATTCGATCTTCCGCCGCTTCTTCGGCTCGGTACTTCACTTTCTCAGTTTCTTGTTCTTTGGTCATTTTGATAGAAATATCCGCAAGATCACGAATAATACTTTCTACTTCTTTGCCAACATATCCCACTTCAGTGAATTTGGTCGCTTCAACTTTAATAAAAGGAGCATTGGCTAATTTAGCTAATCGACGAGCTATTTCTGTTTTACCAACACCTGTTGGACCAATCATCAAGATGTTTTTAGGGGTAACTTCCTGACGTAATTCCGCATCTAACTGCATACGTCGCCAGCGATTTCGCAATGCAATCGACACTGCTCTTTTGGCATCTTGTTGACCAATTATGTGACTGTCCAACTCGTGGACAATTTCTCTTGGAGTCATCTCAGACATAAAAAACCTTTAAAAATGTAACGCACTGAAAACACTTAATCAGTGCTATTAAAATTAGTAATCTAACGTTTCTATAGTTTGACTATGGTTGGTAAACACACAAATATCACCGGCAATAGTCAGACTTTTCTCGGCAATTTCTTTTGCACTTAAATCTGTATTTGCCAGTAATGCGGTGGCCGCGGATTGGGCATAGGGGCCACCTGAACCAATCGCAATAAGATCTTGTTCGGGTTGCACAACGTCACCATTACCAGTGATGATAAAAGAGGCCGTATGATCAGCCACAGCGAGTAAGGCTTCTAACTTGCGTAACATCCTATCTGTTCGCCAATCTTTCGCTAATTCGACAGCGGCTTTGGTTAAATGCCCTTGATGCATTTCCAGTTTAGTTTCAAAACGTTCAAATAAAGTAAAAGCGTCCGCAGTGCCTCCGGCAAAACCAGCGATGACTTTATCGTTGTATAGTCTGCGCACCTTTCGCGCATTACCTTTCATTACGGTGTTTCCTAACGAAACCTGACCGTCACCTGCGATGACGACTTGATTGTTGCGGCGTACGGATACTATGGTAGTCACGTCTGCTCCTTGTTTAGCTCAACTTTCGACTCACTGCACATGCGAGTCACGATTTATGCTGTATATGTGGGGAGCGGTAAGGAATTTTCAAGCGCTAAGGCCCAAGTATCTCAAAAAATGAAGACAATATAGTTGGATCAGCCGTGAATTTCAGGTTTTAGCCTAGAGGCCATGTTCTAAACCTAACTTGTAGGCGGCGGCTTTAGCCCCGCAAAGAAAATGATAAACCCATGGCCTAGAGGACTTGCTACAGTCCCGCGGAAGAATTAAAGGTCCCAGTACCAAATTTGGCAAGAACCAATACCGATACGTTGAATAACATGTCGGTCTGTCTCGGCGTCTCTTTTATAATCATAAGGACCTAAAATCACTCGGTACCATAGGCCGTTTTTGCCTTCACTGGCTTTCACCAAAGATTCTAATCCTTGCAACGCTAACTGAGCACGCATCTTTTCGGCTTGTTGTTTCTGTCTAAATGAACCACATTGCATCAAATACGGACGTTCTGATTTTTCTTGTTCTTTTCGGTCGATCTCTACGCTGCCATGTTCCAATTCTTCAGGATAAATATATTCTTCTTTTGGCATTTCAGGCAACGACTCTTGCTCTTTGGCCTTTACTTCGACCTTGGGCTTTTGAGTGCTTTTCTGTTTGTCTTGTTGTGCTTCTTGTTGAGATTGTTCTGCAACAACATCGTCGGAATCAGAGGAGTGACTTATAACCCACAAACCATATGCGAAGCCACCTACTAAAATTAATGTGATAAATAGTAGGATCCAAGGACGCTTCGGCTGCTGCGCTTTTTTAACAGGTTTCTTTTTAGGTGCTTGACCCCGTTTTACAAAATCTTTGTGTGCCATATTATTAATTATTTTTATTAATGAGAGTCTGATTTTTAAGGTAATGTACTAATGAAAATGCAATTGAAATAGCTGAGTTGGATATCTCAGAAGATGCATGTTACCTCTGAGTAAAACCAAATAGTAACGTGAACAGCTAGATAAAACCAACATTAAAAACGTGACTTACATGAAATCCTGGGGGTCAATATCAATTGACCAACGAACTTTTCGCGCCATGGGTAAGGCCTCAATTTCAGCTGCAAAATGACCGATAACCTTGTTAATCAGCCCTCGACTTTGACTCTGCACTAAAAGCTGCATGCGGTATTTGCCTTGACGTTTTTCCATAATTGCTGGAATAGGCCCAACCAAATGTACCTGAGGATGTTGTAGCATTTGCGACACATGAGATAGGAACTCAAATCCATCTTGTGCTTTTAAAGATTCCGTGCGAAATAAAGCATGAAAACTAAAAGGAGGTAAATTGGCTAACTTTCTTTCGCTAAGTGCAAATCGCGCAAAATGACCGTAACCGTTATGAATTAAGTCTTGTAGAAGTGGGTGTCCAGGTTGATGGGTTTGCAACCACATTTCGCCAGGCTTCTGAGCTCTACCTGCTCTACCGGAAAGTTGGGTGATAAGCTGGGCAAGGTGTTCAGACGCTCTGAAGTCAGCACTAAACAAAGCGCCGTCTGCATCTAAAATCACCACTAAAGTGACATTGGGAAAATGATGGCCTTTAGATAAAATTTGGGTGCCGATTAAGATCTGATGGGCGCCACCATTAATTTCAGTCAGTAAGTTATCTAATTTAGCTTTCCCTCTGACACTATCACTGTCAATGCGAACAGAACTGTATTGGGGAAATTCTTGTTCCAAATACATGGTTAATTGTTCTGTGCCCACACCTTGGGTGATTAATTCATGATGACCGCACTCTTTGCATTGTTTGGGTAATGGCTTAGCTGCACCGCAGTGATGGCATTGCATCTTGTGTAACGACTTATGCACTGTGTAGGGTTTATTGCAGCGTCGACATTCTTCAACATGCCCACACTGATGACACAATAGTGCCGGTGCAAAACCCCGTCGATTAACAAATAACATAACTTGGTTACCGGCTTTTAAGTGCTGTTCAATGCGCGTCAACATGCCCGCAGCCAACCCAGCAGTTAGTGGTTGATTGGTAATATCTAAAACACTTTGTTTCGCTTGTAGAGCATTACCAGCTCTTTGATGAAGTTGCAGCAACTGATAGCGCCCCGTTAACGCATTATTCAGAGACTCTAAACTCGGTGTTGCTGAACCTAGGATTAGTGGTATTTTATGTTCCTTGGCACGGATAACCGCTAAATCACGAGCGTTGTATTTAAGTCCATCTTGTTGTTTATAGGACGCATCATGCTCTTCATCTACAATGATCATTCCAGGCCGTGCCATAGGCGTGAAAATAGACGAACGAGTGCCAATAATAATCCCTAGCTTTCCTGAGCGGCTTTTTTGCCAAACTGCTAAGCGTTCGTTGTCAGTAAGATTAGAATGCAGAATCCCTACTTTAATCTCAAAGCGCTTTTCAAATCGTTTGACCGTTTGTGGAGTCAAACCTATTTCAGGCACCAGTATCAATACTTGTTTATGATTTTTAAGCACCTCTTCGATACTTTGTAAATACACTTCAGTTTTACCACTGCCAGTAATACCTTCTAACAAGAAGCACCTGTATTTAGCTAACGATTGACTGATAGCGGTGATGGCTAAGGCCTGTTCAACATTGGGCTGGGGCTTTTCAATCGTTTCTGGAAGGGAAAATTCCATGGCCTCATCTTGTTCATCAACAGACTCGAATTTGGCAATATTTTTTTCCACCAAACCTTTGATCACTGTGTCTGTGTAGGTTTGTTTAAGCGAACTCACGGGGATTGCTCGCTCTAACAGCTCAATATACAACTCACGTTGTTTTTTAGCGCGATTGAGTTGTTCGGGAATGACTGCCTGATTACCCTCAATTAAACTCAACACTTGAATGGGTTTTGGCTTATCAGACTCTCCTTTACGCAGTGCTACAGGCAGAACCGTGTGCATCACCTCACCTATTGGGTGATGGTAATAACCAGCCAACCAATTACACAATGACAATAGGGTTTGATCGATAACAGGTTGCTGGTCAATCACCTGAGTGATGGGTTTCAATTTGTTTAAAAACGGTGAGTCTTCGGTGGTACTGATGATGATACCAATGAGTTCTCTTGGCCCGAATGGCACTCGAACACGACAACCGGGTTGCAGACCAGTATGTTCATACAAATAATCGAACAATTGTCGCTTGGGTAACGGCAGTGCAACTTGATAAATGGGCATGGGCGAAATTCGATAATCCTAGACGATTTAGTGCTATTAAAGACACGATATGGTTAACAAACAGTCAAAAAACAACTTGATCAATACAATCCTTTACATTAATATGCGCGCCTCTTTGCGGCAAGCCGCTATTTAATTTAATTTGCGTATGGTGTGCAACTTCGGGTTGTATAGCGATACGGCCCAGAAATGAGGTAATCCATATGAAACAAGATATTCATCCAGAATACACAGAAATGACAGCAACTTGCTCTTGTGGCAACAAAATTGTTGTACGTTCAACCCTTGGAAGAGACATGAACCTAGACGTATGTTCTGCATGTCACCCTTTCTACACTGGTAAGCAACGTAACGTTGACACTGGTGGTCGTGTTGATAAGTTCAAGAAACGTTTCGGTGCATTGGGCAAAAAATAAGCCTAACTGCTACGAATTCGAAAAGGCGCTTAAAGCGCCTTTTTTTGTGCCTGTTATTTTTAAATCTCTTATTGGATTATTCTGCAATTAAATCATGAATATATCGAAGTGAGGGTAGCTTTCTCTCCGACTGATAAAATAAACGATTTAGCCGACCCAATAAATTAATTGAGCGACTGGGATCTTTTGGCTTGCGACGATGAGAGCTTGCTGTCTGCAAAAACTCCCAAGGTTTTAAGTTCATACTCGCTATCTGTTCGCTACTAATTCCCTGCGCACGAATAGTAGATAAAATACGTTCTGTTTTGCTTTCCTGAATCGGGATGACCTGTTCAGCGTAGACCTCTGCAATAGGGTCGCCAATTGCAGATAGACTATTATTAATCGCCTGCCAAACAACATCATGGTCAAATGGATGATTACTAGGCGCGTAATATCCCATAATTTCCCACTCTAATTCCACATTGCTTACAGCAATAGAACTCTGCAATTCGTGGGAAAAAGACAAATCTGGTCGAGCTCCAATGTTGTATACATCAACCGAGAAGCCCAGACAAATGACTAAATCTCCAGTAACCTGAGGGTCGTGATATAAAGCTTCAAATGCTGCCCGTTTGACCCCCATCCAACCATGCACTATGGGTGTTTTGGTAGCAAAATCACGTACATCGTCAGGTAAATCTTCGCCGTACTTATCAATAAATAAAGGAAGTGGATCTTGTTGCAGCTGATCGTCCGGTACCCATATTTCATACTCCTGACGATTGTCTCCTTTACCACGACTTTTAATCCCATATGACAAGTTTGTGGGTCGACAAATATTGCGATCTTCGCCAACTCGATGAAAGTATTCTGAGCGGAAACGTTTAATAAAAGGAGCATCAAAGCCTGCAAGTGCAGCGGTTGGGTAACGGAAACCCAAATCGCTTTTCGCCACAAGACATAGTCCAGGTAAAACCTCCGTTAGAATTGTTTTTACCCCCTTTAAAGTAGACAAATTAGGTAAAACAATACTGCGCTCAGGCTCTATGCATTGCCTTTGGCCATCAGGGCTAATAAATTTTGGCGTTTTGTGATAACCATATTCGCCAAAACCAAGTTGTGCGGCATGGGCGTTTCTAATTAATGCTAAATCAGTGAATAGTGCATCATGATTTTTTATGTGCTTGATTAAAGGTCGATTATCGGTCATAGGCTAAGAATGAATGGATCGGTATTTTTTATATTAGGTACTCAAGTTATAAAGTGATACGTGCTCTAACACAAGTGAAAGATTTAGAGTAAGTACTAATGAAAAGGTATATAAACAATATAAACTTTTACAACTTAACAGGATAGAATATCAGTCAGTATATAGTTACATGCAAACCTATATCATATTCATGAATAGTATCCATAGCCTCATCTGATATGTGCTTTTGTTTGAGCTATGTTACATTCGTTCAACTGGTAGCAGACGCTTAACATATTTTTAAAGATATTTAACCGCGCTAAAATAAAAATAATAAGCTGATACTAATTAATAACTCTTAACCGAACACTCCGTTAATTAACAGAAAAGGCGATTAATGGATGTACCATTCAAAGTAAGGACCAAGACAGTTATGTCTGACTTTCGACACAAAGCATTGGATTATCATTCTAAACCTGTTCCGGGAAAAATTAGCGTTGAACTAACCAAACCGGCTGAAAGTGTTACCGATTTAGCATTGGCCTACAGCCCCGGTGTGGCTGAGCCTGTAAGAGAAATAGCCGCAGATCCAAATACAGCCTATTTATATACTGGAAAAGGTAATACTGTTGCGGTCATTACTAACGGCACTGCTATTTTAGGCTTGGGTAATTTAGGCCCTCTTGCATCAAAACCGGTAATGGAAGGCAAAGCTTTGTTATTTAAACGCTTTGCCGGTATAGATTCAATTGATATTGAGGTTACTCACCGTACTACCGAAGAGTTCATCAATACCGTAGCCAATATTGCAGATACCTTTGGCGGTATTAATCTAGAAGATATCAAAGCCCCTGAATGTTTTGAAATTGAGCAAGAATTAATAAAACGTTGTTCGGTACCTGTATTTCATGATGATCAACATGGTACAGCCATAGTCACCGCTGCCGGTATGCTAAATGCCTTGGAGATTCAGGGAAAAAATGTTGGCGAGGTTAATATTGTGTGTATGGGAGCTGGCGCTGCAGCAGTCGCATGCATGGAGCTATTAATTAAATGTGGTGCTCAACGAGAGCGAATTTACATGCTAGATACCAAAGGCGTAATCCACACTCGTCGTGACGACCTAACCCCTCATAAACTGATGTTCGCTAACAATACTGACAAGCGCACGCTGGAAGATGTGATGGACGGTGCTGATGTGTTTGTAGGTGTATCAGGCCCTGATGTATTGCCTGCCGAAGCCCTTAAATTAATGGCTGATAATCCAGTTATTTTTGCTTGTTCGAATCCTGACCCAGAAATTAAGCCAGAATTAGCCCATAAAACCCGTGATGACCTTATTATGGCTACAGGCCGATCCGATTATCCTAACCAAGTTAACAACGTGCTATGTTTTCCATTTATCTTCCGCGGCGCATTGGATGTGAGAGCGTCTAAAATAAATGACGAAATGAAGATTGCGGCAGTTAATGCTATTCGCAGTATTGCCAAAGAGCCAGTTCCCCAGCAAGTACTGAACGCCAGTGACATGGACTCTTTAGAGTTTGGTCGTCAATATATCATCCCTAAACCTATGGATCCGCGCTTGTGTAAACGAGTGGCAACAGCCGTAGCTCAAGCCGCTATTGATTCAGGTGTCGCAGCAATAACTGAGGTACCTGACAATTATTTGGATTGATAAAAAAGGCGCATCGCGCCTTCTTTTATTTTAGCGGGCTGCAAATATCAGGCGTGCTAAGCTTCGGTTGCTGATAATACAAAATTGCGGTCACCTCTTGCTGAGGTGACCGGTTAAATTTACCTTAATCTATTCTGAAGTTAATTAGTCTCTGTTACGACCAAACTTATCGTGACTACTTACCCAATGGCCACCAATAACAGCACATGCTAAGGAAATATCCCCAGCCAGCACTGTAGCAGCCACTATCTCTGCAAACTTATTAGCTTTGCCCGTTCCATAACAGTCCATTAGTTGCAAACACTCTTTTTGGGTAGGTAATCCAGTACCTCCACCATAAGTTGCTACGATTAAGGACGGCAAAGTAACAGAAAGATAAAAATCACCGTTTTCTAGTAACTCATGGGAAAGTAGACCTGCATGAGACTCAACTACGTTGGCTTCATCTTGACCTGTGGCGATAAATAGCGAGGCTATTCCATTAGCTGAATGAGGACCGTTATAGGCCGCACCAGCCATCAATGCCCCGGTATTGGCTAAAACTGTAGCCCGCGCCAACATTTTCGTATCAACTTTCATGATCTTTTTGAGTACGTCTTTTTTCAAGACGATTTCCGCGATGACGCGTTTACCGCGAGAATGCAGCATATTTAGGTGCGAGTGTTTTTTATCTGTATCCATATTACCGGATAGTAGATATTCACATTTTTCAGGGTAATTGGCGACAATCCACTCACAGGCAGCTAGGGTGGCTTTACCCACCATATTCTGTCCTGCCGCATCGCCAGTGGTATAGTTGAAACGTAAATAGCGGGTCTTTGAAACAGACCACTGCATGATATGTTCAAGCTTACCAATAGTGGTGGTGGTTTCAGCCGCAACTTTAATCTCTAAAAAGTGTTCATCTACCCACTTCCCAAACTCACGAGCTTCTCTGGCATTGGCAAAGATAAATGCTGGAGCTCGTTGCATATATTGTTCAACAACTGTGGTGTGAACCCCACCACACTCGTTTATTACGCGCATACCTCGGCTATAACTAGCAACGAGAGTACCTTCGGTCGTCGCTAAAGGAACGTGAAATAATCCCTCTGCATATTCACCATTTACTTGAACCGGTCCAGCGATGCCGACTGGCATCTGTACTACACCGATGAAATTTTCGATATTACCCGGAAGCGCCTCAGGGTCGATAGAAAAATGCCCTGTGTGTGGCAGCTCCGTGCCCGTTTGCTCAGTAAGGTATTCACGACGCTTTTGGGCCCACTCGAGACTATGATCATTCATTGTATTGCGCGGGATACGTGGTGTTTTTACCATGTTGGCTTGTCCTCAATTGGCGATATTTATATGACTATCTATTCATGCCGTTAGTTATTAATAAAATAACAAACGCCATTCTTAATACAATTTAATTGAATGCAATCTGCTTGCCATAACAAGACTACTGTATAAAGATGAATAAATCATGAAACTCACTCGAATCGTGACTATTTTTGCACCAATGTTGGGATTTTACAATTGGGTATTGATGCAAATACAACATAGTTTATTTACTGATTCTTTAATACTAACTTAGTCATCTACTTCTTTAACTTCAAGCCCCATGGCTTCCATTAATTCTCTAGCTTCTTTGGGAATACGATTTGGATTATCTTTGCGCAGATCATCATCATCAGGAAGCGGCTGACCTGTAAAGGCGTGCAGAAACGCCTCACACAACAATTCTGAATTAGTTGCGTGTCTTAGGTTATTCACTTGTCGACGGGTGCGTTCATCCGTCAAGACTTTAAGTACCTTTAATGGAATTGATACTGTCACTTTTTTTACGAGTTCACTCTTTTTACCGTGTTCAGCGTAGGGATGTATGTATTTTCCGTTCCACTTTGCCATACTGTTGCTCTTTTATCTTTCTTATAAGATGAAAGTCTAACCTCAAGTCTATTAGATGTCTAAACATCTTGACGGCTTATCATTCTCAGTTTAGTTTAGACGTCTAAACGGCTAATGTTAGTTTACCTTTAAACGTACTGACGAATTAAGCTGATATTATTATTATTTTTTACCTATTGGAGTACAGCATGGTCTCTTACGCACAAGGTATTGAGTCGCTCAATCAGTCGCTGTCTGAATTAAGTGATATCAATGTTTCTTTTGAATTTTTCCCGCCAAAAACGGAACAAATGGAACAAACACTTTGGAAATCAGTAGAGCGCCTTGCGCCGTTAAAACCTGCCTATATGTCAGTGACCTATGGTGCCAATAGTGGCGAAAGAGATCGCACCCATGATGTGGTTAAGCGTATTCAAAGTGAAACGGGGATAGCTGCTGTCCCACATTTAACCTGTGTAGATGCAGGCAAAGAAGAATTAATTCAAATTGCTAAAGATTATTGGCAGTCAGGCATTAGACGAATAGTAGCCTTACGAGGAGATCTTCCCGCAGGTACTCAAAATACGGAGATGTATGCAGCAGATCTAGTGGCGTTGTTAAAAGATGTCGCCGATTTCGACATCTCTGTTGCTGCATATCCAGAAAAACACCCAGAAGCACCTAATGCTCAGTTTGATTTGCTCAATTTGAAGCGGAAAGCGGAAGCCGGTGCCACCCAAGCCATTAGCCAATTTTTCTTCGATGCAGAGGTGTTTTTACGCTTCAGAGACCGTGCAGCTGCCGCAGGTATCGATTTAGATATTGTTCCGGGCATTTTACCGGTAACAAATTATCAAACACTAAAGCGCTTTGCAGGCTTCACTAACGTTCACGTACCTAGCTGGTTACACAAAATGTACGATGGTTTAGAGAAAGATGATCAAACCACTCGAAACCTTTTGGGGGCAAGTATTGCAATGGATACGGTTAAAGTATTAGCAAAAGAAGGGATCCGTGACTTCCATTTTTACACCCTAAACAGAAGTGAGTTAAGTTACGCCATTTGTCATTTATTAGGCGTTCGAGCACAAAACGGATAAACTAATGGGGCGATAAATTCATTTTGAGAGTGGTATGACACAGCAAAACTGGTTTACACAAATTAAAGCCTTTTTAGGGCACGTGTTTATAATCGTGCGCAATGTGTTACACCACTGTCAAAAAGATAATATTGGCGTATCCGCAGGTCACCTTGCTTATGTTTCCCTGCTATCTCTTGTGCCCTTTATTGTCGTATTTTTTAGTATCCTTTCCGCGTTTCCGGCTTTTTCAGAAGTACGAACTCATTTAGAAGAGTTTGTGTTCAATAATTTCATTCCCACGTCGGGGGATGTTTTACAAAAACATATGACAGAGTTCGTCGACAACGCCTCTAAGATGGGAGCCTTGAGCATTGCGTTTTTGGTGGTAGTGGCTTTAACTCTTATTTCTAATGTTGATAAAACCCTAAATAGGATTTGGCAGGCCAAAAGTGAACGTCCTGCCATCTACACTTTTGCCATTTACTGGATGGTTCTCACTTTAGCGCCGCTGTTGATTGGGGTAAGTGTGCTAGTCAGTTCATATTTGGTTGGTCTAGCCAACTACGCTGATGAATATACCCCAGGTTTTAGTACAGTTCTGCTCAAAGTTGTGCCCTTTGTTACCTCAGTGTTTGCCTTTTTTATTCTCTATATGGTGGTGCCAAACAAACAAATTAGCTACAAACACGCCTTGTCTGGCGCAATATTGGCTGCTGGTCTGTTTGAGTTATCCAAAAAAATGTTTGCCATGTATGTGGAAAACTTCCCGTCTTACCAAGTGATTTATGGCGCGATTGCAGTCATTCCTATTTTGTTTGTATGGGTATATTTAAGTTGGATATTAGTGTTGGTGGGCGCTGAATTTACCCGAGCACTGGAGCGAATCATGCCAGAAGAAGATACCGGTGAAGAACGCAATTTAATGCCTAATGATGAAAACTCAGATTAGCAGAATGATTTTTTAGCACAACTTAGAAGCACAGAGTTGACTAAGTCTGCATGGATTTACAAAAGGGGCAAAGCCCCTTTTTTCATGATTGAATGCTGGTGATAAATTCATTGCTTTGAGAAATAGCGGAATTCATTTCTTCAATCAACAGATCAATATCTTTTTTGATGAGATTGAATTCACCTTGCAGCGCGCCAACTGCGTTAGCATTTAGATTATGTTTTAAATACAGAACATTATCCTGCAACGCTGAAAGTACGGGTGGCATTTTAGACTCTGCTTTACGCATGGCGGATATCAACGAATTATAGCGTCGCTGTGTTTCGCGCAATTGTTTTTCACTGTCGCGCTTCAACTTAGCGTTAGAATACTTTTCAAGTTCTTCAGCCCATTCATCAAAAAGCGCTTCAGCAACACTCTCAACCTTATCAATTCGGCTACTTACGTTATCAGCGGCACTTTTACTCGCTTCATATTGACCACTAAGATCGTCATAAACGTCTTGTAACTCACCACCGTCATAATTAATTAACTGACTGAATTCGTCCAAGGCTGAGGCAAATTGCAATTGTGCATCTTCTTGAGAATCTTTTGCGTCCTCTACGCGATCAACTAAGATATCGCGCTTTTCAACACCAAGCTTTTCCCATGCCGCATAATAAGCACTTTGACAACCAAACATCACCAAACTAAAGAATACGATTACTAGATTTTTCATGTTTATGAACCTTTGTACTTTGCAGCATCAATGATAGCCCAAATATAAGCTATCCCCGCTATAACACCTGGAACGATTAAGAACCAAAGGGCTGCGCCACCGAAAAAGACAATAGCGAAAATAAGCGCAGCTAAAATTCTGCCCTGTACTAACTGTCCTAATCCTGGAAAAAAGATATTACATATTGCAGCAATCACATTGCCGCCAGATCCTTGTCCCGCCATTTTTGCCTCCAAAATCGCGTTATTATTAAATAGAAAACTTATATTTTATCAATTAAGTGCTAAATTAAAGCAAATGGATTCAATAAACAAACAAAAGCGGAATTTATGAGCCATATATATCCACCGATAAAAACCTATCATAGGGAAATGTTAGACGTAGGTGATGGGCATCAAATTTATCTGGAACAATCTGGTAACCCCGAAGGTCTGCCTGTTTTATATCTACATGGTGGTCCTGGTGCAGGCCTGTCACCCATGTATCGAAGTTTTTTTAATCCGGAAGTATACCGAATTATTGGGTTTGATCAGCGAGGTTGCGGTCAATCACTTCCTTTTGCAAAACTTGAGCACAATACTACAGATCACTTACTCGCAGACATTGAGTTTATTCGTAAACATCTAGGTATTAAAAAATGGATGCTTTGTGGCGGCTCTTGGGGCACAACGTTGGCCCTACTGAGTGCTATTGCCAAGCCAGAAGCCGTTTCCGCGATTATTTTACGTGGCGTATTTTTAGGTCGGAAACAAGATTTTGAATGGTTTATTGAACAAAGTGGCGGGGCTGCTCAACTCTTTCCCGAATATTATGACGAATTCGTGGGAATGGTTAAAAATGGCGCGAAAGATCTATCGGTAACTGATCGCTTTTATCAGATATTCTTACATGGAGATGAACTCAGCCGGGTACATGCCGCGAAATCTTGGTGCATGTGGGAGGAGCGTATATCGGTGTTAAATAGCACCGTTAAAGAACACGATTTCCACCAGAATTTGAGTCGCGCTGCCAGTTTGGCTTTGCTCGAGTGCCATTACATCAAAAATAACTGCTTCATTATTGAAAACCAAATTTTACAGAATATTCATAAAATTGATTCTATTCCCGGTACCATAATCCACGGTCGTTTTGATATCGTATGCAAAATGGAAAATGCTTACACTTTGAGTAATGCTTGGCGCGAAGGCCAGTTATTGGTGGTTCCAGAAGCCGGACACAGTGCATCTGATCCAAGAATAAGCGATGCAATTTGTCACGCAACCGATAGAATGGCTAAATTTTTGACAGAGAAACAATCTTGATAGCACTAATCCAACGGGTAACCCATGCCCATGTAGAAATTGACAATAATCTTGTTGGCCAAATAGATAAAGGCATGATGTTGTTGTTAGGGGTCGAAAAAACCGATAGTGAAGAGACAGTCAAAAAGCTTGCCAATAAACTGATGAAATTGAGGATATTTAGCGATGCTGAAGGCAAAATGAACCTTAATATTCAACAGTTTGGCGGAGCTATGTTAATTGTTTCACAATTTACTCTGGTGGCTGATACTAGCAAGGGTAATAGACCTGGATTTTCTAATGCAGCTCCTCCTGAACAAGGTAAATATCTGTATCAGCAATTCGTTGAATACTGCCAACAACAAGGAGTGGAATGCCAGACAGGTGAGTTCGGTGCTGATATGCAAGTATCCCTTACGAACGATGGTCCCGTGACATTTCATCTGCAAATAAATTAATCTGCCTATTGTGCGTCGTCTGCGATTGCGTTTTAATGATGAACATTTTTCGCGGGCTAACATCTATATCAGACAAGGTTTTTACTGAGATATTTTTAAAAGTACCTTTCTTGAACTGACCTGTAATAAAAGAGACGACCTATTATATGTATAGAATAGAAACACCAAAAACGGAGCAACAACTTGAAGCGTATTTCCATTTCCGTTGGGAAATGTTGAGAGAACCTTGGAATCATCCCTTAGGTTCAGAGAAAGATGAATACGAACAAGTTGGTGAACACCGTATGGTGGTTGATGGAAACGGCAAAGTCGTTGCCGTAGGGCGAGTACATTTAAATATGTCTGAGGAAGCGCAGATTAGACATATTGCGGTTGCTAAAGATTGTCAAGGTAAAGGCTTAGGCAAGTTAATCTATTCAGCTTTAGAAGAAGTGGCGCGTCAACAGGGTGCAACCCGATTAGTTACCAATAGTCGACAAATCTCTATCGAGTTCTTTGAAGCCTGTGGGTTTGCAGTTGAAAAAGAAGCTCCGACTGAAATGGGAAAATTGAAACGTACCCAAATGATTAAAAAGCTTTCCGATGTAAACCAAGTCATGCTCCACCCTAAATGGTGTCAGGAACTGCAAAATACGTGGCATGAAACCATTCCGATTAGTGAGCAAATGGGAATTCAACTCTATCAATACAGCGGTAAGACTTTAGAAGTTCGAGCGTCGTTAAATAAAAATATCAATTTGCACGGCACTATGTTCGCCGGCAGTATTTTTTCGTTGGCTACCTTGACAGGCTGGGGCATGATCCATTTAAAGCTAAAAGAAAAAGGGTTGGGTGGTGAAATCGTGTTAGGAGACGGCGATATCCATTACCACAAACCTATTACCATGCAACCTAGGGCTTTATGTAACATTGAGTCATTAGAAGGCAGGCTTGAAATGCTGGAGAGAAATAAAAAAGTAGCAGTGAAACTCCAAGTCGATATTTTAGATGGTGAATCGCCAGTAGCTGAGTTTAAAGGTGTTTTTTGGGTATTGCCGAGTAAAGGTGAAGAGCTAGAACAGGCAAACTAATTAATCTGACGAGAATATTTAGACAGGAAAAACAACTATAAAAAAAGCGCGATTAAATCGCGCTTTTTAATGAAATCATAGTGAATGATTAAACTGCGTTTTTATGCCGCCATTGCAGACTGCAACTTTTTCATCGCATTTTTTTCAATCTGACGAACACGCTCAGCTGAAACTTCATATTTATCAGCCAAATCTTGTAGTGTTAGTTTGTCGTCAGACAACCAACGAGTTTGGATAATATGCTGACTGCGTTCATCTAAAGTTTTAATCGCTGAATGTAAGCGTTTTGAAGCGTTTGTATCCCAATCGGAGTTAATCACTTCATTTTCGACATCAGTGGTTTTATCTTCTAGGAACTGTACAGGCGCAAAACTGCCACTTTCATCATCATCAGCAGACAAATCAAAGGCTTGATCTTGGCTACTCATGCGAGCTTCCATCTGCAACACTTCTTTTGTGCTAACACCTAGCTCTTGAGCAACTTTTTGCACTTCATCATGGGTAAACCAACCTAAACGCTTTTTATTTTTACGTAGGTTAAAAAACAATTTACGCTGTGCTTTCGTTGTTGCTACCTTAACGATACGCCAGTTTTTCAGTACGAACTCATGAATTTCCGCTTTAATCCAATGTACCGCGAAAGACACTAATCTCACACCTACAGTTGGGTCAAAACGTTTCACGGCCTTCATAAGGCCAATGTTACCTTCTTGAATAAGGTCAGCTTGGGGTAATCCATATCCTGAGTAGGATTTAGCAATGTGTACAACAAAACGTAAATGGGACATAACCAGCTTTCGTGCAGCTTCAATGTCTTCATCTCGCTGCAAACGTTCTGCTAGCTGTCGCTCTTCTTCCACAGTGAGCATATTAATGCTACTAACAGCTTGAATATAAGATTCAATACTACCACTGTGAGGAACGCTTAATGCCATAGCTTGCATATTTGTGCTCATGTTCACCTCGTTATTCGTTACAGCCCAGTATTCTAGCAATACAAATGGGCAAAGCCAATTATCTATTACGTATATAGACCGTAAAAGGTCATAAATAATTCACTTAAACTGAAAAAATTTGTCTATATAGAAGACATTCAGGATATATGGGGACGAAGAATCATATTTAAAGGTTTAATTTTAAATTAAAATAGATCAATATACTCGTCTAAAATTCAGTCAAGAAGAACAAGTATTAGGCAAGGATAAATGTTTTCATACATTGCACGACAAGCTATTTTTGACAAGCAGATGCATGTATTTGCTTATGAACTACTTTTTCGTGATGGTGAAGATAACACCCTACCCAACATTGAGTCTAATGAAAAAACGGCCAAGCTGATTACTTATAGCCACTTCAGCGTTGGAATAGAAGAAGTCGCAGACGGCAAAGCTGCTTTGATTAATTTTCCAACTGATACTTTACTCTATCGATTTCCCACATTATTTGAACCACACAGTGTTATTGTCGGTATAGTAAATAACATCGAGGTATCCAAAAAACTTTTAGAAGCCTTAAAACACATTAAGGGGTTAGGATACAAATTAGCCTTAAACGACTATGATTTTGACCCTAAATGGGATCCCATACTTACTATTGTCAGCTACATTAAAATCGACGTTTCGGCAACTAATGTACAATTAATCAAAGACAATAAAGCACGTTTTCAGCAGACCAAAATTAAACTTATTGCAACGGAAATTGAAAGCGCCACTTTGTTCGCACAATGCTGTGAACTTGGTTTCGATTATTTCCAGGGTTACTTTTTCTTTCAACCTGAAACCCAAAAGCAAAAAAACATCCCAAGTTCGAAGCTTAATTTGTTAGATTTAATGCGTGAAAGCGCAAATCCACAATTAGACTTTAATAAAATACGGCAGATATTAGAAAAAGATGTAGGCCTTTCTTATATGCTGATGCGCTTCATAAACAACCCAATTATGAATAAGCGAAATAAAATTGAATCCTTGAGTCATGCTTTAAATTACATGGGCGAGGTGGAAATCAAAAAGTTTATCGCCTTAGTCGCTATCGCCAACTTGAGTGATGAAAAGCCAACCGAATTAATTCGATTATCTTTGGTACGCGCAAAATTGTGTGAGCTCATATCTGTGGCTAAACAAGATGCTGATAATCCCCCCAAAGGCTTCTTAGTGGGTTTATTTTCACTATTAGATGCGCTGTTAGATCAAAAAATGGCGAATTTATTGAGAAAGTTACCCCTGAGTAGTGATTTAAACGATGCGCTAAATGGTATACATGGTCAACTTAGAGAATATTTAGTCATTGCTCGCGCGTTTGAATATGGCGATTGGAAAGGGATCTCTCATCATTCAACTAAACTTGAACTTGATCAAGACATGTTGCATAGTTTTTATCATGAATCGATAAAATGGGCGTCAGCAATCGTAAGCTCAATTCATCGGAAATAAAATAATTAGAAATGACAAATTAATTTTTGTGTAAATGGAATAATAGGGGTTTTGATGTTCGCTTTTGTGGCTCGGCAACCAATTTTAGACAGGGATAAAGAAGTATTTGCCTATGAATTATTATTTAGAGACGGCAAAAATAATTGTTTCCCTGACAAACTAGTTGAGCCCTACCAACCTCAACCCGAAAATCAATCAAACCTCAAATTGGCATTAGATGACATTTCCTGTCAGAAAACGTCTTTTATTAATTTTACCAATGAGACCATTTTAAAAGGCCTACCTAATAGCTTAGATCCCAATACAGTTGTAGTCGAAATATCTGAAAATCCCGATGGTGAAGACTCCATAATTGAGGCCTGTAAGAATATCCGTGACATGGGCTTTCAAATAGCCTTAAACGAACCCAAGTTGACCACCAGCAGTGAGTTATTAAGCTTAGTGGATATCGTTAAAATTGATACGTTTCAGCATGCATTTCCAAATATCGCGAAACAAATGCCGCGCTTTTCTAATGCCAACGTAAAAATGGTAGCAGACAATGTAGATACTCTGCAAAATTTCATATCTTTCAATGATTTAGGCTTTGATTATTTCCAAGGTTATTTCTTTTCTAAGCCAGTTAATTTTAATCAAGCTCCACTACCTGTGAACAAATTGTCGTTGGTTGAATTAATCGGTGAAACGGCTAATGAAAGTTTTGGCATAGAACGTATAAATGAAATTATTGAAAGAGATGTTGGTTTGTCATATATGTTGTTGAGATTCATCAACAACCCAATGATCAATAAACGATTTAAAATCACTTCTTTAAAACACGCTCTAAACTACATGGGCGAAGTTGAAATCAAAAAATTCATCGCCCTACTCGCTTTGGCCAATCTAGCTGATGACAAGCCAATGGAGCTATTACATATGTCTTTAGTGCGAGCCAAATTCTGTGACTTATTGGCGAAACACCGAAAAGTAGGAGATAACCCTCCTATTGGATTCATGACTGGATTATTTTCTTTACTCGACGCCCTGTTAGATCAAGACATGCAAGAGCTCGTCACTAAAATACCCATTGTAGATGAAGTGAAATTTGCATTATGTGGTGGAAAGAACGATTTTTATCTCTACATTTTGTTAGCCAGAGCGTTTGAGAGTGCTACGTGGATGAAAGTGAGGAAAATCTCAGAAGTACTGGAAGTTGAACAAAAACACTTACATCACATGTTCAATCAAGCGGTCTTGTGGGGCAATACTATCCGCCAATCAATCTCTCCACACTATCCAAAAGCAATTGCTTAGCTAGTTAAGGAGGAGCCACTCACCTCGATTTAGCTAGAAATAGTCATTAACGTCTATTTTGGTTCAATGCTTCTAACGTGTTTTTGCACTGAGATTATTGAACCGGCCAAACCTAAAAAGATTGACACACCAAGCATCACTAGTAATGACGTCAAGTCTAAGCCAGTTAGATCAAAGTTTTTGTCATACTGAGCAGTCAATGCATCAATACTGCCCCCCATCCACCAGAGTAACAGTATGACCGCAAACCAGGCCATTAAGCCTCCTAGTAAGCCGTACCACATACCTGTGTACATAAACGGACGGTGAATAAACCCATCGGTCGCACCGACCAATTTCATGACCAAGATTTCATCTCGCCGACTTAGGATATTGAGGCGGATCGTGTTGCCAATAATTAACACTACAGCGAGAAACAACAACAGGGCAACTGCGTAGATAAGTTCTTTAGCAATAGATAAAAAACCATGTAAACGCTCTAACCACTTTATGTCGAGTTTACCGACTTCCACATGACGCTCCCGATTGAGTTTCTCTAGCAACTGCTTAGCCGCTGATGGAGTGGTATTTTGAGAAGTTGGATTCACCAAAATAACGTCGGGTAAAGGATTTTCATCTAAGTAATTTAGTGCTTCTCCCAAACCACTTTGTTGTTGAAATTCAATCAACCCTTGGTCAGCAGGAATGTAAGTCACCGAGTCGATTTCTGACCATAGTCCCAATCGCGTAACAAGTTGGTTAGCATCTTTGGATTGTGTGCCTTTCCGCAGGAACAAGGTTATTTCGGAGGCTTGTTGCCAATTTTCAGCAACGGATTCGGCATTTTTAACTAAAATATAGAAAGTACTAGGCAGTGTAATACTCAACCCAAGTACCCCTACCGTCATTAAAGAGGCCAACGGTGCACGCCACAATTCGCCTAAACTACCTAGAGCTTGTCTGACATGACTGACAAAAAACATGTGTATACGTTGAAACATGCCTATTTTCGAAGAATACGCACCTTGAGGGCGACCTTTAAATAGAAGACTCATTAAAAATCGTACTCCTTGGACTCTTCAGTATCCCACTCTTCGCTTAAACCATCGGTGATCATTTGCCCTTGCTTTAGGGTCAACGAGCGATATTTCATGCGAGCAATTAAACCTAAGTCATGGGTGGCAATAAAAACAGAAACACCCGCTTGGTTGAAATCTTCGAATAAACGAATAATTTCCATGGATAACTTAGGATCTAAATTCCCAGTGGGCTCATCGGCCAATAACAGAGGGGGCTTATTAACTACGGCTCTGGCAATACCAACTCGCTGTTGTTCCCCCCCAGAAAGCATTAATGGGAAACTTCTAATTTTGTCCCGCAATCCCACCATTTCTAGTGCTGCATGCACCCGCTTAGTGGTTTCTTTATGGGAATATCCTTCAATCACTAGCGGCAAAGCAACATTGTCAAAGACGGTTTTATCCAATAGCAATTGGTGACTTTGGAAGATCATGCCGATATCTCGACGAATAAACGCAATTTGTCGTCGTTGTATGGTATTTAAATCGTGACCGTTTATAAGTACCTGTCCTACGGTGGGACGCTCCATGATGCTAATGAGTTTCAACAGGGTACTTTTACCTGCACCAGAGTGACCGGTCAAAAATGCCATTTCACCAGGTTCAATATGAAAACTCACTTTTCGCAAAGCTTGCTGTCCGCCTGGATAAGTTTTACTAACCTGTTCAAACTTGATCACGATATTACCTACACTTAACTTTCGTTATCTTGAAATAGCGCTTCTACAAACTGTTGGCTATCAAATGGACGCAGGTCATCAATTCCTTCGCCGACACCAATGTAACGAATAGGGACGTCGAACTTATCAGCGATTGCGAATATGACGCCGCCTTTTGCCGTGCCGTCTAGCTTAGTCAAGGTTATACCACTCAAACCTACAGCTTCATCAAAGAGTTTAGTTTGGCTAATGGCGTTTTGTCCGGTACCGGCATCAATAGTTAACATAATTTCATGAGGGGCATGTGGATTTATCTTTTTCATTACCCGCACAACTTTCTTAAGTTCTTCCATTAAATGATCTTTATTTTGCAATCGGCCAGCGGTATCCGCTATCAAAATATCAACATTTTTAGCTTTAGCAGATTGGAACGCATCAAAGATAACAGATGCACTGTCAGAACCCGTTTGTTGTGCAACCACGGGTATATTGTTTCGCTCGCCCCACACTTGGAGCTGCTCAACTGCCGCGGCGCGGAAAGTATCCCCCGCTGCCAACATGACTTTTTTGCCTTGTTGTTGGAATTGTTTTGCTAATTTACCAATGGTGGTGGTTTTACCCACACCATTTACACCCACCATTAGAATCACAAAAGGTCCATCCGTGCCTTCGAATTTAAGGGGTTCGCTAGATTTGCCTAAAATCTCCGACATTTGTTGTTTCAGCAGTTGATATAAGGCTTCTCCATCTTTCAACTGAGAACGGTTGGCGCTTTCGGTCAACTCATTAATTATTTTACTGGTGGTATCCATTCCCAAGTCGGCGACCAACAACTGGGTTTCCAGTTCCTCAAACAAGTCGTCATCGATGGTTTTGCCTTTGAACAAACTAACAAAACCACTTCCCAAATTTTGTTTGGTGCGCGACAGCCCACGTTTCAGTTTGCTGAAGAAGCCTTCTGGCTCTGGCTCTGGCTCTGGCTCTGGCTCTGGCTCTGGCTCTGGCTCTGGCTCTGGCTCTGGCTCTGGCTCTGGCTCTACAGGAGTGTGTTGCTCTGTAGCCACAGCGTCAATGGATTGAAGCTGTTGTGTGCTGTCTTTACTGCTCCCCTCATCAACTTCAAGGTTATCATCCTTGTTTACTGAAGATGTATCATTGGGGGAGGATTCTTCAGGCAACTCCTTTTGAGCCTCTGGCGCAGAGAATTCTTGCTTCTCAAGGTCATCGTTACCGATATCCTGTAACGCCTCATCTTGCTCAACGGACGGCTTAGATTTTTCATCTTTATCTTTATTAAACCAGCGGAAAAATTTCGACATGCTTTAGTTAATTCTCTTGATAATGTGAGTCTTCAATTTTGTCTTTCTAAGCAACAAAAATCGACTAATATAAAGTTTCTTGATAGCGACCTGCCTTTTCAAAAAGTGTGCATGCAGAAAAGTGCTTAAAGGTATACACTATCGTCCAATTTTGACAATCATAGCATTTCTTGGATTCATGAAGCGAGGCGTAAAAAAGCAAAATGCCATCACCGGCTCAATCCGGGTGATAAGTGGCAAGTGGCGAGGCAGAAAGTTACCTGTTTTAGAGGCACAAGGTTTGCGTCCAACAACGGACAGAATGAAAGAAACCTTGTTTAATTGGTTAATGCCCTATGTCAACGAAAGTCGTTGTTTAGATATGTTTGCTGGAAGTGGCAGCCTTGGTTTTGAATCTCTCTCAAGACATGCTAGTAGTGCGACCTTCATCGAGTTAGATAAGGTAGCTGCCAAGCTAATTACCAGCAATCTCGAAAAACTAAAGGTTGAAGACCAACAAACTCAGGTGATGCAGGGCAATAGCCTTGAGGTATGTAGCAGACTAAACCACAGTTTTGATCTTGTTTTTATCGATCCTCCCTTTAATGCTGGATTAGTACCTAAGGCAATCGACGTAATCAACCAAAATAACTTAGTGACGACACAAAGCGTGGTTTACATAGAATGTGAAGCACAAAACCAAAATTACCAAGTGCCAGACAATTGGCAATGCATCAAAGAAAAATCAACTCAAAGTGTGTCGAGCAAACTCTTTATAGTGAGTTAATTTCTAATCCAAGGTTCGACACACCTTCGCTTGTTACCATTTCACGAAGTAATTTCACACTTTTTGCACCTTCAGGCAAAGCAGTAATATTTTCTAGCAATTCGTTTTGAAATGCCACTTCCCATTGCATCAAGGGGTGCTCTTTTATTTCTTGAGAGCTCAATGATTTATCAGATACCAATTCAACAAAAGCTTCCACACTACCTTGCGATAATTTAGAAACAATAACTGCACCTTGAGGTTCATCATTAGTTATCAAAGAGATGATGGCCGCTAATGAAATGGCGGCATCAATAGCGGGGTAGACCCCAAAACTATCGTGCTCAGCAGCGTCAGGGGTCACACTTTCGATTTTTTCTAACTGTAAAGCGAAGTTTATTTTAGAGCCTGTGCGTGATAACCACTGCCAAATCGATTCCAAAGACTTGTGGAATTGACCTTCATCGTCGAATTCAGCTGTTTCACAAAACAACTGAAAATTGGGTTTCATGCGCTCGGTTAATGTGGCGGCATAAGCAACTGCATGCCAGCCTGTTAATTCACGCACTTTTTGAAATGTATTTAATTTAGCGCTCAATTCGTCACTCCAATTGAAAAGTAGTTACCTACGCCGTCGAGAAACATTTGTATCGACAACATAATAAGAATCATGCCCATTAAACGCTCTATGGCAATCAAGCCTCGCTCGCCAAGAATCTTAAAAAATACACCAGAAAACAATAAAATACTTGCTGAAACTGCCCAAGCTGAAAAAAGCGCTAACGACCAGTCAAACATTCTTAGGGGATCTTGATTGGCAAGTAATATCAAAGCGGCTAATAATGAAGGGCCGGCAATCATCGGAATAGCCAAAGGAACAATAAAGGGTTCTTGTTCACTTACATCGTCGTCATGGCTACCTTTATTGGGAAAAATCATACGTATGGCGATAAGAAATAAAATGATCCCACCAGCAATACTCACGGCTTGCTGTTTCACATTCAAAAAATCTAACACTGCCTGTCCACTGAATAAGAATATGAACATAATTAGCAATGATAAAATCAACTCTCGAGCCAAAACTTTGCGACGACGCTTAGGCTCAATTGATTTTAAAATGGACATAAATATAGGTAAATTTCCTAATGGATCCATAATTAGGAATAACATTACCGCAGCAGACCAAATATCCATTATACCTCCAACAATCCGAAATTCGCGGCATTGTAAACCTATTTAAGATTTATCCATAATCGAATATAGAACTACCGTAAGTTGTTTGCCTAATCAGTCTCTCATTTTAGAAAGTTGCTAAGCACTAATCGACTCACACCTTATCCTTTCAATGTATAGGTTAAATTGACTTAGTTAAATAAATTTGAGCATAGGATTGATAAAAACCAGATAGTCTAAAGAATAAGATAAATAATGGCTAAACAGATAGAAATATTTAATTCAAAGTGCAGAAATCGAAATTAATGCGGTTCACCAGTGCAGTGAACCGCAAGACTTTTTACAAAATACGACTAAGCCTCTAATAATGCTTGGGCGATACCTCGGATGCCGATACCACTCCCACCGGCGGGCATATGGCTAGTTCCGCTGCCATTATAAGCAGCCGCTAAATCCACATGAATCCAACCTTTTCCTTGATTACCCACGAAACGAGATAAGAAACCAGCTGCATTTGAAGCACCGCCAGCACCCCCACCTTTTTGAGCCCGACTATTTGCCGTATCAGCAAAAGGAGAAGGACACTTATCTTGATGCCATAACTCCAAAGGTAATGGCCATACGGGCTCATGCTGTTTTTCTGATTGAATAATAAATTGTTGAAGTGCCGGTTTATCAAGGGAGAAAACTGCATTGTAATCCCCGCCCACAGCGGCTATTGCTGCTCCAGTAAGGGTGGCAGCATCAATAATTAATGGTGCTTGGGTTTCACTTGCTGCCATTAATCCATCAGCCAATACCAAGCGCCCTTCGGCATCTGTATTAACAATTTCAACTGTTACGCCATTTTTGTAGGTTAAAATATCCCCTAACTTGTATGCATGGCCACTGACTAAATTTTCAGCACAACATAAGAACAATTTAACACGCTTGTTCAATCCTTGCATGATCGCAAGTCCAAGGGCACCGGTAACGGTTGCAGCACCGCCCATGTCACACTTCATACTCAACATGCCTTCACTACTTTTCATACTGTAACCACCGCTATCAAAGGTAATCCCTTTGCCCACAAGGGCTGCGGCCACAGCAGTACTTTCTTCACCGCTTGGGTTGTAATCCACTTCTAATAATACTGGGGGACGTTCACTACCCCTTCCAACATTATAAATACCCACCCAGCCAGCATCCGCTAATTCTTCACCAACACAGTGTTTCACCGAAACTTTATCGCCGCCAAGTTCAGCTAACCAGTCAGCACTGCGTTTCGCCAACTCTTCCGGTGAAAGTTGTTCAGGGGTTTCATTGACTAAGTCACGCGTAAAACTCAAAGCTGCATAACGCTGCTCTAAACTGGTTTTATCACTATTTTCCAGCCATGTTATTTGACCCGCATTTCGCGCTCGACGATAACTAGCCGCTAGAGACCATTGCTGCTCTTCGCTCCAGTTTCCACTAAAAGTAACACCAGATAAATTCATGCCATCTAATTTACGGCCTACCACTGCAATTTTCGATAATTGCGCATCAATAGGATCATCAGTGTTTAAATGAATTGTCGCCGTTTCAGCATCAAAACTAACAAGCGCATTCTCTCCCCATTGTGCTGAGGCTGTTTGATAACTGAGTTCAACTAAAAGATGTGACATACTGGTTTCCTTTTCTTTGACATCCAAGGCTCGTATATATGAGTATTGGAGAAGTTTGCGCAATCTAAAACGCATAATGTGAGAGGTAATATGCTGTTCCCTAGTCCACTTATCAAGGGCAAATTAATAAAACGCTACAAACGATTCTTGGCCGATGTTGAGCTAGAAGATGGTTCCATTGTAACTGCTCATTGTCCAAATACCGGTGCTATGACGGGCTGCGGTGACCCTGGATTTGAAGTGTGGTTAAGCCCTGCCAACAACCCCAAACGAAAATTAGCCTATACCTGGGAGCTAAGTAAAAACCTGCAAGGGGATTGGATTGGTGTAAATACGCAAAATGCGAATAAATTAGTGGCCGAAGCCTTTAATCTCTCTATAGTGGAAGAGTTAGTCCAATACCAAGGATATAAACCTGAGGTAAAATATGGAGAAGAAAACAGTAGAATTGATTTCATGTTAACCTCGGACACTTTGCCCGACTGTTATGTTGAAGTGAAATCCGTTACCTTATTAAGGGATGGGATCGGATATTTCCCAGATGCTAAAACCCAACGAGGTAGTAAACATTTACGCGAACTAAGTAGCATTGCAAAATCTGGAAAACGGGCGGTTTTATTATTTTGCAGTCAACACACAGGCATCAAAAATATTCGCGTTGCCGAAGACATAGATCCAGAATATTCGGCGACTTTACGAGCAGCAATTGACTCTGGTGTGCAAATTATCGCCTACAGCTGCAAATTGTCTGAAGAAAAAATACAATTAAATCAAAAGCTAAGCTTCAATCTATAAAAAAAAGGTTGATTTTTTATTTAAGGAGTCTATGTTTGCGAGTCGTAAAAAACAGCACATTGTTTTTTATTCAAAAAAATTGGTATCTACTAGGCCAATTTTACCGCTGATAAAGCGTAACAGTTACATATATTCGACCAAGCCTAATTTGCTGGGATAATAGCAATCTGCTATATATCCTCATTCGCTAAACAACGTTTGTGTCGTAGTGTAGGAGAATTGGCACATGCCAACTGGAAAAGAAAAAAGTTTAGGATTAATAGCACTAGCTGGTCTAACTCCTTATCAGGAAAAAGACGGCGAAGAGTATATGAACGATGCTCAACTCGAGCATTTCCGTAAAATATTGTCAGCATGGCGCGCTCAACTTCGCGAAGAAGTGGATCGTACTGTTCACCATATGCAGGATGAAGCGGCTAATTTCCCAGATCCAGTAGATCGAGCGGCTCAAGAAGAAGAATTCAGCCTAGAGCTTCGTACTCGCGACCGTGAACGTAAATTAATTAAGAAAATTGAAAAAACTTTAAAACGTATTGAAGAAGACGATTTCGGGTTTTGTGACACATGCGGTATCGAAATTGGTGTAAGGCGTCTAGAAGCTCGTCCTACCGCTGATTTATGTATCGATTGTAAGACGCTAGCTGAAATTAAAGAAAAACAGCTACAAGGTTAATTTTTTAAGTTAATTCAAAAGCCGCTAACTTGCGGCTTTTGTCGTTTCTAGAGCGTTAACTTTAAGTTGGTGATTATTGATGAACCAAACTGGTTATGTTGGCCGATTTGCACCTAGTCCTTCGGGGCCTTTACATATGGGTTCCTTGGTAACCGCTCTGGGCAGTTTTTTGCAAGCAAAAGTAAATAACGGCAAGTGGCTGCTGCGCATTGATGATATCGATCCGCCCAGAATTCAAGCTGGCGCCATTGAAAATATACAGTCATGTTTAACCGCTCACGGTTTGATTTGGGACGGTGATGTTTTTTTTCAAAGTCAAAACGCCGAGCATTACGAACGCATTATATCCCAACTCAACAGTCAAAAGTTACTTTACCCATGTGAATGTACTCGTGGGAAAATTAAAGCCCTTGGAGAATTTTATAAGGGGACTTGCAGAGAAAAAACGCAAGTCAAATCACCCTATTCTCTGCGCTTGAAAAATCAATTTGAAATTTCTCAAATTGAAGACCGTCGATTAGGAACACTTCAGGTTAATAGTCAGGCCACTCAAGAAGATTTTATTGTTAGGCGCAAAGATGGTTTGTACGCCTACCATCTTGCCTCTGTGGCTGATGATATTCAGATGGGGATAACTGAAATTGTTAGGGGCGAGGATTTAATTACGGCCACAGCGTGCCAGTGGGCATTATTTAAGACTTTAGGAAGGACACCACCAGAATGTTTGCATTTACCCTTAGTGACCTTTGCTGACGGACGTAAATTCAGCAAACAAAACCATGCGCCTGGTTTAGATTTAAGTAAACCTGTTAAAAATCTCACAGACGCATTGGCTTATCTGAATTTAACCGTACCAAACTCATTTCAATCTAATCATCAGATAGACGAAGTTCTAAGTTGGGCGATTCATGCTTGGGCAGATTCACCTTCTAACATTTTATAAAACGCCATAGTGACACCATTGGTCCAGCCAAAACCATGTTGCACCTCATACTCACCGCCTTGGGCACTAAACTCAATCTGTTGAACGTTATATTTTTCCATTAAGCTGCCATTTAACTGAAAGTAACGCTCTACGGTGGAAAGCCACTTTTGCATAATCTCCAATGCTAAATCATCTTGTTGATATTGCTGCAAACCTTTGACTGCAAACCAATGTAACGGTGCCCAACCATTAGGTGCATCCCACTGCTGTTGAGTCTGACAAAGGGTGGTAATAAGCCCGCCTACAGACAAGAACTCATTTTTTAGGCGTGAAGCTACTGCTGCGGCCTGTGATGGCTCGGCAAGGGCCACAAATAAGGGTAAAACTCCCGCCAAAGAAATGATCTTAGATTGACGTTGGGTCAGCAGATTGAAATCCATATAAAACCCAAGCTCTGTATTCCACAAATATGATTGAATATTTTGTTTACGTTGCTCTGATTTTTGCAGGTATTCCAAACTTTTTGACTGTTCGCCTAATTTGCCCCAATAGTTACTCAAAAGCACTTCGAGTTTATACATCAAGCAATTCAAATCGATTGGTACAATTTTAGTTGTTTGAATGGTTTGTAAATCTTCAGGATCAGCAAGCCAGCGTGAACTAAAATCCCAACCTGATTCACAGGCCGCACGAATGTTACGATAAAAATGCGTTTTATTATCACCCTGTTTATCCGCCGCAGCATGCATGTCTTCAGCGTAGGACTCTGGACGAGGCGTACCTTGATCATCCCAGTATCGATTTAGTAAGCCGCCGTTGGGCATTCTTACCACATGCCTATGGGCTTCATACGGTTGACTTAATTGTTCTGCACCTTGCATCCAAAATGCATATTCAGTTTCCATCGCCTCTGTACATTGAATTAAAAACTGAGTATCTGCTGTTTCAGTATCTGAGCTCACCAACAAGTCTGCCATCATGGCTAATATTGGCGGTTGTGAGCGACTGTAGTAATAACTCCGATTTCCATTAGGGATGCATCCAATACTCTGCTGCAATTGAATAAAGTTTAAAAGCATCGACTTGACCAATTCCCAACGCCCAGAGTGCAGTAACCCTAGCGCTGTAAAGTAGCTATCCCAATAGTAAATCTCACGAAAGCGACCACCAGGAACGATATACGGCCGTTTTAAGGGCAATAGAGAGTTATTACCCTGTTCATCCGGTTGTTTCATCAATACCGGCCATAGGGCTTCAACATGCTCTGCCACAGTTTTATGCACTATGTGTTGTTCAAGCTCAATGGGCTCGGGCAAACTGAAAAATTCAGTAACAAAATCAGCTAAGTTAAAGTCGGCTTGTGCTGATTGCCTTTCAAACTCGTGATATATCTTCGACCAACTAGTTTTAGGCGTTGCATCGGCAAACTGCTTACTGTCTTTAAAAAGACCCGTGGTTTGCACCTGATGAAACAAGGCACTATCAAAAAAAGTTAAACTATCAGTAAATTCTTGTGGCGGATTTAACACCTTAACCTTACTCATGTTATCTCCTCCAATTTACTCGTTATCTCAGGTTCAATTCGGTTTGCTGAACGTCGAAATAAAAATAAGGTTAAAGCAATCAATAACATAGGGATTAAAGACAAATAGAAAGCAGTTTGGCCGCCAAAGGACTCAAACACGAAACCGGTAATAATTGAGCCTGTGGTACCACCAAGCGCAGAAAATACCACTATTAATCCAGTCATGGGTGCATGTAAGGCTTTCTCCAACGAGCTTAACATTACGGAATTAATCACCGGGTATATAGGAGCCATTAATAATCCAACTAAGGGTAGTAAATAAGCGGCCAAAGGGGCGTCCAGCACATTAGAAATAGTTGCGATTTGACCTGCATTTTGCACCGCATTAGCAAGGGGTAAACATAACAACATTAATATCGCCATGCCTGCTAAACATAGGTTTAGAAACCAATACCAGTTCATAAAACGCAGTAATTGTCCTGCCAATAAACGTCCTACTGCAATGGCTGCGGCAAATATACTGGTTATTTGAATACTGACATCCAAGGGCAAATGTAATATTTCATTATTGAATGTAGGCAGCCAGGTACCAATCCCTTGTTCGATTAATACATAAAAGAAAATAGACAATACAAACACTAGCACTAAGGGTCGGTAAGTCAGCTTTATCATCTCCATGAAATCATCAATTAGTGGTCTGGATAAAGCAGGTTTAGTGGGCTTTTTAATGGGTGATAAGGCCACAGCAAGTATAGTAAATGCGATTAACCCAGCAAGTAGATAGTACACATTCATCCAGCTTAATGAGCTAGGGTTATCAGCATCAATAAAGCCACTAAACAACCAGTAGCCAGATAACACGCCAAGCATAAAAATGCCTTCGATGGTGTTTAGCAGTGAGGCATGACTTTTAGTATCATCGGAGAGTTGACCTATGATGCTGTAAACAGACACTTTTATCAGCGCAAACGCCGTTCCAATACAAGCGAAAAGTATTTGTATCATGCTAAATTGCGCAAATAATGGGGTCAACGCACAGACCACAGCAACCAAAATTAGCCCTGACATCATTGCTAATTTATAACCTACTCTGGGCACAAATGCGGCAATCGCAAAAGATACAAAAGCAATGGAAAGATCTTTAAACCCCTCTAAAGAACTAGCTACAGGTTTACTAATATCAAAGCTATTTATCGATTGCAGAATCACCGCACCAACACTATTTAATAAAATAGCGAAAATAAAGTAGCAAGCTGCAATGGCAAATATGGTCATAAATCTAGGCATTAACGTCACCAATTAAAGGCGTAAAATGATTGAATAAAAAAGCGCGCTAATCGCGCTGCAAACTAGAGTTTATTAGTAAAACTCATAACTCACACTAAATGTTGCTGAACGAGGCATAATAAATCGTCAATTTGGTGTAGTTGGATTTGGCGGATCCCCCTCCGTCAAAGCACCTTCATCGGTGATGCATACAAGGTCACACTTGAGTTACTAAAAACTAGTGGAATCGGTGCATTTAGACACCCAACTAATTACCCGTAACTCCAGTGTTCGAAATGCAAAATAACAGTAATTAATCCCTCTATTTTGTAGTTGAATCAAAATTAGCGATAACTTGCTATAGCAACAGATAGAAAATACTTTTCATCCAGTATATCATTGCGCGCCAATTAAAATAATTTGTGTTATCAGGAGCCAACGCATCATTTCTCGAGTGATCAAAAAGGTCAAAAATGCTTTGACAAAAAACGCGGAAGAATATCATTCGGATATACTTAATCCGAAGGTAATTACCCGTGGTGAGCACGGCATTTCTAGAAAAGGCATCAGTGACAATGCCCTAAAGGTATTGTATCGCTTAAATGGTGCCGGATTCGATGCGTATCTAGTCGGTGGTTGTGTTCGCGATCTTATTTTAGGATTGCAGCCCAAAGACTTTGATGTGGTTACTAATGCCACCCCTGATGAAGTAAAAGCACTGTTCAAAAACTGTCGTTTGATCGGCCGTCGCTTTCGCTTAGCCCATGTGGTTTTTGGTCGTGAGATCATCGAAGTGGCCACGTTTAGAGGCCATCACCAAAACAGTACAGATGAAAAAGGCAAAAAACCTGCTGAAGTACTGGGTAAACAAAGTCAAGAAGGACAAATACTTAGAGACAATGTATTTGGTAGCATTGAAGAAGATGCAGAGCGTCGTGACTTTACTGTCAATGCCATGTATTACCGAGTAACCGACTTCACAGTGACTGACTTTGCCAATGGCATGCAAGCAATCAAAGATAAACGTCTTGAGTTGATTGGCGACCCTGAGACTCGTTACCGAGAAGATCCAGTTAGAATGTTACGGGCGGTGCGATTTGCAGCCAAACTAAATATGCAAATCAGTCCAAAATCTGCCGAAGCAATACATCAATTAGGCAGCTTGTTAAATAATATTCCACCAGCTCGGTTATTTGAAGAAGTGATTAAACTGTTTATTTCCGGACAAGGGCTACGAACCTTTGAACTAATGCAGGAATATGATCTTATTCAGCCACTTTTTCCACAGCTATCGCCTTTGTTAAAAAGCAAGGACAGTCGTGAAAATCAGTTTATTAAAAAAATGCTGATGAACACCGACAATCGCATTAACACCGGTCAAAGAGTCACACCAGCATTTATGTATGCTGCATTTTTGTGGTACCCAATTGAAGAACACTGCCAGAAGCTAATGGACGAAGCAGGTTTGAATCATTTCGACGCTTTCAACATTGCCGTTAACGATGTACTACATCGACAAATTCAACGGATTATGATCCCGAAACGTTTTTCCAGCATGATGCGGGAAATATGGTTGCTACAACTGCGCCTACCAAAACGTTTCGGACGCAGAGCCTATCAAATGTTAGAACACGCGCGTTTTCGTGCAGCCTATGATTTTCTGCTAATACGTGGCCAAATTGAGGGTGGAAAACTACTTGAGTTAGCGGATTGGTGGACTGAATTTCAAGAGGTTAGCCCAGAACAACGCAAACAGATGTTAACCAAGCTTAGGGAAGCGGAAGGTGGCTCTGCTCGTCGTCCTCGCCGTCGTCCGAAAAGAAAGAAACCCAGCGCTTCCTAATGCAATCCGTAATCAGCTACATAGGTTTGGGCAGCAATTTGGCCCAACCCGATCAGCAACTGCAAGATGCATTACGGGCAATTCACGGCCTAAAAGACACCCACGTAAAACAATGCTCCAGTTTTTACGCTAGCAAACCTATGGGCCCACAAGATCAACCAGATTATGTGAATGCAGTAGTTGCAATTGCAACACAATTGTCTGCTGGGGAGTTACTCACCCATTTACAGGCCATCGAACAATTACATGGTCGACAACGAAAATCCGAACGTTGGGGACCGAGAACCTTAGATTTAGACATTATTTTGTACGGCGATGAGCAAATCCAAAGTGAAAACTTGGTAGTGCCCCATTACGGAATGAAAACACGAGAATTTGTACTTTACCCGTTACGTGAGATAGCCCCTGAACTCGTGTTACCATGTGGGAACTCTTTAGTTTCTGTATTAAGTAGCGTACCTAAAAATGGGCTCGAAGTGATCAGAAAGAATGTGACTTGGAAATAAACAAAAGTGGGCAAGCTTCTAATTTTGTTGCACTTTTCAGTTAGCAGAAGGTGATAATTATGACTAAGAAAGTAACGACGTCAACCTTGTTTAAAATGAAACAAGACAATCAAAAAATCACAGCGCTAACCGCTTATGACGCCAGTTTCGCCAAGCTATTTGACGAACAAGGTGTTGACGTGATTTTAATTGGTGATTCACTTGGAATGGTGCTGCAAGGTTGTGACGATACCTTATCCGTTACCATAGATGATATTGCTTATCACACTTCGTCTGTTCGCAAAGGTACCGACCGCGCATTCGTAATAGCCGACATGCCATTTATGACTTATGCAACTCCAGAACAAACCTATACCAATGCCGCTAAGCTTATAGCTGCGGGTGCAAGCATGGTGAAAGTCGAAGGTGGAGATTGGCTTGTAGAGACCATTAAAGGATTAAACTTACGCGGTGTTCCTGTATGTGGTCATTTAGGGCTGACTCCTCAATCTGTACATGTGTTTGGCGGATTCAAAGTCCAAGGCCGTGACGATTTACAAGCAGAGCAACTATTTGAACAAGCGAAAGCTTTAGCTCATGCTGGCGTTCAATTGTTAGTATTAGAGTGCGTACCATCTTCTTTAGCTGAGAAAATTAGTAAGGCAATTAATATTCCTGTGATTGGTATAGGCGCTGGCGTACATACCGACGGACAAATTTTAGTGATGCATGACATGTTTGGTGTGAGTGCCAACTATATGCCTAAGTTTTCAAAAAATTATTTGGAAATTACTGGTGATATGCGCGAGGCCGTTAAATCCTATATCGAAGAAGTGCAAAATGGCGTTTTTCCAGGCCCAGAACATAGCTTTAACTAATCGCTAAGAAGACACAGGACAAATTATGCAGCAAATTAGTGATATCACCCCCCTAAGAGAAATACGTAGAAAGTGGCAGAATGATGGCAAAACCATTGCTTTTGTACCTACCATGGGGAATTTACATAGAGGACACTTACACCTTGTCGAGCAAGCCAAAGAGCATGCAGACATTGTGGTCGTTTCGATTTTTGTCAATCCATTACAATTTGGACCTGATGAAGATCTAGCATCCTATCCTCGCACCATGGAACAAGATATGGCTTCCTTGGAAGCCATAGGTGTAGATGTGCTTTTCACTCCCAAGGCTGAAGACATTTACTCCCGCGGACTGGAAAAACAAACCTTTGTAGAAGTGCCAGGGCTGTCCTATATGATTTGTGGTGCAAGTCGCCCAGGTCATTTCCGTGGGGTCGCCACCATAGTATGTAAGTTGTTTAATATGGTGCAACCAAACATGGCGTTTTTTGGTGAAAAAGACTTTCAGCAATTACAGGTCATTAAAGCTATGGTGACTGACCTGTCAATGAACCTGCAAATCTATGGTGTGCCTACTGTTAGAGAAGGCGACGGCTTAGCCATGTCGTCACGCAATAATTACTTATCTGAGTCTGAACGACAAAAAGCTCCAGCATTGTATAGCTGCTTACAGAAATTAAGTGAAAACATTCAGTTGGGACGACGAGATTTCAGTCGTTTGATTCAACAATCAATTGAAGAGTTAACCGAAGCAGGGTTAACCGTTGATTATATTGATATTCGTTCAGTTGAATCGCTGTTGAGTCCGGGTCACGAAGAGACAGAGTTAGTAATTTTGGGCGCGGCATTTTTGGGAAAAACCCGTTTAATCGACAATATTCAGGTAACGCTAGAATAACCTAGCGTTAACCTACTGATCTTTTCGATTCCAATAGAGCTTGATCCTCAAGCTCTTTCCAAATTTGTGTCCGTTTCGCAATCGCCAATTGTTCATCTAATATGTTGACCAGATCTTGATCCGTAGTCAGCGGGTTAGCTAAAACCACACGAAACACCGTAAGCAGCCTATCGCCATAATCTTCCACGGTTAACCGAGTTCTAGACACAAAGGACTTCCCTGCTTCACGCTGTTGCTTCTGTACCGCGACGTTTAGCCTATCTAACATTTCACTCTCTATTTCACCGTGAGCATCAACCTGAGCGGGTTTTACACGATAGGTAAGCAGTGACAAGGTTGGTGCTGTAATTAACTCAAAGTTTTCATGTTGGTTAATCAAGCAGGCAAATCGTTGGGCTTTTTCGATACTTTGATCAATCAGTAATTCATATCCCTCACGACCAAATATATTGAACGCGGAATACACCATCATTGCCATACCGTTGCGAGACCCTTCTAACGTGGTTGCCCCTAAATCTTTAGATCCCGCTCTCAATATGTATTGTGCATGATGTCGCACAGCGTTGCTGTCTTCAGGATTTTTGAACACCACAACACCAGCGCCCATAGGCACATACATTTGTTTATGGGCATCAAGTGTCACTGAATCTGCTTTATTTATGCCTTTGAGTTTAACTTTATTACGGTTGGAGAATAGGGTTGCACCACCCCAAGCGGCATCCACATGGAAATGACAATTTAGTTCTTTCGCCACATCAGCCAGCTCATCAAGAGGATCCACATGGCCTGTTTCAGTAGTGCCAGCAATGCCCACTATAGCTAACAACTTATTACCGCGCTGTTCGAACTCGCGTCCTACTGCCAAGGCTTTTTCAGGAGATAAACGCTGGTCTAGGCTCTCTACTGTCAGCATTTGCTCGCGCCCCAGCCCTAAAACATCCACGGCTTTGGAAAGAGAGTAGTGCCCGCGTTTAGAGGACAGTATACCCATATTGGCATAACCGTAATGTTTTAAACCTGCCGCCAACCCCTGTTTGGCAACCCCACGGAAGTTTCCATCGGCCGCTAGAGCTTTATTGCGGGCAACCCAAAGGGCGGTAATATTGGCAATGGTTCCACCTGAACAAAATGCCCCAAGAGAGTGTTTTGCACTGTGTAAGTGGGTTTGATAAAAAGCACCTGACTCATTATAAACCAACTCATGTAACATACCGACAACTTGACGTTCCAAAGGCGTAAAGGCTTTTGATGTTTCAATTTTGACTAAATTTTGATTTAGCCCCACTAGCAGTTTTGCTAGGGGTAAATGAAAATAGGGTAATGCTGATGTCATATGCCCGATAAAGGTTGGAGCATAAGTATTGACTGAATTAGCAACGACTTTTTCTAATAACACTTCTGCATGTGCAGAAACGAACTCTGGAGATTCAGGTACTTTGTAGTCCTGAAAGTTCTGTTCAATATCTTCAAGAGACTTCGCGGTAGTTACAACATGTTGAGAAAGAAAGTCCGACAGATTATCTGACAGATGCTCTTCTATTTGTGCAAGTTTGGAATCTTTACCCTCTGGTTTGGTAAATACTCGGAACATATGTTCCAAACTGGCTGTCGCTTTAACCACTCGTTGTAACCTCTAATGAAAACTTTCAGAGGCGGACTTTAGCGCAAATCCACTGTATCGCCAAATTTAAAGCCATCTAAGTTAATAAAAAGCACCGTTTTTTAACAAATCACTGGAAGTTTCATTTTCTGAACTGAAAAAGTGATGTTATTGTTGTAATCCTGAGCAAAGACAATTTACTGCTAAAAAGTGAACGGACGCTCAGAGGTTCATAATGCTGTAACGAGGACACTTATGCACATTAAAGAAGTCACGGATAATTTTAGTCTGGATAGAATCGTTCCTTTTTTCCAACCCATAATGGATATTTCTCAAGAAACGGTTTGGCGTTTTGAATGCCTCGCCAGGTTAGTCACACCCGATGAACAAACTTTTGTGCCAAGCGAATTTTTACACATCATCGAAGAACAAGCTTCAGTCGCACAATTAACCGAAACCATTTTAAATCGAAGTGCTAATTATTTTAGGGATCTGAATGCCGCATGGAACATTAATATCAACAAACAGGATATGCTAAACCCTGAGTTGTTTCATACCTTGTCAGAAGCCCTCTTTGAATACCCTAACCCAAAGCGGATTGGTTTAGAATTAACCGCTGCGGTAGTGCTAGAAAATATTGAGAGTTTTGAGGCGTTCGCCGCCCGATGTCGTGAGTTAGATATTGCCATATACATTGATCATTTTGGGGCTACCCCAGGCAATATTAATAGTATATTGAACTTCCCCGTGAACGGCATAAAGATCGCTGGCGGGTTGATATCACAGTTAATGGAAAATCACCAAACCTACGAGTTTGTTGAGCATTTTACTGCTCTGGCTAAGGAAAAAGACATCAGTGTGGTGGGTGTACATGTTGAGGACTGGGCAACCTTAGAAAAATTAAAAGAATTAGGTATTCAATATGCTCAAGGTTATTATTTTAGTGTGCCAAAACCTAATTGTTAAGCCTCATACACACAGCAATACATTAGCTAGAATACACTAGCTAGCAACGGGCTACTGCAATAGAGCCCATAAACCATCCCTAGTTAGGACAAGTCGCTAATCACTTGCCAACTTTGCTGGCCGCTGGCCCAGTATTTACGTTCAAAAGGGGTTTGCGACTCATCACTTTGATAAGGGCTCACCGCAGCGGGTTTTTCTGCTGTATTCAAGGCAATGGCAAATTCCTGAATATAAATCTGCCAATTACTTCTAACCTCTAAGATTCCCCCCAAGCCAATTATGTCTTTAAATGCAGCGCAGGCGTGCCATCTTCGCTGTACTTGAGAGGATTTTGGGTACGGGTTAGGATATAACAGAAAGTGATGACTCAATTGCCACTGGGCAGTATTTGCCAACCGCCAAAAATCATTCAGATCCGCGCGGATCACTAAATAGTTAGGAGATTTATCACCATAGTGGGCATGTTTATTGGTGCGTAACTCGGACTTATCAATGCCCACCACTAACGCATCAGGAAACTGTGCAGCAATGTGTGCGGTACTTTCCCCGACCCCACAGCAAGAATCAAAAATCAGAGGCTTAAGTAAATCAGGGTCGAGTTGCTCTCGCCACTTTTGTACTTCTTCAAAGGCATCTAGGGTATGTTGATTGTAGGGCTTCTGACTGGTATTCGATAAATGTCGACGCACCAGCTCAGGCACTTTTTCATGGGGCCCAAGCTGGTTACTGGTAATACTACGAGAATTGCCGGTTTGCATAGTCATTTCTTTAACGTTACCGAAGATTTAGCTGCGTATACCTACACCGCGATTGATCAGGCGATAAGCTATGGTAAATAACAACAAGTTAAAGCCAACCAACAAGCCCAACGACAACATGTAGTCCACGTCTGAAACCCCAAGAAAACCGTATCTAAAGCCATTAACCATATACACGATTGGGTTTGCTTTACTGACCCATTGCCAAAATTCAGGTAACAGGGTTAACGAATAGAACACGCCACCTAAGTATGTGAGTGGAGTCAGCACGAATGTGGGCACCATACTAATATCATCAAAGGTTTTTGCGTACACCGCATTGATTAAGCCCGCAGTGGCGAACAAAGATGAGGTTAGAATGAGAGTGATGATGATAATTGCTAAATTATGGATCTGAATATCCACAAAAAACATGGATACGGTAGTAACGATAACACCAATTAATATGGCTCTGGCCACGCCGCCCCCGACAAAACCCAGAACGATAATCCAACTAGGAACAGGGGCCACCAGCAACTCTTCAATATTGCGTTGAAACTTGGCACTGAAGAAGGATGAACTAACATTGGCATAAGAGTTGGTGATCACCGACATCATAATCAGACCCGGAACAATAAACTCCATGTAGGAAAAGCCGCCCATTTGCCCTATGCGCGAGCCAATCAAACTTCCAAAGATCACAAAATATAACGACATGGTAATCGCTGGCGGTACTAAGGTTTGAATCCAGATGCGTAAAAAGCGTGTACACTCTTTGATCCAAATGGTTCGCAAGGCGGTGAAATTTCGATTTGCCATTATGCTGCTCCTGCCTGTTCTTTTCTGCCTTTCTCAACCATTCTGACGAATAATTCCTCCAAACGATTGGCTTTATTGCGCATACTCAATACGGTAACGCCTTGTTCAGTCAACTGACGAAACACATCGTTCAAACCAACGTCTTTATCTGCATCCACTTCCATGGTGTGATCATCAATATTGCGGAAAGCGAAACCTTGCAAACTGGGTGGTTTGGACTGTACAGGTAAATCTAATACGAAGGTTTCCATGCTCAATTTAGATAACAACGCCTTCATACTGGTATTTTCGACGATAATCCCCTTATCAATAATGGCGATATTTCGACACAACATTTCAGCTTCTTCTAAATAATGGGTGGTTAAAATGATGGTGATACCCTGCTCGTTAATTTCTTTAAGAAAGGTCCACATTGAACGGCGAATTTCAATATCTACTCCAGCAGTGGGTTCATCAAGGATCAACATTTTGGGTTCATGCATCAAAGCGCGGGCAATCATCAGTCGCCGTTTCATACCACCAGAAAGCTCTCTAGCTGGTTCATTACGCTTTTCCCATAAATCCAACTGTTTTAGGTACTTTTCAGCGCGTTTTTTGGCAATATCCCGGGGAACCCCATAATAACCAGCCTGATTAACCACAATTTGCTGAAGGGTTTCAAATTGATTGAAATTAAATTCTTGCGGCACCAGACCAATACAGGATTTAGCTTCAACTAACTCAGTGTCTACCGAATGACCAAATACCTTTACGCTGCCAGTGGATTTATTGACTAACGAGCTGATCACGCCAATGGTGGTAGACTTACCTGCACCATTAGGCCCAAGTAACGCAAAGAAATCTCCTTCGGAGACTTGTAAATTGATACCTTTTAAAGCCTGTGTTCCACCCTTGTAGGTTTTTGTCAGACCAGAAATGTCTAAGGCTTTCATAGCGCTTCCCATTTAACGTTTTATTTTATTTTTGTAAACCTAAACGCCTGCTTATCGCAAACTTCAACGGAGGTTCGATTGATTGAATTTGATATTACCTGAGGGTGAGAGTGTCAGGTCATTTTCCAATATGCTGCCATTTTGCCATATTTCAAGTGCGAATAAACAATTAAAGCGCTTTTTAATGAAGGCAAGCCATCCCCCTAATTGAAAGGTTTACAGCCTGAAACGGCAGGTGTTACCTTATTCAATTGATATAGATTTTTGCATAAATAGGAATCAAATGAGTTACGAACAATACGCTATCGGTGTACCTGGCCAACCTTGGGGTGACGTTGAAAAAGCGCAGTGGTTAGAAAACCAGCAAGTTAAACGAGAATATCAAGTTGAGGTGTTAGCCAAGCTAGAAGCATTAAAAGACACCTTTGAACTTATTCAGTATGGGGCTCTCCCCTATGACCCAGAGCGCTACCCTTTATTTGCCCTTAAAACCAAGTCTTGGGATAAAGATAAGCCTAGCGTGTTAATCACTGGAGGTGTCCATGGTTATGAAACCAGTGGGGTCCAAGGGGCAATTCGTTTTCTAAGCAGCCAAGCAAAGGCCTATGAGGCACACTTTAACTTTGTTGTGCTACCTTGTTTGAGTCCATGGGGTTATGAAACCATTAATCGTTGGGATCCCAAAGCAATAGATCCAAACCGCTCATTTTATCCTAACTCACCGGCCCCAGAAGCGGCACTAGCCATGGAGTATGTGAAGGGTTTACAGCTGGAATTGCTAGCCCACTTTGATTTACACGAAACCACTGACACCGACAATTCTGAATTTCGCCCTGCTTTAGGTGCAAGGGATGGTATTGAACAGGCCGTTTGGGACATTCCCGATGGATTTTATGGCGTTGGCGATAGCAACAATCCGGTGCCTGAATTTCAAAAAGCCGTCATTGATTCAGTTGAAAAAGTCACTCACATTGCCCCCGCTGACGCCGACGGGAAGCTCATTGGTACCCCCATGGAACAGCGCGGCGTGATTAACTATGATAAACGTAAACTCTTCCTATGCGGTGGTTTTTCCGGCGCTAAATACGTCACTACAACGGAGGTCTACCCAGACAGCCCTAAAGCTAACGATGAAAACTGCATACTTGCCCAAGTCGCAGCGATCACCGGCGGACTAGATTATCTAATAAAACAAAGATAAGCCCCACTAAGCTTCAACCTTTAACGCCCGTACCACATACCTCAACTCTGGGTTAGGTGCGGCGCTGTTGAAGGGATAACATGTAATTAGTGTCAATTCATCATCCACACCAGATTCAATTAAATTGATTTGATCTTGATGGGCAATTCGTACCTCCAACACTTTATAGCGACTCACCTTTTCCGTGGTTTCAGTGCTGATCAGATCACCGATTTTGATATCTTGTAGTATCGAAAAGTGGGTGTCACGGTGACCCGTAATCACCGCATTTCCCGACTCCCCTGGAAAGGGAGTACTGCTTATATGACCGGGGCCAAAGGCCATGACTCTGCCGGTTGCCCCAGCTAAAACATATAAAGTTCGGTCGGCAATAGTTAGTTTTGCCACCGGCCAAGTATCTGCCCAAGCCCAAGGCGCTATTTTTTCGCCGGTGTGCAGGGATTCCACCCACGCATCTTCAATTAAATACTGCGCCAATATCGCTTTAGCATGAATGTAACCGCTGGATGCAAACAGATATGCACTTGCTACAAAACATAAACTTGCCCACTTAAAGCGCCAGATTGAATGTAGCAATCTTCGCCTTAGTGGCGCTTTGTGAAAATGACCGTACATAGTCCCATCCCCATCAGTAATAAAGCTAACATCCATTGCAACTGCGCTGGAGTAGCCGTTTGCGGTAGGCTACCGATTGCATGTTTTTGTCCTTTCGGTAAGTGGGATTTAAGCTGTGCATCTTTGCTGCTAGCTTGTGCACTGGGTGTCACATCCACGGCCACTAAACTGGTCATTTCGCTGACGATGTGATGGGTCATCGCCACTTCTTCTATCTGTTTATTCATTTCATCGTAATCTTGATCTAAGCGTTTATCTCGCCCTAACTGCGCTATTTTGCGCCTTGCCCAGAGCACATTTAACCCCCTCTCACTACCGCCATTTTGCAATGACAAACTTTGTTGCCAGTATTGATCCTTCAAGGTGCCAGTAACGGATAGATTATCAACCCCATGATTAGCACGGTAGCTGAGCATTATGGGTTCACCTTTATATAAATCCGGTAGGTTACGGGGATAAACTTCCACATCCTCAGAAAAATTCATCACCAAGTCCGTTAATATGGGATGGGTTAATTTAGTAAATAAGCCCTGCATCTGCTGTTGTACCGAATCCGTAGAGCCAATATAGGTAAAAGTACCTTTGCCCATCCGCGCCGCTTCGCCCATAAAAAAGCTATTGGGCGCCGAACCTATGCCAACAGTAAACAATCTGCTTTGTTGTAAATTATGCTGAATATAGTCAAACAAACTGACTTCGTTGCCCACCGAGCCGTCGGTAATAAAAATCACTTGGCGAATCCGACTTTCAGTTTCATTGCCTGATGAACCTGAGCTCTGTTGACCTAAAGCCAATTGCAAAGCTGATAACATTTCAGTGCCGCCGTCCGCTTGTAAATTAGCTATATAATCGATGGCCTCAGATTTAACCCGAGTATTCGCAACTTTAGGACTAGACCACATTTTTCTTGCGGTTGAATCAAACTCCACTAAATTAAAAGTGTCATTTTCTGGGAGTTCTTGGATGGCATAAATAAGCGCTTGTTTTGCCTGTATCATGGCATCCCCTGACATGGATCCCGAAGTATCAATTACAAAAATAACTTCCCGGGCTAGGCTCAAGGTTTGGCTATCCACATCCGGTGGCATTAACATCACCATGCCATAAAAAGCATCTTGGTGACGCTCCACAAAATGGGCTGCCTTAGGTTCTTGATTAGGCTCAGGTTGCCAACTGAGTACGAAGTCTTGATTTGCAATCATGTCTTGTTGTAAGGATATTTCGTAAACCCCAGCTTGTTTCTCTAATTGATGAATGGGGTGTAATTCACTTTGAATATTTTGCACTGAGAAGCCCGTATTTAAGGCAATATGCATGGCCACTTTATGCATAGGTTCAGGTTCTTCCTGTATAAGCGTCGACTGCCCATCTTTATACACAGGCTGGGTCATGCCCCAACCGCTGTCGGCTATCTCTTGCGCCCCAGCATTCATGTTCAATTTGGGCAGATATCTTGGCGTGACAGTGGTGGGAAAACGTAAACTGAAGGTATTATTTTCATAGGCAACGGCTTGTTGATATTCAATGGTGACTTTAATTGACTCACCTGGGCCGATATTTGCCACCGAATTTTTAAACAAATTAGGACGCTGCTGTACCAGCAAACTGGCTTTTTTACCTTCTCGTTTAGCTTGTTCAAATATGGCCTTGGCTTTCTGCTTAGGGTGAATTTGACCGACAATACGTCGCTCACCAATGAGCATTTCTAAATGATCCACTGCGGCATTTTCAGGTAAAGGAAACACATATATCCCATTCACCCACTCATCACTGATGTTGGTAAAGGTTTGTGTCACTTTCGCTCGGGCAATTAAGCCTGTTATGTTCATATCCACTCGGGTATCTAAAAGTGGCGACAACAGATATCCCTGCTGACCTTGCTTTTGTAAAAAGAAACTCCCTTGCTCTACTTGTTGATAATCGTTGATATACACAGGCGGTTGGTTAGCCTGAACAGACTCGTAAGACACATCAATTTTGAATTTTGACTGGCTAGTAGAACGTTCATCGGTACTTTCATCCTTGAAAAAGGGCGTTGCATATTGCAACGCACCTAAGATAAAAAGTAGCGAAAGGACTATGATAAATCGCAGACGCTTAATCACTGTCTCTCTCCTATAGGTTAGATGCCGTCATAGCTTGCTGACCTTCAGCAACACGAACTAAAACTCTGCGGTCGAAAAAGAAGTCTTCGTTATCAGACTCAGCAGATACTGGCTGGGTTTCCCCAAAGGATAGAGTAAGTACTTGCTTATCATTTACACCCTGAGATAAAAGATAGTCTTTTACGCTCACCACTCGTTGCTCAGAGAGAGCTTGGTTAAAGGAGTCATCACCACGGCTATCGGAGAAGCCGGACAAACTCACCACCAATTGAGGGTTGTTTTTTAAGCCTTTGGCAACTAAATCTAGCTGTGGTTTAAAGTGAGATTCGAGCACATAAGAAGCCGTTCGAAATTGAATATTTGATTCCATTTCCTGCATCACTCGCTCGATTTCTTTGTCCATTGCCACCAATTGCACTTGGCTTTCTTGTTGCGCTTGCGCATAACGTTTTTGCAATGCAAGAAGCTCAGACTCTTGTTGAGACAGTTCGGATTGAACTTTGGCTAATTCACTTTCACTGGCTTCCAGTGCGTTATCGTTGTTGACATCTTCGGCAATTAATACCCCAAAAAGGCCTCCAACTATCGCCCCCACTGGGCCTGCTACTAATCCCCCAGCTACTGCGCCAGAACCAAAACCAATAGCTTCGTTAGTTTGCTCTTCTGTTGTTCTAGATTTAGACACACTTTGTGCAGCTAACCCATTTGCTGACAGGCATAAAGCGATGGCGGTAAGTGGAAATAAAATACGTTTTTTCATTATAGTTCTCCAAAAGAGTAGTTTGATTGAGTTTGTGTTGTTTCGATGGAGTCTATTAAAACCTGACTTTCTGGCATGAAATGCGGGCAAAAATGGCAATCTGGTGAGCAAATGTGGCGAAAAAATGGAAATTGTCGTTATTCAGCCAAAAGGCCATGGGCACAACAAAGTTTTGCGATATAGTTAGCAACACTGAATAGGAACAGCTAGTTAAAGCGGTATTGTCATGTCCAAACGTATTGCCATAGTCGAAGATGACCCAGCGATTAGAGAAAATTATGCATCTGCATTGCAAAAGCAGGGCTATGAAGTATCCACCTACAGCAGTCGTATTGATGCAGAAAAAGCGTTCATGCAACGATTACCTGATTTAGCTGTTGTAGATATTGGCTTAAATGAGGAGATAGATGGTGGCTTTATGTTGTGTCAGCAACTGCGCTCACTGTCAAAAACCTTACCCATCATCTTTTTTACCGCCAGAGATAACGATTACGACACCATTTGTGGTTTACGTATGGGCGCAGACGACTATCTCACCAAAGATATCAGCATGCCCCATCTATTGGCCCGCATTGCCGCCTTATTCAGACGCACAGAATTGCTCAACCAACCGCAAGTTGCCACGGATCTAATTGAGACAGGCGCTTTATTGATGGACAGCAACCGAATGACCGTAAGTTGGCATGGTCAGCCCATCGAACTGACGGTTACAGAGTTTTGGATGTTACATGCTATTGCCAAATATGCTGGCCATGTAAAAAGCCGCCAACAGCTTATGGATGAGTCAAAAATGGTGGTCGACGATACAACCATTACCTCCCACATTAAGCGTATTCGCAAAAAGTTTGTGCAGCTAGATAGTCAATTTGATCGCATTGAAACCGTGTATGGCATGGGCTATCGCTGGAAGTCTAGTTAAATTATGAACCGTATTCGCTTTGGCATCCGTTTAAAACTGTTGTTGCTGTCATTATTTTTGTTCGCCATACCTTGGTTGGGTTATCAGTATGTGTGGGAGTTAGAAAGCTACCTACGTACCGGTCAGGAACAAACCATGGAAGGTACGGCCCGTGCCGTGGCCACTGCGTTGCACGAAAGACCTTCACTTTTTGATAGCCAATCTTCCTATTTACAAGATGTTAAGCCGGGTACGGATCTGTACGCCCATAAAATTGTCGACCCTATCCAATTAGATGGTCAACTGGATGACTGGGTTGATTATCGGCATTTATCGCTGCGTTATGGGGAAATGCAATTAATTGAACAAAATGAATTTTATGACCCCGACAGTTTTCATTTTGAACATATGGTAGGGCAATATAATAAGTACCTGTACGCCATGTTTGAGGTGGTAGATGACCATCTGGTTTATCGCCCCAAAAATAGTCTTCGGGTTGACAGAAATGACTACCTTTTGATCGCAGTGACCAACCCCGAAGGTGATTTTAGACGCTACATTGTTGCTCCCCAGCAATCAGGTTGGGTGAACGCGTACTTGCTGGATGAAAAACCAGACTCATTGCGACCACTGTCTTTAGAAACGGCGATCCAAGGTAACTGGCTAGAAACTGCAAATGGTTACAACATAGAGTTACGCTTTCCGCTAGAAATAATGTCGAGCAAAATCGCCTTTGCCATAGCAGACGTGGATGACTTAAGCAGCCGGAAGCGAAAATACATCATAGGTACCGCGAACCCCAACAAATCCGACTCTTTGGGCACAGTTTTGGTGCCATCACCGGAAATTGAAAAGATTCTAAAAGGCTTAAAATATTCCAATGCAAGAGTCTGGGTAGTGGATAAACACATGCGAGTGTTAGCCCGATCTGGCTCTATTCAGGATGCTACTGGAGTACGTACAACACCTAAATCTGGCCGTAGGGATACCCTGTGGCATCGTATTGAACAGGATTGGTTGTTTCCGCTGTATTATCGAGTTCTCACCAAACCACCAGCAGATTTTGTTGATGAATTAGAAAATGCCTACGCACTTAAGGGCCAGGATTTAGCCAATGCCCTCACCGGAGCCGCGAGTTCTCAATGGCGTTTATCCCCAGACAACAAGGCTGTGGTGTTATCTGCCGCCCATCCTATTTTTATTGATGAGCAGGTTATGGGTGCAGTGGTGGTTGAGCAAACCACCCACGGCATTCGTACGCTCAGAAATCGGGCCTTAGAACAGTTGTTCCACGTTATTATCGCGGTGGTATTTTTAGGCACAGCCGCTTTATTTCTGTTTGCTTCTCGAATTTCTTTTCGGATCAGTAAACTACGTAATGAAACCGAGTCAGCCATTGATGAAAATGGTAAAATTCTTGGCAATATTCCGCGCTCCAATACCCAAGACGAAATAGGGGATTTATCCCGCACCTTCCATAGTGTGTTAGACAAATTGCAGCAATATAATCATTATTTAGAAAACATGAGCTCCCGTTTATCCCATGAACTTCGTACACCAGTGGCGATTGTGAAGTCATCGTTGGAAAACCTCTCCATGGAGCAAAACAACGGCAATGATGAACAAGAGAAACAGCAATATATTGAACGTGCACAAACCGGCATCCATCGTCTGAGTAAAATACTCAGCAATATGAGTGAAGCCACACGTTTAGAACAGGCCATCCAATACAGTGAACGGGAAAATTTTGAGTTAGCAGAGCTGCTAATTGGATGCACCGAAGGCTACCGAATTGCCTATCCAAAAAATAAGTTTTCGGTGAATACCCACGGCATTCAAAAAACCTTAAATGGTGCCCCAGAACTCTTTGCCCAGATGCTAGATAAAGTGATCGCCAATGCTGTGGAATTCAGTCCAGACGCCAGCACCATCATTTTGTCGTTAATCGAAAAAAGCGGAGATTTAGAGCTAAGCATTGCCAACACCGGACCTAAGTTACCTGACAATATGCATGAACAGTTGTTGAATTCTATGGTGTCGGTAAGGGAGCACCTGGTTGAACAAGAAGCTCATTTGGGGTTAGGTCTGTATATCGCCAAAATTATCGCCGAATATCATAAAGCCAAAATTCATATCCAGAATCGCGAAGACGAAAAAGGCGTAGAGGTGATTATTCGTTTGTAGGCGGGTGCTTTAGCCCCGCGAGATTGTGTGGTTTGGGGGCCATGGCCTAAAGGCCATGCTAAAGGTGATATACGGATTTCGCCTGTAGGCGGGTGCTTTAGCCCCGCGAGATTGTGTGGCTTGAGTGCCATGGCCTAAAGGCCATGCTACATAAAGAGCCCGTCCTTGGGCTGGAACTTCCTTGCTCCTTCCATAACCTTTACGTCAATTTAACGGTTTCTCGCAACAGTTGATCAACGCCGCCGTATACGTTCAAGTTGCTAACTTTTTCTGACACTTTTTCAAGTGACTCTAGCTCCTTCAAACGCAACAATGTTGGGTTGTTCTCCATCATTTTAGCGGTGTTTTGCAAACTTCTAGTGGCGGCGGTTTCTTCCCGACGTTTGATCACATTTGCCTCTGCGGCTTTTTGTGCTTCCACGACTTGGTTAAGAATCGCTTTGATCTCACCAGGCAGAATAATATCCTTCACGCCCACTCTTTCGAGCTTCACACCCACTGAATCCAGCTCTTGCTCAACCAATTCTTTTATGGTTTGGTTAACGTAAAGCTTATCTTCAAGCAGTGCATCCAGAGTCTTGGTTCCCACAGCTTCACGCAATGCCAATTGCATTGACTTGTAGATAAATTCGTCTAAATTCTCTACTTGTTCAGCCGCTACAACTGGATCTAAGGTTTTCACTGTAGCAGTTAGATTTACCCGCACTGTCACCCGATCTTTTGTCAAAATATCCTGACCAGAGACCTCCTGATTGCGAGATCGCAAATCATAGGTTTTCACCTCGATAGCGTGATTTAACTGCCAAAAACCATACATACCAGCGCTCAAGGATCTGACTAATTGACCATCTACATATAACAAAGCTACATGTTGAGGTTTTACTTCAACCATAGCTACTGGAGCACGCTTTACCGAGCCTTTTGAAGAAATCAATTTGGTCACTTCATTCTTGCCACGATGCTTAATTTCTTCCAACACCGAGCGGGTTACCTCAAGATCACCATTTAAGGACACTCGATCTAGACGATATTCACCGGCCGACTTCCATAACTGTAGGACTTCACCCGGTGCGACAATACCCATAAGCTGATCGTCAATATACAACAACCCTAGCTCGTCGTTAGCGAGCTTCCAAACATGCACCAATTCAGCCACTTCTGGGTAGGATTTAATCAAATAAAATGACTCAGGATCTGAGTAATAAATGCTGTTAGCATCAAAATACTTGGCTGTTAGAGCATTACTTAAATCCCATACTCGATGCACGCCTGCTTGTAACACTTGTTCGAATTTTTGATTTTTAAACACAAATGCAACTGAGTTTTCAGCAACGCTAAATACCTTTAAAAATTTTCCTTGTTCTGTCATTAGAATCTCTCCTTTTTTATTGCCTCGACATAGGTTTTGGACATGCCATAACAATATGTGACACAAGGGGTAACTAACTTGCGTGAATTGACAGCAAACAAGGTTGATAAGGTAAGCTTCGCATTCCCGATGCTTTGCTACTGCTACCGTGCAGTGCCTACCAAATCAATGTTGTTTGTGCGAGTCCACCACAGTGGTCAATCGCTAGCCTTGTGTCGGGCTATTACAATGTTTGTGGGATTCGAACCCACAAGGCTCGCGCCTTATCCTTTAGTCGTTTAATAATCAAACCAGATTATTTGCTTGTGGTGCAGCGCACCGTCTTAGTTGGTGTCTTTACATGAGATATACACCTTTGGCATTGCCACGTGCATCAGGTTGCCCTTAGAAACAACTCCGCTTCGTTAAAAACAATTTATGTATTACAAGCCCCATGCCAAAAAATTAAACGACTTAAATAAAAACATAACCCGTTGAAACAACTATACTTATTGAAATTTCACAAATCATCAATACAGAATGACTTTCACAAAACCTATCTTTTTCGATATATTAATATTTTTTTAGATAGTTTGATAAATTATGAAACGCAAAAATGTCATGTTTGCCATTCTAGGAGTGGTTAAAGACCGCAAAGGACGGGGTGTGAACCGTTGGCAAACTTGGCGGCCGACCATTAGTGCAGTTATGCAAGATGATTTTCAGGTCGATAGACTAGAGTTATTGTATGAACCCTCTCACCTTAGTTTAGCCCGCCGAATCTCTGAAGATGTAGTAGCAGTCTCTGCTAACACAGAAGTCGTGCTGGTTGAAACTGCATGGAATAATCCGTGGGATTTCGCTGATGTGTACCAGTGGTTATATCAACATGCCAGTCATTACAATTTCGATACCGATAAAGAAGATTATTACCTGAACATCACCACTGGTACCCATGTAAATCAAATCTGCATGTTCATGTTAAGCGAAGCGCAAATTTATCCAGCCTCAAAATTGGTACAAGTTTCCCCAGATCCAAATGGCGCTAACCCAGCTAAAGGGACAATCAGTATTGTCGATTTAGATCTTTCTAAATATGCGGCATTAGCAGCCCGTTTTTCAGAACAATCAGCCTCAGCACAGGAATTTCTAAAGGCCGGCATTCAAACTCGTAATCCAGGGTTTAACCAGCTCATTAATGAAATAGAACAGGTCGCCATTAACGCTACAGATCCCATGTTATTGGAAGGCCCAACGGGTGCCGGTAAAACTCAACTGGCAAGACGTATCTACGAGTTAAAGTCTTCTCGGGGGGGCGTGTCGGGGAGCTTAGTGGCTGTTAATTGTGCAACCTTAGTCGGCGACGGAGCAATGTCTGCCTTATTCGGACATATCAAAGGTGCTTACACAGGGGCACAAAGTGCGCGAGAGGGTTATTTAAAAAGTGCCGACCAAGGAATACTATTTTTAGATGAGATTGGGGAATTGGGTATTGATGAGCAAGCCATGTTATTGCACGCCATTGAAGAAAAACAATTTTACCCTGTGGGCAGCGATAAGGCGGTAAACAGTGACTTCCAGTTAATTGCTGGCACTAATTTAGATTTGCGCAAAGCAGTGTCACAAGGTCGATTTAGAGAAGACCTGTTAGCCAGAATTGATATTTGGAATTGGCGTTTACCGGCGTTAAAAGAGCGGATTGAAGACTTTGAAGTAAACTTAGACTTTGAATTACGTCAATATGCCCGACTAAACAATCTACACATCCGTTTTGGAAGTGAAGCCAAAAAACGCTATTTACAGTACGCTCGAAGTGAGAAAGCTTTGTGGAGCGCAAACTTTCGTGACCTCAATGCCAGCGTAAAACGCATGGCCACTCTTAGTAAAGAAGGACGCATTGGCACGAGCAGTGTGGAAGCAGAAATAGCAAGGTTAAATCAGCGTTGGCATGCAGAAACTAACGCCGACAATATTGAACTAAGCCGATATATTGGCGAAGACCAACTATCTACTATGGATGTGTTCGATCAAATGCAATTGAGAAACGTCATTCAAGTTTGTGTATCTTCGACAAATTTAGCTGATGCAGGACGTAAACTATTTAATGTTAGCAGGCAACATAAAAGTAGTAGCAACGACTCTCACAGATTGAGAGTTTACTTACAGAAGTTTGATTTAAGCTTTGCCCAACTTAGCAATTAATAACTTTCCCATGGATAAATGGCCCAATCCATAGTTAATTTCATAGCGCTATGTAATAAATATTAAAATCATCAGGTCTAAGGTAACAGACCTTAAAAGTGCAGGACAAGGGAACACCTTATGGCATCTGAAAACAAGATTAAGTTAAACAACAAACTGATTAAAATAATCGCTTTTATTGCCCTAGGTACCATGATTTATCTGGCTTATCAAGGCTTTCAGAGTTACCTGGGCCAAGAGGCTAAGGATAAAATTGAAATAGAAATGTTGGATTTTGATGTGGCAATGGCAAAAGCCCAGGCCCACGATAAATTAATACTGGCTGATATGTCAGCAATTTGGTGCCCCACATGCCGCAAACTCGACAGCACAGTATTCACCGACGAACAAGTTGAAAAAGTCATTGATGAAAACTTTGTCTTCGCTCGAGTGGATTATGATTCAGAACAAGGCCAATCTTTCGCTCAACGCTATCGTGTCACCGGCTATCCGGTATTGCTGATTATTAATCAACGGGGCGAAAAGCTAACCCGTTTACCACTGACTTTTGACAGCATGGAATTTATTGGCAATTTGAACAAGGTACTTCATGCCCAACAACAACTCAACAATTGATAATGTGTTGTTAGGCATGTTTTTAAATTAGTGGATTGAATTAGAAACCGCACTTATTTGGATAATATTTATACTCCACTGTAGATTGATTGCAATTCCACGTAATACCTAAATCTGAGGCTTCAGGAATGAGCACCATATTGCCGTTTTCGGGGGGTAAGTTAATATACACAACTCCCTTGACCACCTTGATTGGATCCAGTTGTGAACTGGTAAGATCGCCACTGATAACCAATTCGTCCATATTTTCAGGCCACTGTTCCTCAGATAAAGCATAATCCTCCACCTCGGTCATCACCGAATTAGCCGTCACCTTAGCTTCAGCCATCATCACTTTGCTGAGATACCCTTGATAAGCAGGAATAGCGATAGCGGCAAATATTCCCAGCACACAAATCACGGAAATAAGCACCGCGATAAAAGCTACCACTTTGCCTTTTTCCCTACCAGCGGAAACCCCTTGGTTGTATTTTTCATTCCATTCATCTTGAGAAGTACAGAGGAAGGCAATGCCTTCGATGATCCCTACTACCCAGGGGATATATGTCCAAAAGAACAATAAATAAAACAGTCCCCACCACTGACCTAAAAAGAAGCGATGAAAACCAAACATCCCCCCAAACAACGCCAAGGTTGCCGCAGCAATTCGACTTTTATATTGGAAGGTGTCTTGAATTTCTCCACAGCTAAGACATTTGGGAAAATCGATTGGATTTAAAACTTCGCAATTTTTACATCTGCTATCCATGCTAACCCCTTAATTTTTATACAGTATATTCATATTTAATGGGGCTTAACAAGAAATTGTTAGATTATTTTTTAATCAACATCGATTAGAGTAATTTTAATCCCGATACGGCGTAGACCATCAAGGTAATCTGGGGGTATGTTACTGTCGGTGACAATTTGATTAACGCCCATGGGCTCAAGAATTTTATGCAAGCATACATGACCGAATTTAGAAGAGTCAGTGACCACTATAATTTCACTGGCCACTTTACACATTAGCTGATTTAGCAAAGATTCAACTTCAAAATGGGTAGAAACCCCCCTTATCCATATGGAAACTATCTACGTCTAAGAATAGTTTGTCGACATTTAAATCTTTTAGCGTGAATAACGCGCTACTGCCGAAAACTGACTAGCTTTTATGTCTGAGGGTTTCCCGCAAATACATTACTTCAATGTTCTATTGAAGTTTCAACTCGTTGACAATATTAATACTATTGCTCACAACGGTAATATTCTCTCGGCCGCCCAAATTAGAGGCCAACTTGAAGGTTGAGTCGGAGTCCAAAATAATGGCATCACCATAACAGCGAATGGTGACACTAGATACTCTCAATTGCCAAACCCACCATTTCTTTAGGGGCTCATTTGTAAGCTTGTAAATGAGCCTTGTCAGTATAAATACATAGTTTAATTTACGTTGACCCCACGAACCCAATGTAAAAATGTCTGTCGTTTTTGGGGATCAATTTTCTCTGATTGCTTTTGCAAGGATTCTATCTCTAAGTCAAATGGCTCATCACCTATTTTAGGAATATCGACCTTGAGTAAGTTGTTCTCTTGCTCTTGATTGTCTCCGGCAAATTCTAATATTGCCGCCAAAGTAACTAAATTATCCTCTTGAATACCTGCACCCGACTCATAGTTGCGCATTGCTAAGTATCGAGCTCGATTCACATAACGTTTAATGTTTCTAGGGGTCCGATGGGATAGGCCAAGGGCTTTGACCCAGATAGATACGGTTTTAAGAAACTCATCAGAATCATTCTCGACGATGCGTTTTCGCTGGCGAAAACGCTCAACGCGGATTAACAATGCAATAAATGCCAATATGATTACCGGCATCAAAACCTGAATATAGTATTGATTAGACTCAAACACCGCATAATTCAATATTTTGCTGGCCTTGGGTTGGGTTTGTTGTCTATCTTGCTCCGCAGAGCCTGAAGCTGGCGTATTGCTACCTTGGGTTTCAGTGTCTGTTGATAGATTTTCATAAGCATCCTTAAACACTGGGCTCTCACTTTGGGGGCTGCCACTCATTTCAGAATTCAGCACATTTGCTAGGTAACTTCCCAAGACTAAACTCAGAATAAATATCATTAATAACAATAGCGGTTTCACCCAAGGTAAAATGGATGTTGATACTTTTGTTTGTTCTGCCAATAAACCATCAAACTGTTCACTGTTGGCAATAGGTACAGGGATTTCAATATTGATGATTTTTTCAAGATAGCGTTTCGCCATCGTTTTCAGAGCATCATTATCTAATTCATCATGAGTGCCTTGATAATAACTACAAATAGCATTTTCAATGGGCGCACGCTCCATACCCACAATGATGTAACAATCACCACTTGAAACTAGATAATTGATGGTTTCCATTACATCCATGATACGCTGCTCTTTGCATCGATCTAAATCATCAATAAAGATCGTCAAAGTACTGTCACCCAGAGCGTTACAGAGTAGATTAAACTCTTTGGCAAATTTTTCTCGCAAACCCACATTTGCTCTAAGATCTAAGTTGCTGCCTGGGCTACGTAATAATGTTTTTAAAACGTTTGTATTCACTAAACCAGAAATACGATCCATTCCCCCCCTAAGTATTGAAAAAGCTCCGAACACCGCGCCTAAATAAGGGATCGCCTCAGCGGAAAGGTTCGACAAGGGTTTAAAAGAGGCCTCACCTGAGGTGACTATGTACCCTAACGAACACAAAAATATCACGGTCACAGAAAAGAAAAACACCGGCGCCTCCGTCCAGCGCATTTTTAGCAGATTCCAACGATATAAAAGACCAGCAGCAGTCCAAAAAGGAGGAATGGCATTAGTCTGAATTGCACTCAATAAGCCCGCTAGAAATTGTTCTTCATTTTGGTGGTGCCAAGCATTAACCCAAACGGGGTGAAGACGAAAACTCTCTAAGTTTTGTTTTAAAAAATACATTAACGACGACTTACCACTTCCCCACACGCCGGTAATTGCCAAGGTTAACGGTGCTTTCGTGCCCGCATTACGTAAAAAGCGAGATAATGCGGAGGAGATTTCGATAAACCCTAGTTTGTCTTGAGTTAGGTCATTAGCTGGAGAATCGGAGACAAAACTATCAATGAGTTGCTGGGATTTGATGATTTCTACATCTTTTTCACCATGATTAGCCACTAGTATCCTCAACGCCATAAAAATACTCATGGCCAATACTAATAATGCCAGCGGAGAAGGAAAAACCTGATGTTCCCTAGTTTTTATTTCGGCCATCCAATTTGGGTTGCTTTGCATTTGCTGATCAATGGAAAAAGTGCGGAATAAAGCACTAGGCAGAATGACTTCTGTGAATTGCTGACCATTTTCATCTTTAAATACAATAATATCTGAATTGTAAATAACCCAAGTTTCATCCTCATTCTGCACACTTGAAATAGTTACAGCTTCATCTTTGGAGGAAGGTAATGGCGTCCACTGTAGTTCAGGTGTCGCTGGTGTAATAGTCACAAAGACTCCACTATTGGGTCCAAAGCCTTCTTGCCAATCGTCTGTATAGTGGCGTTGAAAACCATAACCAGTCACTTCAATTAGGGTTGATGAAATCCCAAAATAGGACGCAATAAACTCACCGACAGTTTGCGCTAATTCAATCGACTGTTGCTGGGCGTAATTAGCGTTGTAAGCTATTTTTTGTTGTTTAGGTGACTCTGCTTTGGCACTTCGAGGGGATTGCCTTAACCTGTCTAGATCATCATTAGTTAATGGTTGATTCGGCGAGATATAACCGAATATATTGATTGTTTGAATTTCAATATCGGCTTGAACGACCTCAGATAACAGCGCAATCACCTCAGATAATAACGGCTCCGACGCCCCCTCACCGCTGATTGGCAAGATAAAGTTTTGAGCGAGGTTAGGTAGCTTAGATTGTTGACTAACTCCGTTGGCTGGCTGACTATTTTTATAAGGCAAATACAACAGACTTCCATCGTCAAATTGTAAACTGAGTTGTCTTTCATTCACTTGATAAGCACGCAATTCAGCGGGGGTATCAACTATGTTCAAGCGTAATGCTGCGTTTCGCTCTATTGGGTAATACCAACTCTGTGCACTGAAAATATTAAATGGACTGATAAGTGGAGTGGGGTTTAACGGGCTTAATTTAGAAATACCCACACATAGTGCTATGCCCACCAGCATAACGGCAATAGAAGCAAGAAATCGAACTTTAGGAAAAGTCGATTTAGTTGAGGTTTCCTCTGAATCAATTTCTAGGCCGTCTACTTTTTCCTGCCTAGGCTCTTGAGAGCCACCTTTGGTTACCTCTGTTTCATATTCAGCCTGCATGTTCCAATTCCGTTGTCACTTATAAGCGTTACTATTGAGTATCAACCAAACCGATTAATAGTGCAAAAAACAAACAGAAAGTTTACCCTAGGGTTACTATTAAAAATTGTTCAGGCTTTAATAAACGCTGATTTCAAATTCAAAGGAATAGGCATAAACAGCCACATTAGCTGGCAAAATAGGCAACATCATGACCAAATTAAATACAGTTTTGATAACGGGTGCATCCGAGGGAATTGGTAGAAGCTTTGCTGAAACCTTCGCTAAGCACGGTCACGAATTAGTTTTAGTGGCTCGAAATCAGCAGAAGCTAAATGAATTAGCTATTTATTTGAATGCAAAATATGCCGTGACTTGCCACGTTTATCCATGGGACTTAAGTCTTAAAGAAAGTCCACAAAAACTATATGAACAATTATTAGCAGATCAAATTGAAGTGGACATTTTGGTCAACAACGCGGGCATGATGCAAATAGACCCCATTCAACAAGCGGATGTAGAAACGCTCAACAACTTAATTCAACTGAACATTCAAAGCCTAGTCAATATGACCCGCGTATTTGTTGGCCCTATGATTGCAAAGGGCGAAGGCCGAATAGTCAATGTAGGCTCTATAGCCAGCTTTATGCCGACCCCAAGTTTTAGTGCATATGGTGCAAGTAAAGCATTTGTACTGTCATTCAGCGAAGGAATTTCTGAAGAGCTTAAAGGCACAGGAGTTACGGTTACCTGTGTGTGTCCTGGCATTACCGAAACAAAGATGCTAAACGACGCCCACGGGGTTGAAAAATATATTCCCAAATTCCTCAAAGCTCAACCAGATACCCTTACAAGCGACGCGTATAAAGCGATGATGAAAGGTGAGGTAGTGTTCTTAGATAAATTGGCCAATAAAATGTTAGTGCAATATGCCACCCATTATCCTCGTTGGATGGTGCGTCGCATTAATGGGCTATTTCGTAGATTCACCCTCTGAATTTAAACAGTTATGAAAATCTAATCTATACTGTTTCAAGGTTTAGTTAACTATTTTAATGGGAGAAAGTCATGTCAAATCCGGTAGGTTGGTTCGAAATCTACGTTGATGATATGGACCGTGCAAAAGCCTTTTATGAAAAGGTTTTTAAAACTGAATTGGAGGCCATAGGCGACCTCAATGATGACAATTTAACGATGGTAGCTTTTCCCTCTAATATGGAAAAATATGGCGCAGCAGGTGCACTAGTTAAAATGGCCGGATTCAGCGCTGGCGGAAATAGCACACTGGTCTATTTTTCCTGTGATGATTGCGCAATAGAAGGCGAAAGAGTGACAGAAGCCGGGGGACAAGTGCAGCAAGAAAAGATGTCAATTGGTAATTACGGTTTCATCATTCTAGCTTTAGATAGCGAAGGCAATATGTTTGGTTTACATTCCTTAAAATAAACAAACCTTCCCTGTAGGCGGGTGCTTTAGCCCCGCGAGATTAGGTGGTTTGGATTCCACGGGCTGAAGCCCCTGCTACAGGTGCGGTGGTGTATTTCCTTAATCTTGCGGTTTCCATGTAGGCGGGTGCTTTAGCCCCGTGAGGTTAGGTGGTTTGGATTCCACGGGCTGAAGCCCGTGCTACAGGTTCGGTGATATATCCCCATAATCTTGCGGTTTCTTTGTAGGCGGGCGCTTTAGCCCCGCGAGATTAGGTGGTTTGGATTCCACGGGCTGAAACCCGTGCTACAGGTTCGGTGATATATCCCCATAATCTTGCGTTTTCTTGTAGGCGGGCGCTTTAGCCCCGCGAGATTAGGTGGTTTGAGTTCCACGGGCTGAAGCCCGTGCTACAGGTTCGGTGGTATATCCCCTTAATCTTGCGGTTTCCATGTAGGCAGGTGCTTTAGCCCCGCGAGG
>NZ_JBGOSE010000005.1:0-361374 GCF_041538045.1 Aliiglaciecola sp. SL4 | reverse complement strand
GATTCCATTCATGGCCTCTGTAGGCGGGTGCTTTAGCCCCGCGCAATTGGCATGGCCCCACGGGCTGAAGCCCATGCTACAAATCTGATGATAAGATTCCATTCATGGCCTAAAGGTCATGTTACAAAACCACGCTCACCTGTAGGCGGGTGCTTTAGCCCCGCGCAATTGACATGGCCCCACGGGCTGAAGCCCGTGCTACAAATCTGATGATAAGTTCCATTCATTCATGACCTAAAAGGCCATATTACGAGCCGGTGCCGCCTACGGTTAACTCGTCCACTTTAAGGCTAGGCTGACCAACGCCAACGGGTACACTTTGCCCATCTTTGCCACATACGCCAACCCCTTTATCTAGACTGAGATTATTGCCTATCATCGAGATTTTTTTCATCACCTCTGGACCGTTACCAATCAAAGTGGCTCCTTTAATTGGCGTAGTAATCTTACCATTTTCAATTAAGTAAGCTTCAGAGGTTGAGAAAACGAACTTGCCTGAGGTGATATCCACCTGGCCACCACCAAAATTCGGTGCGTAAACACCTTTATCAATACTACTAATGATTTCTTCAGGACTATATTGTCCTTCCAGCATAAAGGTATTGGTCATCCTCGGCATTGGTAGGTGAGCATATGATTCTCTGCGACCATTACCAGTAGGATTGACTCCCATTAGACGCGCATTTAATTTATCTTGCATGTAACCAGTCAATACACCATCTTCGATTAACACATTTCTTTGTGTCGTCGTTCCCTCGTCATCTACAGATAATGAACCTCGGCGATTGGCTAGGGTTCCATCGTCCACAACAGTCACCCCTTTAGCCGCAACTTGTTGACCAATTTTGCCACTGAAGGTTGATGCTCCTTTGCGATTAAAATCTCCCTCAAGTCCATGCCCGACCGCTTCATGTAACAAAACCCCAGGCCAACCAGCCCCCAATACAACAGGCATCAATCCGGCAGGTGCTTCAATAGCTTGCATATTCACTCGCGCCATGTGAATTGCTTCATCAGCTAATAATTGATAACGGGTTTTCTCACCGTCTAGCTGTAAAAAATAGTCATATCCATAACGTCCGCCCATACCAGCGCTACCGCGCTCTCTTCGTCCATCATTTTCGATCAGAATGGAACAATTAAGTCGAATTAAAGGACGTATATCCGTGGTAAAGGTGCCATCTGTTGCTGCAACTAGTACCTCTTCATAAACCCCACTAATACTAACTACCACTTGGGTGGCTAAGGGTTCTTTATCACGAATGTACTTATCAACATCTTGTAATAAGGTAATTTTTTGATGTTCTTGCATACCAAGAATAGGATTCTGAGCAAAGTATCGAGCAGAAGATTGCTTAGGAGCACTAGCTGCAACCTTAAAAGTGCCGCCAGAATTGGCAATACTTCGAGAGGCTTTGGCCGCTTTATTTAGTGCTTCTTGACTAATATCATCTGAGTACGCGAAACCGGTCTTCTCTCCGCTAACAGCCCGCACACCGACACCTTTTTCAATATTGTAACTACCGTCTTTAATAATTCCGTCTTCCAATACCCAGCTTTCATGCTGACTGGATTGAAAATAAATATCGGCAAAATCATTTTGATGCTGACAAATGAGGTTCAAGGCGGATACGACCTTATTGGGATCCAAATCTGCTGCATTTAATAAATTTTCTTCGACCAAATTAGACAAGGTAACTCCTGAATTGATTATGTTGCTGAACTGGCATGTTAGTGCGAATTCTACTTATTTCATTGGCATCAAATTTAGCACTAACCGCACCACTGCCAGTTTCTATCTCACACAAGGTGTCACCCCAAGGAGAGATTACGCAAGAATGTCCGTAAGTTTCACGACCATTTGCATGAATGCCGCCTTGGTTAGCAGCAACTAAATAACATTGTTTTTCGATGGCCCTAGCTTTTAATAAAGGCTCCCAATGTGCTTTTCCGGTTGCTCGGGTAAATGCACTTGGCAACACTAAAACATCAATGTCTCCCATTGCCGTAAACATCCCAGCAAAGCGCACATCATAACACACGGCAACACCTATTTTGCCGAAAGGTGAGTCCACCACAACAAGTTTGTCGCCCGCTTGAGTATATTTCGACTCTAAGTAATTTCGTGTTCCATCTTCTACTTGTACATCGAACAAATGGATTTTTTGATAATCATCTACGCGTCGTCCAGTATCATCATAAATCAAACAAGTGGCGGTGTATTTACCAGATGTCGAAGTTGAAATGGGGATAGTTCCAGCGATTAGCCAAACTTTATATTTTTTTGCCATGGCCGACAAAGCATCTTGGATAGCGCCCTCACCAAGTTCTTCTGCAATTAGCAGCAACGCAGAATCTCCTGCGCCAAAACAGGCAAAACACTCTGGCAATACAATTAAGTCTCCCGGCTGTTGCTGAGAAACATATTCTTCAACGTGTTGCAGGTTAACCGATACATCTGGACTTGAAACTAACTGACATGCGACTAAATTGGCCATTAATACCCTCTCGTACCATCTATTTGTAAATTAACTCTTTCATCGGGAGGAACCTGAGGCGAAACATCTTCATCATCGAGTTCAACAGGTGTATTTCTTGCTGGTAGTGCCACTTCTTTACTTTTTCTATCCAGCTCTGTGAGAATCGGCTCATCCAAAGTGCCGGTAACTGAGTACTTAACATTCGAAATCACTTTTGCCTCGGTAAGAACTTGATCGATTGCCAATGCTGCGATAGCGGTTGCTGGATTAACCATCCAATAAACTAACAATGGCAAACTAGAGGTCACGTTAGGTGTGAATTCAATTTGATAATTTAGCTCTTTACTAGATAAATCAGTGAAGCCCGCAATCAACATTTCACCTGCAGCACCGTCAATTACCATATCTTGAGTTTCAGCTTTACCGTTGACAATTTGTAATGAACCATCCATTTTGTCGTAGAAAAAGCCTTTCGCAAATACATCTCTAAAATCTAAACTTAATTTTCGAACTAAAGATTGCAAACTCAAGAAACTAAAAATCCGCGAGCCTTTATCACTCACCTCTGACAGATAGCCGTCAGTCAGTCGCCAATCAATATTTCCTCCTAAACTGGCAACCGAAAATTTATGAGGAGCATCCTGCCAATTCAGGTCAAATTTGAAATTGGCTTTCGAATCTTTGATGCCAGAGTCAAAACCAAAGCCTTTAATCAAAGCACCAAAGTCAGGGCTATTGAGCTCTCCGGTTAAATTAGTACTTGAACCTTGTTCACCAATAAACCAGTCTCCGCTGGCGTATAAAACCCCATTACTGTTATTAAACCTCAAGCTATCAATCTGCATACCTGTAGGTGATCTAGATAATGAAAAGTCGACTTTGCCTAGATCTTTACCAAACAACTTGCAGCTCTTACAGTCAAAACTAACCGGTGGCAAATTTTGTAGATCAGGAGTGTGTAATTCTGCAGCTTGCTCACTTTCATGCCACTGAGCCAAATCGATAAAATCAGCTTTAATATCGACACCACGGTTCAACCAATCATTATATAAAGTAACTTTGGCGCGAATTTGTTCAGCATTGAAATCCAATAGCCAGTCACCATTGGAATGTTTAGCAACCAATTCCAATTGATTGATTTTTTGACCGGCTACGATCATGTTATCAGCATTAACATATACCCGTTGTGGGGCGGCCAAAATAGGTTTTTCATTGTTACGAGGAATATCACCAATTAAGCTGGCAATAGCTTGATACCAAGCATCGAAATCTGCGTCTTCGACATTAGCTGAAATGCTAAAACCTAGCCCCATTGCTAAGGACTCACTTTCGCCTATGGTTAAATGCGCTCGTGAAAATTGCATACTGTCATGGGGTAATACCCCTTCAAAGGAAATAGAATCACCAAGTAACATGCTGAAATTAGAGGCTTGATTGCTACCATTTCCCGTTACAAATAACTGTTTAGCTTGCCCACTACTTTTGTTAAACGGTGCAGGTAGGCTAGACGTTACGCCCTGTAAATTACTAACCAATTCAAATTCGTAGGCATAACTACCTTTATTTAAAGTTAGCTGGGTATTTGCTTGCCAAATAGCATGACCATCAAGGTATTTATTCATGCTTGGCTGATGGTCTTGCAGTAATGGCTGAACTTGCCAGTCTCCCTGAAGCTCAATATCAGCTTTGTATGCTCCACTTGGATCAGAGTAGCCGTCAAAGTTTGCGGTAATTTGTTGGTCTAATAACTCACCTGTGAGCCCGTTAAATTCAACCTTCTCGTTGGCAAAGGATACTTCACCAACCATGTTATTGAAATTCAAATTAAGGCTAGGTAAATAAACTGGATTTCCAGCTAACCTTACTTGCCCCTTTGCCAACACATTTTTACCGGTCAAAGGAATGTGCAAATCTAACTTGGTATTAAGATTCCCGCTAACTTTTACTCCGTCAGTTAATACGGTACCTAAACTATTAGCCAAAAAGCTATCTAGAATTAATGCTGTGACATCCGCACTATCGGCACTAACATCAGCTTGTATGTTCAACACTGTGCTTTTGTTGAATTGTGGGATCTGCGCCGATAACTGAGAAAAAGCGACGTCCTTCAATTTACCTTTGTGGGCTATCATTGAAAGGCCTTTATTTTCGAACAAAAGATCAACATCTAAATCTGTGAGTTGTGGCCAATCATGGGCAAACTTAAATTCGCTGTCATTCACATCAATACTGATTTGAAATATTCCCTGATGATTTTCAAACGGGAATTGATCCAGTGAGCCTTGCCAAAGCACTTGAGTAGAAGCTAATTCACCACTAAGCATCGCGCTTTGTAGATAGGCTTTAGTTTGTGTACCCATATAATGATCTGGAAATAGGTTTTTGGCTTGCTGCACATTGAGCTTGCCGATGTTAGCAAATAAATTCAGTTGCTTATCTTTACTATCAAAGGCCATTTGCAGATCTAAATTTAAATCGTTGCCGTGTAGCGCTAAGTTGGGTATATCAACTCGCACACCGCGAGGTTGCCAGTCGAAAAAAACATCAAAATCGAGAGACTGGTAAGTTAAATTTTGATCTAATGTATTGTTCGCAATAAACTCACCCTCACTACCAGAAATTGACAACTTCCCTAGGTTATCGAACATATTGAAACTGCCCACGACATTATCGACACCCGGCAAACCATCCACCTGATTCCAACTGACATTGGAAAAGTTCGCATTAACTGAAAACTGCTGTCCAAACATAATTGCTAAATCATCTATGCGCGCATTGGGCTCAAGTTGATCAATAATATCAATGGTTTTTTTATCAAATGCCAGAGGTAATACCGGTAGTAATGAACGAATATTTACGGGCGTAGACATATCAAAATGAGTTACACCGTTGCGTCCAATGTGCCCTGTCCAACTGGTTAATAGACTTTGTTGTTTTGACTCTAAAATTAGGTCATCAATGTTAAATTGCCATCCCTGCGCATCTGGTACACCGCGAATTCTGCCACCGACTATAGCTGCATCTACCTGACTTTCCGGTGAGGTCCAAGAGAACTCACTTTTACTCAGTATCATTTGCACATTTTTAATACTGTTTTTATTCAATTCCGCCCAAAACGTAAAATTCCCTCGACTTTGGGTGAGTTGATTTTGAGTGCGAATTAATTGATTTAGCCAAGGAGATAAATCCAATTCTTCACCGCGAGCATAGAAAGTGCCGCTGAGGTTGTCTTTATCACCCATTAAATCGAGACTAAAGGTAGTGGAGTTATTAGCCAGCTCCACCACTCGCAATAAACCTTCACCTTGGTGGCGATTATCTTTATTCAGCCAGCGCAACTGCTGTATTTGAATGAGCTGTTGATCATATTGTGTGGTGACATCAATGACACTGTTACTAATCGAAAAACGCTGCAATTGTTGTAAAAACAAATCTTCCAGTGCGCCTACTACGGGAAATTCGCTTTCTGAGGTTTGAATACGCGCTAAATTAACGGATAACGCTAAGCCGCTTAATTCAAAGCGCCGAGACTGGATTTGTCGAGCGACAATAGAGCTCCAAAAATCTATTTCAATTTGGGTGTCTTCAATTTCTAAGCCAATGGGAGATTGGGTATCTTGTTGCAGTTTGATGTTTTTAAGAACCAATGAGGGTCCACTTTTGGCCCAAGTAGCGGTTAATTCGCCAATGGTTAAATTAATGCCATAACGATTGCTCAGCCAAGATTCAATTTGCTGCTTATTGCCATCCAAGTAGGGTAACGAAAAACGCACTATACTCAGGCCTACTGCCACCACCACTAACAACACAGCAGCTAGTGTCCATAGTTTTCTGACTAGGTAGGCGGCATAGAATGAAGCGGGTTTCACATCATTACCACATCGAACTTATCTTGGTTGTATAGCAATTCAGTTTGTATTTTTATCTGTTTAGAAACGAAAACCTCTAACTCAGCTAACATATGAGACTCTTCGCCTAACAAAGCTTCTGCAACTGCTTGAGATGCATAGACAACAAATTTATCTGCGTCATAAGCACGGTTAACTCGCACTATTTCACGCATAACTTCAAAACAGGTGGTTTCAACTGTCTTAATTGACCCCCTCCCCTTACAGGCTGGACATTCGCCACATAAAATATGCTCTAAACTTTCACGCGTACGCTTTCGGGTCATTTCGATTAGACCTAGGGCGGTAAACCCGTGAATATTAGATTTCGCGCGATCTTTGCTCGTGGCTGACTCTAAGCTGTGTAGAACTCGACGTTTATGATCTTCATCGGTCATATCTATAAAGTCGATTAAAATCATTCCACCGAGGTTTCTCAATCTAAGTTGACGAGCAATAGCTTGAGTAGCTTCGATATTGGTATTGAAAATAGTTTCTTCTAGATTTCGATGACCTACAAATGCGCCTGTATTAATATCGATAGTGGTCATGGCTTCGGTTTGATCGATGATTAAATAACCACCCGATTTCAGATCCACTCTGCGCTCTAATGAGCGTTGCGCTTCATTTTCCACATCATACAAATCAAATATGGGTCTTTCGCCTTGATAATACTCAAGCAGCTTGTTCAGTTCAGGCACATACTCTTGGGTAAAATGCTGTAGTTCTTGAAATGACAATTTAGAGTCTATTCTTATGCGATCTAGCTGAGTACCAACAAAATCTCGTAGTACTCGTCTTGCTAAAGGTAAATCTTCATACAAAACATTGCCTTTACGGCCTTTCATACGGGATTGAATTTTGGCCCACAAACGCTTCAAAAACTCCGCATCTGAAATAAGTTCTTTTTCCTGAACCCCCTCAGCTGCAGTGCGAAGAATAAAGCCGCCATCGTCACTACAATATTCTTGAACTAAGGATTTTAGCCGCTCGCGTTCTGCTTCATCTTCGATTCGTTGAGATACACCTACGTGGTCAACACTGGGCATGAAGACTAAGTAGCGAGAAGGAATAGTAATATCAGTGGTAAGCCTTGCGCCTTTCGTTCCAATGGGATCTTTAACCACTTGCACAACAATGTCTTGGCCATCTCGCAGCAAATCACGAATGTCTTTTTTGGCAATTGCTGTAGTCGACATTTCGTCACTCACTTCATTGTGAAAAGCGATGTCAGAAGCGTGTAAAAATGCAGCTTTGTCTAAACCTATATCTACGAAAGCTGCCTGCATGCCAGGTAACACTCGACTTACCTTGCCACGATAGATATTGCCCACCAAACCACGCTTAGTGTGGCGTTCAATATGAATCTCTTGCAAAATACCGTTCTCAATCAAGGCAACTCTTGATTCAGAAGGGGTTACATTTATCAGTAATTCAGCACTCATACAGCTCAATACCTGCCTGTTTAATTAATTCACTGGTTTCGTACAAAGGTAATCCAACCACCGCACTGTAACTACCATTGATGTGTTTTACAAAATTCCCTGCAAAACCCTGTATACCGTAAGCTCCGGCTTTATCTTGTGGCTCGCCAGTTTGCCAATACCATTGCATTTCAGCTTCAGTTAATAACTTAAAACGAACCTCAGTTTCAACCACAACATGTTCGCTACCTGCAGAGGTTTTCAATGCAACAGCCGTCATCACTCTATGTTGGTTATCACTTAGTTGCATCCACATCTGCCGAGCATGCTCAAAATTATTAGGCTTCCCTAAAACTTGCTCATTTCTGCCTCGACCTACAACCACTATGGTATCGGCACCTATTACGCCATCGACTTGAGTAAATTGACGCCAACCTTGCTGAGCTTTCTCAATGGCCAATCGAACTACATAATTGTTAGAGTCCTCATTTGCCAATTGAGTTTCATTTATATCAACATTAAGTGTAGTAAATTTTAAGCCAAGTTGACTTAAAAGCTCTTTTCGCCTGGGTGATTGAGATGCTAGCAATAACATATGAGACCTTAACTGATTCTGAATTGCCGTCTGACTTTCCGTAATAGACCGAATATCCATGGCCACACAAGCATAGAAGTCAATACTGGCCACAGGTAAGTAAACAGAAAAATCACATCAGTTTGTAAGTGTTGTAACCAAAAAACCACTAAGTGATACAACGCAGACAAGGTGCCAATTATAAAGGCTTGTTGCCACAACGAATAATTACGCAAGCGTTGATAATTCGATACCAAAACAAATATGTTGATACTCATGGCAAAACTATGCACACCTAAGCTAGTTCCCATTAAAATGTCTAGAACCAAGCCTACAATAAAGGCCATTCCAACATTAACTCGGTTTGGTAATGCTAATGCCCAATAAGACAGTACCAGTAAAACCCAGTCGGGCCTAAACTGCTCAACAGTTATGGGCATAGGTACAATTTGCAAAATTAACGCAATAATAATACTTAAGAAAATAGCATAATTGCGCAGTTTCATTGGCGAACCACCGTTAGTGCAGGTTGCGGCATTATAGGTTGCGTGGGCGCATCTGCTGGCCATAGCAATAATAGATACCTTAACCTATCGAGCTGAGCAATAGGAGTAGCAGTAACAAGTGCAAAAGGACGACTTTCATCACGAATAATAGAAGTGATAGTTGCGGTGGGGTAACCTTCAGGAAACACGTTGCCTAAACCTGAGGATACCAATAAATCGCCTACTTGAATGTCAGCGCTGTGGGCGACATGTTCCAACACAAGTTCATCAAACTGTCCTGAGCCGCTAGCAATAAGTTGAACATTATTTCGAGCATTCCGCAGGGGGATGGCATGGGTAATATCCGCCAACAACAGGACACGACTGTTGGTAGTGCCTACTTCCATTATTTGCCCAACAATGCCTTTATCGTCAAGTACAGTTTGTCCTTCATAAACGCCGTTTATGGCGCCCTTATCAATGATAATTTGCAGGCTAAAGGGATTGTTATCGACGGCCATCAATTCTGTCACCATTTTTTGGATAGGTGCAGATACTGGGGCTCCAAGCAGTGTTCGTAAACGATCGTTTTCAGCTTCTAACAAATCAAAACGTTGCAGTTTTTCAGACATTTTCACTGCTTGTAGCGTTAAGCTTTCATTTTCTTCAAGTAGTTTTTGATGAGTAGAAAACTTTTCGGCGCCTGAACTTAACATTTGTCCTGGCAAGCTGGCGATATACTGAAGTGGACTAACGATGGAGTTTAAATAGACTTTTACTGACGCGAAACCATCATATTTGTGGTCAACAAAAATGAAGATAATAGAAACGAATAAGGCCAACGCGAGTCGACTGACAAGTGATGGCCCTCTGGTAAACATGGTATTCATTTAGGCTAAATACCTGTTTGATAGTGTGTTTAATAAATTAACAATGTCTAGCACAAATAATCCCTTACTCTCAGACTATTCGTAACTAAACAGGTCACCACCATGAATATCTATCATCTCAAACGCTTTACCTCCGCCACGAGCAACACAGGTTAGCGGATCATCAGCGATTACTACTGGAATACCGGTCTCTTCCATCAGTAAGCGGTCAAGGTCTTTTAACAATGCGCCACCGCCAGTTAAAACCATTCCGCGTTCAGAAATATCAGATGCTAATTCAGGCGGTGATTGTTCTAATGCAACCATAACTGCAGAAACAATTCCGGTAAGCGGTTCTTGTAATGCTTCTAAAATTTCATTGCTATTGAGCATGAACCCTCTAGGTACACCTTCAGCCAAGTTACGACCTCTAACCTCAATTTCGCGAACTTCTTCGCCAGGGTATGCTGCGCCGATTTCGTGTTTGATACGTTCCGCTGTTGCTTCACCTATGAGTGAACCAAAGTTACGACGAATGTAGTTAATGATAGCTTCATCAAATTTATCACCACCAATACGCACTGAAGATGAATAAACCACGCCGTTTAATGAGATAATTGCCACTTCGGTAGTACCACCACCAATATCTACCACCATAGAACCTGTGGCCTCAGATACCGGTAAACCTGAACCTATTGCCGCTGCCATAGGCTCATCAATAAGGTACACATCCCTTGCTCCCGCACCTAAAGCAGACTCACGAATAGCACGACGCTCTACTTGAGTTGAACCACAAGGCACACAAACTAAAACTCGAGGGCTGGGTTTAAGAAAATTATTATCATGCACTTGCTTAATAAAGTGTTGCAGCATTTTTTCAGTCACGTAGAAATCGGCGATAACACCGTCTTTCATTGGACGAATTGCTTTAATGTTTCCAGGTGTTCGACCCAGCATTTGTTTTGCGGCAGTACCCACCGCGGCAACACTTTTTGGACCGCCTGCGCGTTCCTGACGAATTGCAACTACTGAGGGCTCGTTCAAAACGATCCCCTGACCTTTAACGTAAATAAGCGTATTTGCAGTACCGAGGTCGATTGATAAATCGTTTGAAAACATTCCTCGAAGCTTTTTAAACATGAACAGACCGCACCCTGTTGGAGATAGACATAATGATCCGCTAACTTTACCAATGCACCCTTAAATCAGCAAGTAAAGAATAGATATATACGGCGTTAACCACAAAAGAATTGTAGTTTTTGGAGGTTTATGAGGAAATTGGGCGAATTAGCGATGAAATCGACAGGATTTTCAGCAAGTCGAACAAGTTCATGGCCTAAAGACCATGCTACAAGATTGTTAATCTGTGGGCGGGTGCCTTAGCCCCGCGCAATAACGGGTAATCTAAACCTGTAGGCGGGTGCTTTAGCCCCGCGCTCGGTCAAATCATTTCCATGGCCTAAAGACCATGCTACAAGGTAGGTAATCTGTAGGCGGGTGCGTTAGTCACGCGCTCGGTTGAAGCGTTTCCATGGCCTAAAGGCCAGGTTACAATCTTATTAACCTGTAGGCGGGTGCCTTAGCCCCACGCAATAATGGGTAATCTAAACCTGTAGGCGGGTGCGTTAGTCACGCGCTCGGTTGAAGCGTTTCCATGGCCTAAAGGCCAGGCTACTTATTAATTACCGATTTCACGCCAATGTATGATTCGATCGTTGCCGCGAAATTGCCCAAAGGAAACTATCGCCGATGGGTTACCAATCCCAATCTCGCTGCCATTCCAATCATATTGCAAAAAATCATCCCAGGTGATTGAGCTATCACCAACGGGTAACCACTCAATCCGGTACTCACCCATTACTGAAATATCGTTATTTTTGACAGCAATACCTTCAAATCCGAGAGTTTTCCCACTTGTCATCCCAAAATCACTGGTTAATATACTGATAGCCGATGTAGAGCCACCACTGGTATCAGTAATACTGAAATCACTGGCTGTTAAGGATAATGAGGTACAAGTATCATCAGTATTTTGGATGAATTCGCTACCATTAAAGTACTCAGTTGAAACGGGTAATAGTATATTCTCAGTTTCTGGGCCAAATCCATTATCAATCACTATCCTTCCCCATCGGTATTCAGTCCCACCGATAGCAGATAAATTAACTAAATTATTGGTGTCATCCAAATCACCCAGCGACGAAACAGCATCACAATCATCATTTAGATCGTAATTTTGATGGTAACAAATCGGAGCACTGGAATAGGTATTGTCAGTAAAGAAACTCGGCAAAATATTCATTTCCAAACTAGCTGAAAAAGGTCCATAAGGGGTCGTTGATTTAGAATAGTTGATCTGAGCATTGTTTATGGTCAAGGTTCTACTACCCGCAACCCCTTGATCCGTAACATCCATATCTGGAGAGCCAAAAAAGCTAATGCTGCCAACATGCCCAGCATCAGACAAAACAATATAATCTTCACTTTTAGACCCTAACCAAGTCCATAAACTATCTAATTGATAATGGGTTGTAATGCTTCCTTTGGCGTTCATTGCAGAAACAACGAATTGTGGTACTGTCGCAAAAGTTGTGTTCTGCCCCAAATAGGTAAAACCAGATGTCACTGCGCAACTATCCGCTAATTGCGGTGCGGTAGTATCAACTTCAAAATAAGCAGGTAAAAATAAGCCTAACGTAATAGGAGCACTGCCTTCTGAAGTAATTGAACCAACCGTATGACCAAAGTAATTTGCATCGCGAATATCTAAATTAACCGAGCCATATTCAGCGTAATCAGCGGCGAAGCTATAGACTCCGTTGCTACTAGTAATATTGGTATTACTGGCGGTTATTACGCTTGATGTAAAACTGCCAACTTCCGAGGCAATAATAGTGTCGCTTTGAGCATAAGTTAGTACACCGCTGTCACCGGCAATACTTGCAGGGAGAGTGCGCTGCAGCCACAATTCGACCTGCTGAGGATGATAGTTAGGTAGGATCCCATTTTCACTTCCCCGAGCTGTCACCTGTAAGCCAAAATCGACGCCAGCACGGCTCAATGCCGTACTTGAAGTGGCTTCAATTGTTATATGATCAGGGTAAACCACAAATTGCGTTGAACCATTGATATAAGTTGCTCCATCAATTTCACCCTGCACAGATAAACTAATTTGCCCGGCATCGTCATAAGAAAACCCACTTAATGAAGCATAACCGCTGCTATCAAAGGTTAAAGACACAGCAGCATCCGAACCAGAAGCAATAGGACTAGACCCAGTTTGTACAGGAGTTAAACAAACACCTGGATCATCACAACTTAGATTAAAGGTAAGATTTTGCGTCCCCTCAAGAGCAGCCACACAAACGTTACTACCACTAGAATCATCGCTTCTAACAGCTCTAAGTTGAGCAGAAGAAAAGTTACTTTCAGCGATTTGGTCAGGGAAAGAATCTGAATTTGTAGCGCCAATAAACTGAAAACCAGCATCGCTGAACGTTAATTCACAATTATCTCCTGAGCCACCTGTGCACTCAACATTTTCGTCGATCACATCTAAAGTGACAGTGCCAGCGTCAAGTTTAGTTAAAAGTACACTTGCAGGCGTATCTCCTAAGATAGTCACACTGTCTCCATCAGGCCAACCAGTGCTTGGACTCATTGCCACAGTGATATCTCGATCATAAAGTTCACTACAGCTTCCATTAGCACAGGCTTTGATGGTGACCGTCTCAGGGTCACAGGTTAAACCATTGCCATCATGCTCAATAAGATATTTATACACGTAGGAGCATGTACTAAGTGCATCTTTGTCGAAATTAACTTGCTCGCTGGTTTGTACGTAATTATAAATTCGAACTTCATCAAACTCACCATTTGCCGAATTTTGAGTACTGCCATTAGATAGATAGGCACTACGATTATCGCCAATATATAAGGTGTCAAACTCCCCTAATTCATTACTTAAACCCGTTTGAGAAGTAATCGAAACGCTTTGTTTAACGCCATCCAAATAGATTTCACTCACTTTGGATGACAAATCATAAGTTAAGGCAACATGCACCCAAGTATCCGCGGCGTAGGAAAGGCTGAGTTGAGTTTGAGCTCCAAAATTAAGGCCGTTTTCGTCCTCAAGTTTAAAATCAAGCTTGCCGGTACTTAAAATGGCAAGGTAAAAGAATCGTGAATCGCCCACATCAGTTGATGCATCGAATAACTGTCTGGAATTACCCGAATTCCAAGCTTCATTACTACGATACCAAAAAGAAATACTGCCCATGTTGCCAATAACATTAACGTCTAGACCAGTGTCGATTGCATTAAACTCGCCGTCTACGCTCGAGTTAGCTGGTATTTCCAGCGCTCTACAGGCGACTTGTTCTGACGGGTTAATAGGAGATGCCAAACCTAACGCTGTAGCATGATAGCCGTTACTTGAGGAATCTATAACCGCCCCTGCTCCTAGCCATTCCTCCTCTTCAAATTGATACTGGGCCAATAAAATGTCAGTTTTACAGGTTAAACAAACGCCTTCTGACTCGGCAAACAGATTATCCACTTCAGCTTGACTCAACTGCCCTCGGTATAAGCGCACATCATCTATTTCCCCCATAAAGTAGTCTTTTAGGTCTTCAGGGGCAGATTCATTGTCACCAGTATGAGAGGCACCAGCGCCTAATATTATTGGCTCCGGGTTTCCTGAAATGCCACCGGTGTAGGTATTCGTTGCTACTAATTGTTTATCAATGTAGATTTTTACGCCCGCGCTGCCGAAGGTATAAACTAAGTGATACCACTGATTTTCTGAAATTAAATTCGCGCTCGAACTAATATTGTAGGTGTTTGAGGTGGATTCGTGGCGAGCTTTGATGGCGCCATTAGAACCTACATAAATGGTTAGGTGGCCACCACCACTATCAAAGCCCGCCGAATCCTTAGAAAATAAGGCACGGCCTATCAAATCGGTATCAATCGGTGGATCTAAGTCATCAATTCGGAACCACATAGCAATACTGCCACTAGTTAATTCAAAATTAGCATTATGTGGAATATTTAGATGCTCTCCATTGCCTGCATATTCACTGGCTTGGCACAACTTACCGTTAACGTCGATGTCCGCTCCATCAATGGCTGTCCCATTTGCTCCTGCAATAATATCAATCACTTCACCACTAGAGCCATCTAAAGAACATAAATCCATTGGCCAATGGGATACTAAAACCGAGTCTAAACCGTCACAGTCTGGCACTGCATCAGCCAAACTTCGTACTTGGGAGTATGAAAGTGGAAAGTCGAAAATATATACGTCTTCAAATTGTCCGTTGGCTGAATTACCGGTTCCATTGTATAGAATATAATTAGAGCGATTATCTCCAATGTACAGAGTATCCATATCGCCCATAATAGTTCCAATTCTGCTATCCGATCTTGACACAACTGACGTTGAGCCACCGGTAATTACATAAATTTGGATACGTTTATTCGATAAGTCCCAAGTTATTGTGATATGCACCCACTGATCTGCTGCATAAGACAAACCAGTGCGTTGAGCAACTAAATCGTAATCTGATTCATCTTCTATGCCAAATTGTAAGATTCCTCCACCTAAGGATAGAAAGAAGGACTTATCTTGGCTAGGAGCTTGATTAGACGCATCAAGTAACTGTCTCTTTGTTGAATTAGACCAAGATAAGTTACTGCGATACCAAAAAGAGATACTGCCGGCATTGCCTACCTGATTTAAATCAAGTTGTGTATCTACTGCATCTTGCACAGAAGTACTTGTATTCATGGGAACGTTCAATAAACGGCACGTACCGGCTGAGTAAGAGTAAGGCGAGACATTTCCGATGGGGCTTCCGTGATTGTTTTTAGCGGAACTATCTAAAACAGAATTACTATCAGCCCATTCCAATTGATTAAATTGATAAAAAGCTTCAAGTTCATCGGCATTAACACAACAACTTGTTAGAAATAAAAAAACAATTGTATTTAGTAGTCGCATAATCACTCCACAATCGCATCAACAGCCACTGTACGGCTGGCGGTTATTCGCCCAGATCGACAAATTCCAGTGCTCTCGAAATGGTAGTATTGGACAGTTTCATCTACATAATCGGTAGTTAAAGTACAACCGGAAACGGTAACGCAGTTTTGCAGACCAGGAACTGCAGCGAAGGAAAAAGTACTTAAACTATCGCAACTACCAGAACCATCTTGAGTTAGCGGGAATGCCTCTGCAATATTACGCTCCATTGATGATTGAGCCGCGTGCAATGCTCTTGCCCCGTAAACTTCATGAATAACAGCATCCGAAGATGAGCTGAGTAATTTAACCATAGTCAAGCCTAAGATGGTCATAATAACAATCACAAACAATGCAATAATAAGCATACTGCCAGATTGTTGTTGCATGCTTTTTTGAAAAGAATTAAGGAACATTTGGAATATGTATCTCGTTGTTGAAAACAACGATCTCCTCATTCAATTCAAAGCGTAAAAGGGTGATAACAAACGCGTTCCTAGTTAAACTGGCTTCAGCAATTCGAAAAGGCATATCTTGAGTTGAACCAGATAAATCATTTTGAATATTCTCTGCCATTAAAACTGCTCCATCAAGTGACGTTGATTGAAAAGGGGACGTTGGGTAGCGTTGTTTACGGTATAGTTTGTTATCAGTGACACAAAAGCTCACAGGAGCACTTGTAATGTACGCTCGAGAACTGGGTGAATCAGTCTCAAATTGATGGCTTCCTTCTATGGTAACAACTAATTTTTTGGGGTCTTCATCGTCCAGCTCTGGTTCACTAGCAAGATAAAACCGTCGAGTAAAAGCGCCATGGACGTGTTCAACTGAGGTAGGGTAAACAATAATTGATTGTTCATTCTCAAAAGTATAATCATTAATAGCAGCGTCGGTGGCAATTAGTTTAATTTCATCTGTTGCAGGTTCTGGCGCTACAGGTATATCAAAATAAAAACTGCTAAATAGAATAGGAGTAAACTCCAAACACTGAATTGTACTATCGCCAGCAATACGCAAGCTGTTTGGAAGGGCGTTACTAATTTCTAAATTCATTCTCTGTATCGCGAACCTTCCTTGACTTAACAACTTGTCTCGCTCTACGACATCCACGTATATTTCAGTACTGGTGCGGATAAAACCCGCTATGCCCACCGACACCACGCTTAATACAACGAGTACCGTTATCAATTCAACTAAGGTAAAGCCGATTTGCTTCATCCGTTCCATCAGTAATTACTCCGATAAGCAGAAAATGCTATCGTTTCACCACCTGATGTGGTCACATTAACTAGAATCAATTTGGCAGACTGATCGGTATCCGTTACGCCATCCATGTCCCCGTCATAAGTTACTGACACCGAAACGCTAAAACCGGCATAAAGATTCTGGCCATCAACCAGCAATATTTCGCCTAACGAGTTCCGAATGACTGCGTCAGCAAAACCAGCCCCCTGCTGTAAACCATGATAATCATCTACGTCATCAAAATTGGAATTGGTGTTATTGCGATATTCTGAATCATCTGGACCAAAGCTTTCTATGGGAGTGCAACTCGACTCTCCAACGTCATCAAGGTCACCATCATTATTTAAGTCGTCATTACAGCGGATGCTATTTCCACTATTTTCGTCATAGCTCATCGCCGAAATTTCTCGGATAATTGTATTGGCTAACTCTGTTGCTCTAACTTGCATAATGGGATCAACGCTCTTTCCAGCTTGAGGAGATATCAAACTAGTAATAAAAGTCAACGCAACGGCAAAAACCACAATCCCGATAATAAGCTCAATCAAAGTAAAGCCGGTTTGGGCCTTAGAATTAGTCACAGGCATGAATATACCCCTGTGTTTCAATACAAACTGATACCTCGGTATCTCCTTGAAATGTAATCTCGATATCGTTAGCACAAAAGCCACTACCATTATTGGGGCAGCCAAATCGATTAAACAATATACTGCCACCTCCACTGATAATAGTGACATTATCAGCCGCCATTTCATCAATATTGGCAACTACATAAGCGGCTTCTTCTGAACTATCAATAGTGGACGAACACGACAATGCACTAGCGCTATTGCTGTAAACAAGTGTGGGGGGACCGAAAGAAGAGTTTGAGCCGGTAAAGATATTAACTTGGAAACAATAGTTTTCACGGGTATCGTTCATTGCACGTTGTTGCATAGTGCGAAGAGACGAGATTAATCGAGCTTGATAGGTGTATTCTGCTACGCCACCGGAACCCTGAAAACGAGGAGCAACGACGACGGCGAGAATACCAAGTATCATAACCACCACAATAAGCTCCACTATCGTGAAGCCTTTTGTATGTTTAATATTAGATGATATTTTCACCGTAATTCATCTGCAAAAAACCAGTTTTAATTGGCTTTGCTGATTAACAGCCAGCGCTGACTACAGTTATGGTAGGTGCGCTATTCGCATCAGCTGCATCAGTGTAGAGAACATGACAAGTGTCAGTACTATAATCGGTAGCAGTCGCGCCAGGGGCTATACCGAAAGTTCCAGCAGCAGGGGTGTCAGCGTCACCACTTCCCAAGACAAAGTTGAAGTCGGTACCAATATCTAGTTGCATCCAACCAGCCAGCATTCCTGCTGTCATTAGCTCTGCATCTGGATAACCAAAGTCAGTTTGCACATCCACACCACTTACAGTCACCTGAGAAGTAGCATCTCCTGCGTTAGCTACAGTTTGTTGACCTGCAATAGCTGACTTTGCGTACACCAACTGTGCACCGTTTTGCATAGCTGCTTTTACGCCTTTAAGAGTACTTGCAGTAGCATCACTGCTTAAATCGATAAATCTTGGCGCGGCAGTTACCGCCAAAATACCTAAGATCACAATGACTATGATCAATTCTATTAATGTAAATCCGCGTTGTTGTTGCATGGTAACATCCTCATTTTAAGTTTAATAATGTCAAAAATTTTATAAATTTTAAATAGCAAAATATTAAATTTGGGTATACTTATTTATACTCTGTTATGTTTTAGTTTCAGCTTAATTATTACTAAAAACAATAACCTGACCAATTCTAGGGTCATAGATAAAACCATTACCAGAATTTCTATCAGTGGGTTCTACGGTTAAATTTTTAATAGTCTGGGTTAGATAATAAAAACATAAATCGTTTCCACCAGAACCTTGCCCGTCGCTTGAGTTGGTGAAGTAACGATAATCCTCAAAAGGTAAATCCCCCCAATCAGAAGAGATCGTAGGTGCACTTTGCATGATTAAGTTAAATGTACTTTCACAATCAAGATTGCTTATATTGTCATCTTCAGTACTCGAATCGTTGCTCAGTTGACCTGTCGGATAACCAGTATCTTTGTCTATTCCTACCTGCACCCCATCAATCTCTACAGATGTAATGTTAGTGCCAAAGTTTTCATTTGGACGACCTTCTAATTCCCAAGCTGCTCGAACTAAACCAACACCCGTTGCAAATCCACCAGCAACACCTTCAACGGTAGCATCTTCGGCATCTTTAGTAATATCCAACATTCGTGGCAATGCTGTGGCTGCAAGCAACCCCAGAACGATGACCACTACGACAAGTTCGATAAGGGTGAAACCCTGTTGTTTAGTTTGCATGATTAACCTACCTTTTAGCTGATTAGAGGTGTTAAATGAATTATCCATATGCGACCTCCTCATAATACCCAAATTAATTTATATAAATATTTTCTATAACCATCTAACTTGTTCAACAACTTATTAAAGTCACGTCATACTAAGCTAAATTTTGTGTTTTCTTAATCCAATAAAGGGCCTACTTGTCCGCTGGCAATTTGATATTCGAAATAGGGCCCTACCGACAACCTAAAACGACATTTAGCGTCGTTTACCGCGTCTTCAGGATCCGTATCAGTAAAATATTCCGGATACACTTTAAACCCCTCAACGCTCATAGAAACATTGAGAATAGTTTGCCATAACTTTTCGCAGCCCTTAGTACTGGGTGCTGTTTTAGGGTAACCATTTAAACCCATTTCAATTGGACGTCTGTCTTTTTCTACAGCCTGCTTGTCTCCATCAGGCTGCGATTCGTAATGCACTAATATGATTATTCTAGGCCGGCCTTCAGCCTGCCATTGCCAATGGGAGTTAGTTACACTTTGTGAAAACCGTTGCTGTAAGTTTTCCATAGCAATGTACTTCATATCAGGCGAACTTTTATTAAAATACAGCACAAAACTGGTGAGAATAGTGACAAACACTATCAGCACTACAATTTTGCCAAATAACTGGCTGCTACTTTCTTGTCCTGCCTGATTCTTATCCAATTTAATTCCTAATTACACGCTATTATGGAGCAATTAACTGCCTTTGTAAGCGCCCATCATTTCCCACATAGGGGTAAAGATACCTAGCGCCAATATCATCACCATTACTGCAACAATAATTATGAGTATAGGTTCAATTTTAGACGTTAAACTCTTTAAGTCATAATCCACTTCACGTTCGTAGTAGTCGGCTACCTCTGCTAGCAGTTCGTCCACACGTCCAGTCTCTTCACCTACAGTAATCATTTGCATCACTAGAGGTGTGAACAATTCACTTGAATGAGCCACACGAGATAAACTTTCACCTTTCTCTATACTACGCCGCATATTTAAAATCCGTTCAGACATGTAACGGTTAGCGACCGCATCAGCAACTAGATTTAAAGCCGTGGTAAGAGGAACTCCGGAAACCAACATCATAGAAAAACTTCTGGCAAAACGGCCCAAAAGTGTGCGCTCTAATACCCCCCCAATAACCGGTAATCTTAATTGTCGTTTATCCCATTTATAACGACCAACATCCGTATTTAAATAACGCCTAACCGCATAAATAGCGCCACCGATGATAACTAACATAAACGGCCACTTAGTTAAAAACATATCTGACATGCCGATCAAAAAACGAGTCATTAAAGGCAATTCGGCGTCAAACTTTTTGAACATGTCGGCAAACACAGGGATAACAAAGATGTTCATAATAATTAACGCTGCGATTAACGCTAAAATCACAAAAAATGGATAGCGCATTGCCGACTTAATTTGTTTACGCGTTTCCTGTTCTCGAATCAAATAATCAGATAATTGCAAAAATGCTTCGTCTAACTTACCTGTGTTCTCACCCACATGGACAACAGAAACAAATAGCTGATTAAAAATTTCAGGGTGTTGATGCAAAGCAGATGAAAGGGTCCGCCCTCGCTCTAACTGTTCAGTAACGTCTATTAATGCCAATTCCATTCGTTTTGAATTGGTCGAATCTGCGAGTCCATTGACCGCACGCAAAATAGGAATACCCGCACGAGTCAAAGAAAACATTTGGCGTGAAAAAATAACTAAGTCTTCTAAACTAACTTTTGGCGTAAAAAAGTTTATTTCATTGGTTTGTTTTTTATCACCACTTTGTTCATTATTTTCATAAATATTAAGGGGAATAACATTGCGGCTAACTAAAATTTTAGCAGCCGTAGACTGATCCACGGCTTCAATCAAGCCACTAGTTAGCTCACCATTAGATGTGCGTCCAGTATAATTAAACTGCGCCATCTACCTCACCTTCATTACTCACAACAGTATTATTTTGTTCTTGCTCTTGGCTGTTACTATTATCACTTTCAGCAACCATTTCCACTAACCTAAGTACCTCTTCCACAGTCGTTAAACCTAACTTCGCGTAAGACAGGGCAACACTGGCCAAAGGTGAGTACCCTGGACTCTTCAAAGCGGCATGACTAAATGCCACCGTATCTGAATTTTTTAAGGCGTCCATCATTGAGTCGGTCATTTCCAACAACTCGAATACCCCTAAACGTCCACGATAGCCTTTTTGATTACAGCTTTGACATCCCACCCCTTTTTTAAAGGTGGCATTTTTGGCATTTTCATCTATGTTTCCCAACCAAAACATTTCTTCTTCATTGGGAGTGTAGTCAACCTGACAGTTATCACATATTCTTCGCACCAATCGTTGCGCTATAATTGCCCGTAACGAACTGGCAACTAAATAACCCGGCGCTCCCATATCCAAAAGACGTATAGCACTGCTTATGGCATCGTTTGTATGCAATGTAGATAAAACTAAGTGACCCGTTAATGCTCCTCGCAAGCCTATTTCTACAGTCTCTGCATCACGCATCTCACCCACCATAATAATATCGGGATCTTGACGAAGGGTAGTTCTGAGGATATTGGAAAACGTGAGGTCGATTTTATTATTGATTTGAACCTGATTGATTCTTGGCAATCGGTATTCCACTGGATCTTCAACTGTGATGATCTTAGTGTCTGGTTTATTCAACTCACTCAACGCACCATATAAGGTGGTTGTTTTACCCGAGCCAGTAGGTCCTGTCACCAGAATCATCCCGTGGGGACGTTGCAGTAAAACTCTTAGGCGTCGCAACATATGGCCAGGCATTCCAGTTTGATCTAAAGTCAGCAAACCTGCAGACTGGTCAAGTAAACGCATGACTACAGACTCACCGTTTTGAACCGGCATAGTTGACAGACGCACATCAACTATATGGCCTTTAATACGGACTTGGGTGCGCCCATCCTGAGGTAAGCGTTTTTCAGAAATATCCAGCCCAGACATCAACTTCAAACGAAGCACTAGTGCTGATGCGATATTCTTTTCTTTAATAATGGTTTCTTGCAAGGTGCCATCAACACGTTGACGGATCCGTAATAATCCCTCATCGGGTTCAATGTGAATATCAGATGCTTTGGCTTGTACCGCATCTTCAAAGATAGACTGCAATAAACGAGCAACAGCAGTGTCTTGTTCGGACTCTAGACCACTGGCAAAGTCGAACTCATCCTCGTTTTGATATTCTTCGGCCAACTCCTGAGCGAACGATGCGATCTCTTCAGTTCGTCGATAAAAACTATCGTATGCTTCAAATAATTGAGCTTGAGAAACTACGGCTAACTTTAAGGGTTTAGACAACAATGAAGAAAGTGCATCAACCGCATTGATGTCTGCAGGATCACTCATCCCCACTAAAAGGTGGTCGTCTTGGTCATCAAGAACAATTGCTCGATAACGACGAGCTTGTACCTCTGGCAATAGTTTCACACTTTCTGGCTGTACCCGATACTCAGGTATGCTAATAAGTGGCACTTTCAAATGCTGCGACAAAAAAGTCAGTAAATCGTGTTCTGAAACGAACCCTTGCTCAACCAAAACAGCACCAAGCTTCCTACCGGATTCTCGTTGAGCTGACAACGCCTGCATCAGTTGCTCTTCGGTAATTATGTTGTTTTGAACCAACAGATCTCCGAGACGGATTTTAGCTTTAGGCTGCATTATTTAACCCCTGCCAAGTAGCGTATTCTTTGCTCAACAAATTCTTCCACCTCGACGGACATTTGGGATAATTGTTTAACATTCTGATAGGCATCTAAAGCCCCATTCATATTTCCTAGACGTTCTTCAACCACCGCTAATCCGAGCCACCATTTAGCGTTTGCAGACTGGCTTTTAGCTAATTGCTGATAATCGATCCTAGCCTGCGCAAAATTATTGGCTTTTTGAGCCAATGCAGCTCTGTAGGCTAAATAATCCGGTGCTTGATAAGCCGATACCCGGTGCGCCATTAATAACTCAAAACCTTGATCAGGCTTTTTCATTTGTTCATACAGTCTTGCTTGCATAATTCGCAGCTCTAAATTACCAGGATACAAATCTACGCCTGTTTGCAGAGTTGTGTTGGCTTTTTCATGATTGCCTTGAGCAAACAACATTGAAGCCAGTCTTTTTCTAGCGGCGGTATTATCTGGTGTAACGTGTACAAGTTTAGCTAGTAATTTAATTGCAGTTCGGTCATCGCCGCGCTTCAGCGCCACTTGCACCTGTTGTTTTAACGCTTCTTTATCAACTGCAGCTTTACTCGACTTCATTTCGAATACACTACCATCCGTGTCTACATTAGCGACTTTTTTAGGTTCTGGCGGTTTAGATGCTGACTTCATTTTAGTCAGCTTTTGTTCAACTTTAGTTATCTCGTCCGTTCCAACTTGGGCAACTAATTGTATTTCTTGCTCAGCTTCAACCACGTCATCTTCAATTGAATGTAGTAATTCATTATCAGTGTTTTCTACCTGGCTTTTTGCGTTTTTACTATCACCTAAATTATCGTTAAGTTTTGCTTGGCTTAACTGTTCCGATTGATTAACTAGATCATTATCGAGCACTGTTAGTTGATTGTTAATTTGGGTATCGGTAACAACTTCAGGCGCTAAATAGGGTTTCTCTACAAGTTCTATTTGCGAGCTTTTTTCAGACTTTTCGACAGTGTCTATTAACTCGCCTGTTTCGTTTTTTTGCGTAAATAGACTGTCTTTAAAGAACCAAAATACGCAGATAATTATCAGCACAATCAGAAAAGCATAAATACTTAGAAACGATTTTTTGCTTTCTGTTGACGGACGATAATCAGCTGACAATTCAGGGTCAGCCTTACGCTCTTCTAGGTCTTGCAGCATTTTATTTACAACACTCATAACAGCCAACTTTCATAAACAAAGGTTGCAGTTAATGCCAATAAAATTAACCCTACAATAATCAAAATAAGACGTAAATGTTTGCTAGGTAATAATGCCGCCTCAGTATCGTTGATGGCTAAGTTTACGTGCTCAAGTGAAACTTCGTGCTTACCTTCGCCATATGCAAGCATCAACGCCTTATGGCATAAGACATTAACAATTCTCGGTGTACCTTTACTCGCTTTGAACAAACGCTCACAACATTTTTTGCTGAATAACTCCTGTCCCTTATATCCAGCAACTGCCATACGATGTCGAACGTACTGATAAACTTGGTCAGCATCCATTAAACGTAAATTATAAGAAAAAGTAATTCGTTGTTTCAGTTGGCGTAGTTCAGGCAATGCTAGCTTTTCATCTAACTCGGGCTGACCGAACAAAACAACTTGTAATAATTTACGCGACTCCGTCTCTAAATTCGTCATTAACCTTAACGCTTCAATACTTTCCATTGGTAAAGCCTGAGCTTCATCAATGATCAAAACAACACCTTTGTTTTGTTGATGTATGTGAATAAGAGCTTGTTGTATACGATGCGTAAATTCCTGCTGGTCAGAATGGTCCGTTAACGCAACGTTTAACTCATTAGCCACAGAGCGACGCAGTTCAGCAGGGCTCAGAAACGGATTGGGGATGTAAGCTGTAACGAAATCTCCTGGTAACTCATTTAGTAATTTACGGCAAATCAGGGTTTTACCTGTACCAACTTCGCCTGTTACTTTAATAAAACCTTCACCGGTTTTAAGGGCAGTAACCAACACAGCTAACGCTTCTTTGTGACTCGGAAGACCAAAGAAGTAGCTAGTATTAGGCGTTAATGTAAACGGTAATTCCTTTATACCGTAATGGTACAGGTACATAGTGTTATTCCACGTATAACCAGTCGGCCATTTGATCACGGCTTTGCTTTAATTGCTGCTTCCAAGTATTCGCATCAACCACTGTGGGTTTTAATAAAATTACCAACTCTTTTTTGGTTTCAACATCGTTTTTACTTTTGAAAAGGTTACCAAGTAATGGAATGTCACCTAATAGCGGGGTTTTTGAGTCGCTTTCTGACACTATTGACTGCATCAACCCACCAATCACGACAATTTCACCCGAGCTTGCATGAATAACGGTATCCGATTCCCGAATGTTGCTTTGTGCTAGAGGCAAAACATAACGCTCTTCGTTTAAGGTGATGACTTTTTCCTGTTCGTCAGTTTCGATAACCGAAGGATGAATATGCAGCAACACGCCACCCTTATCATCAATTTGCGGAGTCACATCCAATGCTATACCAGAAAAGAACGGTGTAAGTTCAATATTCGGCGTTACTGTAGTGGTGCCGGAAGTAATAGTATTTTGATTGGAAACTTCAGTCACAAAGTACTCATCATCACCTACTTTTATGACTGCTTTTTGATTATTAGTTGCTGTCACTCTTGGGCTAGATAGAACTTGCACATTACCCTGAGTTTCAAGCAACGTTAAAACGCCGGAAAAATCTTCATTTAAGAAAGATAAACTGGTGACATTACCAATAGCAGCACTAATTTGATTACCGAAGTTACCAGCAGTAGTAGAAAAGCTGACTTGGGTACTACTATTACTATTAGCAATTTGATTCCAATTAATACCTTGTTGATATTCATCACTCAACGACACTTCAATGATTCTAGCTTCTAAGACCACTTGTCGTTTTATAATCTCTTCAGATACTTTTAGATACTCTTTAACGCTACGGATTTCTCCGGGCATCGCACGAACAGTAACTAAACCTGCTTGAGGAGTGACCATAACCATACGCCCTTCTTCAGCCCCAACCATCGACTGTAATGTCTCTTTTAACTCGCTCCAGAAGTCGGTTTCGGTTCTAGTGCTGATATTAGTGCCATTAATATTATTACCACTGGAACTGCCACCTAAGTTATTTCCTGTAGAAGAGTTACCAGTGTAGTTATTAACACTATTAGTATTAGAGTTTTGATTATTTTCGCTTTGGGTTACGCCACCAGAGGAAATACTCGTTTGGGTTGTGCCATCACGTTGCATTAGTAGGTAATTGACAGGGAAAGTTTCGGTGCGCATGCCTGCAGGAAAAACGCGAAATATTTGATCAAACTTTTGAACATCATACCCGTATAAATCGGATACTAAATCAAACACTTGTTCAAGTGAGACCTGTTTCAAACTTAAAGATATAGCGCCTTTAACTTCTGGATGAACCGCAACACTGTAGGGTGTGCCTTCTACTAAACTGCCAAAAAAACTGACTGCATCAACGGCTTTGGCACTGATATCATATTTTTCATCATCAAAAAGAGGTTCTTCACTTAACGATTGGCCAGGTAGCAACGCCTGACTCACTGCATCTGGCAAGTCATTTAGGGGCGTATTTTGTTTACCCTGCATGGACTCAACCTGATATTGCATTGCTTGATCCATGGACTTTTGCGCAGGCCCGGTTTCTGATGTTGATTGACAGCCAAACATGGCTAGCGACAATCCTAAAAGTACAATTTGCTTAGAAGTCATTCGATGCATCTTTTTTAATTGAGTGTTGATTTAATAACAAATCGGTTTCACGGCCGTCTACAACCAATACGACACCGTCTTTATTTATCTTTTTCACTTGGTTTCCTCTCCAAGTTTGCCCTTCAGCAACGGAGTCACCATTTATCACAGCTACTTTACTATTAGCTTTAATAAATACAGCCGTCAATATAATTGGCGCTGGACCATCTTCGCCTTCAGTGCTTTTAAGAGTAAGTAACCCAGCCCCTTTCGGTTTAGTTGGATCTATAAGTTGTTTTGCTTGAAGTGAAAAGCAAAGCAGCATTCCAATGCATATAGCGAATTTACGACTCATTGCGAACTCCAATAAATGCGCGACTGGTGCTTAGGGTATAAATTTCAATTTGAACCGAAGCATCTGGATATTCTTCAACCTTGTATTCGAATTTCTTCCAATAAAATTGGTAAGGCAAAGCTTCTACTTTTTCCAAATATTTTTGAATCTCAAAATAACCACCTTGCAATGTTATTTGCACACCATGTTGGTACAAATTGACATCGGTCAGTGCCTGCTCTTCTTCCAGCTTTAGTAATGGAGCAGGAGCAATTGAATGCATTTCGATTAATTTAAGTTGATCAAACTGTTCAAAAACTTGCTCTAGAAGTATCGGCATACGGGATGCTGGTACTAAGTTTGCTGTTTGCGCGTTGAGCATCTCATCCGCTTCAGATATTTTTCGTTGGACAGATTTCAATCGCGCTTTAATTGCCGCATCAGGATCTTCTTGCAAGGTTTTTTGTAATATTGCAGTTTTTCCATCTAAGCTATTTACTTCTGTCGATTGTCGTTGAATTTCCATTTTTTCTCGTTCCCATTCATCCAAAACAGGCTCGACCAAAATAACGTACCCCCCCAACAATATAAGCGCTAAAACAGCAATGAAGGTTAGAGCACGTTCACGAGTAGTGAGAGCGGAAAATTTTCTGCGCAGATCAGTATATTGATTTCCCAAAGACTGACTCATTGCCCCTTCCTCTTCATATCATCTAGGTTAGAACTAAGAATAAACTGTAATTGCTGGTCTTCATTACGAAACATACGGGTGCCAGCGAACTCAGTATCTGCAAAATAACTTGCTTGATTTAGTTTCGACAACCACTGGGGCAGCGCTTTAGAGTCAGTAGTCGCGCCTTCCAAATAAAGGCGACGATCATATATCGAAATGTTCGTTAACCATAAATTAGCATTGTGATTTTCTGCCAAACCTATCATTAAACTCGAATAACCTTGACCTCTTTGAGTTTGACGACTGTCCAGCTCATCTAAAATAGTGCGTTTCATTGCCAGTTCTTGCAGATGTTTTTCCACATCTGCCACTATTGCCATATTTTGAGCTCGAGTGTCTTTCGTCTCTATTAATGATTTTGATAATTCCTTTTTTTGTACAATTTGGAAAAGCAAGGAGTCTGTTTGTTTCTTCGCGTCAGTCAATGCACTGTTCGCCCATAACCAAGCAACGACAACACAAATAATTGATAACGTGGCCAACCCTAAAAGAAAATTCAAATTGAGAAGAATAATTTTGGATTTAAAATCTTCTCTATAAAAATTAATTCTAGTTTTCATTGGCACTTCCGTTCTTCTGTACAAAAGCCGCACCTAAACTTCCGATGAAGCTGCTACGATAAGTTAACTCTTCAGCATGTTTAACGTCGATATGCATGGGTTCTACTGTCATAAAAGTTAACTGCTGCATCATTTGCGCTAGTTTTTCTAAATGGGGGGACTCGATTGCTAATAAAATCTTCTTCACTGGAGCTTGCCTAAGCTGGCTCTCGAAGTAATCCATTGACCGCTGAATTTCGACGCTCAAATTATCTCCAACGCCCATTTGCAACTCTTCTTCACTAAAGGTGGGGAGATTTTCGTAGCCACGTAATCGCCTAGAAAAATAAACCTGTCCTCCTTTAATAATATTAAGACACATCTCTTGGCAAGACTCCTGAACAAGTGTAAGTATTGCATCATCGTCAGACTCGACTAAGTCAGCCATGATAAGTTCTAAGATACTTATACTCTTTAAATCCAAGCCGGTGTGCATTATACCGTCAGTAAGCTCTTCAAATGTATTTTCAGGTAAGGCCACTACATTGACTTTATTTTCACCTGCGCTTTGCACGGGTAACTCAAAGTAGTCGACAACTATGTCCTCTTGGTTTGGCATTAGGTCTTTGACACTCCAAACCAATGCCTGAGCCAATTCACTATCGCTCACTTGCGGCTTTTCTAATTGTTGAATTTGATAATGACTAGGACTTAGAACGACATGACAAGGGGTGTTAGTTAATGACTCTTGAGAAACATAATTTCGAAGATGCTTCTGCCAATCATGAATTGGTAGTAACTGTTGCTTCACCCAGGTGATATTTTGCAATTCATCAGTTAGCACCGAAACTTGAATTGAATCTTCGCCAAATTCAAGCCCTACAGAATAAAACTTCGAAGGTGTTTTTAACCGCTGCTTTAGATACTCTCGCCAACCTGCGTGCATAGCTCACGTTTTTATATTTTATGTGTTATCAATCTATTACAGCAAACTTTTACCTAAAGCGCCACAATAAAAATGCTTTTTTGAATTCAATTTTATGGGTAATATAATCTCCCTAAGAATTTATACTTGAATAGTTTTTATTCTCTTCACTATTCCAATATCCTTTTTTATATAGTTTTAACTTAAACGTTTGAATAATAGTAAGCACGATTAACTCTACATTTTATATTTTTTGGGAGTGTGCTAATGAAGTTTAGGAAGTGAAGTATAATGGGTAAAGCTTTAAGAGGTGCTCAAGACTCACAGATGGTCTTGCCATTACCCGCGTAAAAATTGAGTAGACGATCAAATTTGTCAGGGTTGTTCCATTTTTCTCGAATATTGCAAATATAAGGGTAAAATGCACGAATAAACGCTCGACCATCGGTATCAAAAAACTGTTCTGCGACAGCATCATCACACAAGGTAAGATCTCTGCACATTATAATCTGCTCATAAAAAGTAAAAATTTGATCTAGAGGCCCAGACAATTCATCGTCTTCAACCTGTTTGTTGATAAAATTTTTATAACGGTTAGCGATATTGTCTGGTTTGATGCTTGAATCCGTTAACAGTTGATTGATTTCATCTACATGTAATGTCATGGAGTCGGTAATTTTTAGTCGCGCTTGCATCAACAAACCATCACTATGATAACGCTCCACAAATGCCATACTGCGATCAACACGCACTGCATCTTTGTGTTCCAAGTATTGGAAAACCCCAAAGATGCCACCGATGACCACCGCAAGTGCAGCAATCCATGTTCCTGCCACTTCGGCGATTTGCAGCTTTAGTTCTTGTGGATCCATTAAGGTTTGCAGACCGGTAAACTTTGATTCACTAAGCAGGGATCATAGCCTCTTTCCGAATCATCACCGCTCTCACAGCTTTCCTGCTCCTCACTGCTGCGGCATTCAGGCTCTGCTTCGCTAACATCGGTAGACTGGCACCCGCTGATAAGGCATAAACTAAAAACGATATAGAGTAACGATAGATAGGACGCTAAGCGTTTGCTTGGATTCATTTTTTTTCTCTATTTTTTGCTATGTATTAACAATACTATTAGTCTTAGTTAATTGCACAAAAAAATAACAATTAGAGAGCAAATAATGAACAGTCGCTATTTAATGGTATTGTTTCTAACGTTTTGCACCGTACCTGTTACCTTCGCAAGCCCTTCCATAAAAGACATTCGATTTGTCACTGGTGCCTCTTTGGGATACAGCAACTTTTCGTTTTCAGAAAAACTGGATCATGAAATAAGCTTTCCCAGTATCAATATTCCCTTGGTCATGACCTTCGAAGACTGGCAAGTGTCTGCCAACTTACAAACAACCTTGAACGATGCAGATATATCCGAAGAAGAGGATACTGGTAAAGCGTCTCGTGATGATCTAGACATTACATTAGGTTATCGAATATCCAAAAATTGGACGCTGTTTGGCGGCTATAAATATGGCAATACCAACATCCAATTTACCCCTCGAGATATAGACGAAGAAGAGGATCTCAGTATTACCAACGAAAGATACAAACAAAAAGGACCTTTTGTTGGCGTAAGTTATCATTGGCACTTCGAAAAAGCGGGGAGCCTAAGTTTATCTGTGGCCTTTGCTGACCTAACTGCGAACAACGTTTTTGCTGAAAACACTGATGAAGAAGAGGAAGAAGAAGAAACCTTAGAATTTGATGATCTAACCGGAGCTGTCTCTGGTGACACCCGAGGTTTTAGTTATAGCTTAAGTTGGACAATGCCGGTTTCCAGCAACTTGCTGTTTCAAACCCGTTTTAAGATTAATGACTACCAACAAGATATCCATTATAACGGTGTTGAATTTAAAGGCATTGATGAATCGTTTACTTCATTACACGTGGGCCTAGCTTACGTTTTTTAAAAGCCATTCAAAATACCACTATATTAGGGACTTCCTTGTTTTTGGGAGGACTGAAGTAGACTTCACCAAGCAACGAGGAATGTTCCCATGGGATTTGTCGATTGCGAGTTTCCCTAGCCACCCCAGCTCTCACTTTCTTAAAAACCTCTTCAATCGAAATACTTTCAGAAATATATTTAAGCAAATGTTTAGTGTATACACCATTATCACTCTTACCGTCTAAAGCCACGCCGCCAGGCTCAGTGGCAAAGGCAATGAGCGTAGCCGACGGAGCTTTCACTGGAGCTAGACCTTGAGACACTAAAGCACTACCGCTTTCTCCAAATGGATTATTACGACAAGCATCTAAAATCACAATATTTTGTAACTCATTCGTACTTTTCATCAGTTCAAATAGATGGGAGAGATTATACAACTGATCAACAAATTCCTGTTCACTTTCAAACTTGATATTAAGAGGGATGAGGTAATTCGCATGATTAATTTGTATTGCATGCCCCGCATAATAAACAACAGCTAACTTTTGACTACCAGCAGCCATGCTGACTTCATGGTAAAATCTGCTAATCCCCTGCTGTAACGTTAAGGAATTCGCGTCAGTTAAAGTGGTCACTCGAAAACCGAGTTCGAAAAAAGCATCAGAAATAGCTTCCGCATCATTGAGGGTATTTTTTAAAGGCGCTACTTGGTAATTTTGATTGCCAATTACCAACGCAAAACGGTCGAGATTAACCCCATAAGCACGACCTAAAATCGAGTACATAGTGATAACCGATAACAGAAGAAATACAATCCAGCGCATTTGACACCAACATTATAGAATCAGATATAAAGCATACTGCTTTATAGATTAATACTCAAAGGTACGCTTTTTACGATTCAGTAGGCTCATTTAAAGCAACACTTTCCATTCTTTCCCCTCCAAAGAACAGTGATTAAAGAATATTGGTTAATGAGTGTGTGAATTAGCGACATTAGGTTTTTTGGTCTATTACCAAGAAATGTAAGCTCAATAAGCAGCAGAATGAGCTTCTAAACATTGTCATGTAGTTTCAAAGGAATTGACAACTAACATTGATTTCCTGGCTATTGCTACCAGTAAAACTTGGGAGATACATGAGGATGGATAGCCGTACCCCAAACAACAATCACAGTTGTTCTTCGCATATCATGATAAAATTGCTTTATTGATCAACCAAGCCGACTATCGCTAGTTTTTACCTAAATAATGAGTTAAGCAAATACAATGCACACAAAAAACCTCCATAAAAACGGTTATAACTTTGATCAGTTAGTAAAATCTGTCCCTGAGCTTAGCAACTTTGTAGTGAAAAAACAGGGTAGGCGGGCGACCATTGATTTTGCCAACGCCAATGCCGTAAAGTGTCTCAATCAGGCGTTATTAAAACAGCATTACAAAGTAGCTTGTTGGGATATTCCTGACGGCTTTTTGTGCCCACCGGTCCCTGGAAGGGCTGATTATATTCATCATATTGCTGACTTGATTGCGACGCCAAATATTAAGGAAAGTGATGTTCGCGGCTTGGATATTGGTGTGGGGGCAAATCTGATTTACCCTATTATTGGTAGTCAAAGCTATGGATGGCAGTTTGTTGGTAGTGATATTAGTGACGACTCTCTGCAATCTGCTAAACGCATTATTGCCAACAACAGTAATCTACAAACACAGATCACAATTCGCAAGCAACACAACTCTCAAAGTATATTTGACGGTTTGATTCAAGCTGATGATACTTTTACCTTCACCATGTGCAATCCACCTTTTCACGCTAACGCGCAAGCAGCCTTAGCGGGAAATCAACAAAAAAATCGCAACCTTGGGCGGCATAAACAAAAAAGGCAGGGAGCAGGATCTCGACCTACCCGAACAAACAAAACCCATCTCAATTTTGCTGGACAACACAACGAGTTATGGTGCAAAGGTGGAGAGTCAGCATTTATAAAAAAAATGATTATGGAGAGCCAGGCTTACGCAAAACAGGTTGGTTGGTTCACTTGTTTAGTTTCCAAAAAAGAGCACCTAAATGACATTTATCGGCAATTAGAGCAAATACAGGCTAACGATGTTAGAACCATTGGCATGGACCAAGGAAGTAAAGTAAGCCGTTTTATTGCCTGGCAATTTTAAGCCAAAGTTTGCAAAGTTTTAAGCCAAAGTTTGCAAAGTTTTAAGCCATATTAGTAGCGAATAACTAACATGCGTTAACGTAAATTAATGAAATTAAGTTAAGAATTTAAGGCAGGATGAACCTGCCTTAAAGATTAGTGCAGAGCGACTTTGTTAGGCAAAATAGCTATTCAATTTGCTGAATAATTTTGATTTACATTAGTCTTAAAGCAATGTAGCCCGTAATTAGAAGGTTTCTGCGAACCTTACTGCGGAGTTTTTGATAACTTTCTTAGCCTGCTGAATCTGTTGCTTGTTTTTAGCGTGAACAACCACCGACCATTTGTTGTAACTTGAAGCATCTCTGGCCTCATTTACAACTGAATCATGATCCGGACGCAGTGATATTGCACCAGCAACAAGTAGCCCCATAAAAGTTCCTAAGGTTGCGGTGGCAATAGTTAGCATCACTGGACTAGAAACGGCGAACTGAATCCCGGCAATGATTAAAGATGAGGCAACGAGTAATCCAATGACCATTCCTATCAAACCCAACATCAGATGAGAGGCTAGTAGGGTTTTACCAACGGCCTTAGTTTCCGGCTCTATCTTGCTTGCGAAGTGTCGATCTTTAGGGGAAACAATTGCCAATTCATCGTTTGTAAGCTCAGCATCACTTATTAATTTTTCTGCAGCTTTTTTTGCTGTAGTTTCATTTTCGTACACACCAACAAGTTTGCTTGGGTGTCGCTCTTGGATAATATTTGTTTTCATAATCACTCTCCTACTACTTTAAATATGACGCTAGGTTGAGTTGAAGTGAACTATGCCAATTCCTACCTTTAATTAGCGTTACTTTATCGTTTTATGAGCAAGGTAAATGCCAGTTTTAATGATCCGAATAAATTGCAGTAACACGGGAAAAGCAAAGGCGAATTTAAATCGGTTATAAGCAGTAATATGTGAAAAATGATAATGCTCATTGTTGAACAAATAATTTTCCTAAACAGTTGTATAGCATCAACTTTATGAAAATAATGCAGCTATTATGAAATTGCTGAACAGCGCGCAAGTTAATCCTAGGCAATTGGGTTGTGATGAGTTTACAGCTAATTTTTAGCTAACCTCCTAAAGCTAAATACAAAACTGGACAAAGACAAAAATGTGAAACATTTTCATGCTGTGTAATTTTTACCCAAAAAAATACCCCATTTATTCGATGCCGGAGTCCCATTATCTCCCTATTCAGAAAATTGGTTAATTTCCACGAACTTGGATTACAGGATTAAAATAGGTAGAGTATTTTCCTCCCTTACCACTTAGGAAAACGTTTTTATGCCCGACGGGACAGCTTGTAAATCGGCAGTTAGCTCCCCCAAAACTCGTTATCAGTCTCTTGTAGGCACGAAACTTGTGGCAGATCCTGCCCAAATCCAAGGGATAAATGAGCTAGAGCGGTTGTTTCAGAGTCTAGGGTCATACAATAATAACCGCGGGAGCAAACCCAAAGGTGTTTATCTTTGGGGAGATGTTGGTCGCGGTAAAACCTTTTTAATGGATTTATTTTACGATTGTTTGCCAACAGAAGGTAAATTGAGGCTTCATTTCCACCGTTTTATGGCGCGCATACATCAGGCTTTGAAAGAGCATGCTGGGCAATCCGTTCCGTTAGTTAAAGTAGCTCAACAACTTGCCAATGAATATCACGTTTTGTGTTTTGATGAATTTTTTGTATCAGATATCGGTGATGCAATGATTTTGGCAGGCTTATTTACCAGCTTGTTTGAGCAGGGAGTGGTACTGGTAGCCACTTCAAATATTCCCATCGAACGCTTATATGAAAATGGCTTAGCTCGTCATAAGTTTTTACCTTGTATCGCCCTACTTCAGCAGCAAACACAGTCCATTCATCTAGCCGGCGTCCAAGATCACCGCTTACATATGAGTCCATCACTGACGGACATCTCCACTGTTGCGTCTAAATCAAATTATATTGGTTTGAGCTCAAAGATGAACTTTGCCGGCATCTTTAGCCAAATTGTTGCGGCAAATCAAACTGAGCAGATAAACCAAAACAGTGTCACTATTTGCCATCGACAGATTCCAGTTGTTCGCGCTTTAGAGACAACAGCTACAGATTCAGTAGTCTGGTTTGATTTTCATGCTTTGTGTGAAGGGCCTCGCTCGCAACTCGATTACATGGAAATTGCCACAAGATTCAATACTGTGATGGTCAGCAAGGTGCCTCAACTTGGCGGTAAAGTAAGAGGATGGATTAAAGCCAGAGGGACCGAAGATGGGATAGGTGACAATCAGGCGGCAAGTACCGGGGAGCGCGTTGTCTCCTATGCTGTTAAAGATGATATGGCGCGACGCTTTATAAGCCTGATTGACGAGCTTTATGACCAAGGAGTTAAGTTGTATGTCAGCACCGAGGTGCCCCTTACCGAACTATATTTAGAAGGTTCGCTCAAATTCGAATTCCGCCGTACCTATAGTCGCCTAATAGAAATGAGTCGAGGCTGAGGCCAACTAAATTAGTAACGAGACCGCGCACGCACAAACTAATGTGATAGCGTTAGTCTGAAAAGAAATGGACGTTAATTAAAGGAAATACAATGACAAAGCGAATCATAGCCCCTCTAACACTTGCCAGCCTAATGCTTTGCAGCGCACCTATGGTTAGTGCAAAACAAATCATTAAACCCGCTCCGTTAGTATCGATTGCCACCCAAGATAATTTTTTCGCAAGCATAAAAGCCCTGTGCGGAAAAGCCTTTGCCGGTAAAGTGACCATAGATAATCAAGGGCCAAGCAGTATGTCCGAGCAACCTTTGGTTATGCATGTAAGAAGTTGTACAGAGCAACAGTTGCAAATTCCGTTTCACGTGGGCGATGACGCGTCACGAACTTGGATAATCACTAAAACTGGTTCAGGTCTTTCCCTAAAACATGATCATCGCCATGCTGATGGTTCCTATTCAGAATCCACCATGTACGGCGGTCATACTCAGGATGCAGGCTGGTCACAGGTACAATCCTTTCCTGTAGACCAATATTCTAAAGAGTTATTCGCAAAAGCCGGAAATCCCCAATCCAGCACCAATATCTGGCAAATGTATATCTATCCAGAGGTATTTACGTATCGTTTGATCCGCGAAGGAAGAGAGTTTCGAGTGGATTTCGATTTGACCCAAGAAATAGACACACCCGCTGCACCGTGGGGCTATCAAGATTAAAAAAGGCCTAATGGGCCAATTAAATTAACTGACAAGTTAGTGCTGACCAAGGCTGTATAAACTGAGAAAATGAAATACAGTCTACAGAATAAAGGCCAATATTAGGATTGTATTATTGAACCTTATTTGAGAACTGTTTTATCACTAAGCTCCGGACTTCTTCCACGCTTTCGAATAATTTGGGGTTTGAGATATCGTTGCACATCCAAGCAATGGCAAGGTCTTTGTCCGGAATTCGGCTAAAGAAGGTATGAGTTCCTAGCCAATCACCAGTGTGAGAAAAGACTAGTAGCTCATCTTTTTCCCTAACAAATTGACCGTTAGCATACAAAACCCCATCAAAGGCTTCAAACTTGCTATTTGCTGTGTTCATATCCGCAAGTAATTGTTTAGGATTTTTACCCAGCTTCGGGGAATAGAAGTGACTATTCCATATCAACAAATCATCTAAATTGGTATGTAAGCCTCCATCTCCTACCCAAAATAAATTTGTCATATCAGTAACATAAGTTCCATCATCACGTTGCTTGTAACCATAGGCTCTATTTTTCACTATCTCCACAGGATCATCACTAAAGAAGGTGTTATTCATACCAAGGGGCACAAAAATACGCTCATGGGAATACTGCCTAAGGGACTGACCAGTAACTTTTTCCACTAACATCGACAACAAAAAATAGGCCAAATTACTATAACGGAATTCTGTTTCCGGTTCTAAGGCAAGGGGGACTGTGCGTACAACATCAAAGAACTCATGAATTGTCAGGTAGTCTTCGTTTCCTAAGCGAAATGGTCCACCAGCAACTGACTTTAACTCTATGGCCTTTTCACTTTTATCACCCTCGTAGGATGCAGCCATAAGATCATAATCACCCATACCAGAAAAGTGCCCAAGCATACTATTGATAGTTATTTTATGACCGTAGTCGGGTAAGGATGGAAGATATGTCCGGATATCTTCATCTAATGCTATTTTGTCGTCATCGGCTAATAATAATACGGCCATGGCGGTGAATTGTTTTGATACGGACCCCATACGGTGTACTTGTGTAGCGTCTAAAGGCGTTTCAAGTTCTAGGTTGCTTAGTCCATACCCCTTTTTATGGATAAAGTGGCCTTCATGGATAACCCCTAAGTTACATCCAGGAGTGCCATCCTTTATAGCCCGCTCCATAATCGAATCAATAGCCTCATTGAACTCATTGGCATTAACAGGGTTAGAAACGCTTAGCGAACCGGCAATCACTATAGCTAGAATAGATTTCATTACGCCTGCCTTGGTTTGTTGTTTGAGTAGGTCTACAGACCAAAATATAAGCCATTTTTCATCAAATAGTCAAAAAATACGCAGAGTACAAAAAGGGTTAACTATCGTGATCTATTAAAGGGGGTGAGATAAGGAAATTCGGCGCAAATAAAAAGCCGTATTCATCTGTGTTGATATTTACTGCTGTAACAACACAGAATTCTACGGCTTACTTTTTATGAATAGACTTTACTGTTTACTGGTAAAAGTAAGGACCCGTCCAGCGGTATTTTTTGCCATTAACTTTCAAACTATGCTTGGCGGTTTTTGAAGCATTTTCGTTGGCAATAATGAACAATTGTTGATTACCCGCCAAGTCCGTAATAGTCACTCCTGTGTAGTTTTTATTATCAACAACCACTTTCAAATCAGCAATATTACTTTTTGAGTTTTGCGATAACTCAGTTACAGGTCCGTAAGAACCATGAGGCTCGATTACAGATACAAACAATGTATCTTGCGCATTTCTACGCAGTAATAAAGACGCATCACGGCGCAAGTTAAACTCAGGATCATTTGCACCTATGCGCGTAAACATCAATTCGTCACTGTTATCCGTCACAGCAGTTAAGGTGTAGTACTTACCATTACCTAACCACGAGAATTTTGAGTTACCCTCAACCCCATTGCCTTTACCTTCCACAAACAGATGTTGGTAACCATTATCAGCACCTAAAGGGCGCAAAACTTTTGGCGCATCATAAGCAAAGTTCATATCCAAAACCTGGCCCATAAAGTAATACGGGAGGTCATATTGGTTTTTGCTATCTGATTTGATACGCATGATGTCGAGTAAAAAGGCTTTCTCGAAACTTTCGTCTTTGATCACGGCCATAGTGCGGTGCATGGATGTGCCAGGATACGCATTAGTTTCTGTGGCGCTGACGACCTGAACATTGTCTTTTTCAGCATCAAAGGTAAACAACTCTGAGTGATGTTGGCTAGCAATGTCGTAGTTACCATTGAAGTGCTTTTTCTCATTTACCGACAAGGTATTATGAGCAATCGTTGTTTTCGCCCAAGTAGTGTTCTCTTTAAGGTAATTACCACCACCTTTTTGTTCTATATTTACGAATCGAGCTAAGCCGTAATCCTGTAAAACTTCATCACCCTTTTCATACAAAGAATAAGAAAGCTTATCGTAATGGCCATGACTCAAACCCTGAGCAGCATATTTGAATACTAGCGTGAGATCTTCGTTGCCATAGCGCAAAATCCCAATTCCACCTTGCTTACCATTAATACCGTCGCTTAAATTAATCGATTTTTTAGCAAACGCTTTAGCTTTGCCATCGCGCACACCAATCGCCGCCTCAAGACCAGACTCATCAATCAGAACCTGTCCTTGTTTCTCAACGATGCTCAATAACTCTGGGTTCTTATCACCGTAAAAGTACGCCAAGTTAACAGCTGACACTAAAGAGCCGGTGTAATATGACATGCCTTTTTGGCCATCGTTAATGGGGAAGAATTCGCCGTCGGCATCAGACAAGTTAAGTAATGCGTTAACCCCTTTAAATAACACGTTGTCTTTATGCTGTAACACCTTCAGTTCTGGACGATTATTTTCCATTGCCAGTGCCAGTATCAAGAATGGGTACATGGCATAACGTTGGTAGTAAGGACCTTCAGTATAATAACCATCAGGTGAGAAAGGTTCTTCTAGGTTGGCAAAGAAGCCTTTGCGTTGCCCTTCAACTTTGATTGTTCCGCCGTCGTTGTCTTTACCACCGATTTCCAAGCCGTCATCTTCAATGCCATAAAGTGCACGTTGAATCAGTTCTTCGTCATCCATTACCAAACCTATCATACCAACAGCTGTAACACCCCAAGTACTATGGTTATGAACTCGATTGAAAAACTGTGGATTTTCTAATGATAAAAAGTCTGCAAAAGGACGGAATAAATTAGTTTCAAGCTTGTCACGCTCACTCTCGCTCAAATAATCGTAAATCGCATCATAGGCTTGGCTCATATAAACCAGCCAGTTACTGTCGTTTAAACACTGCCAAAATAGTTTTCCTCGGGCTTAAGAGCGCTCTTGAGGATGAAGAGGTAAGTCTTTGTACATTGCTTCATATTGAAACAACATATCACGGATATATTTAGCATACTTCTCGTCTTCTAAAACTTGGTACAAGACTCCGGCTTTTTGTGCTGTAAAGAAATTAAGCTTGTGACGCTGGTGAGTATAACCACCTGAAAAGTCCTTTGGAATTGGGGTATCGATACCGGTTGCAATCTCTACGTCAACTTGTTGTTTTATCCGTGCTAGAGATTCATCAAACAACGGAACCTGACTTAAATTTGCTCTGATTCTTTCCACACCTGGTTCGGTCAGAATAAGATTTGGATGTTCCTTTGCACTAAGGGCGAAAGTCGAAATACTAATCCCGATGGATAGCAAGGTAACTGAGAACTTTTTTAGGTTCATTAAGTTTGGGTTCCTTTTTTAACAAAAGCCGTTTGGCAAATATTCACGATTAACTAGAACACTAACATATTGGTGACAACTTAGGGACAGTACAATAACAGAATCACCAAAGTATAAAAGCAGACTTCTGATTTGTAATCTTGCGACATTAGAAAAACCAAATGAAGTTCAACATAATGGTTAATTAGAATACAAAAATTGCCATAAAAAAGCCGCTTAATAGCGGCTTTCTAGTGTATTTTTCAACATTTTTATTTTTGTCTTTGTCTAAAACGGAATATCATCATCAAAATCGAAGTCAGGCTCAGCCATAGGTGGCTTATTTCCTGGATTTTGTTGATTTGCACCTGGGTTTTGTTGAGGTGCATTACCGTATTGCTGACCACCGCCTTGTTGTGGTGGTTTAGCGTAATTCTGTTGAGGTGCCTGCGCTGGCTTTTGTGGTGCTTGGTTATATTGACCACCACCTTGATTCGAATAACCACCTTGCTGATTATCAGACTGGCCGCCACGACCGCCTAACATTTGCATTTGATCAACAATAATCTCTGTGGTGTATTTGTCTTGACCACTTTGATCTTGCCATTTACGCGTTTGTAGTTTGCCTTCTACATATATTTGCGAACCTTTACGCAAATATTCGCCAGCAATTTCAGCTAAACGACGGTACATGGTCAATCTATGCCATTCAGTGCGTTCTTGCATCTGACCGCTTTGGTCTTTCCAGCTTTCACTGGTAGCCAAACTGAGGTTTGCTACTGCATTGCCGTTAGGCATATATCTAACTTCTGGATCTTGTCCAATGTTACCCACTAAAATGACTTTGTTGACACCTTTAGTTGCCATGTTTACTCCTATTATTCGTTGCTAAATAAGTTGTCTTTCCCATTTTCGTATATCTCAAGACATACTTATTTAGCATCCAAGCAGATATTTCTAAATTGGTTATAAAATTCAGAAACTTACCTAAATATTTAGATAGAAAAGGTATGTTCGCTGCCAATTTAGTTAAAAAACTTGGCATCATTGTTTCGTATTTATCCGCAGTATTGTAACCCGAATATTTAGTTTTATCTCAAAAAAATCGGAACTAAATTCAGTTTAAATTGCTTATTATTAATATAAATGAATTTGCTCGTTCAGCTAGTCTAGTTTTATCGGTTTAGTCGTTTTAAAAGATTTTCAGCCCGTTGCACCACAGGTAAATCAATCATTTTATTCGCAAAATTAGTTGCACCTGTGCCCTGCTCATATTGCTGCTGGAAAGATTGAATGAGTTCATTTGCTTGTTTTACTTGCTCTTCAGTGGGCATAAACACCTGATTCAAAATCTTGACCTGCATTGGATGCACACAGGGGGCACCAGAAAAACCAATTTTATTGGCAAGCTCAGCGGCAACTTGAAACTGAGTAGGGTCGCTAAAATCGGCAATGGAAGCAGGGAAACCCATGGGGGTAATATTCGCCCGCCGACAAGCCATAATTAATTGCTGACAAGGGCCAATAAGGGCTTCAGTGGTGGGCTCCATACCGATGGACAAGGATAAGTCTTCGGTTCCCATGGTCATTGCCATTAAACGGGGCGAACTTGTGGCAATTTCGTCCAATTTAGACATAGCGTCAACATGCTCAATTTGCGCAATAAGTCGGGTATAACCTTGGGGCATTTGCTTTTCTTGTTCGATTTCATCAATGCTTTGCGCAATCAATTGAATATGAGCTGCACTACTAACTTTTGGGATGATGATGGCGCAAATTTGTGGATCCACTACCGCTTCTAAATCTCTGATTGCCAGTCGTAAACTTGCGTTTATTCTCACTAGCGTATCCGCTCCCTTTTTTGCCACCACTTTTGCAGCGGCAATAAGGTTGGCTCGGGTCGTCTCTTTATGGGCCATGGGAATACTATCTTCTAGATCCAGAATATAACCGTCGGCTTCACGGGTATGGGCTTTATCGATAAATTTTTGATTATTAGCTGGTAGAAATAACAACGAACGCCAAGGAATTAATTTAGTCATCTGTGTTCTCGCCTAAATTGGCCATTACGTTTTGCGCAAAATGGCCCAATCGTTGAAATTAGTATGAACGCCTTTCAGCATTATTGCGGCGCAGTATTTAACACCAGTTGTTGGGCTTGGCGAAGATTAAATTCTGCTGTCGCTTTCACATAGACACTATCTTCATGAGTTACCAATGCAAGGTCTACTACCCCAGGCATCGCTAGCAACTGTTGTTTTAACACTTCAAGATCGCCCGCTCCATTTACACCACTTAAGGTATAACGTCGATACTTACTCACGCTTTTCAGGTTATATACGATGGCGGTCCACACTAACAAAATGCCAACGGCAAACATTAATACCTCTGAGGGAGAGAAATATTGATTCAGCATACCAGCTAACATTCCCCCTAAAAAGGCCCCGAAAAATTGGAAACTCGCATACATGCCCATAGCCGAGCCTTTTTTGCCAGCGGGAGCAATGCTGGATACCCAAGCGGGTAAGTTTGCTTCTAAGTAGTTAAAACCACTAAAGAAGATCACTGCAAAGGCCGCCATAGTGTATAAGCTTGAGGATAAAGATAAACCGGCACAGGCAATCATCAGTAAAAAGATGGAGACTAACATCAACACCTTTTGAGAAACCTTTCTATTCAAGCCCATCAAAATCGTTAAACCCAAGATGGAAGTCAATAATACTGGAAGATAGAGCTTCCATTGCACTTCCACCAATAACCCCATTTGTTGCAGCATTATCGGTAATTGCATAAAGAACAAGGTAATCATCATATGCAACAAACACACACTGAGATTCAATTTTTGAATTTGTTGATCACCAAAGAGCTTAGCCACATCTTTCCAAGTCGGAAGGGTATCACCAGAGGGCGCACTATTTTGTTGGGACGGCACCACAAAACCAACAATCAATATACACAATAGCGCTAGCACCGCGGTGACAAAAAATATCCCAGACAGTCCCCACACATTTGAAATCATTGGGCCGATCATTAATGCTAAGTAGAAAGAAAAGCCAATAGCGATACCAATAATGGCCATTACTTTAGGACGTTGATTTTCACGACTGACATCAGCGGCTAATGCCATAATCGCCCCAGCAATGGCTCCGGTTCCTTGCAGTATGCGGCCTAGCACCAGCATCCACATGTTATCGGCAAAACCGGCAATTAAACTGCCAAGAGAAAACAACAGTAACCCCACGACGATGATGGGCTTTCGGCCAAATTTGTCGGATAACATACCCATTGGAATTTGCAGAAATGCTTGGGTCAAGCCATACCCACCTATGGCTATTCCCACCATAAGAACAGAATAATCAGGGTAATTTTGGGCTAATATTGCCAAAACCGGCATCACCATAAACAGCCCTAACATTCTTAGGACGTAAATAAAGGCAAGAGACAAGGCGGCACGTAATTCAGTTGCGTTCAAAACAAATCACTATGGTTTAAATAAAGCTAAATGGAGTCTTCCCATATCAAGTACGCGAGTTACAAAACTTTTAAGCTCGTAAAATTGATAAAGAAGTGAATACTAATTGGCCGCGAAGTTTATCACAGCATTAAAATAGGCGATAGATCGATAAAAAGGCGTTTTAAATAAAAATTTTTAGCTTTTTTTGGAATAATATCCCGTTCTCAATAGAGCATGATTTGCAATTATGTAATACTGATCTTTTGGTCAGGCAACATTCTGGATCCATGGATAAAATTGAAGTAAGGGGTGCACGCACCCACAATCTGAAAAATATTAATATAACGCTTCCTCGTGACAAGCTAATTGTGATTACGGGCCTGTCGGGTTCGGGGAAATCTTCTTTAGCCTTCGATACTTTATATGCTGAAGGGCAACGGCGTTATGTAGAATCCCTTTCCGCCTATGCCAGACAATTTTTGTCGATGATGGAAAAGCCCGATGTAGATCATATTGAAGGTTTATCACCAGCTATTTCTATCGAGCAAAAATCAACGTCTCATAATCCCCGCTCCACAGTAGGGACCATAACCGAAATCTATGATTATCTCAGGTTATTGTACGCCCGTGTGGGTGAGCCCCGCTGTCCAACTCACCATGTTCCTTTAGCGGCGCAAACAGTGAGTCAGATGGTTGATCGGGTGCTGGAGATGGAAGAAGGCACAAAATTAATGCTACTTGCGCCTGTGGTGCAAGAGCGCAAAGGCGAGCACATTAAAACTCTTGAGGGGTTAGCTGCCCAAGGTTACATCCGTGCACGTATTGATGGTGAGGTTTGTGACCTATCCGATCCCCCTCAACTTGACCTGCATAAAAAACATACCATTGAGGTGGTTGTTGACCGCTTTAAAGTCCGTGAAGATCTTGCCTTACGTTTGTCGGAGTCATTTGAAACGGCATTGCAGTTGTCAGCAGGTGCCGCCAAAGTGGCATTTATGGACGAGCCGGATAAAGACGAATTGGTGTTTTCAGCTAACTTTGCCTGTCCACATTGTGGTTACAGCATGGCTGAACTCGAACCCAGATTATTCTCATTTAATAACCCTGCTGGTGCATGTCCAACTTGTGACGGCTTAGGTATCAAGCAATTTTTTGATCCTGGCAAAATTGTGAATAATGAAGAATTGAGTTTGTCAGGAGGCGCCATTCGCGGCTGGGACAAACGCAGTTACTACTATTTTCAAATGTTACAAGCGGTCGCTGATCATTATGGCTTTAGTCTTACGGCTCCCTTTGCAGAATTGGATGACAAACACAAAGATGTTATTTTATTTGGTAGCAAAGGCACAGCAATCAAATTTAAGTACATTAATGACCGTGGCGACATTATGGAACGCAAGCATCCATTTGAGGGCATTATTCCCAATATGGATCGCCGCTATAAAGAAACAGAATCTAATGCGGTACGTGAAGAACTGTCTAAATACCTTAGCCAACAACATTGTAATAGTTGTGGTGGTGCCCGTTTAAGATTAGAAGCCAGAAATGTCTTTATCGGCGAAACAGCGTTACCAACCATTACCGAAATGTCCATCTCTGATGCACTGTCATTTTTTGATGAATTAGATTTAAGCGGACAGCGAGCACAGATTGCTGAGAAGATTTTAAAAGAAATCAACGACCGCTTAAGTTTTTTGGTTAACGTAGGTTTGAACTACCTTTCGATGTCGCGAAGTGCCGATACCCTGTCAGGCGGTGAAGCCCAACGAATTCGATTAGCCAGTCAAATAGGTGCAGGTTTAGTTGGTGTTATGTACGTACTAGATGAGCCTTCTATCGGCTTACATCAGCGGGATAACGAACGTTTGTTGAAAACCCTACGCCACCTGCGGGATTTGGGTAACACAGTTATCATTGTTGAACATGATGAAGACGCCATCAAAGAAGCTGATTATGTGGTAGATATAGGCCCTGGAGCGGGTGTCCACGGTGGCCAAATTGTAGCGGAAGGCACTCTTAAAGATATACTAGAAAGTGAAGACTCACTTACTGGTAAATACCTATCTGGAAGGGAACGTATAGAAATCCCCAAAGAACGAAATAAAGTGAAAGACGACAAGTGGGTGAAGCTAACAGGGGCAACAGGGAATAACCTACAACAGGTAGATTTACATATTCCAGTTGGCCTTATGACCTGTGTAACCGGTGTGTCTGGCTCTGGTAAGTCAACCTTGGTAAATGATACATTTTATAAATTAGCTCATCACGCCTTAAACGGTGCCACCACAGGTGAAGCCGCACCTTATAAAGACATCTCTGGACTGGATCAACTAGATAAGGTAGTTGATATTGACCAGAGTCCTATCGGCCGTACACCACGTTCAAACCCTGCAACCTACGCCGGTATTTTCACTCCAATTCGTGAAATGTTCGCGGCCACCCAAGAAGCGCGCTCCCGAGGTTACAAACCAGGACGCTTTAGTTTTAACGTCAAAGGTGGGCGTTGTGAAGCCTGCCAGGGTGACGGTCTGATAAAAGTGGAAATGCACTTTTTACCAGATGTGTATGTTCCCTGTGACGTGTGCAAAAGCAAACGTTACAACCGTGAAACTTTGGAAGTGACCTACAAAGGTAAAGATATCAACCAAGTGTTAAACATGACGGTGGAAGAGGCACGCGAGTTTTTCGATGCTATACCGTCTATTTCCCGCAAACTGCAAACCTTAATGGATGTAGGTTTGTCGTACATTCGTTTAGGCCAATCGGCCACCACACTCTCTGGTGGTGAAGCACAACGGGTGAAACTCGCCAAAGAGTTATCTAAACGTGATACTGGGCAAACGTTATATATTTTAGATGAACCCACTACAGGTCTGCATTTCCACGATATTAAACAACTGTTAGAAGTTTTACATCGACTGCGTGATCACGGTAATACCGTAGTAGTGATTGAACATAACCTAGATGTGATAAAAACCGCAGATTGGATAGTTGATCTGGGGCCAGAAGGTGGTTCGGGCGGTGGAAATATTATCGCTCAAGGTACACCCGAAGACGTCAGTAAGGTAAAAGGCTCTCACACTGCGCATTTCCTTAAACCCATTTTGGACAATGCCTGACAGGCATAAAGAGATACGGATAGAGTATGTTTAGCGAAAAGTTTAATGTCAGATTTTATGAAACAGATGGTTTAGCCCACGTCAGTAACACTGTCGTTGCTGGCTGGTTTGAATGTGGCAGAGAGCCTATCTTCAAAATGTTTACGCCAGATCTAGATTTAAAAAATTGGCCTTTGATTTTAGCCAGTTACAAAATCGATTTTCATTTGCAAATATTTTACGGCAAACCCGTAGAAGTGCGCACATATGTGAGCAGAGTTGGCAATAGTTCATTCGATACCTATCAAGAAATTTGGCAACAGGATCAAAAAGTCGCTTCTGGCAGCACTACATTAGTTCGTTTCGATTTTAAAACCAATAAATCAGTGCCCATTGACGATTCTATCAAATCCCAACTTAAGCAACATATTTACTCCGAGTTGGAAGCTGAAAAATGACAGATTTTATTGAAGTCATCGATAACGTTTTACCGGAAAAGTTGTGCCAAGGATTCATTCAACGTTTTGAAGCCAGTAAAAATACTCAGCAGGGCCGCACCGGAGGCGGGGTCGATACCGACAAAAAGCTTAGTAAAGACGTATCAATTGTGCAAAATCCGGAATTTCAACCTGAATACCAAGCGCTACTTCCTTTGTTATCCCAGCAATTGATGAAGTATTTTGAAAAGCATTTTTTTGCTCTTATCGGCCCAATCGGCTTAACCGTTCAAGATCCAAGCAATGGTCAACCCGTCAAGTTAACCCAAGAAAACTTCGAGAGAGTGGGCAAACCAAATTTACAAAACCTAGTGCAATATCTTTTTCGTATTGGTGACATTAACGCGCAAAAATACCAAATGAAAAAAGGCGGTTACCCCTATTGGCACTCTGAAGTTTATCCTCAAGCAGGTAATAATGAAGCACTGCATCGTATCTTATTGTTTATGTTTTATTTGAATGATGTAGAAGAAGGTGGCACCACAGATTTTTATTATCAAGATAAATCCGTGCAACCCAAAGCGGGAAGAATGGTCATTGCGCCAGCCTATTTTACCCATACCCACAGAGGCTGTGTGCCGGTTTCCAATGACAAATATATCCTCACATCTTGGGTATTGTTTAATCAAGCAGACCGTATTTATACAGGCTAGTTTAACTAACTAGACTCTAGCGTTGTTTAACCGTCATAGGGCAATACTTTTTTTCCCTGCAAGGTATATCCTACGGTGGCGATTTCACCACTCCAACCTTCAGTAGTTAAAGTTCCAACCACCCAAACCACATCCGTTAACGCCACTGCAGGTACCCCTTCAGGAATTTTAACATAAACAATTTGATTGGGTGGCGGCGGCGGAACATGAATACAAGCACCGAAAAATGGAACTAGCAAAAACTCAGTAATTTTGTCTTGATTGCCTTCAATAGGTACAACAAAGCCTGGTATTTTGACTTCCATATTATTGAACTTTGTTACCACAGGCGCGGACAAGTTTTGCTGTCCAAGAGACAACGCGTGATTTATGTCCACCGGCGGCGCAATATAATTTTGTGGCACCAAATCTTCCCAAAATACTTCTGTTGGTTCACTAAACGCTAAGGTTGTGTTAACTAACAAAGCAAACAATAAACTAAGTCTTAGAACATGCATAAATTTAGTTCGTCCTTATAATATGGGCTTAATGGTTGCTGATTCTTCTGATCGAGCAGCAGCCTTGACATTCTTATCAGCCTGAATAGCTTTATTGGCCCAACCCAAAAGGTTCTTTTTTACTTCATTGCCTGCATCCGGTGAGTCAGGAATATTCAACGCCAGCAATAGTGAACACACGGCAAAACTTGCACCGATGAAGAATACTAAAACCGGTGAAGTTAGCCAAACAATACCTAACAAAGCAGGTATCACCACCGCAGCAATATGATTAATGGTAAAGCTTACCCCTGCTGTAGACGCAATATCACGGGGATCAGCAATTTTCTGAAAATAGGTTTTCATGGCGATTGCCATGGCGAAAAACAGATGATCGAGCACATATAAAACAGCTGCCCATTGTGAATTAGTGACTAAAGCGTAGCTAACAAAAATAACAATTAAACCAATGTATTCCACTGTTAATGCCCGACGTTCGCCTACTTTAGCGATCCAGCGACCAATTTTGCCGGCAAAAAATAAGTTAAATACGTAGTTGATAATAAACAGTAGGCTGATTTCCCCAACACTATAACCAAACTTTTCGACCATCATAAATGAGGCAAAAACCATAAAGATTTGTCGACGGGCACCGCTAAAAAAGGTTAAGCAATAATATAACCAATAGCGTTTTCGCAAAAACATATGTTTGTGTTGGGTAGAGGGCTGCTTAAACTGCGAGAAGAACACCCACAAAAATATCACTATGACTAAACCTAACCCACCAGCAAGCATGTACATGGTTTGATAGCTGATACCCACATAATCCATCAGCAGCCAAATACTGCCATAGGCAAATAAAGAGGCGAAACTTTTCACCGCTAATTGCTGACCCATAAAGTGAGCAGTTTTGTCTTTTCCTAACCATTGCAAGGTCAGCGATTGATTCATAGTTTCAAAATAATGAAACCCAATGGACATAATCACCGTTGTGCAATACAAACCAATCTCAAATGGAAAGAATCCCGTCATTGCAACACCAACACACATGACGGCGAGGGAGAGCATGGCTAAGGTTTGCTCTTTGATAACCAATAATAGAAAGACCGCGGTAAACGCTAGAAAACCCGGTACCTCTCGCAGGCTTTGCAGCATACCAATTTCCGCACCGCTAAAATGAGCTTTTTCCACCACAAAATTATTCAGTAGCGCATTCCAAACCGAAAATACCAAAGGCATCACAAAGGCCATGGCCAACAACAACAGTTGTGGATTATTTCGAATTGAATTCAGCTTCATGTTTTTGTCGAGCCATATGAAGAAATAATAAAGAGTGGCAAGTTTACAGGAGTTTGCAGATAAATGCTGGTATAGAAAAATTAAAAAAAAGGGCTAACGTGACGTTAACCCTTTTCTCAATGCAGTTGGAATTAAGCTTTTTCTTCAGCTTCGTAGCGTTTTACGCTATCAACAATTTCAGCTTTAGCTTCTTCGCAGTTGCCCCAACCTTCGATTTTCACCCATTTATTAGGTTCTAAATCTTTATAGTGGGCAAAGAAATGCTCAACTTGTTGCTTAGTTAGCTCTGGGACCTGGTCGATCTCTTTAACATCGCGATAGATAGTAGAAAGCTTATCAATAGGCACAGCTAAAACTTTAGCATCTTCTCCTGACTCGTCGGTCATTTTCAAAACGCCAACAGGTCTACATTTAATAACTGAACCAGCTAACAATGGGAATGGTGTCATTACCAAAACATCAACCGGGTCACCGTCAAGAGAAAGGGTTTGAGGCACATAACCGTAGTTAGTTGGGTAGTGCATACAAGTTGCCATAAAGCGGTCAACAAAAATAGCACCCGTATCTTTATCTACTTCATATTTTACTGGGTCAGCATGGGCTGGGATTTCGATGATGACATTCACTTCATCTGGCAAGTTTTTACCGGCTGGAACAGCATTTAAGCTCATTGATTGATACCTTTAAGTTGTGATTTAACGTAAATTACCGTAATTATAAAGACTTCCAGCGCAAGATGAAATCACTACCTTGGTCTTATTAAGGTTGTTTTAAAGTATTATGAGGAATTAACCCGTGCATTATGGCGCATTTGTGCCAAGACGATTTAAAAACTCCAATAAAAAAGGGCGTAAGTTATAAACCTTCGCCCTGAGTAAAACAATTTATTGGTGCAAATCTAAACGTTAGACTATTTTTTTGCGTAATAGGTAACGCAAGTCTCTACTTCTTCTTTAGATCCCATGATAACCGGAACGCGCTGATGAATTTCTTCTGGCATTACTTCCAAAATTCGTCTGTCGCCTGTTGTAGCTGCACCGCCAGCCTGTTCAATTAGGAATGACATGGGGTTGGCTTCATACAATAAACGTAATTTACCTGCTATTTTAGGGTTACGTTTATCAAACGGATAGGCAAACAGACCGCCGCGAGAAAGGATACGGTGAATGTCGCCAACCATAGCGCCGACCCAGCGCATATTAAAGTTTTTACCTCTAGGACCTTCGTCACCAGCAATAAGATCATTGATATAGTTTTGCATTGGTTCTTCCCAATGACGCTGGTTAGAGCTATTGATCGAAAATTCTTTGGTTTGCTCTGGTACTTCAACATTCGCTTCGGTTAATAAGAAGCCTCCGTGAGTTTTATCCAGAGTATAAATATGGGTACCTCGTCCAGTACTCATGGCCAACATTGTGGATGGACCGTAAAGTACATATCCAGCGGCAACAATTTGCGTACCAGGCTGCAAAAATGCAGAAGGATCATCCGCCTCCATCCATTGTGGTGCATGGGTAATCGAGAAAATAGTACCAATCAAACTATTGATATCAGTATTTGATGAGCCATCAAGTGGATCGAAACTCACTAAATATTTACCTTCAGGGTGACAACCAACAACGTCATCTTCTTCTTCTGAAGAAATCGCTTTCACATAACCAGATTCTTTCAATATATCTTTTAGAATTTGATTCGAAATAACGTCAAGTTTCTTTTGCGTTTCACCTTGAACGTTTTCACTTAACAAAGAACCTAGCACGCCTGCTAATGCACCTTGACTAACCCTAAAAGAAATTTCCTTGCAACCTGCTAATAATGTGCGGATTAACAGTATTAGCTCCATTGGAGCGCCGTCTTCTTGTAATTGCGAATTGAGTCGTTTCATTCTTGTGAAAGCCTATTTTTAGATTTTGGAAAAGGACATGGTTTTGACAGTAATCATTACTAATCATAGAACACATTAATAAAGTGTACCTTTATTAAACACAAAACTCAGCACAAAAAACAATAAGTTAAATGAATATCCATTTGTAGGTATTCCAATCTCTGTTAACCTTACGAAAATTTTTTTGAAAAAATCGAAAATTATGCATATTCATATTCTAGGGATTTGCGGCACCTTTATGGGTGGAATAGCCGCCATTGCCAAGTCAATGGGACATCACGTAAGTGGTTCCGATGCCAATGTTTACCCGCCCATGAGCACCCAATTAGAATCTTTAGGTATTCCACTTACCCAAGGATTTGATCCATCCCAACTCAGTCCAGAACCCGATATTGTGATTATTGGCAATGCCATGTCACGGGGGAATCCGTGCGTGGAAGAAGTGTTAAATCGCAACTTAAACTACACCAGTGGGCCCCAGTGGTTATCTGAAAACGTATTAAAACAAAGGTGGGTAATAGCCGCATCAGGCACCCATGGCAAAACCACCACGGCCAGTATGATAGCCTGGATACTCGAATATGCAGGCTTACAACCAGGGTTTCTGATTGGTGGGGTTCCTGAAAATTTTGGCATTTCAGCGCGCTTGGGAGAGTCTCCGTTTTTTGTCATTGAAGCTGATGAATACGACAGCGCATTTTTTGATAAACGATCCAAGTTTGTGCACTACCATCCCCGTACCCTAGTGCTTAATAACTTAGAGTTTGACCATGCAGATATCTTCGAAGATTTGGCCGCAATTCAAAAGCAGTTCCATCATTTAATTCGTATTTTACCTGGCAACGGCTTGGCTTTAGCCCCCGCGGCCGATGAAAATATCGCACAGGTTTTAAAACAAGGGTGTTGGAGCTCAGTGCAATATTTAGGCACCGATTGGCAAGTAGAAAATCAAAGTGATGATGGTAGTGAGTTTGATGTTTTATTGAACAACACCAATATGGGACGAGTAAACTGGTCGTTGATTGGTCAACACAATGTTCACAATGGCATTATGGCAATTGCCGCTGCTCGTCATGCTGGTGTAAAGCCTGAATTAGCTATTGAAGCTTTGGGCCAGTTTGTAAATGCAAAAAGGCGAATGGAAACCCGTGGGGTAGTAAATAACATCACCGTTTATGATGATTTTGCTCACCATCCTACTGCCATAACAACTACCCTTGAAGGGCTCAGACACAAAGTTAAAGACGCTCGTATTTTTGCGGTGCTAGAACCTCGTTCCGCAACCATGAAAATGGGAGTACATAAAAATACGCTAGCTAAATCTTGGAGCAGTGCCGATCAGGTACTACTGTTTCAACCAGACAATTTAGACTGGTCTTTAGCACAACTCACCGCAGGTTCAGAGGTCCCTGCACAGGTTTATGATAATGTAGACGATATTATTACTGCGTTGTTGCAAAGTGTTGCTCCAGGAGACCATATTTTGGTGATGAGTAACGGTGGATTTAGCGGCATTCATTCACGTTTATTAGAGCAACTGGCCAAACATGAATTTTGATAAAAAAATAACTCTCGCGTTTACTGGCGCTTCCGGCGCACCCTACGGGTTGCGCTTACTTGAAACTCTAGTGGCAGCCAATTACCAAGTTTATTTGCTGATATCTTCAGCCGCTAAGGTAGTGTTAGCCACCGAAGAAGACTTAAAAATCCCTGCAAACCCTAAAACCTGTAGCGAATTTTTTACTCAGCGTTTTGGTGGGAAACCTGAACAAATAAAGGTATTTGGCAAAGACGAATGGTTCTCTCCTGTAGCCTCAGGCTCGGCGGCACCAAAACAAATGGTGGTTTGTCCATGTTCAACAGGCTCTTTGAGTGCCATCAGCACTGGTAAAAGTGACAACCTCATTGAGCGGGCAGCGGATGTAGTGATAAAAGAACGAGGACAGTTAATTTTGGTTCCTCGAGAGATGCCGTTATCGACTATTCACCTTGAAAACATGCTGAAGTTATCGCAAATGGGTGTGACTATCATGCCGGCGGCACCCGGTTTTTACCATCAGCCTAAGCGTATCGAAGACTTAGTTGACTTTGTGGTGGCGAGAATTCTCGACCATTTAGATATTGATCAAAAATTGATGCCTCGCTGGGGCTATCATAAATAAATGAAGAGAAATAAGACCATGCTCCTTAAAACTAGCGTTTTAAAACTTTCACAAATTGCCATTGCGGCACTTTGTTTGCTACAAACCTCTCAAGCATTAGCTTGGGGAAAAACAGGGCACCGTGTTGCCGCAAGTATTGCTGAAAATTATTTATCCGCTGATGCGAAGGCAAAGATCGAAGATTTATACCCAACTCAATCATTGGCGGAAATATCCACTTTGGCCGATGAAATGCTCTCCGAGCCCTCAGAGTTCTGGCAAAAGACTTCGGTTCCTTGGCATTGGGTAACGGTGGAAGAAGGCAGTGATTACCATGCATCTGAGCATGCTCCTTCCCATGGAGATGCCTATACTGCGTTAGTGTCTTTTGCTGCCACCTTGAAAAATCCACAGGCAACTTTGCAAGACAGACAGTTAGCGCTGCATTTTATCGTCCATATTATTGGCGACTTGCATCAACCTATGCACGCTGGAGACGGAACCGATCGTGGGGGAAATGATGTTAAAGTGGAGTTTTTCTGGCAGGATTCCAACCTACATCGAGTCTGGGATAGCGGCATAATTGACAACCAACAGCTATCTTATGCTGAATGGACTGACTGGCTGAGTCGCAAAATTACCCCGGAAATGGCAAAACAATGGCAGAGCACAGATCCGAAAGTATGGATTAAAGAAAGTATCCAGTTACGCGAAAAAGTGTATCCCAAAGAAAACAAACTCAGCTGGCAATATCAACACCAACACCTACCAGAGGTTAAACAACGATTGCAGATGGCAGGCGTGCGAATTGCGGCTTATTTGAATTCAATTTTATAAATAACCAGCCTCGGATTGTCTTGGCGTAAGACAGGCGAATTGAGGTTATGTAGAGGCTATTATTTAGCAGGAAAATACAAAAATGCGGAACATACTAGGCTGTCTTTTATTAACCCTACAGCCTTTTATGTTTTACCTAATCTTAAATCGAGTTGCTAGTTCTTAGTCTTGTTCAAGACTGAGAAAGCCCAGAACAAAAGCTTATTCTATATCCAAAGGTTCTGGCGATAAGATGATACCAGTGCTATCGGCATATAAATGATCTTCAGGCAAAAATGTTACACCGGCGAAATTCACCGCTACATCAACCTCGCCTATTTGTTCAAATGCTGCATTAACCGGAATAGATGCCACCCCGTGAATACCAATATCAAGCTCTTCAAGTTGATCGACTTCACGCACACTGCCATAACAAACAATGCCTTCCCAATCATTTTCAATGGCAATTTGTGCACTGTTCACATCAATTAATGCGCGACGAGTAGAACCGCCCCCATCAATGAGTAACACTTTGCCTTTGCCAGGTTGTGACAAGACTTTATCAATCAGGCCCTTGTCTTCGTGGCATTTGACAGTTGTGATCTCTCCACCATAAGAAAGTCTACCACCATAATTCACAAAAATAGGGTCGACAACATCTACGCTATCGGCAAACAAATCACACAGTTCAGAGGTGTTGTATTCCATCAGAAAATCCAACTTCAGCATTAAAGCTCTAGGTTAATTGTTAGCAGCGAGTTTGTAAAACCTTAGATCAGTTTTCTTCGCCGTCATAAATATGACTTATATTTGTCACAAAGGTTTCGTTTTTTTGTCAACTAGGGTTCATACGCAATGGTTACTTTTATTCTCAATGAGTACACAATCTAAGAGTACCTAGAGATGAATGCATTTGGCAGAGCAGATACACACATATTCCGTTGGATTTTCGGTGTAACCGCAGGTCGCGATTGCCGGATCATTAAGTACATATCAAAAAGCGGTGATGGCCACGTTTATTTGCTGTTAGGCGTGCTTTTATGTGCGTTTGACCCTAAAGATGGAGCCATTTTCCTTTACACATCTTTGTTGGCATACGCCTTAGAATTACCCGTATATGTGGTTTTGAAAAAATTGTTCAAACGCCAACGGCCGTGCGACTTAATCTATAATTTTCGTTCTCACATTACCCCTTCCGACAAATTTAGTTTACCTTCAGGGCATACTGCTGCCGCCTTCTTAATGGCATCCTTATTGGCCCACTTCTACCCCAGCGTAGCGATATTAGTGTACATCTGGGCAAGCTTAATTGGACTTTCCAGAGTTATGCTAGGTGTCCACTATCCAAGTGACATTGTTGCTGGTGCTTTTTTAGGTATCATTATTTCAATGTTGAGTCTTTCTATCCTTGTGTAAGTAGTATTAATGAAAATATTGTATGGCGTGCAAGGCACCGGTAATGGCCACATTGCGCGGGCACGAATCATGGCGAAAGCATTTGCAAAACGCGATGATATTGAAGTTGATTTTATATTCAGTGGACGGGATCCCTCCCGCTACTTCGACATGGAAGTGTTCGGAAATTACCGCACGGTATCTGGGCTAACCTTCATTACCGAAAATGGCCAAGTAAACCGTTGGAAAACCCTCCGCCAAGCCAACATCAGACAGTTTATAAAGGATGTTAAACAGTTAAATGTGACGAAATACCATGTATTGCTCAACGACTTCGAACCAGTAACGGCTTGGGCAGCAAAAATGAACGATTTATCATCCATATCGATAAGTCACCAAGCCGCGTTTAAACACAAAGTCCCAAAACAAGGGGAAACCTGGGCAGATAGAATGTTAATGCGTATCTTCGCCCCCTGTGATATTAATTTAGGGGTGCATTGGTACCATTTTGGTTTCCCAATCATGCCGCCATTTATTGAAGAGCCATACAGCAAGGCAACTACAGGGGATCATGTACTGGTGTACTTGCCATTTGAAAATGAGACAGCCATCAAATCATTGTTAAAAAATTTTCCCAACGAAAAGTTTATTTGTTACCACCCCGAGATAGATGAACCTTTCAGCAATGTAAACAGCCAGTGGCGTCCATTGTCCAAGCAAACCTTCCAGCAAGCATTGTTTGACTGTGCCGGCGTCATTGCCAATGGCGGCTTCGAACTTTCCAGCGAATGTTTACAACTGGGCAAAAAAATCTTAGTGAAGCCCTTAAAAAACCAATATGAACAAAGCTCAAACCGCATCACACTAGAACGCATGAACCGTTGTGAAAGCATGGATACTTTAGACCCGCAGGTAGTATCTAAATGGCTAAGTAAAGACTCACCCGAGCCAATTCGCTACCCCGATTCCCCCGACATCCTCATTGACTGGTTAATGGAAGGCGATTACATGGACACAAAAGCACTATGTAAACAGCTATGGTCAACCACCCACTTCCCAGAGTCAGTGCGCTTAGCTTTGACACACCATGGCTAACTAGAAAATATCCCCATCATACAAATCAACATTATATGGTGGGCCGGTCATAAAGGTGGGCGGTCATAAAGGTGGGCGGTCATAAAGGTGGGCGGTCATAAAGGTGGGTGTCTTAAACTGTACTTGGGTGGCTGTCTCAAAATTACCTTTTAATGCCTGTCCTAAACTGTACTTTTTGGGTGGCTGTCTCAAAATTACCTTTTGGTGCCTGTCCTAAACTGCACTTTTTAGGTGGCTGTCTCAAAATTACCTTTTGGTGCCTGTCCTAAACTGCACTTTTTAGGTGGCTGTCTCAAAATTACCTCTGGTGTCTCGAAATTACCTTTTGGTGGGTGTCTCGAAATCACCTTTTAATGCCTGTCCTAAACTGTACTTCTGAACTGCACTTTTTTAGGTGGCTGTCTTTGAATCACAGTCTTTGAATCACATTAGAATCAACCTAATTAGCAGTTTATTGCATGTCTTATCCCAAATCAGGTAGTGGCAATGCTTGTTTTTTTTGCTTTTGATGGGATGATATAGGCTTTTGTAATTGTTAGGTGATATCAGTGTTCAAAAATCTGTGTTTTGCGATTCGCACGCTTTCCTTATTGGCGGTCATTTTTATCACTACAAGTTGTGGAGTTAAGGGCGATTTAATTCATCCTTCTGAGCAAAACTCGCCGGCCACAGACCAAAATATAGATGACTCAGAGGAGCAGTCGTAGTTGGATTACTTTCAGTATCAAGATTCTACCCTACACGCCGAAGATGTACCCGTTCAACAGATTGCTGAACAGTTTGGGACACCTTGTTATGTTTATTCCAGAGCAACCATTGAGCGTCATTGGCATGCATTTGACCACGCAGCGGGTAAACATGCTCACCTAATTTGTTACGCGGTAAAAGCGAATTCTAATTTAGGCGTGTTATCTGTAATGGCCAAACTAGGTTCTGGGTTTGATATCGTTTCAGGCGGTGAATTATCGCGAGTAATTGAAGCCGGTGGCGATCCAACTAAGGTAGTGTTTTCTGGGGTTGGTAAAACTGAACAAGAAATTGAATTTGCACTGTCAAAAAATATTTTATGTTTCAACGTAGAATCTGAACCCGAATTAGAGCGAATCAACAAGGTTGCCTCTAAACTGAATGTGGTTGCACCAATTTCAATTCGGGTAAATCCAGATGTTGATGCCAAAACTCATCCCTATATTTCAACCGGGCTCAAAGCCAATAAATTTGGTATTCCAAGAGAAAACGCGGTTGCTACCTATAAATTAGCCGCAAGTTACGAGCATCTAGAAGTTAAAGGCATGGATTGTCATATTGGTTCTCAACTTACTGATATAGATCCTTTTGTAGACGCCCTTGATAGAATGTTGTTACTGATTGACGAGTTGGCTGAATTAGGTATTACCATCAGTCACCTTGATGTAGGTGGTGGACTAGGTGTGGAATATAAAGACGAAACCCCACCCCACCCCGATGCTTATGTCGAAGCACTGATGACACGTATGGAGCAGCGCCCTGAGCTAAAACTAATCTTTGAACCCGGCCGAGCTATAATGGCAAACGCTGGTATCTTGATTACTAAAGTAGAGTTCATCAAAAAAGGCGAAGAGAAAAATTTTGCCATAGTCGACGCGGCAATGAATGATTTAATCCGTCCAGCCCTATACTCTGCTTGGCAAAATATCATTCCCGCTGAACTGTCTATAGGAAAACCTAAAGCCACCTATGACATCGTTGGTCCCATTTGTGAAACTGGTGATTTTATTGGAAAAGATCGTGAACTAGAAATTGCTCCAAATGACCTCTTAGTTGTGCGTAGTGCAGGTGCCTATGGGTTTGTTATGGCGTCAAATTACAATAGCCGTTGTCGCCCTGCGGAAATAATCGTAGATAAAAGCAGTTTGCATTTAGTTCGTGAGCGGGAAGCGTTATCCGATCTATGGAAAGGCGAAAAAGTTATTTAATTGCTAGTTCATATAAGTAAATTACGGTAATTTTCATTGTTTTTTAGTGGGTGTCGCAAATTGACTGCAAAATAGCTATTTTGGTCACCGCATATGTAGGTTAATATAACCGTAACAAAACTTTTAGTAGTAACAATGCAAATTCAATTTTCTAAAATGCATGGGCTAGGCAATGACTTTGTCGTGATTGACAACGTCACCCAAAATGTATTTTTTTCGAAAGATAAAATTCAGCAATTGGCTGATAGAAACTTTGGAATCGGCTTCGACCAACTGTTGTTGGTTGAACCTCCTTATGATCCTGAACAAGACTTCCACTATCGCATTTTTAATGCTGATGGTTCAGAAGTAGCTCAGTGCGGGAACGGCGCAAGATGTTTTGCAAAGTTTGTCAAAATCAAAGGATTAACTAACCGCAACAAAGTGGTAGTCAGTACTAAATCTGGCAAGATAGTGCTGTATCTTGAAAAAGACGGCCAGGTGACTGTCAATATGGGGCGGCCCATTTTTGAGCCCGCAAAGATCCCATTAAAAGCCAATAAAGAAGAAAAAATTTATTTGATTCGAGCACAAGAAAAAACCTTTATGGTTGGCTCTGTGTCTATGGGGAACCCCCATTGCGTGCTTGAAGTTGATGATGTGCAAACGGCAGACGTGGAAAATATCGGACCACTGCTTGAATCCCACGATAGGTTTCCTGAAAATGTAAACGTCGGATTCATGCAAATCATTAATGAAAACCATATAAAACTGCGTGTGCACGAACGTGGAGCAGGAGAAACCTTAGCCTGTGGTACTGGCGCTTGTGCAGCAGTGGCAATTGGTCAAATTCAAGGTAAACTAAGCAAAGATGTACGAGTTGATCTACCTGGTGGTACTTTGAAAATACGTTGGCAAGGTAAAGACAATGTATTGAAAATGACTGGCCCTGCAGAACATATTTTTGATGGAACCCTGATAGTATGAGTGATACAGCACAACAACAAGTAGATAGGGCAATGCTGACTAATTATGAAAAAGCATCAGAGGCCATTAACGAAAAAGATGTTAAACACTACTTGTTAGAAAATCCTGACTTTTTTGTAGATAACCCGCAACTGGCGGAAAAACTGGTTATTTCTCATCAACAAAAAGGCAGTATTTCTCTTATTGAGCTGCAATCAGAGCAATTACGTAAGAAAAACAGAGAGTTATCACACAAGCTCAATCAACTCATTTCGATAGCAAAACAAAACGAAGAAATTTACCGAATTTACGCAGATCTAAATCTTCAGTTGCTAAGTTGTCGCTTTTTCAGCGAAGTGCAAGATGTACTTGAAGATGTGATGTGTCAAAAATTGCGTTTATCTGCAGTAACCTTAAAGTCTTTTAGTGGTGCACATGCGCTGCCCGAAATTCAACGTAAATTGTTTATTGAGAAACGCTTTAAACACGATTGTTTTTTCTTTGGACGTCTAAGTCAACACGAAAAACAACTACTGTTTAAAGAAGGCAATGTTGAGTCTGTCGCCCTAATGTTACTAGGGGAAAAGGGTGAATTGGGAATATTGGCTATTGGAAGCAAAGATGCCAGCCATTTCAATCCCGACATGGACACCCTGCTCATAACCCAGTTGCAACAGTTCTTAAACGTACTTTTGCCAAATTTGGCTGGATATTAACCATGGATACTCCAGCCTTAGACCAGTGGCTGGAAAAATTTTTTTCGTTTTTAAAATACGAAAGAAACCTTTCTGCAAAAACCTTAGATAACTACCAGCGCCAACTCCGGGTGATTACGGAGCAGTTAGATATTACAAGCTGGTCTGAATTAACTACCCATCACATTAAATCTATTTTGAGCCAAGCTAGGCGCAAAAACCTAGCCCCTCGCTCTATTGCATTGCGGTTATCGGCTATGCGTACTTTTTGTCAGTTTTTAGTAGCCGAAGATGTACTCAAAACTAACCCAGCTAAAGCCGTGCAAACCCCAAAACTAGGTCGGCCGCTACCTAAACATCTAAATGTGGATCAGGTAGCTCAGTTACTGGAAATAGACCCCGAATCTGTGCTGGCGATACGCGACCGTACCATGATGGAGTTGATCTATGGCTGTGGTTTACGTTTGGCTGAGTTATCTGGCTTAAACATGCAGGATATAGTCACTAAAGGACAAATTAGAGTACTCGGTAAGGGCCGCAAAGAACGCGTCATTCCAGTTGGGAAGACAGCCACTACTTGGTTGAATAAATGGTTGAAAGTTCGTAGTCAAATGACCCCACCAGCGGAAGAACAGGCCCTGTTTGTAAGTATGCATAAACGCCGTATAAGTCATCGCCAAATCGCCAAGCGAATGGACTTATGGGCCCACAAACAACATGTTGACCAAAAAATAAATCCGCATAAATTGCGCCACTCTTACGCCACCCATATGCTAGAATCCAGTGGTGATTTGCGCGCCGTACAAGAACTTCTAGGCCATGCGAATTTGTCGACCACACAAGTGTATACACATTTGGATTTCCAGCATTTAGCTAAGGTTTACGACAATACGCATCCCAGATCTCGCAAAAACAAATAATCACCATATGTTAAATATTAACCAATCAAAGCTACAAAAAGATTGAATAATAGGTATTACTGAATGAAATTTTATCGGAATTTTTCCCCCATAAAAGCCATTAGTTTCGACTTAGATGATACGTTGTACGACAACTATCCTTTTATTATGGAAGCGGAAAAACAACTGCTTAATTATTTGTCTTCAAGTTATCCAAAAACATCAGAATTTTCCTATCAAGATTGGCAGCAATTCAAACAACAACATTTGCAAAATCAACCTCAACTTGCTTCAGATATGGGAGCGTTACGTAAACATACGTTACAAACTGGCTTACAAAAAGCCGGTTACCAAGAGCAACGCCTAAGCTCAGCGGTGGATGACTGTTTTGAGTTTTTTTATCATCATCGTAGTAACTTTGAAGTACACCAAGAAATACGTACTTTGTTGGCCCAATTAGCCAACAAACTGCCATTAGTTGCTATCACCAACGGCAATGTCAACCTACAACAAATTGGAATTGGCGAATATTTTAGCCATTGTTTTAAAGCCAATTTAGAACGTCCAATGAAACCCCATGACGCTATGTTTACGTTGGCTAGCAGCACTTTAAATGTGGCCCCTAAAGAAGTATTACACGTGGGTGATAATTTAGAAAAAGACGTAATGGGGGCTATTAACGCCGGTATGCAAAGCGCTTGGTATGCCTACAACCGGAAAATGCACCTTCCACAAGAAAAAACCACAGTACTTCCCCATGTGCAATTAGATGATTTAGCGGAGCTAAATTTACTGATCGAAGATTAACCTAATAGACAGTTAATCTTCGTAGATATTTTGATTCATGGTTTCACAAGGATTTGGACAACAAGGCACGCCAACAATTTTCGCTGGTACCCCAGCTACAGTCACATGCTCAGGTACGTTTTTAAGAACCACGCTACCGGCTCCTACTTTAGCGCCAGCACCAATCTCAATATTGCCTAAGATTTTAGCCCCGGCTCCCACCATCACCCCTTGACGAACTTTAGGGTGACGATCACCTGACTCGTTTCCTGTTCCCCCTAAGGTCACAGATTGTAAGATTGAAACGTGATCTTCCACTACCGCGGTTTCACCAATGACGATACCGGTTGCATGGTCAAACATCACGCCCTTTCCAATTACCGCTGCTGGGTGAATATCCACTCCAAATACTTCGGAGTTTCGACTTTGCACAAACAGCGCAAGTTGCTTGCGATTTTGAGCCCACAAATAATGAGACAGACGATAGCCCTGAATCGCTTGGAAGCCTTTGAAGTACAATAACACAGTGAGAATTTTATCTACGGCAGGATCACGAGTTAACACAGCTTCAATATCTTCGATGGCTGACTCGACGATCTCAGGTTTTAACAAATAAGCTTGATCCAATACTTCGCGAATGGCTAAGGCCGGCATCACTTCATCTTGAATTTTGTTGGACAAAATAAAGCTCAAAGAAGTCTCGAAGTTGTGATGAGCAAGAATACAAGCATGCACATAACTGGCCAATAGCGGTTCGCTTTCCACTAACTCTTCAGCTTCAGATTTCAACCTCTTCCAGAAATTGTCGATTGGCATCTCGTTCTCCTCAATTCCTTTATCCCACGGCGGTAGGCAAGTCATTTCACTCTTGAATAAATATTAAGAACGGATATGCGGGCAAAAACGTTCATTTACAAGATCAGTTTCCATAAAGCGGCTTAAAAATAACAAAACCAGCCCTTTGGTTGTATAAAAACACAGTATAGCTGATATACTTCGATTATTAATCAATAAATCAAAAATAAGCTTGTTATGGATGTATCTCGACTGTTAGACCAACTTAATGACAAACAACGGGAAGTAGTAGCGGCCCCACCTTCTGACATGTTGGTCCTGGCTGGTGCCGGAAGTGGCAAAACTCGAGTACTAGTACATCGTATCGCATGGCTAATGGAAGTTGAACAACTCGCATCTTTTAGTATTCTGGCTGTGACCTTTACTAATAAAGCCGCCAGAGAAATGCGTGGTCGAGTAGAACGGCTGATGGGGTCTGGATTGCACACCATGTGGATTGGAACGTTCCACGGGCTCGCCCATCGCTTACTCCGAACCCATTTCAAAGAAGCCCGCTTACCTGAAAACTTTCAAATATTGGACTCGGATGATCAATATCGTTTAGTTCGGCGAGTAATTAAGTCTCTGAATTTAGATGAAAAAAATTGGCAACCCAAATCGATTCAATGGTATATCAACGGGAATAAAGACGAAGGGTTGCGACCTGAGCATATCGACACTCAAGGTGATCCCACCAAACAAACCATGAAAGATATTTACCAAGCTTATCAACAAACCTGTGATCGTTCAGGCTTGGTGGATTTTGCCGAACTGTTATTGCGTGCCCACGAATTGTGGCTAAATAATCCTGATGTGCTGAAACATTATCAAAAACGTTTCCGCACGATTTTGGTGGACGAATTTCAAGATACCAATAATATTCAGTATGCATGGTTGCGGATCTTAAGTTGTGCAGATAACAACATGATGATTGTAGGCGATGACGATCAATCCATATACGGTTGGCGTGGCGCGAATGTGGAAAATATTCAGCACTTTTTACGTGATTTCCCCTCCGCGAAAACTATCAGACTGGAGCAAAACTACCGTTCAACCGGCAATATTCTTAAAGCTGCCAATGCCGTTATCGACAACAACCAAGGGCGTCTTGGTAAAGATCTGTGGACTGAAGGTGCCGAAGGTGAGGCGATTTCGATGTATGCCGGCTTCAACGAATTAGATGAAGCTCGCTTTATCGTGGCTCGCATTAAAGAGTGGAGCGACAAAGGTGATGCGTTAGCCGATTGTGCCATTTTGTATCGCAACAATGCGCAATCACGGGTATTGGAAGAAGCGCTGTTACAAGAGTCAGTGGCCTATAGAATTTATGGCGGACTTCGTTTCTTCGAAAGACAAGAAATCAAAGATGCATTAGCGTATTTACGGTTAATCAACCAACCCATAGATGATGCAGCCTATGAGCGGGTTGTAAACACCCCTACTCGCGGCATCGGTGATAAAACCCTGAGCTTAGTTCGAGAAACCGCTAGAAACGAAGAGTTGTCTATGTGGCAGGCAACCAACGACATGCTTCGTGAAAAACGCTTTTCAGGCAGAGCGGCAACAGCGCTGCAACGCTTCGTTGAGCTAATATTGAAGTTACAAGTTGAAGTGCAAGAGTTCGAGTTAGATCAACAAGCTGATCACGTAATCAAAAACTCAGGTTTATTTGCCATGTATCAAGCCGAAAAAGGCGAAAAGGCCCAGGCTCGGATAGAAAACCTTGAGGAGCTTGTAACCGCTTGCAAACAATTCGAAGCTCCAGAAGAAGCGGAAAATATGTCCCCCCTATCGGCATTTCTCGCCCATGCTTCATTAGAAGCGGGTGAATCTCAAGCCGACGCTCACCAAGACGCAGTACAAATGATGACCATACATTCGGCTAAAGGTCTGGAATTCCCATTGGTTTTTTTAGCCGGTGTTGAAGAAGGCATGTTCCCTAGTCAAATGAGTCATGAAGAGCCTGGACGCTTGGAAGAAGAACGCAGACTTTGTTACGTGGGCATGACTCGAGCAATGCAAAAGTTATACATGACCTATGCCGAATCTCGACGACTATATGGGCAAGACAAATACCATACCCCCTCTCGTTTTATCAAAGAAATTCCCAGTGAATGCATTGAAGAAGTGCGCCTTCGGACTACGGTGAGTCGACCAGTTCAAAACCGTTTTCAACCGGCAACATCCCACATGGCATTCGAATCCACTGGATTTCAATTGGGACAGCGAGTTAAGCACAGTAAATTTCAAGAAGGCACAGTGCTAAATTACGAAGGAAGCGGTGAACATGCACGAGTTGAAGTGAATTTTGACAATATAGGGACAAAGTGGCTAATGTTGGCGTATGCTAAATTAGAAAAAATATAAACCTAGCTGAATTGCCAATGAGATTTAAAGTTCTATTAATAGAAGATAATGAGTCGAGTGTGCGCGTGCTTAAGCGTGTCATTGGCAAAGCCAACTTAGATGTGGTGTTAGCCAACACGTTAGCTCAGGCAAAGATTATTTTTGAAACCACATCCCCAGAGCTGTACCTATGTGCAGTTGTCGGATATTCACTACCCGACGCTCCCCATGGGCAAGCAATTAACTTCACAATTAATGCGTTTATTCCAACCATCGTTATCACCAGCGAGGTAGAAGAAGACATACGTGAGAATATTTTGGCAAAATCTATTGTTGATTATATTCCCAAACAAAACGCGCAAATGTTCGAATACCTCAACCGACTGCTAATCAGATTGGAGAAAAATAAACAAATTGGTGTGCTAGTGGTGGATAAATCCAGACACAACCGAGGAATACTATCATCCTTGTTAGGACGCCATAACTTCATCACTTTTGATACCTCCAGCGCAGCACAAGCCCTCGACTTATTACAAAGACACCCACTTATCAAACTGATGTTAGTTGAAGAAGATTTAGCCGACACAAAAGGGTTGGAACTAGTTTCTGAGGCCAGAAAACTCTACGACAAAGACCAGTTAAGTATTATTGGATTATCGACCAACACTCATTCCTCACTATTAGCCCAATTCATCAAAAGTGGTGCTAATGATTTTCTACGCAAACCTTATTGCCACGAGGAATTTTTTTGCAGAATAGTGCAAAACGTAGAACACATAGAGCAAATTGAAGCCATTCGACGCGCTGCCAACTCTGATTATTTGACCGGGCTGCCTAATCGACGGCATTTCTTTAATAAGGTTAACCATACCATCCATCGTGGACAGGCACCTATGTCATTGGCGTTGATCGATTTAGACAACTTTAAGTTAATTAATGATTCTTTTGGTCATGACTATGGAGACGTGGTGTTAAAAGAGGTGTCGAAAATGATTGTTCGGCATTTTTCGTCTTTCCATTATTCGCGCTTCGGGGGAGAAGAGTTTTGTATTTTTATGGCCCAAACTGAACAATCTGAAGCAATAGAACTGCTCAATACTTTCCGCCAAGAGGTAAGTCAAAAAGTTATAAAAAGCAAAGGGATAAGTCATTCGTGCACGTTGAGTATCGGCGTCACAAGCCGTGCCAGTAAAAAGATCGAATCGATGTTAAGCATTGCAGATGAACATCTTTATAATGCTAAAGCACAGGGACGCAATAGAGTGATTGGCGACCCTGCATAAAAAATACTGTAGCAGTTAAACTCCCAATGATTTCAACGACTTTCGATATGCACGATAAGAATCAAAGCTAAAAATTATCAACGCTAACCACACAAAACCAAACGTCACTAAACGAGCTTCATGTAATGGCTCGCCGAATAAATAGACAGCCAAGATGAACATAATACTTGGTCCGATATACTGGAAAAAGCCTAACGTTGAATAACGTATCCGGCGAGCGGCACCGGTAAAACATAATAATGGGGCTGTGGTAATAATTCCTGCACCAATTAACAAGACATTTAAATCCATTTCATTGCTGAACATATTGCTCATTTGTGACGCAAAGAATACCCAGTAGACAATGGCAAACGGCAGCATCATCATGGTTTCAATTAATAAGCCGGGCAGAGAATCCACAGCAACTTGTTTACGCAAAAGCCCATAAATACCAAAACTGGATGCCAAAAGCAGAGCAATCCAAGGGAGTTCACCATAGGAAAATAACAGGATCAATACCCCAATCAGGGCAATGCCCACAGCAACTTTTTGCATTCGTCGTAAGCGCTCTCCAAGAAAGATACGGCCTAGGAAAACATTGAGCAAAGGATTGATATAGTAGCCTAAACTCGCATCCAGTAAGTGATCATTGTTAACGGCCCAAATAAATAACAACCAATTACCTGCCAACAATAATCCGGATATTAGTAAAATTTTGATGACTCTTGGGTTCTTTAACGCAGATTGCACCTTGCCTAATTGTTTAAAGCCCAAGACCAAAATGACTAATAGTAAGGCTGACCATATTACTCTGTGCACCAGTATTTCTGGGGCCGGCATGATCATTAGCAGTTTGAAATATAACGGAGCAAAACCCCACATCGCATAAGCGGCAACAGCCAGAACGACGCCAACTTTTAAAGATCTATCAGACATAAAATGACAACAACCAGAAAAATGAACTAGAGAATGATTATTTAATATTGTTTAGCTAAGAGAGAATTTTGCAATTCTCTCTATACCTATTGCATATTAACTTTTAGGGTATGCTTAAACGCATGGATGAACGCACGTTTCCGAGGGCTTTAAGCCGGTGGTTGCTGTTCCATTCCGTACTTTTCTTTCATTAAGTAGGCAAAAGCAGTGGTAAATGCCACTTCTTGAAACATTTTCAAGCCGGTTTCTGAAAAAAGTACCGGAATAGGGTTACGCTTTATAATTTCTTTAATAAATGTTGGTGTTAAAACCTCAACCTTTAATTCTTCAATTAATTGAATTGCCGCTTCCATTTTAAAGCCCGTAGCGCTGCCAGCGAACTTGCCTTTAGTAGGGCGCTCGCGAATGACTACCGCATCAATTTTGTAGTCTTCCATCAATTTTTTGAAGGCAAACTGGAATTCACGCACGTCTGCAGTTGAATCTTGCTTAGAATAGGTTAATTTGCGCGCACGGCAATCTGGAATATGAAACACTTCATTTTCCAAAGACAACAAACATAGATTAGCTTCACTACCTTTAAGTTCTACACCGCAAATTCTCATAACTTCTCCTAAACAATACACTTTTCATAATTATACCTCATGTTTCACCAAGTTATTGCAACTAAATCTCAGACAATTCGAATCCCTTTGCTGACTTTCTCACCAATTTGTTCTATTTTGATTCCATATATTGGACAGGCACCATTAAATACTAGGATTAGATCTTGGACAGGCATGTTTGTTGTCTTTCTTTTTTTAAAATTTTAAGACAGGCATAGTTTTCAGGTTTTAATAAATCAGTTAATGGCAGGCGCCTGCCCAACAATCACGACCAGCAAACTTATATTGTTAAATTACAAGGATTTACTATGCTTCGCTTAACTACATTAATAACACTTTTTTTGACTATGATGTCTTCGCTAACATTTGCAGAAAGCATTGAAGAAGCTTCCATACGTTTATGTGATCACATTAAAGTTTGTGTGACTGAACAGATAAGTACAACAGATGAGATCCCTCCTGAAATGCGAGCGATGATAGATGGCATGGTCGATAATATGTGTAAAAGCATAATGGACACAAACGCCGTAACAGGTAATGCAGAGTTTGAAGAATCAGCTATCGCATGTGTAGATTCAATAACGAACCTAAGCTGCAAAGACATCGAAAGTGCGGGGCAGACTCCGGCCTGTTTAGCATTTGAAAAAGAATTCTCTGAACGCTACCCTAACCTTAAAAACTAAATATAATGACCAAAAAAACGTCTTCAGACGAGGCGAAAATACCCAAAGGTCGAGCTTCTCGTTTTGCAAAAATGGGAAGTTTAGCTTCTCGTATCGCGGGTAACATGATTTCAGAGGGTGTTTCTGAACTTGCTAAAGGCAACCGACCAAAAGTAAAAGATTTACTTCTTACCCCCAAAAATATGAAACGGGTAGCCGACCAACTCGCGCAAATGCGCGGAGCAGCCATGAAAGTGGGACAGCTAATTTCAATGGATGCTGGTGATGTATTACCTAAAGAGTTAACCGATTTGTTGGCTCGATTACGCTCAGACGCCAAATCTATGCCTCAAGCTGAGTTAATGGCTGTCTTAGAGTGTCACTGGGGAAGTGATTGGCAATCGAAATTTATACAGTTCCAGTTAAAACCCATAGCATCAGCTTCTATTGGTCAGGTACACAAAGCAATAGACAACGATTTGCGTCGTTTAGCCGTTAAGGTTCAGTATCCGGGAATCAAAGAAAGCATCAACAGCGATGTAGACAATGTCGCTAGTTTAATAAAAATATCAGGCCTTTTACCAAAAGGTGTTGATACCCGACCTCTTTTATCTGAAGCCAAGGCGCAGCTGCATGAAGAAGCCAATTACACGTTAGAAGGACAACGTTTAGAGCAGTATGCCACATTGATTGAGGGCGACAGTAGATTTCTGATCCCTCGTTGGATACCTGAATTAAGCAGCGACTCGGTCCTAGCCATGACCTTTTTAGATGGCGAACCAATCGAAAGTTTATGTGAAGCAAGTCAAACTCTACGAAATAAAATTGCTACCGATCTCTTTTCATTGTTCTTTAAAGAATTGTTTGAATTTCAACTTATTCAAACCGACCCCAATTTTGCAAACTTTTTGTATGACAGCCAAGAAGAAAAAATTGTTTTGTTGGATTTTGGAGCAACCAGGGAATACAAGAAGTCAATGGCCCAAGCTTATCTAAATTTAATGCAGGCCGGTTTCCACAAAGATAAAAAGAGCATTGAAAATAGCGCATTAGAACTGGGCTTGATGTCAGCTACTTTGTCAGAAAAAACGCGACTTGATATAACCGAAATGTGTTACTTATCATGCGAACCACTTTATTTGGAGGGTGCTTACGACTTTTCGAAAAGTGACCTATTAGAAAGGTTACGAGTAATTGGCACACAAATGAGTTTAGACAAAAGCTATGTGCATACACCTCCTGTAGATACTATCTTTCTACATCGAAAGCTTGGGGGCTTGTTTTTGTTAGCGATGAAACTCAAAGCAAAGGTAGATTTGCACTCAATGTTTAAACCTTATTTAGATTATAAAATTTAACTAAGCTCTATTATTAAACTGGAATACTTTATGTTTTCAACAGATTCTTTGTTAGCACAAACACTCTCTTTTATGCCACTTTTAATCACTCTCTTAATTGTAGCAATAGTACTTTGGATAGCTAACTACTTATTAATAGTTAAAAAGGCCGATGCAGGTAGTGAAAAGCTTTTTTCCCGGCAGCTAATAATGCTCGCGTTAACCCTAGTAGCATTATTGGCAACTGTATTTGCTTTGCCCGTTAGTGAAAGTTCTCGAAATCAAATCATTGGTTTAATTGGATTAGTCATCTCGGGAATATTTGCCTTTTCTTCAAGTACCATTTTTGCCAATTTATTAGCTGGAATAATGCTAAGAATGACCAAGCCGTTTAAAACAGGTGACTTTGTTCAAGTAGGTGATTTCTTTGGAAGAGTTGTTGAGCGCGGACTTTTAGATACGGAAGTTCAGACAGAAGTTAGAGATTTAGTCGCTTTACCTAACACATTCATGATCACTAACCCCATCACAGTTACCCGCACATCTGGAACTATCATTTCAACTAGCTTATCCCTTGGGTACGATATTCATAATTCAAAAATTGAACCCTTGTTAATTCAGGCTGCAACAAATTGCGAACTATCCGATCCTTTTGTGCATATTGTTGAATTGGGCGACTTTTCAGTCACCTATAAAATTAGTGGAAAGTTAGAAGAAGTTAAAAGTCTTATCAGTTCAAGAACTCGCTTGAATCGTGAGGTTTTGAACGTCCTTCATGAGAATGCCATTGAAATCATGTCGCCCAGCTTTATGAACCAACGTAAAATACCTGACGAGATCAAAATCATTCCGCCAAAACAACAAGTTAGTAATGAAAGTAATAATTCAACAGTAGATCAAGTAATCTTCGATAAAGCAGAAGAAGCAGAGCAAAAAGAACAGCTTTTAGAGCAGTTAAAAGCTCAATTAATTGAGCTAAACGAACAGCTAAAACTAGCTGAAGACAGCCAAAAAGACTCCCTCAAATCTCAAATCCAAGATCTAACCCAGAAAATTAAATCCTTTAACAATACCGAAGATGAAAAAAAGAGCTAATATTCAACCCGCAGTTTCTTTACCTAAAATTTTATATTGGACAGGCATGTTAATTTCATATTGGAATTTCATATTGGACAGGCACATTACCCCACGAAATTCAGCTAAATTTAAATTGAGACAGTCATTAAAACTAGACCTAAACTAGACTGGTGTTTATTGCACATAGGGCTATGCTTCAAACCAATATAAAGAGTTTAGAGGTTTATATGCCACAGCCTAGGAAGCATCAAATTAGCTTAGCAGATACTCCATATTACCATTGCGTATCCCGCTGCGTTCGCCGCGCGTTTCTGTGCGGTGAAGATAAGTATTCGGGTAAGAGTTACGAACACCGTCGGCAATGGGTAGAGGATAGGTTACTTCTGCTTGCCTCTGTTTTTTGCATTGATGTCTGTGCTTATGCTGTGATGAGTAACCACGTCCACGTGGTTTTACACGTAAATAAAATTCAAGCGTTAAACTTGTCGGATTATGACGTAATAGAGCGTTGGCAGAAAATTCATAAACCAACTGAACTAGTCCAACAATTTTTTACAAACCAGAATTGGCACACGCTACCTGAAAATCAGAAGGAAGCCGTTACTAACGCTATATCTACCTATCGAAAACGGTTATACGATATTAGTTGGTTTATGCGTGAGTTAAATGAACCCATAGCAAGACAAGCGAATCAAGAGGATGACTGCACTGGACATTTTTGGGAAGGACGGTTTAAATCCCAAGCATTATTAGACGAAAAAGCGCTAGCAGCCTGCCTAGTTTACGTCGATTTGAACCCAATTCGCGCACAAATAGCCACGTCACCTGAATCGTCTATGCATACAAGTATTAAAAAACGAATGGATACATTTCAAAAGGGCTATCAACCACCATCGTTAATGGCTTTTAAACAAGGCCCATCACTAAAACAGCAAAATCAATTACCGTTTACTTTAGTGGATTATATGCAACTTATTCATTTTAGCGCTCAAAGGTTTAGGCGTTGTGCAAAAAACAAAATAGTACCACCAACAATTGTCAAAACATTTGGAAAGAGTGAAAGCGTATGGTTAGAACTTGTTTATAATTTTGAAAATGTTTTTGGTGTTGCCGCTGGTGAGTCTGAATCTATGGAACGTTTTAGACAAAATACAGGACGAGCCTGACTAAAAAGCACAAGAACAATCCGCCCACTATCTTTGGTTGCTAGCCCCGTTTAAATCCATAACTTGTAGACACACTTAGCTCATTTCTGGCCAACTTAATTTGCTAAAAAGCACCCAATTCAACAACATTGAAGCCCAATTATCGTCTATAACAAGGAATCCACTTTCCACTAGGTTACATCACTGCGTTTTAAATCGAATTAATACTTTAACTACCTTGACTGTCTAACCACCACCTTGACTGTCTTGTTCTTGGCCTGATTCTTAACATTTTTGACTCTTTTTCTGACTTAATTATCAATGACTGTCTCAAAAAGGCCAATGCAGGTCTGATTTCACACAGAATTTTATGCCTGTCCGAATGTGCGTTATGCCTGTCCGAATGTGCGCAGATTATTATGCCTGTCTTGTTGTGTGCATGTCTCAATATGCAGCTTTAACCAACCATATAAGTGGCTGTCCCAAAGGCGATGTGAGTGCCTGTCTCATTGTGTAGCTCCATTCGGCACACTGCGACTTTTCTGCCTTTGCGGATCACCTCTGCGGTCGCGATAAACTCATTTCCCTTGCCTGGCCGTAAATAATCGACGCGCATGTCGATGGTGCCCACGTTAGAGAAGTTACGTTGAAATTCTTCAACACTAATCTCTCCGATACCTTTAATCGAGTGTAAAATAGCCGTCACCCCACCCACGGTATCCAAAATTGAGGCTGTCACCCCGCCATGTAAAATTTTGTGGAATGGGTTGCCCATCAATTTATCACTCCAAGGCATCCTAATTTCGACTTTATCAGCACTTAGTTTGTCGATTTTTATTCCCAGAAGCTGATTAAAAGGCATTTGCTCACTAAACATATTCACCACAATCTCAGCCAACGCTTCTGAATCTAAAAGTACAGTTGTATCCGTGTTATTTTGTGTCATATTAAAACCCATTAATATTTGCTGTATATAGCGTATACCCCAAGGGTCTTTTTAAGTAAAATCATCAATACTGATTCCATTTCAACACCATTTTTAATACGTGCGAGGAAATTACTTGTCTACCGCCACCAGCGAGCCCCTTTTAAGCAAAGAATCTGAAGCACCAGCAGTAACAGTGCTAAAAGAAGTTTTCGGTTACCACAGCTTTAGAGATGGACAACAACAAATTATCGAACAGGTTTTAGATGGACGTGACGCATTAGTTTTAATGCCAACGGGAGGTGGAAAATCGCTTTGCTATCAGGTACCCGCTCTCCTATTGCCAGGTTTAACCGTCGTTGTATCCCCACTGATTTCACTCATGAAAGATCAAGTTGATGCCCTAACCGCATCCGGGGTTGCTGCAACCTATATTAACTCCTCAATCCCTCGCGAGCAGTTGTTGAATATATACCGACAACTACAAGACGGTAAATTTAAACTCTTATACGTTGCCCCAGAAAGACTCATGCAATTGGAATTTATCCATCGCCTTCACACCCTAAATTTGAGTCTAATCGCAGTCGATGAAGCACATTGTGTCTCACACTGGGGCCATGATTTCAGACAAGATTACCGGCTACTCGGCCAATTAAAACAACACTTTCCAAATACCACAGTCATGGGATTGACCGCCACAGCGGATATCGCTACCAGAGCGGATATCTCTCAGCAGTTGAACTTACATAACCCCTTTGTATTTAGAAGCAGTTTCGATCGCCCCAACATACGTTACAACCTACTGACCAAATACAAACCAGTCGACCAACTTATTCAGTATGTAAAAAGCCAAGAAGGCAGCGGAATTGTTTACTGCAATAGCCGCGCTAAAGTCGACGAACTTAGCTTCAAATTAGCCAAACAAGGTATCAATAGTGCCGGGTATCACGCAGGCTTAGAGCCAGAGGTAAGAGACAAAATCCAACGAGACTTCATCCAAGACAATGTCGATGTGATAGTTGCTACCGTTGCTTTTGGAATGGGGATCAACAAATCTAACGTCCGCTATGTAGTGCATTTCGATTTACCCCGCAGCGTCGAGTCATACTACCAAGAGACAGGTCGCGCCGGACGAGACGGCATGCCAGCTGAAGCCTTGTTGTTATACGACGAAAAAGACGCGGCTCGCATTCGTCAATGGATTAGCATGGGTGAGAACACCGAACGTCACGACGTTGAACTACAAAAATTTGCAGCCATGGAAGCCTTTGCAGATGCACAAACTTGTCGCCGCCAAGTGCTGCTCAATTACTTTTCAGAGTATAGTGGCGCCCATTGTAATAACTGCGATATTTGTATCGATCCGCCCAAACGATTTGATGGCACCATACATGCGCAAAAAGTACTATCCTGTATATTCAGATTAGGCCAAACCGTTACCACCCAATACGTCATTGATGTGTTGCGAGGCAAAAGTCATAAACGAATAGTTGAACAGCAACACGATAAGCTGCCCACCCATGGAGTAGGCAAAGACCAATCAGAAGCGTATTGGCACAATGTAATTAACCAACTCATTCATCAAGGTCTGATTAGAATCGACATTACTCAAAATGCCAACCTAAAGCTCACCGAAGCGGCGCGTCCTATCTTAAAATCCGAAATCGCGGTTACACTAGCGGTTCCTCGTCTTGCCCTAGAAACCTCGAAGCGCGATAAAAACGACAAACGTTATTACGACCGAGCGTTATTTGCCAAATTAAAACATCTTCGCAAGACCATTGCAGAACAAGACGACGTGCCGCCTTTTGTAGTATTTAGTGATGCTAGTCTTGCAGATATGGCGGAGTTTTTACCAGAAACCCCATCTCAATTTTTACAAATAAGTGGGGTTGGCAACACCAAACTTGAACGTTATGGAGAGCGCTTCTTAGCACAGATAGCTAAACACAACAACGCTATTTAAAGGCTCTCAATTAAGATTTAGGCGTAAGCGTACTCACCGCCTTTTTCCAACGCACGTTTGTAGGCATCTCGTTGATGGATTTTTTGAACGTAAGCAGCAATAGCAGGGTACTGTTTGGCACCACCTCTTGAGAAGCTAGCCTCTAAAGGAAAACTCATCTGAAAGTCTGCTCCTGAGAGCTCATCACCGCTAAACCACAAGTTTTTTTGCAAGTGAGTATCTACATACTCCAAGTTATTTGAGATTATTGGCAAGTAATAACCTTCCATAACCTTATCAGCAATTTTATTAGCAATCATTTTGACAAAAAAAGGTTTCGCATTAGCGCGAACTTTGTCAAAAACTAACTTAGCGACCATCGGCGGCATCAACGTTCCTTCAGCAAAGTGCAACCAATACTGATACTGTCTAAGTGCTTCAGTGTTAGCCTTCGGCTTCAAGTGTGCGCCATAACGTTCGACTAAGTATTCTATAATCGCACCCGATTCAGCAACGGTGACTTCACCATCCGTAATAATCGGAGACTTACCTAGAGGGTGGATTAGCTTCAAAGTAGAAGGGGCAAGATTAGTCTGAGCATCACGTTTGTAATGTTCAATTTGGTAGTCCAGTTCAAGCTCTTCTAGCAACCATAAAACACGTTGAGAACGAGAATTATTGAGGTGATGTAAAACGATCATAGGGAATCTCTGTTGGTTAATTTCAGTAGATACGTTAAGTAATTGAAAAAGATCGGAATAGCTGCCAATGTATTGGCAGCTATCAGAAGGCAAAAGCCTCCTGTACTAAAGTAGTACCAGCTAATTATCCTGCTGGATTCAAACTTGCGAAGTAAGCCGCTAAATCATTGATGTCTTCATCGCTAAGGCCTTTAGCCATAGGTGCCATTACCATGTTTTTACGTTCTCCACTGCGGAACGCTTTCATTTGTAAAACTAAATACTGTTCTTTTTGACCTGCCAAATTTGGATACATTGGGATCATAGAAATACCATTTGCCCCATGGCAAGCTGCACAAGTGGCCGACTTAGCTTTACCTTTTTCTGCGTCACCAGCAAACGCTGGGGCACACAAGACACTACCAACAATCAAGGTGGCAAGAAATGCCACAGGTTTTAAATTCATGTTACTAACCTCACAATAATTAACTAAGGATTTTAAAATCGTTTTTCAGAACAAGGGTATCAAGACAACCCCCTCTCAGGATAAACTAAACGTTGAATTAATACTAATAAGGCGCAACCGTGCATTTCGATCATACTTACGCACAAAAATTATCCGACATGGTAAGCCAAGTTCGAATTTCACCGCTACTTGAGCCAAAGTTAGCATTGTATAACGAGCAATTAGCGGAAGAAATAGAACTTAAGAACGAATTCTCTCAAGCCGACACTCTGTTTGCTGCGCTGTTTACACCTGATGGTTGTTTAAATCAGCAGGGAGTCGCTCAAAAGTATGGTGGTCACCAATTTGGAGGCTGGAACCCTGACCTCGGCGACGGGCGGGGAGTTCTATTGGCTGAAGCCGTCACTGAAAAACAACAATCTTGGGATTTGCATTTAAAGGGAGCGGGTAAAACCCCCTACTCACGCTTTGGTGATGGCCGTGCAGTGTTAAGGTCGACAATACGCGAATATCTAGCAAGCGAGGCATTGCATAATTTAGGCATCCCAACCTCAAGAGCCCTATGCCTTATCTCTAGCAAAGAAATTGTCTACCGCGAGCAACCTGAAACTGGAGCAATGTTAATTAGAGCCTGTCAAAGTCATATTCGATTCGGCCATTTCGAATATTTTTATCAATCTAATCAGCTCGATAAGCTCGACAAATTATTCAACTACACCTTTCAACAACATTACCCGTCGTTTTTAGATCACGAAAATCCCCACTATTCGTTGCTCGAACAGATTGTATTAAGCACAGCAGATTTAATTGCCAAATGGCAGGCCTTCGGATTTTGTCACGGCGTGATGAATACTGATAATATGTCTATCCACGGTATCACCTTTGATTTTGGTCCTTATGCCTTTTTAGACACCTTTGACCCTGACTATATATGCAATCATTCCGACCACAATGGACGTTACGCTTTCGACCAACAACCCGGAGTCGCTTTATGGAACCTGAATGCATTAGCCCATGCCTTTACCCCTTACCTGTCAATTGACCAGATTAAACAAGCCCTCACACAGTATGAAACACGCTTACAAAGTCAGTATGCTGAATTGATGGGGCAAAAATTCGGATTCAAAAGAGTGTCTAACCATGACATGCAACTAGTTAACCAATGGCTAGCATTAGTTGCTCAAGACAAACGTGATTACACCCAAAGTTTCCGTCTACTCTGTGACGAAAATTTAAACGCCAATAAACTCGCCGACCACTTCATAGACCGCTCAAAGGCGCAAAACTGGTATCAAGCTTATTTGGCAAGATTGGCAGAAGAGTCCATACCTAAAAACGAACGTTTAATGACTATGAAAGAAGCCAATCCGAAGTTTATTTTACGAAACTATTTAGCACAAAATGCCATTAATGCAGCAGAAACAGGAGATTTTGGAGAGTGCGAGCGCTTACTTAAAGTGTTATCCAATCCATTTGACGAACAACCTGATTTTGAACACTATGCGCAAACACCACCAGATTGGGGACAATCCATGGAAATATCATGCTCAAGCTAGCCCACTATAAATGGCAACGAGAAGATGCTCACATCAACGTTATTTGTGACGCTTTTCCTGCTCAAGATGAAGCCATCGAGCAGGCAAAAGTTTGGTTACAGAAAATTGATGCCAGAATTTCTGATATAAGTGAAGGTGCCGACCGAGCGCAAATCCAGTTTGTATCAGAGCAAGATACATATTTACTTTGTTATGACGGTACATGTGAGGCATTATGGATTGAAGTTACAGGGTTTGCTGAATTCGATAGTTTAGCTAAACTGTTAACTAAACTAGAAGAAATTCAATAATATAGCTTTCGAATACTAAAATCAGAGCATCCGATTTTAGTATTAAGTCTAAGGTAAATATAGTTCAAATGGTTTCTTAACGTGAAATTTGTCAGTCGCCTATGCTTGCTGTTGTTAAGCTTTGTAGGCTTTGCTTTTGCACAACAAACAACTCCCATTCCTACTGTCATTGTTAATGCCGAAGTGGGCCATGTTTCAGTGAACGGCAATACCACGATGATGCGCACCCATAAACGCGCTCAACTATCTCAAGTTCAAGCATTCGACGAATGGTCAAATACCTCTGAGACAACACCACTGCTGGAAAACCAAGCATTCTGGCAGCGTTTTTCAATTGTTCATCAAGACAGCATCGACCAACAATACATGTTAGTTGTAAGTAATCCGTCTATCGACTACCTAGACGCCTACGTTCTTGATGATAAGGACCGACTTTTAGAAACCTATTTAGTGGGAGCAAAACGCGATTTAACCACCCGTCCCTATAACCACAGAAATTTTGTTTTACCGGTATTTTTAAATGCAAATCAGACGGTTAATATTTATCTGCGCATCCAAGATGATGGTCCTTCGGTTTATACCATTGACCTATGGACCGACTCAGAATTCATAGCCAAAGAGCAATTTAATTTAGCCTTTATTGGCGTTGTAGGTGGCGCTTTAGCCATCCTGTTTTTCTACTTCTTAGTTACCTATATACTGCTGAGAAGCCCTATCCGGTTTTGGTTTTCTGTCACCAATGCCGCTTTACTACTGTTGTTCTTAAACATTCAAGGCATTGTTAGTCAATTTACTGGATTAGGAGCCTACACCTCACAAATTAGCAGTGTAACAGTGGCAATTGTTATTTTTGCTGCGGCTAAAGTTTGTCACGCCCTATTAGTGCGCATCCCGTTTTACTGGCGTTATATTTCCTATTTAATGGCAATATCGTTGATTGTAATAGGGCCATTTTTAGATAGTTATTCACAATTGATTGTTGGCACAGCGTTAACTGCAGCGGCGGTTTTGCTTCATCTTCTATTAACCCTGATATACCACGATAGGAAACAAGCAACACCCAACGGCTTGTATGCCCTAGGTTGGTTAATTATCAGCGCAACACTGATGTCTGAAGTAAGTTATTACTTATCCGGTGAAGCCATAGAAAATGATACCGCACTGATTTTATCCTTAATCGTTATGTCCGGAGTGCTACTTATTGCTGTTGCCATCGAAAGTCATGAAAAAGCACTTTCATTTGCCAGGCAAATTCAGCAACAAACTGCCATTGAAAATCTCCATCAATTTTATGATCTGTTCCGCAATTCTGCAGAGGGACTTTATACCTCAACACAAGACGGAAAGTTAGTCACCACCAACCCGGCCATGTGCCAATTATTTGGGTACAGTGATGAAACCCAAATGTTGTCGGAAGTCAAAGACACTTCTGTGCTCTATGCGAATCCCCACGAGCGAGATTTGCTAATGGAAGAGATTTTTCAAAACGAAAAAGCCTTAGGTAAAGAAATTAAAGGTATTCGCAGAGACGGCAGCGAATTTTGGTTCTGTATTTCAGTGCAGCTCACCGGTAGCGGAAATGAGAAGTACTTTTTCGGATCCATTTTTGATATTACCGAAAAGAAACAATCCAGCATCAGTTTAGAATATTTAGCCACTCATGATTCTTTGACTGGTGTGTATAACCGACGAGAGTTTGAACAAAAATTACGAGACGGTATTCGCCGTTCTAAGCAGTTAAAACAAGATCTCACGTTACTCTATATGGATCTTGAGCAATTTAAGATAGTCAATGATACCTGCGGCCACAAAGCCGGAGACGCACTCATTAAACAACTATCCCAAACCTTAAATAATGAGGTGTTGAACAAGGGTTTATTAGCCCGTTTAGGGGGCGACGAGTTTGGCGTTATTTTGGAGTCTGAAAATGCTCAAAATGCGGTTGTTATTGCCAACCAACTGTTAAATGCAGTCAAAGAATTTAAATTCATTTGGGACAATCGTATTTTTTCCATGGGTATAAGTATTGGCATGGCAAAGTGGCAAGAACATATTGAAACCCCAGAACAACTTATGAGTATGGCGGATGCAGCCTGTTACGTTGCAAAAGAGCAAGGTCGTAGTCAAATACACCTTTACTCAAGTGAAGATCTCAAAATGCAGCGCTATGAAACAGAATTAAAATGGGTGTCTCAAATAAACTTAGCGTTAGAACAAAATAGATTTCAACTCTATTACCAGCATTATTACCCTTTATCTAAAGTTGCTGATGGGCACCACTATGAAATTCTGCTGCGAATGCTCGATGAAAATGACCAAATAGTGCCACCAGCAGCATTTTTACCGGCAGCCGAACGATACAACTTAACCATAGAAATAGATAAGTGGGTGATTAAAAACACCTTTAAATGGCTCTCTGAAAACCCACAGCATCTTTCACTATTGCGTCAGTGCAACATAAATTTAAGTGGCCATTCTCTAGCTGATAATGACCTCAAACGCCATGTAACCAATGCTTTTGAGCACTATCAAATTCCCCACCATAAGATTTGTTTCGAAATTACCGAAAGTATGGCAATTGTTAAAATGGAAGAAACTCTGCGGTTTATTAATGCGTTTAAAAAGTTGGGCTGCACCTTTGCACTAGACGATTTTGGTAGCGGCTTTTCATCATATAGTTATTTAAAAAACTTGCCGGTCAATTGTCTTAAAATTGATGGTAGCTTTGTTAAAGATTTACTGGTCGACCCCATTGATATGGCTATGGTGGGCTCTATGAAAGATTTGGCCAAAGCCATGTCAATGCATACCGTTGCAGAATTCGTAGAGTCAAAAGACGTAATGGTTGAGTTAGGTAAGATGGGCGTTGACTTCGCCCAAGGCTATGGTGTCGCTAAACCAGCCCCCTTAACGCAATTTACTGGCTGTAAAACTATCGACTAAAGGTTGTAATTTACGTAATCGTGCCCATATTGGTGAGTTATTAGGAAATTTACAGTTTTGAAAGGTCAAAAGTGGTGACAGACACGCCAACGCAAAAGTTTGAATTTGTGAGTTCAGCTACCCTTCCCACCCAATTTGGGTTATTCACTATCCACGGTTTTGTTGAAATTGCAACGCAACAAGAACATGTCGCCTTATCCTACGGGGAATGGCAAGAAAATGAGACTATTCCTATTCGTATTCATTCCGAATGTTTAACCGGTGATGCACTTTTCAGTACCCGCTGTGATTGCGGCTCTCAATTGGAAAAAGCCTTGCAAAATATAGTGGAACAAGGAAAAGGAGTCATCCTTTATCTCCGTCAAGAAGGGCGAGGAATTGGCCTGTTAAATAAAATTCGCGCTTATAAGTTACAAGATAGTGGGCTCGACACTGTAGAAGCCAATGAACATTTAGGTTTCGACGCAGATTTGCGAGACTATTCAATTTGTAGGTTAATGCTTGATACACTAGGTGTGAAGAATGTTGCCTTGATGACCAACAACCCTAAAAAACAAGCTGCGTTATCAGAAATGGGTATCAACGTGGTTTCCAGAACCCCCATTGATCACGGTTTAACCGAAGACAATAGACGCTACCTTCGCACCAAAACCGAAAAGCTGGGACATCAGTTCGACTTGCACTTACTGAATAATGGTCCCAATAAATAGCGAGACTTTATTCAAATAACAATCAAAACATCAAGGCTAGAGAGTCGCTAACTACTGCTTCCTCAATGTCCTACGAGGGGTAAACAAAAAAGAGACCTAAGTCTCTTTTTCACATCCTAGTAGCGTTTACTACGCTTTAATGATGGATTTGCACACCTGGCACACAACCATTCTCATCGAGTTTCTGGCGTTTAACCAGCATCGATAACTTGCGACACAAAATATAGAAAACCGGCGTAAAGATAAGCCCGAAAAATAACACGCCGAGCATACCACTAAACACCGCTACCCCCAGCGCCTGACGCATTTCCGCTCCAGCGCCAGTAGCCATCACCAAAGGCACCACACCTAATATAAAGGCAAATGACGTCATTAATATTGGACGCAACCTTAAGGTCGCAGCTTCTACTGCCGCTTTGTAAAGAGGTACACCGTGTTGTTCTTTGTGGCGGGCAAATTCGACAATCAAAATCGCATTTTTACTGGCCAAGCCAATCAAAACAATCAACCCAACCTGAGTCAAAATATTATTGTCCATTCCAGCAATATATACCCCACAAATAGCCCCAAGTAGGCACATTGGCACAATCAGAATAACCGACAAAGGTAAGGTCCAACTTTCATACAAGGCGACTAATAATAGAAATACAAAAATAACCGCAAATACAAAAGCTAACAAAGCCGAACTGCCTGCTTGCTTCTGTTGATAAGCAAGCTCTGTCCATTCGTAACCGATACCATCAGGTAAAATTTCCGCCGCTAAGCGCTCCATAGTCGCGATGGCTTCACCGGAACTATAACCTGCTACCGTATCACCATTTAAATCAGCAGCGGGATACAGATTATACCTAGGTACTCTAGATGGTCCTGAACGATATTCAAACGTCGCCACTGAACTTAAGGGCACCATATCGCCAACTTGATTACGCACTCGAATTCGACCAACGTCTTCAGCCGATAATCTAAACGGTGCATCTGCCTGGGCAGTAACTCGGAATGTACGACCTAAGAAATTAAAATCATTAACAAAAGCACTACCGAGATAGATCTCAAGAGCACTAAAAACATCATTGACCGACACCCCTAAACGCTCAACTCTCTCGCGATCAATATCCGCATATAACTGAGGCGTATTGGTTTCAAAAAAGCTAAACACTGAGGTAGTAGCAGGTTCCTGATTGGCCGCATTGGCCAACTGCCACATAGATTCTTCTAGAACGGGCAGACCCAATCCACGACGATCTTCCAACATCATTTTAAAGCCACCACCATTGCCTACACCACGAACGGGAGGCGGCGGGATAACCGCCACGTAAGCTTCTTTAATAGTCGATAACTCTTTGCGGGCTTGGGCAACCAATTGGTCAAAGGTGATCCCTTTAGCTGCACGATATTCGAAAGATTCAAGAGCTGGAAACATAGCTGCCGAATTAGACGCACTAGAGAAGGTTGCACCTGAAAAGCCAGTAAAGGCAACCGAGGTTTTAATTCCATCGATTTTCAGCAACTTATCCATTACTTCTTGTACCACATTATCAGTGCGCTCTAGCGACGCACCTGAAGGTAACTGGACAGCAATAATCAGATACCCCTGATCCTGAGCTGGAATAAACCCTTGTGGGACTTTATTAAAGAAAAAGCCAGTTAAACACATCAACCCTAAATAGACGATAGACATAATCGCCCCAAAACGAATAACCTTGGACACCAACTTGCCATATGCAGAAGAAGTACGTTCCATGCCACGATTAAATTTATTAGCAAACCACGAAAATGGCCCCGAATTCGACTTTTCGCTATGAGGTTTAAATAAAACCGCTGCTAACGCAGGGCTTAACACTAAAGAAACAAACACCGAAATCATAGTCGCTGCGGCAATAGTAATCCCAAATTGACTATAAAACGTCCCTGAAATCCCATCTACAAACGCGGTAGGCAAAAATACAGCTACAAGTACCAAACCAATAGCCACCAGCGCTCCGCCCACTTCAGTCATGGTTTCTCGTGCAGCTTCCCGGGGGCTCATTCCTTCGTCAATCAAGCGCTCCATATTCTCTACCACCACTATGGCGTCATCCACCACGATACCTATGGCTAACACTAAACCAAATAAAGTTAGGTTATTTAATGAGAACCCTAAGGCGCTCATTACAGCAAAAGTGCCTACTAATGAAATAGGAATCGCTAGAATCGGAATGATAGCTGCCCGCCAATTTTGTAAGAACACCAATACCACTAGCACCACTAGCGCAATAGCTTCATAAATGGTCACTTCAACGGCATCAATAGATTGGGCAATAAATTGAGTGGGGTTATAGGCAATATCGTAGGTTAGCCCAGGAGGAAAGTCTTCAGACATTTCCACCATGATCTGTTGAATGGCCGCCGCCGTTTCCAGTGCATTCGAACCTGGACGCTGAAATACTGGCATTGCGATGGCCTTTTTCTGGCCTAAATAACCACGAGTAGCGTAACTCTCCGCTCCTAGTTCAACTCTCCCTACATCTTTCAAACGAACAATTCGTCCGTCTGTATTTTTAATAATTACATTTTCAAATTGTTCAGGGTCGATTAAACGGCCTTGGGTTTGTACACTCAATTCAAATGCGTTTTGGCCCTCAGGTATAGGTGATTTGTTTAAGGTACCACTGGCCACCTGAATATTTTGACCTTGTAGCGCAGTGATGACTTCAGACGCCGTCATACCAATAGAGGAAATCACGTCTGGATCAAGCCAAATTCGCATAGAATATTGGCTCGCCCCAAAAATACGCACCTCACCGACGCCGTTTATCCGCGCAATCTGATCTTTGATTTGTAAGGTGGCATAGTTGGCAATATAGGTTTGGTCATAGGTACTGTTAGGTGAAAATAAATTCACCACTAGCATCAGATCAGGGGAGTTTTTACGCGTCACTATACCCAATCGTCGGACGGTTTCCGGAAGGCGCGGCTCTGCAATCGCCACCCGATTTTGCACTTGTACTTGGGCATTATCTAAATCTGTTCCAAGCTTAAAGGTAACGGTTATTGCAACTTGTCCATCCGCCGTAGATTGCGACGACATATAGAGCATGTTTTCTATGCCATTGATTTCTTGTTCAAGGGGTGTTGCCACAGTTTTAGCTGCAATCTCTGCATTGGCTCCAGGATAACTGGCTGACACTTGAATAGTGGGAGGAGCAATCTGCGGATATTGCTCAATGGGCAAGGTGAAATACGCCAACGCCCCGACAATAAGTACAATTATCGCCAATACCGAAGCAAATTTAGGTCTATCAATGAAAAAATGGGAAAACGTCATTTGTGAGTCTCCCGATTAGTAACTGTAAGTTTCATTAATATCTACATCCACCGGAGACACTGCGGCTCCAGGTCTGGCGCGCATCATGCCATTCACAACAATTTTATCGTCTTGTTCAATTCCTTTTTCAATAATTCGTAACTCGCGAGTGTGTAACTCACCTAAGGTCACGAAGCGGCGTTCAATTTTATTTTCCTGATTCACCACGTATACAAATTTACGCGACTGATCCGTGCCGACAGATTTATCTGGCACAAGCAATACACTCACATTTTGTCGATTAAGCAAACGGATACGACCAAAAATTCCCGGTACGATAAAACCATCAGCATTTTGCAAAATTGCCCGCCCTTGAATCGTACCGGTACTCTGATCTAATTTGTTATCCACAAAATCCATCACTCCTTCATGAATAAATGTATCTTCATCTTGCAGTTTAACTTTTACCGGATTTGGCGTGTCGCGAGAACTTCCGCGTTGGTTATTCTGATCAAGTCGAAGATATTTTAAAAAGTCTCGCTCACCTGCATCAAAATAAAAATGAATGGGCGAAATAGATACCACAGTGGTAAGCAAAGTTGCGTTGGCAGCCGTGCCGTTAACTAAATTCCCAGCGTTCACAAAATCTCTAGAGACTATTCCATCGATAGGCGATTTAACTTCTGTGAACTCCATTTCCAATTTAGCATTTTCATAGGCCGCTTCTGCCATCTCATATTCACTGAGTCGTTGGTCGACCTGTTCTTGAGAAATGGAATTCTTTTTGCGTAAACCCAAACCACGTTCTAATTCTTTTTTCGCCAAAGAGAAACGCGATTTAGCACTTTTCAATGCAATTTTAAAAGGTCGTTGATCAATAACAAACAACACATCCCCTTTGCTAACAGTTTGCCCATCTCGAAAGTTTACCTTGTCTAAGTAACCACTTACTCTAGCTACAATTTGCACTTCCTTAACTGCTTGAAAACGTCCTGTGTATTCATCCCATTGGTCAATAACAGTTTTAATTGGCGAAGCAACATCTACTTCTGGAGTAGGTCGTGTTTGCGGGGCTGGAGCCGGTTCACTGCAAGCAGTTAATAACATTAGCGAAAGTATGGCAATGGCATGGCTAAGGCGCATTCTTAGAATCCTTTAATTGGTAAATTCAACAAATAAGTACCGATATTTGCGACTTGATTATTGGCCAATCGGTAAGATCGGCTTTTCAATAAGTAACCTTGATTAAAACAAGTAAACGATAAATTTATTGCAGAATAATGTGAAAAATTTTCGAAGTGAGAACCAGTTATTCTATTTGAGATTGTAACTTATTACGGGGATTATCAGAAGAAAGATCGTTCATGTTTTGTTTTATTTACTTCGATTTATATGAAGTTTTCATTTTTGATTCAGCTAAGGTTAAGGACAAACATTCTATAAGTATTCTGTAATAAAGGAGAATACTATGAAAAGCAGCACAAAGTACGTTTTAGTGTACTTGGCCTTAATTTCTGTCATCGTGTCCTTGGCGGTCAATCTTGCACAAGCGCAAGAACCTCAAGAGGTAATTGTGATCGAGCAAAATTCCGACACAACCGATGATGATTCGGCACAACAAAGTACTTACTTACTTGATCAAGCAGAACTTGACCAAATGCTAGCCCCGGTCGCATTGTATCCAGATTCCGTGTTATCACATGTTTTAGTAGCCTCTACTTATCCACTAGAAGTTGTGCAAGCAGCCCGATGGCGAGAAAAGAATCAATCTTTGTCAGAAGATGAGGTGATGGAAGCCATCGCTGATGAAGACTGGGATCCCAGTGTTAAAGCCCTAGTCCCCTTCCATGAATTGTTGCAGCAATTAACTGAAGATCTTAACTGGCTGCAAGACTTAGGTGATGCATTTTTAATTAATGAAGAGCAGGTATTAACTAGCGTCCAGAATCTGCGTCACAAAGCCTATGAACAAGGCAGTTTAGAGAACAGCGAATACATTGAAGTGGTAGAAGAAGACGAGAATATCGTTATTCAACCTGCCTCCTCAGAAATTGTATATGTCCCATATTATGATACTCGCATCGTTTATGGAACCTGGTGGTGGCACGACTACCCTCCGATTTTCTGGCATCGTCCGACTCATTATTATCGACATGCAGGTTTATATTGGAGCCCTAGAGTATATGTTCGTTACAACTTATTTTGGGGGGCCTTTAACTGGCGCAGTCGTTTCATAGTAGTCAATAATCGTCACTCGTATGGCTACGGCCGTCGCGATGATGGTGTGCGTAGAGTAAATTCACGTGAATTTCAGCGCTGGCAGCACAACCCTACCCATAGAAGAGGAGTGAGGTATGACGTGCAAACGCCTAAGGTGGTATATCGTCAGCAAAATCGAAATGATAACAAACGGGTGATCAGTACCGGTAGTAAAACTCGCATAGTTGATAAATCAAGACCGATTCAAGTACGTAACCATAACACATCCGTTAAAACCAATAGAAAGGTTGAACAGACGCAACAGCGTTTACAGTCGAACAAAAACCAAAAGTATTCAAATATTAAGGATAAATCGAATCAACGTAAGGTATCGGCGCAATCTCGGAATACTGTGGTGCAGCGCTCGCAAAAAGGAACTCAGCAACAACGTCAGATTAAGACTAACGCCCAGCGCCAGAGCAATCATATTACAACCAATAAAAACAGCGCCCAGCGCAAAAACAGCAATGTCTCTCGGAATAAAGTTAATAGTGCTGCTAGTACGCGCTCAAGCAAAAACAGTAACTCTGCACAGCGTTACTCAAATAAGCAAATTCAAAGCGTGCAAAAGAGCAGTCGCAATTATTCACCAAATCGTATGAGCAGTAAAAGTTCGAGCAATAGAACGATACAAAGACAAAGTAGTAACAAAGCGCAATCAAAAGAGCGCTAAACTTGTTTTTCAATACCGTTAATTGACAAACAAACCTGATTCAGATTACCTTGGCGCGTCAGGTTTGTTTGCTTTAGGTCTTAAGTTGCTTGCTAATCCCCACATCTTGAGCAATGATAAAGCGAAGTGGTCATTTTGATCCCTAGCGGTGAGATAAATAGAAATACGAAACTTTAAAGCGGGTGAGAATAAACACTCAAAACCGTTTTAAACTTTCAGTAAACATTGCCTTGGACTTTGTTTGGATGAGTGGCAACATAACAGGACTTTTCTCCATTGTGTGCCAATTTATCGGGCGATAATCCCCTCCTCAATACCGAGCAAATAATTCGCACATTTGTCTTTCTACTAAGGAACATGTTGTATTCGACCTTCCACAAAAAATAATAAGATGTTGGAAATTAAGAATTGATTGAAATCCCCCCGCAAAAACCATTAAACGCCTTAAATATATTGGTTATTGATGGGCAAGCGTTAGTGCACGATAGCATTAAGTCTGCATTAGCCCAGATCGGTATCCATAACTGTAAAAGCGCTGAAAATGCGTACTATGCCTTGCGTTTGTGTGAGCAAACTAAATTTGATGTGGTATTAATTTCCTTTGATATTCGCAGCGATAAAGATGGCTTCAATTTACTTGAAGAAATGCGACTCAAAGGATATATCACTAAAACCACCATGGTTATTTTTCTAAGCGCTGACACCTCTATGTCACTGGTAAATTGTGTGGTTGAATTGCAGCCTAGCGATTTTTGGGTAAAACCTTTAGATCGTAAAACCATGGAAAAGCGCTTCAAGTACTTATTCGCGATTAAAGAAAAGCTGCATAAATTATCCTATTGCATCGATAAAGCGGAATATCCAACGGCCATTTATTATGCTGAGCGCCAATTAAAAGATGAATCATTGAGTAAGTACTACCCTATGATTAATCGATTAATCGGCGAGTGTCTAATTAACCTCAAAGAATTTTCCCAAGCAGAAACATTTTATCGAAAACTCGCCCAGCGCTATAAATACGGCTGGGTTCAAGTGAATCTAGCACGAAGTCTGCTAAAACAAGATAAAATGTCTGAAGCCATAGCCCTTACCGATGAACTGCTAGAACGCGATGACACGCGATTTACAACCTATGACGCATTAGCTGAATATTACATCGAAAAAGAAGAATACGCCAAAGGCTATGAAATCATTCAAGAAGCCACCAAACTCGCCCCGCGTAATTTGGATAGAAATAAAAAATCATGGAATTTAGCTCGCCTCAATCATGATAAAAAAGGCCAGTACATGGCCACCATGAATATGGCCAAATTTGCTAAAAACTCTATCCATGATACCCCAGATTTAAATCTCAACGTGATCCGTGCCGCCATTGACTTAGCAGGCTCATTAAATGGTGAAGAAGCTACTAGATTGATTGCCAAAACCGAACGTGACTTGTCTTTTTTCATAAACGAATATGGCCATGACAGTCAGTTAACCGAGCAATTAGCCATTATTAATGCGCGCATGCTCAATCTGAAAAGTGACAAAAAAGCTGCTGAAGAAATCATTAAAGATCACATGGACACGAAAACCGGTAACTCAGTTGAAGATAGCTTAGATAAAGTAAAAGCATTCCACGAGATGGGCTATTGGGAAGAGTCAATCCGCCTACTGGATTCGGTCAAATCTAAAATAGAAGGTGACAGTTTTATTGGCCAAGTGATTAATGAGTATTTAGATCAGGAAACAAAAGAGCGCACAGATATTCGCTATTCTCCCAAAGAGCTCGGCGAAATGGCATCTTCTCACTACAAAAATAAGCGCTATGAACCAGCATACGAGTTGCTCTCTCAAGCCTTTGTTTTAGCACCTAAGAATCCTAATATGGCATTAAGTATTCTTAAAGTGATGGTCAAATTAATCGATGAAGTGCAATTTGACGAAGAGCAGCTTGCCTGTCTACAACGGTGTAAAAACTTGTTAGATTCTATTGCCTTGTCTCCTAACCAGCATAAAAAAATGGATGAATATTTAGCTGTAATCGACCCATCAATTGCGGCTCACTAGCTCATTGTACAAAGTTAGACCTTGATTCACTTTAGAGGTTAGAAAATTGTCGCACACTTTGCCAACCTCTAGAGTGAACAAATAGCCTCCTATTAGCATCTATGGCGCAACCGGAGCTAGCCTAGCCAAATAAAGCATGCTTTGAATCACTGGCATGCTGTCATTCCTGATTAAATACGTCCGTCAGCAACGCCACTTCTTGTTCCGAATTATAAATATGGAAGGACAAGCGTATTACATTAGCTCGGATATCAAAATAACAGTGACGCTTTTTTAAGCCCTGACTAATGGCCAATATGCGAGTATCAGGCAATTTTAGACACAAAGTTCCCCCATTGTTTTGCAAATCAACAGGCTGAGACAAACTTTGACTCACCGTTTGCAAAAACTTCCCAGCCAACCGTCGGTTATGCGCAAAAATTGATGCCTGTCCAATATCTAAAATCGTTTGTAACCCGCCTAAAGCCAATGCATAAGGCGCAATATTGGGTGTTCCACCCCAAAACCGTTTTGCGTCATTGGCATATTGGAAGTCTTTGATTTCCATTGCGAAAGGATCACAGTGAGAAAACCAGCCCACATCAATTGGTTGTAGTTGCTCGACGCTCTTAGGATTAATCCACATAAAACCAGCTCCAGGGCCGCCACATAACCATTTAACGCTTGAACCAAAGAGCGCATCCACATCCCAGCAATTTAGATCAATGGGTAAAATACCCGCAGACTGGGCAACATCCACAGCTAGGTAACAAGAATGCAGTTTACAGATTTGCGCAATTGATTGAATAGGTGAAACCTCACCTGTATTTGAATGAACATGGGTGGCCAAAACGCAGTGAATATCGGTTTCAATATACCGCTGCCAAGTGTCAATATTACAGGCCGATTCCGATGCTGGTATGAATTCAATCTCAAAATTTAGCTGCTGCATTGCCTGGATTACATAGCCCATGGATGGAAACGCATCCTCATGGATAAGCACCTTGCGTTTGGCCGTTGCTGCAGTATTTTTTGGTAACGCCATCAACCACTTTGTAAAACCACTAGAAAGGTTAGTTTGCGGGCAAAAATCCGCAGAGTCTGCGTTAAACAGTTGACCTAGGCTAGTGCAAAACAAATTCACAGTGCGTAACCAATGTTGCCATGCATCTCCCCCTGACAATTTCCAAGGGGTTAGAAAGTTTTCAGCCAAACTAAACTCCGATTTTTTGGCTAAACATCCTACCGAATGACTTAAAAAATAAGGGTTAGGAGGAAGGTTGAACAACTCATTAAAACTCACCCTGGTTAACTCCCGTTGGCTTGTTTTTTAAGAATAGAGTCGCGTACTTTGCCATTAGATTCTCCCCAAGCATCTGTCATCTGATTTCGGATCTGCCATAATTCGGGGAAAAATTGGTTTCGCGCCCCGGATTTTAACAAATCTACCGGGCGACCTTTCAGGGAGTGCGATTCCATTCCAATAGTACTTTGGATTAAGAACAAATGTTGCCAACGAAACTTCTGCAACAACTCATCAAATTCAACTAAACTTTCAGCAATAACATAGCTGTCGTCATGCTGATATTGGCTGTCGTAGATAGCTTCAATAGTAGTGTTGCGGCTCTCGATGTAATACTGATTGAATACGCTCCATATATCGGCAGGTATTTTTACTAAGGTGCGAAAACCCGGTGATTCTTGGCCACTACCATTACCTAATTGTAGTCGGATCTGTTGGTATTCTTTAGGAGACATTGTTTCTAACAAGTCCATTTGTTCAATCATCATTTTTTGCAACATGTGCACCCGCTTCATCAGCGAAATGACTCTATGACTTTGTTCAGTTTGCATGTATTCAAGAACATCAATAAGGGTAAAGATCATCAACTTCATCCACAACTCTTCAACCTGATGCACAATCTGAAACTGTAGCTCATCTGAATTACATAATTTATCTAGGGGTTTTTGGCACTTCAATAAACTATCGCACTGCAAATAAGCGCCATAATCAAGGATTTCAGGGTTTTCTAATAAGCGGCTATATTTTTGTCGGTACATGGGGCTTTCCAAATGACTATTTCGGAACTCATGATAATAGATAGTGATTTGAACATTGTTCTTCAAATACTTGATATTTTATTTTTTTTAGAACAAAGTTCTTTATATTCGAAATATAGAAGAACGAGGATCGGAATTAATGCTGGATAACAAAGATAAACAGATCGTTTCTCAACTCGAAGAAGATGGTCGCCTTTCCTTCTCAACCCTGGGGGATGCCATAGGTTTGAGTAAGACTCCGTGTTGGAACAGAGTCAAAACATTGCAAGAACAACAAGTGATTACTGGATTTTCCGCCATTCTGTCGCCGCAGGCAATGGGGTTGAACATTCGCGCCCTGGTCAATGTTGTTATTGATATTGGACAACACCAAACGTTTGAGAAGGCGATTATCAATCATTCATCCATACGCTCTTGTCATGCAATTACAGGGGAGTTTGACTATGTTTTGGAAATTTTAGCCAAGGACATAACTGATTTTGATGAATTGCTACGGATTGATTTGAGCAAGTTACCTGGAGTTTTACGCTTTAATACCGCAATCACCACGCGCTTAGTCAAACAAAATGGCCATTACAGCAAAATGCTTTAATTTGTTTTGCTACACCAAATTAATTGCCGCGCCCATATTTACTCACAAAATTTGTCGCAAAACGCTGCGCAGAATCTACATCCATATTGAAATACAGTGAAGGCTCAATAAGCTCCACTTCCATGGTGACATAAGCGTCTTCATATTTAACTAAGTCAATACGCGCATACAAAGGTATTTCTGGTAGCGCAGCTAAAACCTGTTGTGACGCTTTTAACAAAGGTTCATTTGCCTCAACGCTGCGAAGCTGACCACCGTGTTCTTCTTGAACTCGAAAGTCATTTTGCTTTGGCACTTTCACAATACAGTGACTGTATTCGCCATTGAAATAGAACAGCGAATATTCCCCTTCATTAACCACACTTTTTAGAAATGGTTGGATCATGTAAGGTCGTGAAGAAAAGATCTCTGTCAAACCTTGCTGCTCTTCAATAACAGATTCTAAAGAAAGGCGATATGTGTAATCAGCATTAGCACTGACCAAGGGTTTGATAACAATTTCGTGGCAATTTAATGGCTTAAAAGCACTTTTTATCAGCTCAAAGTCAAAGGTATCACACCAAATGGTGGGGACAATGCCTACACCTTTTACCTCAAGTGACTTCAAATAATCTTTGCGAATATTCCACTGCACCAACTCTAAGCTATTCTCCAACTTAGCGCCGCTTGCCACTATCTTCTGTAACACATCTAAAAAAGCATCAGCGTCACTTTGGTAATCCCAAGTGCTACGAATGATCACGACTTCGAAATCACTCCAATTAATATCTTTCGCGCGCCATGACACTTCTACCGCTTCCCAGCCCACCTCTTCTAAGGGTTCATAGAACAAGTGATCATAAACGAAAAAATCTTCTAGATCATTGGTCGATAAAATGGCTACTTTTCGCATCGATTTTCCTGAATGTAATAGCGCAGACTTAGGCTTTTGTCGCAAATAAAGAGTTAGAATAACGGAGAATTATTCACTTCTCCAGCATTGTTAAAGAAATGTAAGATAAATTTATAGATTGGTGTATTTATTTAGGCTCAATACTTTGTTAGTGCAGAAAAAAGCTCTAAATTTGCACTAAGAATAACGAATTATTAAGCAATTTAAATATGCTCCAAGTGAAAAATGGAATGGCGATGAGGATAGATACACGCATAACTAAGAGGCACAGGTTTGTCCATCTTTTTGGTGAGGACTCATTCAAGCTTTGAGCATCACTTAATATCAAATCACGCTCATGGGGCGTTAGCTTTTCAAAACTAATCTGAGTCGTCACCTGTGACACATGCCACTCATACTGGTTTGCAGCTTTAAGGGTTTCAAAAGTACTGCTTTTTATTTGTCTAATACTTATCAGCGGGTAAAAGGTCAAATTAATCAAAATTAATAAGATAGTCATAGCAAGTAAAAAGTCTTTAAATAGAGGTTCGCCGCCAATCCAAAACAAGGGCACTAAAGAAATACCGATTGAAAAGAATAAAGCATTCCAAAATACCGCCTTCGCAAACGGATACCTGTGCTGATTGCGAAATAACTCCACGGTTAAATATTCAACAATAAACTTATCAATAATTTTTGTATTGCGCAGGATCACCGAAATAGATAAAAAGATGCCTGTCCACATCCACCAGGCTTGCAAAATGAGTGGATAACGTATGAGGTTTTCTTCATCACTTAAGTCTTCCACAAAGAAAAGATGCTCAGAATAGAAATAGCTAAACATCATCAAGAAACCGCCAACCACACAGATTATTAATACTTTGCGAGGAATATTTTTAATTTGACAAGCAAGTTTCGTAGACTGACTTAGTGATAATCCACAGTTTTGCCCATTGCTTAACACTTCTTTATAAGCGATAGAAATAATGAACGGCAAAATGAAAAAGCAAAAACCACCAATAATTGGCAATGCAAAAGAGGCTGCTACATCTCTTATCTGTACCTCATGGGATAACAACTTAGGACTTACCACCAATCCAGAAGCGATATTAACCAGAATAAAGCAAACAGCAATACAAATTGCTATATAAGCTGAATTGATACATAAACTAAAACTTTTACTTCTCACAGACATCCAATCAACATGTATTCTTTAACACTAAAACAAGTCATCGAGCAAAATTGCACAATTTAACAATAACAACATGAACACCTAAAAAGGATTCACTGAATAGCCGCGTTGATTCAACAACGAATGAGCGGTCATGGCGGAAAGCGACATTTGAACGCCCTCAATAAGCTCATCGTTGCTAACGTCACGAAATGCTGCAGACTGGCCACAAAGATATACTTCAACATTGTTTGTTAATAGTTCGGCAATTAACGGATGATTGGGATTTTCGGCATCAAATCGTTTTTTATATGCAGAGGGGTTAAGTAAATCGCTGCCTGCACTACCATGAACAACCAAAGCTAAATGAATATTTTCTTGTTTCGCACCATTAGCCACCAGCATGTTGAGAAAGCGGGCTAAGCTATCAAAGTGTCGGTTTAAGGTTTTCTCCCCACTGGTTTTACTTACGTCAAACGCCACTTTAAATTCAGTATTAGCGTCGAAGGTTTGGTCAATTTGTACTTTTGCATGCTTACCAAAATCTTGGATCACGGGACCAGTTGTAAACTTCCCAATTTCTTTATTCGCACCAGACGTACCTTTTTGTGCAGCATCGCTTTCGAATGCGCCCAATCCACAGCACAGACAAATACCTAACATTACAGTGAACAGTTTCAACCTTCAGACTCCCCAAATTTAAATCCCTAGCAAATACTACCCTATTTTTGTAAATTCTCTGAGAAAGTTTTCTCAACTGCTTACAGAACATATAGCAACTGACTATGCTAGCCTCGGTGATTTATCCCTGTAGAAGTAAATAAATACACATATTTTAACAATTCAGCTAACCTAAAATCTTCTTTATTGCTCGTATACAAGGTAAGATCACCGACATTTGAACTATTAAAAACAATTTAGGCTTTCCTTAAAACGGTTGTTTACGTTATGGGAAGGGACTTAGATGTGAAGTATTACTATTTGTTTTCACAATATAAAAACTATAAAACAAGCAAATACCCTTAAAGTATAATAACTAAAATGTGAGTTAGTATGAATAATACATGGATTAAGGCACTCCTATTCGTTGCAATAGTTGGCATAGGAATTGGCGCTATGATGGTTATAGGCGCATCAGGTAAAGAAGAAGCCGATGAAGAAAAGGTTGACACCCGCCCCTTGGTCAACATAGTTTCCGCTGAATCTATTAATTATCAAGTGCTCATTCATAGCTTTGGTGAAGTTACGCCGCTGGAAAGCACCAACTTATCAGCTCAGGTTTCGGGCGAAATAATCAGTTGGAATCCTAAATTTGTTGCCGGCGGTTTAGTTAAACGTGGCGAAGTCTTATTTAGCATCGAAAAAGACACATACGAAGCAGCACTGTTGCAGGCGGAAGCAGAATATATTCAAGCGCAAAGTGCGTTAATTGAAGAGCAAGCTCAAGGGGAAGTTGCAAAACAAGAAGCGAAAAACTTTCCTAATAGCAAAGTAAGTGACCTGTATCTCCGAAAGCCTCAAATAATGAGTGCACAAGCGGCGCTTAAATCTGCCCAAGCAAGAATGAAAATAGCCCAACGCGATTTAGATAATTGCCAGGTCACCTCTCCCTTTGATGCTCTAGTAATAGAACGCACCATTGGACTAGGAGAATACGTTAGCAGTGGCGCTAAAGTGGGAACCCTAAACAACATTGAATCTGCAGAGGTTTTATTCCCAATAGCTGGTTTCGATAGTGCCTTTTTGCCCGCTAACCTTGAGAATCAAGACGCGGTAGTCATCGTTAAGGGCGTAAACACTTTTAGCCGCGCGGGCAAAGTAGTTCGTGATACAGGCGTTATCGATCAAGCTACACGAATGAGTCATATTGTCGTCCAAATTGATGATCCCTATGGCTTAAAAAGCCAAGTACCTGCTCTGAAATTTGGTAGTTATGTTGAGGTTAACATCTCGGGTCAGGTGCTGAAAGATGTATATCGTTTACCCCAAGACTTGGTGACCAATAAGCAAGTCTGGGTAGTTGATAACGATAACAAACTGCAACCTAAACCGGTAGATATTATTCGTGAAGAAGGTGCGCATTTCATTATAAAACGCGGCTTGAACGAGTCAGACCGCGTGGTAACCACAATTCCAGATTACCCGCAAAAAAATATGGAAGTGCGCTTGTATAACGCACAACAAGATGACGATTTAGTTGCCCAGCAACCTAACCAGTAGGCCAAAAATAATGACTAATGAAGCCAAACAGACTGGACTAATCGCCTACTTTGCTAATAACTCTGTCGCTGCCAACTTGCTCATGATATTTATCGCAATTCTGGGCGCAGCAAGCTACTTTTCTTTACCTAGACAGATGTTCCCTAGCCTAGAAATCAATTTCATCAGCATTCAAGCCAATTACCCAGGGGCCTCCCCACAGGAAATTGAAGAAGGTATTCTGATTAAAATAGACGAAGCCTTAAAAGACGTTACCGAGATTAAACGCAGTGTTTCAAGGGCATTTAGAAACAGTGGCAGAGTTAGCTTAGAAATTGATCCCGATGAGCAACTGTCTGATGTACTAGACAAAGTTAAGTTGCGCGTAGATGGTATCGCTACCTTTCCGGCGGGCATGGAACCGGTCACCGTTTACCAAGAAGAGTTTAACCAAGACGTCATAGAAATGGCCATTGTGGGTGATTCAACCTTAGAAGAATTAAAACCGGTAGCCAAAGAGATTGAGACCGAACTGTTACAGTTAAACAATGTATCTTTAATCGACTTATATGCGCCTGATGACGAAATTGCCGTTGAAATTAAGCCCGACGAACTACGCAAATACAACATCACCCTTGATGAAATTCGTCTAGCCATTCAACGTTTTTCAGCAAACTATTCCGCAGGACAACTGCGCACCGACACGGGGATTATTTCCGTGCGCGTAGAAAACCAGTTTTACAAAGGTGATGAGTTTCGCCACATTCCAATCAAAATAGGTTCCAATGGAGCTAAAGTTTTACTTAAAGACGTAGCCATTATTCAAGATGGTTTTACTGAGGGTGAACGCTACGCTAACTTTTCTGGCCAAAATGCCATTTATATGTCGGTGAATGCGACCAAAGACCAAAACATGATAGCAGTGGCAGATTCGGTAAAAGCCTATGTTGCCAGCCGCAACGAGACATTACCTGACGGCTTAGAATTAAAAATTTTAGTTGATATGACCACCTACGTCACAGAACGACTCAATATGATGCTTAGCAACCTATTTCAAGGTTCCATATTAGTCGCGTTTATGTTGACCTTGTTCTTGCGGTTTAGGCTGGCATTGTGGGTGATGATAGGTCTGCCCGTGTGCTTCTTAGGCGCAATTTTAACCATGAGTGTATTCGGCCTCACCATTAATGTCTTGTCGTTATTTGCCTTCATTATGGTGTTGGGTATTGTCGTCGATGATGCCATTGTTATAGGCGAAAGTGCCTATACAGAAATCGAAAAACACGGTGGAGGAGTAGAAAATGTAGTTAGAGGAGCCAAGCGCGTGGCCACTCCAGCCACCTTTGGTGTGTTAACGACCATAGCGGTATTTTTACCCTTTACTCAAGGAAGCGGTTTTTTAGGTACATTTATGTGGAATATTGCCGGAGTAGCTATATTCTGCTTAGCTTATAGTTTAGTTGAATCTAAATTAATCCTACCCGCCCATTTAGCGCACACTAACTTCAAACCAATTAAAGCAGGAAGTTGGCGAGATAGATTCAATACTCGCTTTTTCGCTTTTGTTAACGGGCCATATCGCAACTTTATTGAAGTTTGCACCCGCTTCCGGTGGGCAGTTTTCGCTACTTTTGTTGCCTTTTTACTTATCAGCATTGGATTAATTACCGGTAAATTTGTACGCATGGTACCAACCCCTTCTGTTCCCCATGATTTCCCCAGCATTCGTATAGAAATGAATGAAACTGTTTCCGACACCGCAACAATTGAAGCCTTACACCTTATCGAAAAGATCATCAAAAAAGTCGAAGATGAGGTGATAGATGAATATGGTTCCGGCTTAATTCGAGACATTTTTTCATTTAATGACGGGCGCACCGAAGGGCAGGTTCTTATCGCTCTTGTACCCGAAGAAGAACGGCACTTCGATACCTTTGAATTGGCACGAAGGTGGCGCTCGGAAATACCCGAAATTCCCGGCATGAAGTCATTTACCATTAGAGATAATCCCTTTTCAGAAGGAGGCGGAGATGGTGATTTTGGCTACCTTTTGTTTGGTCCAGATATTGAAACCTTAAATGCCGCAGGACTCAAATTCATTGAGTTACTGCAACAAGAAGAAGGCTTATTCGATATAAGTTCCACTATCGATCCCGCCAGTAAAGAAATCCAAATGACGTTGTTACCAGTGGCTTATGATTTGGGATTAGATCTTTCGTCCATCGCCAATCAAATGGGCACAAGTTTTTATGGCGGCGAAGCCCAACGGGTCATTCGTAATGGTGAAGAAGTGAAAGTGATGGTTCGCTACCCTAGGCTAACTAGAGAGCGTTTTGCGGAACTAAAATACGCAGTGATCACCACCCCCTCAGGCAAAGAAGTCATGTTAGGCGATGTAGTTAATTTAGAAGAAACCCCTGGTATCAGTTATATTCGCAGAGAAGGCGGTTACAGAAGCGTTTATGTTTATGGCAACATCGACGAAGAAGCGGTAGAACCCAACTCAGTGGTGGAAAAGATAGCCAATGAACTGCTGCCTGAAATGCAAAAACTCTTCCCATCAGTGAAAACAGAATTAGGCGGTGCAATTGAAGAAACCCAAGCTCAACAGAACGAACAAATTCTGTTTTTCATTGCCGGTTTGATCATGATGTACATTCTTTTAGCCGTACCACTTAAGAGCTACATGCAGCCATTCATGATATTGATGGTTATTCCTTTCAGTTTCACTGGTGCTATATGGGGGCATTTTATTTTTGATACCGATCTTAGCACCATGTCGACCTTCGGCCTGATTGCCGCGGCGGGGGTGGTAATTAACGACTCCCTGTTGATGACGGATTTCATCAACACTATGCGTAAAAACGGCACACACATTAAACAAGCGGTGCTCGACGCTGGTTGCGCTCGTTTCAGAGCAATCACACTAACCTCAATCACTACTTTTGTTGGCGTAGTACCCATTATGTTCGAAACCAGCATGCAGGCAAGAATGGTAGTGCCCATGGCGATCGCCTTAGGTTTCGCGGTTATATACGCCACCATAGTGACTTTGATTCTGATCCCATGTATGTATCTAATTCTAGATGATGTTAAATTGCCATTTAGATGGATCAAAGGAAAATTATCCAAGCCCGAAAGCGAAGCAACACCCCATCAAAGCACCCTGTAGGCGGGTGCTTTAGCCCCGCGAACACGTACCCACAATCCATGCCCTGTAGGCGGGTGCTTTAGCCCCGCGAACACGTACCCACAATCCATGGCCTGAAGGCCATGCTACAGGGTCGCGTGCCGTTTGAAACACCCCATGGCCTGAAACACCCCATGCCCTGTAGGCGGGTGCTTTAGCCCCGCGAACACTAACCCACAATCCATGGCCTAAAGGCCATGCTACAAGGTCGCGTGCCGTTTGAAACATCCCATGGCCTGAAACACCCCATGCCCTGTAGGCGGGTGCTTTAGCCCCGCGAAACACGCACCCACAATCCATGGCCTAAAGACCATGCTACAGGGCCGCGTGCCGTATGAAACATCCCATGCCGCCTACACCCCATGGCCTGTAGGCGGGTGCTTTAGCCCCGCGAACACGTACCCACAATCCATGGCCTAAAGGCCATGCTACAAGGTCGCGTGCCGTTTGAAATATCCCATGCCTGAAACATCCCATGGCCTGTAGGCGGGTGCTTTAGCCCCGCGAAACACTAACCCACAATCCATGGCCTAAAGGCCATGCTACAAGGTCGCGTGCCGTTTGAAACATCCCATGCCTGAAACACCCCATGCCCTGTAGGCGGGTGCTTTAGCCCCGCGAACACGCACCCACAATCCATGGCCTAAAGGCCATGCTACAGGGCCGCGTGCCGTTTGAAACATCCCTTGGCCTGTAGGCGGGTGCTTTAGCCCCGCGAACACGCACCCACAATCCATGGCCTAAAGGCCATGCTACAGGGCCGCGTGCCGTTTGAAACATCCCTTGGCCTGTGGGCGGGTGCTTTAGCCCCGCGAAACACGTACCCACAATCCATGGCCTGTGGGCCATGCTACAAGGTCGCGTGCCGTTTGAAACATCCCATGCCTGAAACACCCCATGGCCTGAAGGCCATGCTACAACTGTTTCTGTGGGGTGAATGTAGTTACTTTTTAACTTCATATTTTCGTCATAGCTTGGTCATATTCGCAACGCATGCTTGTCCAACTTTAATTGGAGAGCACAAAGATGAGTTTAAGTATTTGGCAAGTAGTTCTAGTCGCGTTGTTATTTATTTTGTTGTTCGGCAGAGGTCGAATCCCTGCGTTAATGGGTGATTTGGCCCAAGGCATCAAGAGCTTCAAGCAAGGTATTGGCGAAAACGAAGAACAGACTACGCAAAGTACAAGCGAGTCTCAACCGAAAGAAAAACTCGAAAACCAATAAGTATATCTGCGGGAGCACAGTATGTTTGATCTCAGTTGGATAGAACTTGGTTTTGTTGCCGCTTTGGCATTATTGGTAATAGGTCCTAAGGATCTCCCCAAGATGTTCAAAATGATTAACCAATTTGTGACCAAGGCGAAACGCACTATCAACGATGTTAAAGGCGGCTTTAAGCAGCTTGAAAACGAAATTCGTATTGTTGAGGGCACAACCACTGAATCAACAAACTGGAAGCAACTTCTCCCCGAAGATATTCGTAATTTGCCCGACGATTTCATACCTGGCTCGCAAAACGCTGAATATCATAATAACCGTGCCCAACAAATTGCAAATAAAAAAGCTGAAGTTGAAAAAAGTCAAAATGTTCAACTGGAGCAACCCGCTGCTTCCACCAAACAGGAACAGATTCAATGAGCCATTCTCAACAAAAAAACAGCAACCCAGATGATGAGGTACAGAACAAAGCGCCACTGCTGACTCATTTAATTGAATTACGCAGACGCCTACTTTTCTGCTTTGCTTTTTTTGCTTTGATGTTTACTGTTTCCTACTTTTTTGCCGAACAGATTTACAGCTTTTTACAACAACCATTGTACCAAATATTTGGCCCTGACAGCGGCAGACGCATGATTTACACAGGTTTGCATGAAGCCTTTTTTACTTATATAAAACTGGCTTTCTTCAGTGCTACCTTTTGTACCTTGCCCATTACATTGATTCAAATTTGGAAATTCATTGCGCCGGGTATGTATAAAAACGAACAAAAAGCCCTGTCTCCATTGTTTATTGCCACCCCCATTTTGTTTGTTATGGGCGCAGCACTGGCATTTTACGTTGTGATGCCATTGGCTTGGGAGTTTTTCATTAGCTTTGAATCAAGCGGTCAAAACGCAACTATTAACGTGGAGTTGGAAGCCAAAATGAGTGAATACCTTGCGTTAGTTATTCGCTTAATACTGGCCTTCGGTTTGTGTTTTGAATTGCCGGTTTTGCTATTGGTGTTGGCCAAGGCAGGAGTGATCGATGCGCAAACGTTAAGAGACTATCGCAAACACGCCATTGTTGGCGTCTTTTTCATTGCAGCTTTAATCACGCCACCGGATTTGATTTCGCAAATCGCCTTAGGCGTGCCTATTTTGGCCTTGTATGAGTTATCGATCGTGCTAATAAATTGGACACAGTCGGAGCAACAACAGGCACCTCGTAAACAAGCGAACCAATCCACCTAAGTTATTAATAAAAAAGCAGTATTTTTGTCATTAAACGTTTAAAAAAGCGTAAAAAAAGAGATCCAAAACTGTCATTTAAGGTCGGTACATTAGTACTCAGCTAGTTGATTTTCATAACAAGCTCAACTTGCGCCAAACCACTAATTATAAGGACCAGAAACACCATGTCAGAACAAGAATTAGATTTAATCCCACAGAATGAAGATAAAATTGAACCTGCTTTTAGTCGTCGCCAAGTATTAAAAGGTGGCTCTATTGCAGCAGCAAGCACAGCTTTTGCGGCAGTTTCTAGCAAAGCTCAAGCGGCGTCATTACCCTTTACCAATTCATACGGCCCGCTAGCTCCTACAGCAGACAAAGCAACAGGTCTAAATCTACTTTCTTTACCTGAAGGTTTTGAATACACGTCTTACGGTTGGACTGGTCAAGTACAATCAGACCTGTTACCTACACCGACTGATCATGATGGCATGGGTATAGCTGCCGTAAAAGGCAACATTATTTGTCTTGTTCGTAACCACGAATGTTCCGAAGGCGAAGGCTCTCCAGCCTCACCTCGTGGTGGCCGTGGCGTTTATAACGCAGCTCAAAATGGCGGTACCACTAACCTAATGTTTGATATCGTCAAAGGTGAATTTTTGTCTTCATACAACAGCCTTGGCGGCACGATTAGAAACTGTGCTGGCGGAAGCACACCTTGGGGAACATGGTTATCTTGTGAAGAAACCTTCCATAACTGGAATCAAGGTCCTCAAGGAGAAAATCACGGTTACGTGTTCGAAGTCCCTGGATTTGGCATCTCCGATGGCCAACCCATTCGTGAAATGGGTCGTTTCTCACACGAAGCTGCTGCCGTAGATCCAGCAACTGGCTACGTATATGAAACTGAAGATGCGGGTTCTTCTGCATTCTATCGTTTTGTTCCTGCGGGCGAATGGGGTGACTTGAAATCTGGCGGCAGCTTGTATGCCATGGTGCTAAACGGTGAGTCGCGCGTAGATTTACGTGGTGGCTTAGTGCAAGGCACTGTTTGGGATGTAACTTGGCAGGAAGTTGCTGATCCAGACGCAACAACTGAAAGATGTTACAACCAAGCTTCAGACGCTGCAATTGTTGAGCGTGGCGAAGGCTGCTGGTATGACGACGGCAAAATCTACTTCGTATCAACCTCAGGTGGCGCAGCCAACCTTGGACAAATCTTCTGCTACGATCCTCGCAAAGAAACCCTAACTATCATTTTCGAATCATCCGACGCCGTTAATGAAGTAAATGCGCCAGATAACATCGCTGTTAGCCCGCGCGGAAACATTTTGATGTGTGAAGATGGCAGCTCAAACCCTAAACGCCTTATTGGTTTAACCATGGCGGGAGAAACCTTCCCGTTCGCAGAAAATAACATTTCATTAGACCAAGGTGACTTAGCTCAAATCGATTCTATTTACCCTGGGACTGAAGCAAATTTTTGGGATTCAGTTGGCGATTCAATCGATGGCAGCAACAGACGTAGCTTCACTAGCCGAGAAATGGCTGGCGCATGTTTCTACGGTCGTTGGTTGTTTGTGAATGTGCAATCACCAGGTGTGACATTCGCTATTACTGGTCCGTGGGAAAACGGCGCACTTTAATCTAAATATAACAACAAGTGGCACCTAGGAAAGCTTTCCCAGGTGCCTTATTCACTATAGGAAAGACTATGAAACGTATATTAACTCCAATGCTAACGGCTCTTGTATTGTTATGCAGCGCATCAGCTTCAGCTTCAATTATTTCACTTCCAACTGACGGTTTAATTTCTGACTCAGTAGTAGGTGATAGCGGCTGGTTAAACGAAGATACCTTTGGTGACGCAATTGATTTCATCACTTTCGATGTAGCTGCGCAATCGACCTTCACTGCTACAACTGACTCATTGATCACTATGGGTTTAAGCTTATACCAGGGCACAATCGCCCATGACTTCGCCATTCCTTTTTCAAATAAAAGCGACTTCAGCGACTTCTTCGACAACCTAGTTTTTGTAGACGGTAATAGCCCTTATATTCCTGGTTTAGGCGGAAGCTTAACGGGTTTAGTATTAGAAGCAGGTTCATACACCCTTGCCGTTGGTGGTAACGAGGGTTTCTTCGATACTTTCACAGACTACGCCTACGACCTAGAAGTTGCCATTGCCGAAGTACAGCAAGTTCCAGAGCCATCAGCGCTATTTTTATTGTTTTTCGGTATCGCTGGATTGTTAGCAGCTCGCAAACAACAAACAAAATAAACCGCGAAACAATCATCGAATACCAAGGGGCAATCGCCCCTTTTTTGTTTTTCCACGCAATTCCATGGCCCCCCGCGATCCATGGCCTGAAGGCCATGCTACACCCCCGCGTATGTTTTCGTATCCGTTTCCACGGGCTAAAGCCCGTGCTACAGGTCCGCGCGTTCCATGGCCTAAAGGCCATGCTACAAGGTTAACATCCACAAACCGGAGGCGATCATGAATAGGTTTTCGGTCAATGATACCGCGCCCAATGGCACATCACTTTTACCGCCAACACAGGCGCATTTGAGGTCACGTTTCTCCATATAAACAGCTTTGTAAACTGAAACGGCTCCGATACCACCGATGAACAACGATATTGGCGCAATCAATAATGGCGGCAGGTTCGCGACCATCCCAATCCCAACATATGCCTCTAAAAATGGATACACATAGGCGTAAGGTACAACCCGCATGGCAAGCAAATCATAGGTAATAAAGGAATTTGAGAAGCTGTATAAATCCCGCAGCTTTTGTACCGCAAGAATCGCCATTGAAAATGCAACGAATAACATTAATGTCTGTATTGAAACAATGGCCATTGCCGAAGAATAAGCCATTGCTATGGCTAAAGGTGCAGCCACGGCAAATATAGCGATGACAGGCGTGTAAGTTTTGCCCTGTTGGCCAGGTTTAGACATACCAAAAAATGCCCTTAAATCATCGTATCCACCGATCCTTTCGCCATCAATGAAGGTCTGGGGGGTGGTTTTTACGTCGTGAGCGTTTTTAAATTCATCGGTTTCCTGACGTGAGGCCAGTTTGTGATCTTCAACCTCGAAACCTTTTCTTTGCAATAGGTCTTTTGATTTCAATCCAAAAGGACAAATATGTTGCGAGCTTTCCATTCGATATAATTTTGCCGTTTTTTTCATTATTCCTCCGATATTCGTTGGTTTTTCGTTTAATGGAGCCATGGCCTAAAGGCCATGCTACAGGCACCGCAAATTATGGCCCCCACAATTCATAGCCCCGACATTCCACGGGCTGAAGCCCGTGCTACACCCAGATCTGTAGGCGGGTGCTTTAGCCCCGCAAATTATGACCCCACAATTCATGGCCCCGACATTCCACGGGCTGAAGCCCGTGCTACAACCCAGACCTGTAGGCGGGTGTTTTAACCCCGCAAATTATGGCCCTAAATTCCATAGCCCCGCGGTTCACGGGCTGAAGCCCGTGCTACAGTTTTAATTGGTGTTTTCGCCATAAATAGAACACCACTGGCACGACTAACAATGACAATAACAACGCACTTGCCATGCCACCTACCATGGGGGCGGCGATACGGCTCATGACTTCTGAACCCGTGCCTGTGCCATACATTACTGGCAACAACCCTATCATCACTGTCGCTACTGTCATAACCACCGGCCTTACCCGTTTCCCGGCACCGTCTAAAACCGACTCCATTAACGCTTGGTTACTAATGGTTGAAGAACTTGCCGATGGCTTTTCATCATGGCTGTCTAAACTCTGGTTTGTATCGACCTTAACATGCCTGTCCAATAAGTCTTGGAAGGCTTGGTTGAGATAAACAAGCATAATCACGCCTATTTCCACCGCCACTCCCGCTAAGGCGATAAAACCCACACCCACGGCTACCGATAAATTAAAGCCTTCAATATATAACAACCAAACTCCGCCGATTAATGCCAATGGCAAGGTGCCCATAATGATCATCACCTCGGTAATATTTCGGAAGTTTAGGTACAGTAACAGCACAATAATCGCCAAGGTTAATGGCACTACATAACTGAGCTTTTCAGAAGCTCGCTGCATGTATTCGTATTGTCCAGCCCATTGCAGACTGTAACCACTGGGTAAGTCTAGGTTTTGCGCCACCAGCGCTTTGGCATTTTCCACGTAGCTACCCACATCAATGTTTTCAATATCAATGTAAGTCCAACCGTTGATCCGCGCGTTTTCACTCTTAATCCCCGGCGGTCCATCTTCAATATACACATTGGCCACATCCGCAAGTGCTATGCGCTGCCCATTGGGAGTGACAATAGGAAGCAGTTGCAAGGCTTCTGGGGAGTCTCGATAAAACTGTGGATACCGCACATTCACTGGATACCGCTCTAGCCCCTCCACCGTTTGCGTGATATTCCTACCACCAATGGCGGTGGCGACAACTTGTTGCACATCACTGATATTTAGACCGTAACGGGCTGATTTTTCTCGGTCGATATCTACTTTGATGTAACGTCCACCAGCCACCCTTTCGGCATAAACCGAGGCTGTGCCATCCATCTTAGACAGCAGCTTTTCTAGATCCTGGCCTATTCGTTGGATGACATTAATATCTGCTCCAGCAATTTTAATTCCCACAGGGGTTTTAATGCCCGTTGCCAACATATCAATGCGAGTTTGAATGGGCATGACCCAAGCATTAGTTAATCCTGGCAATTGCACCACTTCATCGAGTTCTTTGCGCAAGTCATCAGTGGTTAACCCTGCACGCCACTGGGAACGTGGTTTTAATTGGATCACGGTTTCAATCATGGTCAAAGGGGCGGGATCTGTGGCGGTTTCAGCGCGGCCTATTTTGCCAAACACGCTTTTCACCTCAGGGATAGTGGCAATTAACTTATCGGTCTGTTGCAATACCTCGCGGGCTTTGCCAATGGATAGCCCGGCATAAGTGGTAGGCATATACATTAGATCCCCTTCATCAAAAGGCGGAATAAATTCACTACCAATTTTGCTCAGTGGATAAAAGCCAACCAAAGCCACCAAAATGGCTGCCAGTAGAGTGAGTTTGGGGAACCTCAGAACCAGTTTAAGTGCCGGCGTATAAGCGGCGATCAGTAGCCTATTGAGTGGATTTTTCGCTTCACTGAGCACTTTTCCCCGCACTAAATACCCCATTAATACCGGAATGAGGGTGACAGCTAACCCCGCCGAAGCGGCCATGGCGTAGGTTTTTGTATAGGCCAAAGGAGCAAACATTCGTCCTTCTTGCGCTTCTAGAATAAACACCGGCAAAAAGCTCACGGTGATGATCAACAAACTGAAAAATAACGGAGGCCCCACCTCAGACGCCGCTTTAGCCACAACTTGCCAACGGTTCTGCTCAGTTAAGGGCGTTTTTTCCATGTGCTTATGCAAGTTTTCCAACATCACAATAGCGCCATCGGTCATGGCTCCTATGGCAATGGCAATTCCTCCCAAAGACATAATGTTGGCGTTAATGCCTTGCCAATACATCACCGCAAAGGCAATCAAAATGCCCATGGGCAAGCTCACTACCGCCACTATTGCAGAGCGCAAATGAAATAAGAAGAGCGCGCATACCAGAGCCACTATGATTAACTCTTGCGCTAATTTATTCCATAAATTATCTACCGCTCGGGTTATCAATTCCGACCTATCGTAAACGGTTACCACTTCAACCCCATCGGGCAAACTACCTTGCAGACTTTGTAATTTAGCTTTAAGTGCATCAATGGTTTTTTGTGCGTTTTCACCAAAGCGCATCACAGCAACACCGCCAACCACTTCACCTTGTCCATTTAACTCGGCAATGCCGCGGCGCATTTGCGGGCCCAAACGAATATCGGCCACGTCGCGCAATTGCAACGCCGTGCCTTTGGCGTTCAACCCTAGGGGAATAGATTGCAAATCAGCAATTCCGGTTAAGTAGCCTTTGGCTGTCACCATATATTCCGCTTCTGCCATTTCAATTACCGAGGCACCCACCTCCTGATTGCCTTGGCGGATGGCAGTTTGAATATGGCTAAGGGGAATGTTGTAGGCCCGCAACTTATCGGGGTCAATAGTGACCTGATATTGCTTGACCATACCGCCGACAGTGGCAATTTCAGCAATGCCCGGCACCGTTTGCAGCTCGAATTTTAAAAACCAGTCCTGCAACGAACGTAATTGGCTAATGTCGTGCTGGCCGCTTTTATCTGTTAGAGCATACATAAACACCCAACCCACACCTGTGGCATCAGGCCCTAGTTGCGGCTCGGCAGACTCAGGTAATCGCGCGGAAACTTGTGACAAATACTCCAAAACTCGGCTTCGAGCCCAATAAAGATCAGTTTTGTCATCAAAAATCACATACACATAAGAGTCACCAAAAAACGAAAAGCCACGCACCGTTTGCGCACCAGGAACAGACAACATGGCCGTTGTGATGGGATAAGTCACTTGATCTTCCACCACCTGAGGTGACTGTCCTGGATAACTGGTTTTGATGATGACCTGCACGTCAGACAAATCGGGGATTGCATCCACGGGTGTATTTTTTACGCTGTAGACACCCACTCCAACCATCAGCAAGGTGCATAACAGCACCAGAAATCGATTATCAATGGACCAATGAATTAACTTCTCAATCATGATGCATCCCCTGAGGCATTTCAGCGTCGTCAGAGTCCTTGTCCCCCATCTGCGGATGGATCATCAAGTCTGTGATCATAAAGTGTCCAGCATGGATGACAAAGGTGAAATGAATTTGCGAGCCAACATGAACATCACTGATATCAACATCCTCAGCAACCATAAAATCTATGGTTGAGCGACCCTTCCGCCACTTATCAAAGTCTTCATTGCTCACTGTTAACTGCCGAGAGTCAGACAAAACCGCCTTAACACCTCCCATTACAGTGAACGACTTCCCATCAGACTCTAAAGCCATATTCGAGGCGCTTGCATGGCTGTATTGATTATTTGCTCCGTGACTATCCATGCCCGGCATATCATGGGTGTCCATGTTGTGATCCATACCACCGGCATTGATATGGTTTACATGGGTGTCTTGTTTATTTGGAAGTGCGGTCATGCGCGAGAAGTCGGAGTTGATACTGCTTTCTGAGTCCAGTAAAAACTGCGCCGAGGTGACGATGTTATCTCCCTGTTCTAATCCATCTAGGATTTGTGCCTGTCCATTAACGACTGTGCCCAATGTGACGGCTACGGATTTGAATTGGCCATCGCCTAAGGCCATTACTACGCGGTTTTGCTCGCGGGTACGGATCACCGCTTCACTCGGAACCCACAAGGTGTTTTCACTAGCTTTGCTGTGGATCACCACTTGGGCGAACATGTTTGGTTTAAGTTTTTGTTGGCTATTGCTAAATCTAAGTCGCGCACGCAGGGTACGCGTTTGTGCGTTCAAGGTAGGGTAAATATAGTCCACAACTCCTTGCCAGCTTTCACCAGGAAGATAGTCCAAACTCATGGTAACAGGCAAACCCACTTCCACTTGAGGCGAGAGCCGCTCAAACACCTCGGTTTCCACCCACACATCTTTAAGTGACGCTATGGACATTAACGTCCGCTCTGGATTCACATAAAAACCTTCGCGAATATTTAAGTTATCCACCACTCCTGCTTGGGGTGACCGAAATTCAACGGTTTGCAGTACTTTCTGTGTTCGCTTTAGGGTGTCTACCGCTTGTTTCGGCATTTGCAAAGCGACTAAACGCGCTAATGCCGCGTTGATTAATACCTTGTTTCCTCGATTTACCGCTAGAAGGTATTCTTCTTGGGCATTGACTAGCTCTGGGGAATAAAGTGCGTACAAAGGCTGATCTTTTTCCACCGGCTCACCAGAGGCGGTAACATAAAGTTTGTCTACCCAACCTTGGGCACGGGCATGAATATGCACCAAGTTATCTTCGTTATATCCAACGTATCCAACCGTGTGAATTGGCACATGCATTTGGCTTTTGGTGACTTTGGCAGTGCGCACCCCCAAATTATTGACAATATTGGGGGCAATATAAACCGTACCTGGACTATCATTGTTACTTGCGCCGTTATCAGCATAAACAGGCACCAAATCCATGCCCATGGGAGATTTACCCGGCTGATCTCGTTTAAAATTGGGGTCCATGGGGGCCACCCAATAAAGGGGTTCATCTTGATTAGAGATCCCCTTATTGGATTGTTCAGCGCCTGAATGACTTGCTTGAGAATGACCATGCTGATTAGCTGCGTTGAAATACACACTGGTTGCAGCTGTTCCCACGAGTAAACCGGCAACCAGCCAAAGCACTGGTTTTAGTTTGGTATTGTGGTTTGCAGGTTGATTATTGCTTTGACTCATTGCTGTTCTCCTAAAGCCAGTTTTGAAAACTGGCTATCACTAAGGTCTGCCTGCACAAAGAAATATTGTAAGTGAGCATTTACTTTTTGTTGTTTGCTGGAAATTGAAACTCGTTCTAAACGACTATTTAATTCGCTAATTCTGGCGCGCATCACTTCCCCAAAATCGCCTCTATTAGAGGTGTAAGCGGTAAGTTCTGCTTCAGCTTGCTCGTGCATTTTGGGTAAAATAGAGGTGTCGTAATTCGCTAATCTGTCTTCGAGACGCAAGCGCTGACTCATCAACAATTCAAGTTGTGACAACATATTGCGCAGCAACAAACGTTTTTCTGTTATCAAGGATTCTGCTTGGTACTTTGCTGCCTGAACGGATTTGTCTTGGCGTTGATGATTGAACAAAGGCAAGTTCACTGATACGCCAATTGAAAAGAAATCTGCACGGCTTTGCCCAGCCTGATCGTCGGCGCGCATGGCATAACTGGCGTTCACTCCCCATTGAGGTTGGTACTTTTGTTGTTCAAGCTCAACACCCACCTGCCCTGCTAAAATGGTCTGATTTAATGCCAGCACTGCGGGATGGTTGGCGAGTATCTGACCATAATATTGGCGGTTAAAAATCCCCTGTTCGGCCAAAGCCACCTTAGAAAACAGGTTTTCATCTCCTTGGCCCAATGCAAAATCTGCGTCGTCAATAAAACTGTCATCCACGCCTTCTTTGGCGATCCATTGCGACAAAGCCGCCATGGCTGTCTCTTTATCACTTTGTAATTGGGTTAAGCGGTCTTGTAGGCGGGCTAGTTCAAGGTTGGCTCGCACCACATCTTCTTGACGAGTACGACGCTGCCCCGAGGCGTATTGTGACTCTACCGTTTGTGCCAACTGCTCGAATAACGGGCTTTCCTGTTGTAATAACAGAATTTGCTGTTGGGCAGCATAACCATCGAGCCATAGCTGAGAGACAGTAACTGCAATTTGTGCACTGCGATCTTGCGCCATAAACGGATGTTTAGCTGCAAGCTGCTCAAGTTGGCGTTTACGAATAGCAAGACTGTCACCACGAGGGAATTGTTGAGCAATGCCTACCTTAAGCTGCGTCATGGCTTCTTGATCGAAAGCAAACCCATTGGTTGGCAAATTAAGCACACCCATGGATAAAACCGGATCAGGCAAGGTATCAGCCGCCATGCTTTGCGATGACAAAGCCTGTCCTTGTAATTGATTGCCCTTTAGCCAAGGATCATTGTCGATGGCCAATTGCACCGCGTCTTGCAAGGTTAATTGCCGTTTGGCCACATCAACGTTTGCCTGAGCCGCAGGAAACAAGAACGCAAACACAGCTGCGAAGAAAATAAGGGTTAAATAGTTAAGCTTAAACATGTCAAAACTCTATTAATAATATAATTCCAAAGAACAATGGGCGATTGATTTAACCCGCACAATCAATTGATACATCCCATGTAGACGGGTGCTTTAGCCCCGCAAGGTTTATCAACATATCCAGCATGTAGGCGGGCGCTTTAGCCCCGCGAAAACCACGGTGGTTTGTCTCAAACATCCATGGCCTAAAGACCATGCTACAAATGGGTGATTTAACCCCGCGAAAACCACGGTGGTTTATATCAAACATCCATGGCCTAAAGGCCATGTTACAAACGGGTGGTTTAGCCCCGCGAAAACCATGGTGGTTTGTCTCAAACATCCATGGCCTAAAGGCCATGCTACAAATGGGTGCTTTAGCCCCGCGAAAACCATGGCGGTTTGTCTCAAACATCCATGGCCTAAAGGCCATGCTACATGGGCATACGGAAAAAAGGCGGATCTATTTTGGGAGGGTTTAAATAATCGGGGGTTTGATTAAATTGGATGTGTGGGCGTCGAGGGCGTTGTATTGCTCGGCGATAACATCGGTATGATTGATCATTGTATCGGGAAATGGATTGGCCACAAACAACGCTGCTGAAAAAGCAGTGCCGTGTTCGCAATCACAGGTTTTGTTGCAGCAATCTTGCATTGAATGCATGCTCGAATGCGTGTCCGAATCCATTTCGTGATGGGGCTTCTCAACATGTGAATTATGCTGTTGCACCATAACAGGGTCAGAATTCATCATGCTTTGGCCCATTTCAGGCATATTTTCCATATCACAGGCCATCGCCAACGCAGAAACCCCTTGGCTTAAAAGCAAGGTAGTTATCATTATCGCTGTAACTAGCCGTTTAAACATGAAAAACCTAAATAAAGCGCGTCAAATATAGACTGCTTCAAACATATTGAACACGTTCAAGTTTATCACACAAACTCGCATCTCTGCATATAGTTAATGCCAACTGAAAAAAGAGCACATTTGGTGCGAAATGTGCATTACCTTTGAACATTAGTCTGTAATAACACGAACAAGCAAAAATTAACGGGCGTAGCTGTTAGCTAAAATCAGTAAAAACTGTTGAACCGAATGAGCAACAAAGTGGATGTCGTCACAAAAATTTAATTACTTAATAATCTATATTTTTGCGTTGATATTTGCTATTTTCCACGGCGATTATGCGTTAATCAACTCGCTTAGTTGTGGTAATGCAGGAGTTCTCTCGAAAAGCAGGCTATCTGCCACTTGAGAGAAAGACCGGAGTTTATGGAAAGAGCTGTATGATTAACTTTAACAATATGATTTCTGATTCACAGAAATCCTTCCCCAAGCTTATTTTGATGCTTATTGTTTCGGCGTGTTTCAATTCCGCCTATGCGCAACAGCACGAAGGTTTTTCAGCGGTCATTGGCGCTAATATTGGCCATGATGACAACATTTTTCGTAGCTCTGAAGAAGTATCCGATCAGTTTTTGCAACTTGCCCCTGCACTAAAATTAACCGAACTTTATGAATCAGTGCAACTTGATGCACTATATAAGGGCAATTATCGGCAATATGATGATTTGAGTGATTTAAACTTCGCAGAACATGAAGCATCCTTGAAAGGTCAGTATAAACATACCTCAAAGTTCACCTCAGAATTAGCCCTAGGATACTCCAGTCAAATTGAAGAACCTGGCATAACCAATGCTGCAACCAGCGTGTTAGACGAATTTACAGAGGTATCGTCTGCGTCATTAAAAGCCGCAGGCACGTACGGAACGCGAAAGAGCATTGGCCAGATAAGAATAGCTTACGATATAGATAAACGTAGATACGACAACAATGATCAATCTTTCCGTGATTACGATGTGAATCGATTAACAGGTACGTTTTTCTATCGATTAGCCCCAAAAACCCGACTATTGTTAGAAGCAAGTATAGATGATTTAAGCTATATAAATACCGAGCTATTTGATGTTTCAGCAAGCCAGAATCGATTTTTAATGGGTGTGGAGTGGACAGCAACGGCGCAAACCACTGGAATATTCAAAGTAGGTTATCAAGATATAGATTACGACAATGAGTTTTACGATGACATATCTGGCCTAGCTTATTATTTAGATATGATTTGGAAACCCAACACATACTCTACTATAACGTTAGGAGCTGATCGCTCCACTCGAGAGAGTGCTGTGGAAGGATTGCCCAGTTTCATTAGTGAAACTTATTCCATTGGTTTAGAGCACAAGTTTAGCGCAAGAAGTGAAGTAAGCTTTAGTTACCTATATCGTGAAGATGATTTAGGAAGCACTTTCTCTAGAAAAGATACTATCAGCGCCATTGAAGCTAAATACGCTTATGCATTAAAACGCAGTTTAGAAGTATACATTGATTACTCTCATAAGAAGCGTAGCTCTGAATTTGAACTTTATGATTATGACTCAAATATTTTGATGTTAGGCATTGATTGGTTAATCGATTAGTCAATTTACAGATTTTGAAAAGGAACTATTAAGTGAAAAAACGTATTCTTTTGTTCATTAGTATTTTATGCGCAGGCCTGAGTGTAAATGCATTTGCACAAAATGTTGAAAGCAGCAGTGATAGCACATATCGCTTATCCACGGGTGATGCAATTTCCGTCACTGTGTTCGACGAACCCGAGCTGGGACTAAAAGAAGCACAGATCACTGACGAAGGCACTATTTCGGTTCCCCTTTTGGGCCAAGTAGAAGTACAAGGTAAAACCGTACCTGAGGTAGAGGCCTTGCTAACTAAGTTATTTGGTGATGACTACCTTAAGAAGCCTAGTGTTTCCGTAAGTATTGCTGAATACCGCCCGTTTTATATAAATGGCGAAGTGAAAAAGCCAGGCAGTTACCCGTTTAGAACCAAAATGACGGTACAAATTGCAGTTACCATAGCAGGTGGGTTTACTGAACGTGCATCAAAAAGCAATATTTATTTGTTGAACGAAGCGCAACATAGTGAACGCAAAAAAGTCGATTTAAATGCCCCAGTTACACCGGGCGATGTAATAACCGTGGAAGAAAGCTTTTTCTAAGAACTTGCATTTGGTATTGGTTTAAACGCTTGTACACACGAATTTGCACTATGAGTTTAAAAAACAGTAAAAGATAGATAGCGCTATGCTTAGCGCAATACAAATGGAACAGTGAAAACATGACATCACAACAAGGCTTGAACCCCGCTATAACCAACGATAATGCTGAAGAAACGTTGGATTTAAGCCAATATTGGCGCACCATTAAACGAGCAAAATGGCTAATAGCTGCAGTGACTCTGGTTTGTTTGTTAATTGGTGGTTATATTGCAGCAACAGCAACCCCTATCTATCAAGCTAGTTCAAAAATACTAGCAGACCCCCAGCAACCTAATGCAGCAAGAGATGAACAATATATTGCCTCAGCCTTAGTATTTTTATTCTATGAAACTCAGTATGAAATTTTACAATCTCGCGCTATTGCCGAAACCGTTGTAGATAAACTCAACCTAGTAGAAAAATTCAAAAAACAGCAGCTGGCCAATAAAGGTAAAAAAGACAGTGGATTGTCGGCTACCCTTGCTGAAATAAAACAGGAAATCGCTGCACTTTTTGGAAAAACCAAGAGTAATACACCAACGAGAAAACGTTCTGACCATGATATTAAAGTGATGTTAGCGTCACAAATTCAAGGGGGCTTAAAAGTCAGTGGTGGTAAACAAAGTCAGATTATTAATATTAGTTATCAGTCAGATGACCCTCAACTGGCTACCGATATTATCAACGCTTTAGGTGAAGCCTATATTCAGTTTGGCTTAGAATCTCGCTTAGGTGACGTGAAAAATACCGAAAAATGGTTATCGGAACAATCGTCTGAGCTTAAAGCACAGTTAACCGCTTCTGAAAACAAATTACGTGAATTTAGAATGCAGCAAGGCATAGTAGATACCTCCTTGCAACAGCGAGATGCTAACTCCCGCTTGCAATCATTAAATAACCAATTGATAAGCGCGCAAACTGAACTAAGTACTGCGGAAGAGTTGTATAGGCAAGTGGAAGGTGTGCAACCTGATTCCAAAGCATTTTATTCCCTAGGGCCAGTATTACAAAATAGCACTGCCAGCGGTTTGGTGAAAGAACAAGCCAAATTACAAAGTAAAGTGGATGAATTATTCGAACGTTATAAAGAAAAACACCCTAAAATGATTTCTGCTCGCACCGAGCTAAAAAGTGTACAAGATAGTTTATCTCGTGAAATTGCAAAAATTGTTGAGCGCATCGAAAGTGATTATCGTTTAGCCAGCCAGCAGGTAAGTAATATTCAGCGGTTACTGACCAATGAAAAGGACGAGATTCAATCACTACAAGGTTCAAACTTTACTCTTACCTCATTAGAGCGTGAAGTGGAGAATAACCGTCGTATCTACGAGTCATTTATTAATCGTTTAATGGAGACCAATATTCGCGGCGATTTTACCGCCTCTAACGTACAAGTAATAGATACAGCCACCGTGCCTAGCTCGCCCATTAAACCTAATGTGAAATTAATTATAGCCTTATCGGTATTTATGGGGGTGTTTTTTGGGGTGGTTTTAGCCTTCGTGAAAGAAGCACTACACAATACTTACCGGACACCAGATGCGTTAGAAGATAACCTGAAGATCCCAGCCTTGGGTATTACCATGGCCTTAAAGAAAAAAGATACCCATAGTATTCCAGAAATGGAGTATGCTGAAGACACCCGATCAGTATTTGCTGAGAGCATAAACAGCATACGTACCGGTTTACAGTTTTCGAATATCGATAATCCGCCAAAAACTTTACTGGTTACTTCTGCTTCTGGTTCAGAAGGCAAGTCCACTTTAGCCATGAACTTAGCGGCAGCCTATAGCCAAATTGGTAAAACCTTATTATTGGAAGTGGATTTACGTAAGCCGAGTATTGCAAAGAACCTTAAAATTCAGTCTCGTCATGGTTTAACCGATCTTTTAGCTGGTACAGTAAACTTTGCTGATTGCATTGTTAACCCTACTGATAATAAGCAGTTTAATGTGATGCCTTGTGGCACTATTCCCCACAACCCTATTGAACTCTTGTCTTCGGAAAAGTTTGCCAAAGCATTGCAGTCATTAAAAACCCACTTTGATCACATTATATTAGATGGCCCGCCTACCTTACCGGTAAGTGACGCTTGTATTGTGGGCACAAAAGTAGATGGCGTAATAGTGGCAGTAAGAGCTGAAGAGACCAAAATAAAAGTATCTAAAGAAGCCGTCAAACGCTTACAGAAACTCCATGCAAACGTGATAGGCGCAGTGCTGACAGTAGCCGAACCTCAGAAGATGAGTTACTACGGCGACCACTATTATTCTGGCGAGTATTACGGCACCGTGATTCAGCCGGAAAGCGATAAAAGCTCAGCGGCATAGAGCAAAAAACACCACTGATGATAGATATTCACAGTCATATTTTACCGGGCGTTGATGATGGGGCAAGGACCTTAGCAGAAGCGCTGGACATGTTAAAAATGGCGGTGGACCAAGGGGTGAAAACACAAGTCCTCACCCCACATATAGATTTTGGTCGTTATGAAAATACCAAAGCTGACTTGACCAATCGTTTTACGCAATTTCAGCAACAAGTTGCCGATGCCAATATAGATATTAAATTACGTTTAGGAGCTGAAGTACGCATTGGCACTGAACTGATGCAATTGGTGCAGCAAGATCAAATTCCTTGGCTAGGAACATACCAAGACAAGAGAACATTCTTGTTAGAGTTTCCTCGTATCGAAGTGCCCCACGGAAGTGACAACCTAGTGCGCTGGCTACTGCAAAAAGACATCATTCCGCTTATTGTGCACCCAGAGCGAAACAAAACCTTTTTGAACCATCCTCACAAATTACAAACCTTTACCGGTATGGGTTGCCCACTGCAAATTACCGCCAGCAGTTTAACGGGTAAATTTGGTGACGATGTTAAACAAATGGCATTAGAATTAGTGGAACAAGACAAAGCATTTGCCATTGCGTCTGATTGCCACAACTTGAAGGGACGTTCGCCAGATCTAAAAGCCAGTATCGCTGAATTGCCAGGTATTATTGGCCAAGACAAACTAAATAACTTAGTGGTAAATAACCCTCAATCCCTATTTGAAGAAAACTCGCCAATGATTAAAAAAGTAGAAAGTAAAGATGAATGGCCAACGTTTGATCTTTAACTCGTTCTCAATTAAAGATCATTCAGTGGTTTTTAAAGAATACGATCATGCCTAATTCACCCGAGCCCTCCGCAAGTAAATTTTCTATGATTAAAAGATTAATTAGTCTTTTACTACTGTTGGCTTTTCTAATGATTGCTTTTCAGTTTTTGATTTCATCCATTCTTATAGTGAAACCTGAACAAACAATTAGCCAATGGGAAAACAAAAATCTACCAATCGACATAGAGCAAGCTGAAAGTATCATTTCCCGCTTAAGCCGAGCCGAAAAATTAAGTTTGTTACCATTCAAACTAACTGATAAAAACAAAATCAATGAGCTCTATAGCCGCCTTTATCTAGTTCTAGCAGAGGTGGAGCAGTCCACTGCGAATTTACAGTTGGCTGAGTACTATGCACTAAAAATGACCCATTCAGCCCCTTCACACTATTTAGGCTGGACCTTATTAGCACAATCTAGAATCACTCGCTTAGACTATACATGGGAGGATCAATCTGCTCTATCGAAGTCATTAAGGTTGGGGCCATTCGAGCGAAAAAATCAAATAAGATTAATTCCTATAATTGTAGAACATTGGGAACGTTTAACATCGAAGAATAAATTACTTGCTAATAATATGTTGCGAGCTTCATTGAACGAATTGCACATGTCACGTTCAGTTGCTTTGAATATGCGACAATTCAAAAATACCATTCCATTCAAACAGTTAATTGCAAACTCCAAATTCAAGCAACGCATAATGCGAGTATTAGAACAATGAAGACAAAGATAAGTTCTTGGCTCACCACTAGTGCATTCATATGCTTATTGATAATACATGGGCTATCGCCATGGTTACACGGCGCCGAACTTGCTTGGGAGCACGTTTTAACAACCATACTCATTACTGTTGGTTTATTTTTATTGATTTTGGGGAAACCCACCTTCTTTTCTGAAACGAAAACGTTGCAAAGTCCATTATTTTTTTTGCTGTTGTGGTTGCTGTACTTGAGCATCTATTTGATACCGATTCCCATGGAATTTCTAACTGGTTTAAGCCCCCAAAGCGCAGAATTTTACCAGTTTAATGCAGATACTGACTATGGATACCTTAGTCTATCACCAGCCACATCTGCTGTAGAGTGGTTCGAACTTTCTTCATTAGTGTTATTATTTTTACTTACCTATGTTCTTTTGAAAAGACCGAACCGGTTAAGCAAGCTGGTTTACTGTTTGATAATAGTCGCCACAGCTACCGCAGTGTATTCTCTGGTAAATCATTACACTGGCGGACAATACGAACTTTCGAAGGCCATACCACCTTGGGATTCAAATTGGAACAATGCAATCCGCGGAACATTTAGTTATAAAAATCAATATGCCATTTATTTGTCTATGGTTATCCCATTGGCCTTAGGTTTAGCTTATGATAATTTAAAAAAACGTAAGAGAAGCTGGCGAAATAATCGTTTATCCCTAACGCTAATTTATATTATCTGTTCCCGAATATTCATTTTTCTTTGGCTGGCGCTGTTATTATTTTTTGTATTAACTAAGACTGATTCCAGAGGCGGAAATCTAGTCTTTATGCTAATTATGGGTGCAGTTTCTCTTCGCTATTTGTGTCGGCAGCAGCAGAAAGTAAAAAAACAAAAAGCACTCTTATCTTTATTAGGTATATTTACTTTATTGGGACTTATTTTTGTAAACTCCGCTTCCTTTGAACGATTCGAAAAGTATGGAATTCAGGACAGTCCCCGAGCAAAGCTTCACAAAGTGGCTTTAAACGTTATTGCTGATTTTCCCCTATTTGGCAGTGGCCCTGGTACTTATCCACTAATTCAACATGTATATAAACCCGAGACGTTAGGCAATACAGAAATGTCAAAACGAGCTCATAGCGACTACCTTGAAACATTAGCCACTCAGGGGGTAATAGGCCTGTTACTTTTCAGTATCGCAATCTTACTCATGCTGAAACGAATATTGCTGGGTAACTCTAGCACTCAACCAGGTCTATTAATGGGCTGTCAAGCATCGTTGATAATGTTGTTGTTACACTCAAGCTTTGATTATAACGTTGCGACTTTTTATCTATCTGCGTTATTTTTCACCCTATTAGCCATCGGGTTAAGGTTAGTCGAACCCAACAAATCTAGGAGTCGTTCTAATGCTTAGATCGACTGAGCAAATTGAGCCAAAATCGAGCTTGCTTAGTAAACTACTGCTCACTGATCCTGCAAAGCTACAATCCTTAAGTAAAAATGATGTTGAAGAACTAACTGAATTAGCCATTGAGCATGGTGTAGCAGCATTACTCGTTCAAGTACTGCAACAACGCCAACTAAAAACGCCCTTACTTTCAAGCCTAGCTGACTTTCAGTTGCATCAAGACATGCGTAACCAATTGATAGAACAGCAATATCAGCAAACCTTAATTCAACTTACTAAAGCAGAAATTAACTTCGTCGTACTTAAAGGTTATGCATTAGGCTACACTGTTTACAACAACCCTTCATTACGAACTAAATCTGACGTCGACATTATTATCAATAGCGATAATAAGAATGAGATTGTTGAAGCCTTCGAAACAATGGGCTTTCGAAACCCAAGAGGTTGGAGTCCAACTGCCCTTCTTAATCAATTTTCAATGCGCAAAACCCTAAGCCCAGGACTCAACGTGGATTTTGATATTCATCTTCGACTTAGCAATGAACTAGGGATTGAAAATATTCTCACCTTTGACGAATTGATGGATTCTGCTGACACAAGTACCTTGCAGAATATACCTTTGGTCAGTAAACCTCATGGGTTAATTCATGCCATAGTGCACCTTCTTCATCACCGAAATGTGGGTGATACCGTTAAGTTGATTTGGTTATACGATCTAGTATTGCTTTGTCAAAAGATGTCTCAATTGGAAATTAATGAGTTTCGTAAAAATATCGATGAAAAAGGCTTAGGGACGCTATCGAAGTTTGCCCTCGACTTGGCCAATGTCTATTTTGAGGACGAAAGTATTCAAAACGTTCTAAATAGCCTAGATGGTGCTTCATCGAACCCTGAGTTATTATATTTAACGACAATAGATAGCCGCACACAACAGCTTCAGCGTTCCTTGCAACAACGGAAAAGTTTAGGAGAAAAGTGGTTATTTATAAAGGAAATGGCATTTCCACCAGCACAAGAAATTTATCAAAAATACGGAAAGAAACCGCCCTACCTTCTTCCCTTTTATTACCTTCGTCGTTTGATAGGCGGAGTAATTAAATACCTAGCTAATTAGATATGCCCCGCGAGAATGGTTTATGCCTGATTCCATGGTCTGAAGACCATGCTACAAGGCCGTGAGAATGATTTATGCTTGATTCCATGGCCTAAAGACCATGCTACAACGTGGATGTTGCCACCTGTAGGCGGGTGCTTTAGCCCCGCGAGAATGATTTATACTTACATTCATAGGCTGAAGCCCATGCTACACGCCACCTGTAGGCGGGTGCTTTAGCCCCGCGAGAATGATTTATACATACATTCATGGGCTGAAGCCCATGCTACATAAAATACCACTTAGTATGTTTATGCACTTGTTCACTATCTAACAACTTGGAAATTGGCATCCATTGGTAACTGCCATGTTGCTTATCCAGCGGAAGGTTTTCTAATGGTTTGGTTAACTTCAATTGGTAGGCAATGGCTACATAGTGAGTAGTAAATTCATCCCCAAACACATTATCTTGGTAAAAATGATCATAAGGACCAAGCAGGCTTGCCTGATCCATGGTAAAAGCTTCACCTAACTCTTCTTCGGTCAAACGTTTAAACGCATTGGCCAAAGATTCATCTTTTAGTATTCGCCCGCCAGGTACAAACCAATACCCCTTAGCTGGACGATTTAAGCGCTGGCCAAGCAGCGCTTCATTGTTTTCATTGGTGATCACCAAATCAATAGATACCAGCGGTGTACTGGCAATCACGGTACTAAAGGTGGGTTTGTCTAAAAACATATATTTTCTTATTTAATACTAATCTTACTTTCTAAAGCTATCTTGATTGGCTAAGAACCACTCGTAAGTACTCGCTAACCCTTCTTCTAATGAAATGCTGTACTGCCAGCCTAAGTCTTTTAAGCGTGATACATTCATTAGTTTACGGGGGGCACCATCGGGTTTAGACGCATCAAAGCTAATATCACCTTCAAAGCCGGTTACTTTAGCAACAGTTTCAACTAACTCACGAATAGTGCAATCAACACCGGTTCCCACATTAATGTGACTAAGCATTGGCTGGGTGTTCGCTTCGTAAGTAGCGTTATCAAGTTGCATCACATAAATAGAGGCTGCAGCCATATCATCCACATGCAAAAACTCACGCATTGGCTTACCGCTTCCCCATGCAACTACTTCAGGTTTACCTTCCAACTTCGCTTCATGGAAACGGCGAATAAGGGCTGGAATAACATGAGAATTTTCAGGGTGGAAGTTATCGTTTTCACCGTACAAATTGGTAGGCATAACTGAACGAAAGTTACGACCGTACTGGCGGTTATAAGACTCACACAACTTAATACCAGCGATTTTAGCAATAGCATAAGGTTCGTTAGTAGGCTCAAGGGTACCAGTTAACAGAGCGTCTTCTGACATTGGCTGTTCAGCCAACTTAGGATAAATACATGAAGAGCCTAAGAACAATAAATCTTGTACACCAGCAACATGCGCACTGTTGATGATGTTGCATTGGATCATTAAGTTTTCATAAATGAATTCAGCAGGGTAAGTGTTGTTAGCAATGATCCCACCGACTTTTGCTGCAGCTAAATACACTTGTTCGATGTTTTCTTTAGCAAAAAACTCACTGACTTCTGCTTGGCTAGTCAGATCTAGCTCTTTGCGGGTTTTAGTGACAATTTCCACATCACCTTGTTTTGTCAGCTGACGAACGATGGCAGAACCCACCATGCCTCTGTGGCCTGCAACAAAAACTTTTTTCATGTTGGTTAACGTCCTTTTAAATTTTTAATACTTTTTATAACTTTATTAAGAATATTTGGTTTAGGGATAGAAGATACATAACTCATTGATATAGAACTGAAATTGAGTTCGTCAACATGCTCTTTGTTTTCTATTATTTGGTTAAATAATTTATTGAATAAACGCTCTTTTTCAGACGGCAGGTGATATATCTTCGCTTCTTTATTATATGTATTTAAATTATTGTACCCTCTAGTCAACCAAATCCGAGCAACTCTATTTGCTTTTGCAGCATCAAGGCAACCGCACTTGTTAAGTATAATTGAAAGTATATGCTCTTCAGTAAAATGCATATTTAGTAGTTTTTTTTCCTTCAAAATGAAATCAACTACGTTTTCTAGAATATTATTTATTTCAATTAATTTAATTTTTGATAAGAGATAAAACTCACCTCCATAATATTTAAAATCTTCTTCTTTACATGCAAATAGGTAATCGGATATTTCTTTTAATGACTGTTTTGATTGTCCATTAACCAATCTATTCAATGGGTAATTTATCTCATAGGCCACACAACTTTCCTGCCAATCAACCGTTTCTCTAAAAATACAATCACTATCAACGATTAAAAATTTTTCACTGGAAATGATTGCATTAGAAGTGGTTAAATATTTCATAACATCTAAAGTGAATAAGCACCCTGGAAAAGTATTCGTGAATGATTGTACAAATTGACAATGTTTCTCCTCCAAAACTACGATTTCCACTCCAATTTCATCTAGTAGAGATGAATATTCATTCGGCAAACTTTTGTTTGTAAACAATATAAGTTTTGAGTCATTGTACTTTTTAGCTGACGAAAACATTACGTACATGCACCGATAGTACGTCTCGTATTTGTCCAAAGTTGATTTCAAAGAGGGGGCATTAACTGATTTCCCCTCTACATGATAGAAAACAGTACATATGCAACTACTCATGATTTCGCCCCCTTATCACCTTAGTTTACTACTCTCTAGATACAGAAAGTGAATAACCATGTTCTTTCAACAAGGCATGTTGCTTAGCTTTATCCAAATCACTGCGAACCATTTCAGCACACATTTCTTCTACTGTGATCTCTGGTACCCAGCCAAGCTTTTCTTTGGCTTTTGAAGGGTCGCCTAACAAGGTTTCTACTTCTGCAGGACGGAAATAACGAGGGTCAACCTTAACAATTACATCACCAACGCTAACGCCTGGCGCATCATCACCACTAACGGCTGTTACTGTAGCAACTTCATCTACGCCTTCACCGCTAAATTCAAGGGTAATACCTGCTTCTGCTGCAGACATACGCACGAATTCACGTACTGAAATTTGTTTACCGGTAGCAATAACAAAATCTTCAGGCTTGTCTTGTTGCAACATCATCCATTGCATACGAACGTAGTCTTTTGCATGACCCCAATCACGTAATGCATCCATATTCCCTAGGAACAAACACTTTTCTAAACCTTGGGCAATATTGGCAATAGCACGAGTAATTTTACGGGTTACAAAGGTTTCACCACGGCGCGGAGACTCATGGTTGAACAAAATACCGTTACACGCGTAAATGCCATAAGATTCACGGTAGTTTACTGCTATCCAGTAAGCGTACATTTTAGCCACGGCATAAGGCGAACGCGGGTGGAATGGTGTGGTTTCTTTTTGTGGAATTTCTTGTACTTCACCGTAAAGCTCTGAAGTAGAGGCTTGGTAAAATTTAGTTTTCTTTTCTAACCCTAAGAAGCGAATGGCTTCTAACAGACGTAAGGTACCTAAAGCATCTACATCTGCAGTATATTCTGGAGCTTCAAAAGAAACCGCAACGTGAGACTGTGCGCCTAAGTTGTAGACTTCATCAGGTTCAACTTCACGCATGATACGGATTAAGTTAGACGAATCAGATAAGTCGCCGTAATGTAACTTAAAGTTAGCATTTTCAACATGTGGATCTTCATAAATGTGATCTACACGCTGAGTATTAAACAATGAAGCACGACGTTTAATACCGTGAACTTCATAACCTTTTTCTAATAAGAACTCAGCCAGGTAAGAACCGTCTTGACCTGTAACCCCAGTTACTAATGCGACTTTTTTTGTCATTTTATTTCCCTTACAAAATCCGAATTTGATTCCGTTATTTTTACTAGTTTATTTAAAAAATTATCAATGATGGTATTTTTATCTAAATAAGATAACGCAAACTGACGCGCCACCTTATTGGGCTTATTCGTATCTTTTTGAATAGCGCTTTCGATTGATGCTACAAGTGTATCAGCACTTTCAGGTTCAATACACTCATAGATCCCAGGTTGTTGCTGCTCAATGCGCCCCAACTCTGTATGTTCTTCCGCGGTGACAATAGCATGCCCACCAGCAGACAGAATATTGGTTAATTTTGACGGTAAAACCGCATCAGCTGCGCCTTTTTTCTGAATGACCAAATGAATATCAGCCATTGCCAGCATTTGTGGAACAAGTTCCCATGGTTGTAGCGGTTTAAAATACACATTGCTTAAGTTTTGTTGTAAAGCTAATTGTTTGAGGCTATCAACATTGGCACCAGCCCCAACAAATACAAATTTGATGTGAGGGTGATCTTTTAAACGCCCAGCAGCTTCTAATACGATTTCTAAACCTTGTTTAGCACCTAAATTACCAGCATAGAGAAAAACTTTATCTTCTTTGCTAAATCCCCACTCTTCACGCAATGCAGAGCCATCAGTTTCAGGAGTCACAAAAGATGTATCCGACCAATTAGGAAAATGAATCAACTTATCTTCAGGTACACCTTTGCTTTTAGCGTTCTCTATCATACTAAAAGAAATGGTAGAGATTGCATCAAACCCAGCCATCAACCAACGTTCTATTTTTTTAGCTACACTGGCTGCTTTCCCCTCTCCCATTAATCCAAGTCCAAAGATAGCATCCACTTCATAATCTTGAATATGTAAGACGGTTTTAGTCCCTGTTAATTTGGCATACAACAACGTTAAAGGCGCACAGAATAAAGTAGGTTGAACCAAAATAATCACGTCCGGCTTTTTAAAAAGACGACTAAAAAGGGCCAAACCTGAGCTAAAAGCAAAAGTCGCTAAATGCAGCAGGCGTTTAATGGTTGTGACTTTCTTAGGGACATATAAAGGGCATCGAATGAGTTCTACTTCATTTTTAGTTTCGGTTTGGTATAGAAACTTACGGTAACCATCATGAATTTTCCATTCAGGATAATAGGGCGGCGCCACAACTGCGGTTACACCTATGCCTCGTTCTGCAAACGCTTCACACATTTCACCGTTGTATTTGCCAATTCCGGTTAACTCGGGGGCATAATTTAAACTTTTCAAAAGCAGCTTCAAGCTATATCCCTATTAATTTTCCTAGCAAACTCACGGCAACTCCACGCCTAATGTTTTTCTTATTGTGCTATTTAGAAACCACTATGCAAGTCTCTTACCAGCAAACTAAAATTTACTATTATATTATTTCATTCATTTTAAATTTATAAATTTAATGTAACTTGATTACCTGAGTTTACATTTTTCAACACAAAATAACGCTTCCAATTCCAAGAATCATTGGGAATTAGAAGAGAAACCAAGAATCATTAATTACAGCTTAAGTAAAACTTACGTAGGGATAATATGACTTTTAAGTTAATTGAATATTGTCTCATTAAAAGGCGATTAAGCCAACAATTGCACCACAAATGTTCAATTTAGTTGATAATCACTATATTGCTCTAAAATGGTGATTTCAACTTTCTTTTTATAGCTTTCCATAACACGTTAATTAGCTATTTAGCGTGTTCCTTACTTGTCTCTTTTTAACTGGTTTTGCTGGATAACCTAAGCAAATCATTCCCCTTGGCATATCTTCAAAAACTGAGCTTCGGGCACCAACTAATGCCCCTTCACTAATAGTTATCCCAGGAGCAACAAATACATCCGTTGCTAACCAAACTTCGGGCTCAATCACTATAGGTTTAGCGTAGATATCAAAGGTTTCTACCTCAAAGTCATGGGAACCTGTACAGAGATAGCACTTTTGCGAAACCACAGCATTATTACCAATTGTAATTTCGCCTAGTGTATAAAGCTCTGCTTCATCACCAACCCAGGCATAATCCCCGATAGTTAATTTCCAAGGATAAGTAATTTTAACACTTGGTCTAATGATCACACCTTTTCCAATTTTTGCACCAAATGCTCGAAGCAAAAAATTACGCCATCCATACATAAATTGGGGAGAACATGCAAAAAGAGTGGATTGTATAATCCACCATAGTTGTACTGTAATTGCATTTTTCCCTCTAAAATTTTCAGGGATTTTGAATTTATTTAGATTTTGATAGTTCATATTTTTGTTAATTCTTGAAATATATTTACTAGGTTACTTTCTGCTTTAACTTGTAACTGTTCAAAAGTTAACTTTCTATCATGCTTTATGCTCAAAGAGAAACCTGACTCTTTCATTCTTTTAACAATTTCGTCAGAAAACTTACAAACCAGATTCTCGTTTTCGCTGCAGGAATAACCTTGTAATTTCGATATTGAATCACGCATACACCCTCTCTCACTTCCCATGATGAAAGCACCAGATGCTGCTGCCTCATAAAGAACAAGAGGCTCTGCTTCATTTTTGTAATGGGATGGAAAAATAAAGCAATCTAACGATTGGTAAAACTTCACTTTACTCTCCTCGTATAGCGGCCCTAAATAGCTAATATTATTATATTTTTCACAAGCAGAATTAACTATCACCTGACTTAATTCATCGGCAAAAGGACCGGCAATTTTGGCTATAAAATCCACATTTCTATGTGTTAACTCTTCGCATATATTAATGAATTCTTTGATACCTTTTTCTGCACATAAATTAGCCAAATGTCCAATAACAAGCCTTTTATTTGCTTCTAATTGTTTGTTTTGGATTGATTCTTTTTGAAAAAAAGTAAGATTTGAAACAATCGATATTTGATTGGGTGAGATATTGTAAAGCTTACTTAGTAAATCGGCCATTTTTTGCCCCAAAACAAAGTGTCTAGCATCTTTTCCGATTAACTTATTAAGCTTTTCAAAACTTTCATCAAAATCATTCAAATAATTAAAAGAGTGATGATGAATATAAAATTTACAATTAAATAACTTCCCCAATTTAAGATATAGAATATCAAAATACTTACCTGCCCCCCCATTTATTGCTCTATAGATGGAACGTTTTTTTGAAAATGTCAAAATAATAAAAAGCTCAATTAAGCAATATATAGTATGCAACGATTTAACAACTTTCCATCCACGACTTGGAAATATATGCGCAGCATACGAAGGGACTGTATTGATTACTTTTGGCGCTAAGTTTTGTTTCTTAGCATAATTAAGCATTGCTAAATTGACGTTTGACATTCCATGTACTGGTTTAGGTAAATCTACTAAAAAAATCATTTGCTTTCACTTATAATACGGTCAAATTTTTCCGCCATACTTGGTCTACTTAGATTATTAAATGTCTTTAATGCTGCGTTTGCTAGTCGAATATTAAGTCTTTTATCGTTAGCAACCATATTCATTTTTTCAACTAAAGAATTTAAATTCCCTCTTTCAAAAATCAACCCATTAACTTCATTTTCAACATAACTTGGTTCAGGGCCCATATGTTTGGAAATTTGTCCATGAACGATTACCGGTAGGCCTAAAGACATATAGTGAACTACACTTAAACCTGCATCTCCCCCATAAACTCCAGCGATACACCCCTTAGCAATTTCCTTTTGCCTTTCTTCTGTAAAAACAGCTCCATGAAACTTAACGACACCTTGATATTTTAACTCGAGTTTACGTCTATACTCGTCATTTACTGCACCTATTAGTTCTATTCGTAATTTAGCGAGACGAGTAGCTTCAAGCAAAAACTCCAAGTTACACCCACTCCTAATTCTACCGATATAAAAAATGGATTTTGTATTAAAATCATTAATTGAACTCACTGGGGATACTGATAGAGTATTTTCGCAAACTGTAACTTTTTTATGGAGGATTGAAGGTAATTTTTTTAGAAGTGCGTTTCTTGAGTAATCAGTATAGCAAATATACCCATTTGATAAGGCAATAGTAACACTGTAAATCAAACTAGATAGAATACTATTATTTTTATACCCGCCTTGACCGTGCATAAACAATCTTTTGGGGGAGAATACGTTCACTATTAGCATCAGCCATAAGCTAATAAATTTAAAGTCTGCCACATGGAGTACAATGTCACATTTCGAACGTTCGTAAAATACAGTGCTAGAAAACTTAAACTTGAATAGAAATTTTTTCCACTCTGTTTCGACATGTTTAAACTGCATATTATTTGGGTTATTTTTCCCAAAACTCAAATCTGTTTTTGAAGAGAGAACAGTTACAGAACCATTGTTTAATCGTGCCAATTCGTTAAAAATGGGAACTCTGTAAGATGGTAATATTTCTTGTACAACTAAGATTTTATTCAAGTCACCTTTTGCTTTCACCTAAAATTCCTTCTACCTAAACATTCATCTAATATATGGCTGAAAACATTCATTTCTTTGTTCATACTTTTAGAGTGTTGATACAGTTCAACTCAACGGTACACTCTTTCCTTTATAGCTTTTTATTTTTTAAAATTTACATTAAATTGTCGATTAATTTTTGATTTCTTGGGTTCAGGAAGTTTAGTGGTTTAGTTGTACTGTTTATCGTTTCCAATTTACTTAATAAAATATCGGAATTTTCAGGTAGTGCTATGTAGTTGGCATTCAAATTCTCACAAATTTGCTCCGAAACAGACCCTTTCCGAACTATAACTTTCTTTTTGAATTGCAGGGCTCGCCCTAAAATACCTGAAGATTGGTCGTATTCTGGAGAATAACAAGCCCAAACATAATTTGAGACTTCATACATGCTTATTAATTCTGAATCTGTCACTCTACGGTCAAATACTATACCGCCAGCCAGTTCAAACTGCCTTATTAATTTCGAATCTATAGACTTCCTATCTATTTTACCGCCAGAAATAAATAAGTACTTTTCCCTTAACTCCTTACAATTTATGTAATTGAACATAAAGGTATCGAAACCTTTTTGGCAATCTTGCTTTCCAATTGCACAAATTATTTGTCGATTTTTCGCGTTTTCTGAAAGCTTTCTACTAAATTTTTCCTTTTGATTACAATTACCTAAAGACAGTAAATATTCTAAATCATAAAATTGAAAATCATAAACCCAATCATCACAAACTTCTTTTATTTGCTCACATACATAAAAAGGAACAATAGAGTAAGTAGTAATATATTTGCTTGATTTTAGATACGTAAGTAGCCTTTTCTTAATTTTATGTTTAACACTTTTTGAAATTAAGCATTCTTTAGCTCTAAACACCAAACCTACAGTTTTTAGTTTTAATATTGACCTTAAATTTGATATCAAGAAAAATAAAATCGGTGACTCTTCTAGCATCAAGAACAGAAATGGTTTAACGCTAAAACAACCTTTCCATAGACTACCCCGAATTCCACCCAAATAGGATCCTGTATATTCAATGTATTCTCTCCGATGCCCGGATTCATATTTAGAGTAAAAAATAAAATTTTTCTTATTCTTAATTTCAGTATTTTTGGTTCGCATCTTTAACTCTTAAAATTTCCTTTGTTTGTTGAAAATACAATATAGAAAGTCCAATCCCTAAACCATATATCACTCCAACAAGCCTCACACCTAGAGGATTTGCTGTAAATGTAGCACTAAATATTGCAACATTGATAAGGCAAAAAAACACTATTGTTGTACTGTTTTCCAAATGACCAAATGTAAATTTTTTTCTTATATTTTTAAAGCTTAAAACTAGAGAATATAATGCACAAAAAGGAACCAACCAACCAAACAACAATCCACCACTATAGAGAGAATAGACCCATAAAGAGTGGCCATTGGCCCAATATGTTTGATGACTTAAAAGGTTGATATCTATAACCATCGAAATAGTATTAAAGTAGTCACTATCCCAAACGTAAACAGAACCAACACCTCTTCCTAGCAATGCAGTAGCATTTGTTTCAAATAATAAGTCTAATTGCCCACTATATTCAGCCAAGCGAGTAACCGTAGTTACATCTACCCCTAAAGATTCTCGCTGTGTAAATAATCGCTCTCTCCACTCATTAAATGAATTTTCTCTAAATATCGAAATCGCCGGTATTGAGATAACTAAGACTAAGATTAACGGTTTTAACGTTAAAATGAACTTCTTGAAAAGCTGCAATCTTTCATTAAGTGGTGCTGCTATAATTACAAATAAAATCATGAAAGCAATCGATACTAGAGTCGATCTAGTAACGCTTAGCACTATTAATACCGTACAAACTGAAAGTATAGTAATAGTAAACTTAGACACCTTTTTCATCTCTATAATTTGCGCTATAGCATATCCAATTAAGGTGATGAGTAAAGGGCTTAATATTTGATAGCGCATAGTTGCAATGGGAATTTTCAATATAAATATTGCATAGAGGGCAGTCCACACTACGGATATACAAACTGTCCACAGAATTGGTGTGAGTAAAAAGCCTAAATCCCTACCTTTTAAATACATTTGTAATACAATAAGTATACTAAGGCCAGTTAGAAAATAAGGTAGTATAATCCTTATATAATTACCCATGGGAACTTCATTGAAAACAGCAGTAAAAACCGAACTAATCAAAAACCCCCACCACAAAAATATTATAATAGCAATACTTTTTGGCAACCTTCTAGTTGATTTTAGTTTAACAAAATGAAATAGAAGAAAAGCACCAGAGAGCAATACTACTCCTAGCAAAAGAAATTGAATATTAGATCCTCCTTCCTCTGCTCCTTTAAAATCTAAAGCGAATGGTATTAGATATAAATATATGAAAAATTTTTCTATTTTATACATGTGAAGCTCAATAGTTACGTTTAGAAATCAAACAACGTAAGAAATATTTAATCCCATAGATTAAGTAATTTTGCTTTCTATTTGAAAGAATGACTACTGGGTAGCTATCGTCACTTTTATTTATCCTGAACAATCTATTCGTAGACAGGTAACGCTGCGGAAACTTCCCATAATCGGACGGATCTTTTGAAGGTATTATTCCTAATTTCTTTGCTAAAACACTCAGAATCGACTGATCATGCCTGTGATCTATATTACATTTATCTTTTTTAGTGTATATATCAGTCAGAAGCAATTCATCACAACATAATTCTAAATATTTATTTATGAACTGAACGGATTGTTGAGATTTTTTTATTAAAATAAAAGTTGCGAGTATCTGATTTGTCAATCGGTATTTGTCGGAAGTTGCATTTAGTTTCTCGAATACATAGTGATTTGTCCATTCAAACTCAATTAATGGTGTTTCAAAAAGCATAACATCTTGATTTGATTCTTTCATTTCAGCAATTAAATAATCAATACTATTGATAAAAACAGACCCTGAGTCACAATAAAAAATGTAGTCGCCGTCATTTACTTGTTCCAAAGCTTTTTGAATAAAATAAGGTTTCCAGAGCCAATAACCGAACCCTCTTCCTTGCTCAAAAATCTTTTTGTTAGAATCCAAAAATTCTTTTTCTATATCGGTAGGCGAATACTCAATTACCTTGTCAAACCCACCAAACCACTTAGCAGATAAAGAGTTTTGCCGCTGCTTATTTAAGAATTTTTTATCTGCAAAATTAATAAGTACTTTCATTTTTCTTTTTCTCTATTATAAAGGTACACAAAGCAAGAACACCTAAATTTATAATTCCCAAAACTATTGCCGTAATACTTTCTTTAAATAGATAAATAACTGAATAAACCAAACTGTAACCTAATACTGGTTTAAAATATAAGCGAAATGCCCTAAATGTTTCATAAGTGGGTACAGGTGAAAGATAAAATAAAGTAAGTAAACACGTTGCAGTACTGATAATCGTACTTACCGCAATGCCAATAATCCCATATAGATAACCCAAAATTGACATGGAAGGTAAAAAGACAATTAATTGAAAAAATGAGGCAATCGTAACAAATTTCGGATGACCTATCGCTCTTAAAAAAGCTACTAGAACTGAGATTAATGCACCAATTGACATGCTAATTGATAAAATCTGTAAGAGTAAGACACTTCCTTGCCATTCTTGCCCTAGTATTACAGGAAGTAAATTAGCAAAAAACACCAAACTTGTAGCACTTCCAAAGGCAAAAAGCATCATTAAACAAATACTTCTCGAGAAGTACGTATAAAGCTCACTTTTAGGCTTACTATTCAATCGCGAAAAAGTTGGGAACAGATATTGCCCAAAAGCCATTGATACATCAGAAATACAAAGTTGAGCGACTCTATTGCTCATCTGGTATAACCCCAACTGTTGAACACCTAGTAGTGTGCCAGTTAATAGTTTGTCAGATTGATTTAAAATTAAATTGTTACAATTACCCAACCAAATCCATTTGCTAAAATGAACATATTTTTTGATGTTAAAAACAGGGCTTTTAATTCTAGCAATTGCCCTAGTATCATCGCCAAAAAGAAAATACGAAGATAGTAATTTAATTAATTCAGAAGAAAATAATCCTATAAAAAGGCTAATTACTTCAAAAGAAGAAATTAGAAAGTAAACGGTGAAACAGATATCGGTTAACCCTCCAACAACACCATGAGCGAATATTTTGTTAAAAGAACGTCTTCTTTGAGCCTTATAGAAATTTGGACTATACATTGATTTAGATAGAGCCGAAAAACCAATTAGTATTGCAGACACGATAAAACTACAACTATATTTTTCATCTATTGGGTACAAGTACCCAAAGATAATAAGAAAAAATGCTAAGCACGCTCCACGCAAGGAAAGAGACCACCAAACGCTATCTAAATCTACATTCAAAGGCTCTTTGTCAGACTGAATAATCGCATGAATTAAACCAAATTCAGTAAGTGCTTCAGAGATTGCATAAATTATTAAAAGTAAACCCGCGACTCCCATAAGTTCAGGTCCTAAAAAGCTAGCTGCCATGAAAAACTTAGCTGCCATTAATGATTTAGAAACTGAGTAATTTGCTAACACCCAAAATGGTGAAGATGACTCTAATTTTAGTTTCATTACTTCTCGTTTTAGCTAAAACTTGACTCTAAAGGTTAAGTCTCGAGTTTAATTATTTTGGAACACTTGTATGTGAAGTGCTTAATAAACTGAATTAAAATACACTTTTAATACGCATTCTTGTCATTAAAACTGCGGAACACGGTAAAAATGACAATTTTAAAATCCATCCATAGTGACCAGTTACGAATGTATTCCAGATCGTATTCGATGCGCATTTTCATTTTATCTACTGTGTCAGTTTCACCGCGCCAACCGTTAACTTGTGCCCAGCCAGTTATGCCAGGTTTTACTTTGTGGCGGAGCATGTAGTAGTCTACGAGTTTGCGGTATTCTTCATTGTGTTTTACCGCGTGGGGGCGTGGGCCAATTACCGACATGTCGCCTTTTAGCACATTAATAAATTGCGGTAATTCGTCTAGTGATGTTCTGCGTAAAAATGAACCAACTTTGGTAATGCGGCTGTCACCTTTTTTAGCTTGAACCACATTGTCGGAGTTTTCCGTTACCGTCATAGAGCGGAACTTCCATACCTTGATTTTTTTACCGTTTAGGCCATAACGGTCTTGCTTAAAAATAATTGGCCCTTTGGAAGTGAGTTTTACCGCCGCTGCTATTGCTAACATTGGAATGGCTATTAGGCTAAGAATAGCGGTGGAGAGTAAAATATCTTCTAAGCGTTTAACTATTGCGATACCACCTTGCATAGGGTTGTCGTACACGCTGATGGTTTGTACGCCACCTACATGAGACATTTCACCGTGCATTAGGCAATACATAAATAAATCAGGGACAACGTGTACGTTAGCTGTGGTATCCCCTAATTGATAGAGCATTTCTTGTATGCGATGCTGAGCTTTAATGGGTAAGGCAATATAGATAACGTCGTATAATCCTCGCTTAGCACAGTCAATACCTTTTTCTACGTTACCGTGAAGCAAGTAGTGGTAATCGTCATCTAAGCGATCTGGGGCACGATCATCAAATACTGCAGATAAACGATAACCGGTTTCAGGACTTTTCATCACTTCGTTAGCTAAACGTATGCCTTTTTCAGACAAACCAAAAATGGCAATGCTGCGGGTGTTGTAACCTTTACGGCGCATATTGTGCAGGAACAACTGAAACATAATGCGCCAGCCCACTAAAGCCATAAAGGCCATAGTGAACCAAATAGCTAAAGCAAAACGTGAGTAATCTTCGGCTATTTTAAAGAAAAACAGATAGGCAAGAATCAACAAGCAGGCACACGACCAACACAGAAAAGTGTAAAATACGATTTGTTTAAAAAAGCCGGCACGCCAAGAACGATATAAAGCAAAAGATTCGGCAACTAAGGCAAAACTCACCGAGCCGATAAGAGATAGAGTAAAATAATCTTTTGAATAATTTAAGCCATAGGCCAATACCGCGCAGAATAGAGCAAACTGAATGACTACTACATCAACAAGTCGATAAGCCGCTGCAAACTTGTTGGTATTGTTTTTAACCATACCTCTTTGCATGTTCATTTATCTAGTTCCCTTACTTTTTAAGAAGTTGAATGAGGTTGGAGGTTATCCAAGTCTTCAAAAATAGCCTTACGTACGAAATCCAAATTTTCCTTACCACTAGAGTAAGTGATTTTTTTTACTTTGGTGGTTTGAACCAAAGTGGACAGTTGGCGTATTCTGTCGCTTTCTAGCTTCAATGCCGAGTAGGCATTACCCAATATACTGTTTTGTAACAGCAAGATTAATGCCTGACTTGAATTGATAGTTTCAATTTTACAAGCCTGGGTATTATCGGGGTTATCTATTACAGTTCTATTAAGAATATATATGACTGAAAGTTCTGAAGAATTTTTACTTTCCTCGCTTAATTCGGGCATTTCAATTAAGCGCTTTTCAAAACGATTATGCACTTTTTTCAGTTCTGATACTTCTTTACCGAGTGCATTTTCCACCGAGTCTGGCCACATGCGAGCAATAGGCCAGCTAGGGTAAACTTTTGGTGCACTGCGGGACGTATCATGCGCACCAATTTGATGCATCGCGATCATATCATCAGTTAACCATTCACATCCACCTTGTTTTAACGTTGCACTTAACGTTGATTTTCCGGTGCCGCTATTTGCCACTAATGCAAAGGTTTTTTCCCCGTGTTTTAGTGCATTTGCATGGATACAAGGTACATGTTGAGTTTCCAACCACAAGGCTAATGCTAGGGTTTGGAAATAATGGGAAGACGATGTACCTTCATCCCAATCAATGGTTATTTTATTCGGCTCAATTAAAAAGCGCCCTTTACCTTCGCAATCAACATTAAGTATGTAACTTGATGACGACAATTTATTCGGTTTAGGGTTTTCAGTTATTCCCTGAGTTTGCACAGTTACAAGTTCATTATTAACTTCAGAATCAAATGGGGAACACAAGTAGGGGTAGAGAGTTAGCTCAGAGAGGTATCTCAATCCTTGATCTTTTAATGTCCATATAGGTTGTTGATTAGCCTCAATGCTAATAGCATCAAATGCGAGTTCAACAGCCAATTCAGAGGTGTTAGTCTTGTTACCATTGCAAGTAGCATCAGGTAAAAAACATTCAACGCCATGAAGCGGCGTTGAATAATACTTATCTTGCATTGTGTGACTAATGCCTCTGTTCAATCCATGATTTGAATCTAAGGTAGTAGCTTTAGCAGACTAACGATTAACCTGTAAAAGGATTACGTTTAGTGTGTCCGCCTTGCTCATCAGGAATACTTCCCGCGTAACCTTGAGTTAATTCAGCAAGGTTACCAGGGTTAGTTAATTCTGGTTTAATGTAGGGCTTCTTGCCACTAACTTTATCGTTCACATTTACATTGTTCATGACGTGTCTCCCTAATTATTTAAATCTTAAATTATTTTCTAGCACGTAAACGTGCTGCACCAAACAATAGACCGGTAAGGATCATTGCTGTAGTTGCTGGCTCTGGAACTTTTAAAGTTTCAGTATCAGCAACAAACTTAAGCTCTTCGCCAGCGACGAGGGGAGCTGTATCAAACAATACCGCTAAAGTGAAGAACAAATCGTCATATTCTGAATTCACTTGGTCAGCATAGATTATATCGTCTACTGCAGTTGCTGATGCAAAACCAACACCTACACCAGAATAAGGTGTGTCGATATTGTCAGAGTCGATATCGAATGCAATGAGGCTATCCATACCACTGACAACAAAAGCAAATATACCGCTAGACGCTGATTCGTTTGATAACGTCCACGCACCTAAAACATCGCCTGCTGAATTGGCATTACCACTACTGAAACCTTGCTGGGTTAACGACCAACCTGTACCGTATACGCCACCTGAGAAACCTTCTGCATCTGCAATTGGGTCGCCAGTGCCTAAAATCACATCAGGGAAAGCAGACCAAATAGCCGTTTCAGTAGAACCACCTTCAAAAAAAGCTGTGACTTCTAGGCCCGCCATGTCAGCACCAGTGATATTTGACTCATCGATAATAATGGCTGATTGAGCGCTAAGACTCATTCCCAATAGTGACAAACCTGCAATTATTTTCTTAATCATGTGATGCTCCTTGTATAGTTCGAACAATGAACTTTAAATTCTGTGAATATGCAAATAATGCTATTACTACTATGAAATCAACTGCAAAAGCTATTCCAGAAATAATTTATCCATAAAAATCAGATAGTTAATAATTTAGCATGTTAATGCATTGTTAACTCAAAAATGATCTGTAAAAATTACTGACAAAAAAAACTTAATGTAAACAAAAGGTTATAAACCCATTTGTTGTTACAGTAGCGTGACATTTGGCATATGGTACCCTTAATTTACCGGTGTTCGAAAGCTTTATTTAGGTCTAAATATTATATGAACTCACTGTTTGCTCTATTTGGTTCTAACGCGCCTCACTATTTTAAGGTGATTGAGGACTATTACAAAAATAAATATAATCGTTTAAATTCAGATAGTTATAATTATAAACCCGAGGGGTTGAGTACTGTTTTCCTAGGCGAAGTCGGTAGTGGACAGAATGTGTTGAAACCTGACACTTCGACACCGGTTAGTGCAGTGAGTACAGGCAGATATTGTTTAGAAAATGCACCGAGGCCGTGCAGTGATGCACTAAAAGATCGCGATCTTTGGGAATTGATCGATAACAACTATTCGAAAACCATTAGCCAGCTCGACGGTGATTTTACCCTTATTTCCTGGCATCCCGATGTCGCTGAATTACGCTTCAGTAGTTCTGCTTTTAATCCACGAACACTGTTTTACGGCTGGTTAGAGGATTGCTTTTTAGTTACCACTGATTTGCAGATGATGAAAACGCTGATCACACCCGAAGTGGATAAAATTTCTATTTTGCAATGGTTGGCAGGACGCCCGGATCCTAATCGATCGATGTTTAGTAATATTGATCAATTGCCGTTTGCTCACAGTGCGTGTTTATCTGCTAATAAGCAGTTAACGATAGAGCGTTTTTGGGACATAGATAAGGACAATTCTTTAATTTTAGCCAATGAGATGGAATATCAGCAGGCGTTCTACGATGTCTTAACACAAAGTGTGGCTGGGGCATTGCCACCTAGTTCATCAGCTAATAACGCTGGACCTATTTTTAGCCAGATGAGTGGAGGCATGGATTCAACCTCTATTACTTCTATCTTAAATTCATTGATTAACCAAAATGGTTTAGAAGCAGATCCCTCTCGCTTCGAATTGCATTCTATTTCTCATACCTACCGAAATACCGAGAGTTGTGACGAGATAGATAAAATTGATGCTATGCGGGAGTTTTTGCAGCTTCAACATAGTCATTTTGTTGAGCTTGACCAATTTAATAACCTTTCTTTTGCTCAGTTATACCCAACACAGATACAAAACCCTGGTGTGGTGGCATCGCCTAAGTATCAACAAGAGGCGGAAATGATCCAGCAGTTGGGTGGACATGATTTATTTACGGGTAACGGCGGTGACGAAATGTGTTGGGGCCACAGTTTTGCTTATCGAGATAGGCTGGCCAGTGGTGATTTGGGGGTGATTAAAGAAGTATTCGATTCCGCTAAACAGTTAGGAATGTCTCCGTTGAAGATCATGCTGCAAGTGTTGGTGAAGCCTATATTGCCGCAATCGTTGTTGACCATGTTGGGTAAGCAACCGGTGGATGCCGAGCACTTTCCCCTGTGGTTGGGACCCAAACAACAGGAGATGTTGAAGTCGGTGGTGAAACATAATCCTTTTGCTCACAGTAAACAGTGGGCTAAGCGGGCGCGCTACGAAGGGTTATTTAATACGTCGACATTTAATAGTATGCGTTCGTATCAGCATGTTTGCGATCCCTTAGGCATCGACGTGCATCATCCGTTTTTCAACAAGCAGTTAGCGGAGTTTAGTTTTGCTGTGCCGCAGAAATTACATATTCAAGGGCAATATCCAAAACTTTTAATGCGTAAAGCCATGGATAGCCATTTGCCAGAAAGCGTGTGTTGGGATCAAAATAAAACCGTATTCGACCAGCATTTTGCGAATCTGGTACGTGAAAACAAAACTGAGCTGCGAGCCCTATTAAGCCATCCAGGATTACAAGATTTAGGGTTGGTAGATAACCAAACCTTGTTGGCCAGTTTCGATAAAGTAGTCAATTCCCCAAATGGCTCGTTAAACGTAGATTTGTTGTACGCAATTTTAACCCAATCCTGGTACCAAACCCACATGCTGTAGCATGGCCTTTAGGCCATGGGATGTTGTATGTCTTTCGCGGGGCTAAACCATCCGTCCTGTAGCATGGCCTTTAGGCCATGGAATGTCATATGTTTGCGCGGGGCTAAAGCACCCGCCTGTAGCATGGCCTTTAGGCCATGGATAAATATTTGGAATACATCCCAATCGTTCACGCCCTATCGCGGTCCTTCGCGGGGCTAAAGCACCCGCCCTGTAGCATGGCCTTTAGGCCATGGAATGTCATATGTTTGCGCGGGGCTAAAGCACCCGCCTACAGGTATATGGAATCCCAATGGGGATATTGCTTTAGGCTTTTAACAATCCCTGCTCGCAACGGATTGGCGACAATATATCGTGCGGCCTCAATTATATTTTCCTCTTTGCGTATGGCGTGGTCGTGAAACCCTGCTTGCCATATGCCGCCCTTACGGTTTAACCGTTCGCAAATTTGATAGGACGTTGTGCCTTTGATATATCCAATCACATCGCTCAGATTCGAATCACCTTTTAAAGACATCAAAAAATGAACGTGGTCTGGCATTATCACCCAACTTACGAACAGCAAATGACCTCTTTGTTGTGATTTTTTCATTGCGGTAACCACAATTCTGGCAAGGTTGAAGTTGGTAAATATCGGTTCACGGTGTTTGGTGCAAGCGGTTATTAAATACACCTGTCCCGTTATGGAACGCCGTCCCTTAGTTAAGGTTTTGCCCATTGTTCAATCCTTTGAATGGCAAATTTTTAGTTTAGATTAAATCGGCAAAACCCAGGGTACAGAAATAGTTGTGACGAGGCATTTAGGCCATAGGGTGTTTTATGCGTTTACCCTGTAACATGGCCTTTAGGCCATGGATGAATGTATTGAATACACCACAATCGTTCACACCCTACCGCGCTCTTTCGCGGGGCTAAAGCACCCGCCCTGTAGCATGGCCTTTAGGCCATGGAATGTCATATGTTTGCGCGGGGCTGAAGCCCCGCCTACAGGCCATGGATGAATGTATGGAATACACCACAATCGTTCACGCCCTATCGCGGTCCTTCGCGGGGCTAAAGCACCCGCCCTGTAGCATGGCCTTTAGGCCATGGAATATCATTTGTTTGCCTAGGCGGTTTACATTGAGGAAATGCTTGCTTGGAAAAATTGGCTTTTGTTGGTTATTTCGGTGTAGGTGTTAACCACTTCTTTGCTGTCGTTAATAATAAAACCGTTCACTGTTAACCATGAATGGGCTTCTAGGGTTTTGCCGCTACTTTCTGGGGTATCTGATTGTGCGGATGGTGTGAACCTTACCCCTATATGTAAGGTCGATGGCATGTTTTTGTTTAACAATAACTCTTGTAGCGCTAAACAGCGGCGTAAACAATTCATTGGCCGATAATGGTGGCGTGTAACTTTTGCGAACAGCAATGACTGTTGCAGATATTTGTGCTGTGGATAGGCATCAAACTGGTTGCTGGCATTGCTAACGGAAAGACTTCTATCGAGGTGCTTTTTCCATTTTTTGTAGGGCTGTTTGGATATTCGCCAATCCCATTTTGCTAATAGCCAATATGCACGAATTATGGTGGGCAAAGAGTAGATCAATTGCATACGTTTAGTTCCCTTGATTTAACCACTGCCCTTTCAATTTTGCCGCTTAATTACGCTTCTTCTAACAATCCTTTGTCACTCATTTTACCAATCAGTTCTGACAAATCGGCTTGGATGTTATCGACTGTGGTGTCGTAATTTTCTTCGATGAGCGCTACCACTTGAGCCACAGATTTACCTGTATTCAGGGCTTCTATCATTTCCGTGCCTATGGGATCGAGTGTGTAATACTGGCCGCTGATGGAGTCCAAAATTACGGTCTCATCCACCACTTTTTGAAATAACGCTTTATCTGAAAGTTTATATTTAGTGTTGCTATTCAGCATGTTACGTCCTACTCAATTCTTTATAGATAATCTGTTAGGTAAACTTATGGTTCTTCTAGGCTTCTTTATATGAGCGCTAGTTTGCCTTGCTCTAGTTTATAGACTTTGTCGGCCACTTCACACAGTTGTTGGTCGTGAGTCACAATAATTATGGTTTTATCTTTTAATGAATGTGCCAAGAGTTTAGAAAATTCTTGCTTGCCAGCATCATCGGTAAAAGAAGTGGGTTCATCGAATAACAAAATCTGTGGATTGATAACAAGGGCGCGGGCCAGGGAAATACGTTGTCGTTGACCTCCTGAAAGCAGTACGCCGTTTTCACCCACTTTGGTGTAATAACCAGCTTTTAAGTCGGTAATGAAACTATCGGCACCGGCCAGTTTCGCCGCTTCGATGATTTCTTCTTCGCTAGCTTGGGGCAGTCCATAAGCGATATTGTCTAAGATGTTGCCGTCACACAATGCGATATCTTGTGAGACTAAACCAATGGCCTTACGCAAGGATACCAGGCTGCAATCGGCTATTGCTTGTTGGTCAATTAAAATGTTGCCTGTTTGCGGCTCCATAAATCGCATTAACAAGTGAATTAAACTGGTTTTTCCGGCGCCATTTGGGCCAAGAATAATGCTTGCGCTACCGCTTTCAAAACGTGCGTCAACACCGGTTAAAATAGGGCTGTCTGCTTGGTATGCAAAAGACACGTCATTAAACTCAATACTTCCTTGTTGGCAGTCGAGAGCGAACTCTGCCTTATCGTCAGACTCGGGAGAGACATTGAACACCTCCAAAATACGTGTGGAAGAGCCTCTGGCCTGCTGCAACTGACCATATAATCCGGCGAATGTACTCATGGGTTTGGCAAAGACTAAACCATACATCAGCAAAGTGATCAGGTTGGGGATTGTAAGTTCACCAGATTGATAATGTAACGCACTTACGACTACGATAAACACGATACCAATTGAGATAATCATTTGAATGAGTGGTGAAATTAGCGCTTGGATGCGCAATAAACGGGTACGTAGGTCAAGCACCTGATTGGCATTCTTGCGGAATTTTTTCGACTCAATACCTTGGCGATTAAAGGCTTTAACCAATTGCATCGAACCAAAGTTTTCGGTGGCGATAGCGATAGCTCCCGCTTGGTGTTTTATCACCTGTTCGGAAATAGGGCGTATGGTTTTACCGACTATTTTGATAGTGATTAAAAATACCGGCACCGTGATGACGATAATCAGCGCAATACTTAAATTGATATTGGCCATCATAATGACCGCGCCGAGCACGATTAATGCCGCTGGAACTAAGCCAGTTAGTACGCCAGATAAGAAATAGCTAAGTACGTTTGCGTCATTACTGATAAGCGATAGAATTTCGCCCTTTTTGCGATTACTAAAGTACGCCATGGGTAACATTTGTACGTGGTCATAGAGGCGACAACTGAGGTCGTTCAGCACATGAGCGCCGACAATGTTGGTGCGAAAGGTTGATTCAAAACGCAACACCGCTTGTAGGATGATCAAAGCCACCCAGGCTAAGCATATTTGTCCAATTGACCAGCCAAATGCGTTTTCTTGGTCCAAAATACTCATTGAAAACTGACCAATAAAGTAAGGAATACTCAAGCTAATCAAACTTTCTGCGAGCATTAACAGCACAGCAAGACTTAACGCGGTTTTGTGGTAACGAAGTAGTTTAAATAGCGATAAAAATGACATGCAATGAGTTGGTTAGGAGCAATCGAGTATTGCGTTCTACTCTATCTTACTTTGCTCAAAGATGCACCTGTAGGCGGTGGTTTTAGCCCCGGGAGGTTGATTGACCGAACCTTGGTCTATCCATGGCCTAAAGGCCATGCTACAGGCCCGCACGTCGTTGAACATTTTCCATGGCTGTAGGCGGGTGCTTTAGCCCCGTGAATGGTTTTGTTTGAATTCCCTTTCCGAATATCCATGGCCTAAAGGCCATGCTACAGGCCCGCGCGTCGTTGAACATATTCCATGGCTTTAGGCGGGTGCTTTAGCCCCGTGAATGGTTTTGTTTGAATTCCCTTTCCGAATATCCATGGCCTAAAGGCCATGCTACAGGCCCGCACGTCGTTGAACATATTCCATGGCTGTAGGCGGGTGCTTTAGCCCCGTGAATGGTTTTGTTTGAATTCCCTTTCCGAATATCCATGGCCTAAAGGCCATGCTACAGGCCCGCGCGTCGTTGAACATTTTCCATGGCTGTAGGCGGGTGCTTTAGCCCCGTGAATGGTTTTGTTTGAATTCCCTTTCCGAATATCCATGGCCTAAAGGCTATGCTACAGGCCCGCACGTCGTTGAACATTTTCCATGGCTGTAGGCGGTGGTTTTAGCCCCGTGAATGGTTTTGTTTAAATTCCCTTTCCGAATATCCATGGCCTAAAGGCCATGCTACAGGCCGCGCGTCGTTGAACATATTCCATGGCTGTAGGCGGGTGCTTTAGCCCCGTGAATGGTTTTGTTTGAATTCCCTTTCCGAATATCCATGGCCTAAAGGCCATGCTACAGGCCCGCGGGGAATCCATATATCCCATGGCCTAAAGGCCATGCTACAGCCCGCGAGGAATTCAAACATTCCATGGCCTGATGGCCATGCTACAAATTGGGTTAATCTACCAAATGATTTAACGAATATAAATCGCGGGTTTGGGTGGATTGTTTGCGCACTTCTTCTAGGGCTTTGGCTTCGCTGATTTCAAATAGGGTATTGATTAACCGGTTGAAATGGTAATGCATTGCTTGCCTTGCTTCGGCTGAGTCGTGATTTTTCAGGGCCGTGTATATTTTTCTGTGCTCTTCTAAACGATCACTATCACTGCGGCTACAAACATTCTTATATACATTTACAATTTCTGGCTCTGAGTCCCGTAATTTCCAAAACTTTTCAACCGCTAAAGAAACTGCATTGTTACGAGTGGCCTTGGAAATAATGACGTGAAATTCGCGATCTGCCTTTTCCGGGTTGATACCCTTTTCCATAGCAACTAGGGTCGCTTCTAAATCTGCCAGTTCCTGTTCTGTGATTGATGCGGCAGCCAGGGCAGCAGCCTCTCCTTCCACTAAGGCTCGTGCTTGGGTTAGCTCAAACGCACTCACTTTAACTTCAGATTCGGCTTTTTGCGGATTTTTTAACACGTAAACACCAGAACTGGTTTTGACGTCTACTCGCTCTCTCACTTCTAAAGCGATAATCGCTTCTCGAATTGTTGGGCGGCTAACATTAAAGGTTTCAGCTAATTCGCGTTCAGGTGGCAAACGACTGCCAGGTGGATATTTCCCAGAATCAATTAATGCTTCTATTTTTTCGACAATCTGCCAAAACATGCGACGACTTTTCATCTATATACCTCTCACCCAAACACTCCAGCTTTAGTATTATTATTTCGCTTTTCAGTTTGTTTTACATATACCTAGGTTTATACTAATACTTAATTAGGTTAAACCATTTTTGATATTTACACTTGCTTAACAACTAAGGCAATGTTGGTAGCATACACCTCCCCGAGATTATAACCAATAAATTTCAAATTGGTAACAACAATGGGCGGTAATGGTTGACAATAATAGGTTATATTGATTAGATACGAGCATAAATTAACTAGGGAAAAAATATGACACATAGCGAAGCGTTTATATGCGGTGATAAGCAACCTATTGAAGATCTTGGTGATGGCATAAAACGCCAATTAATGGGTTACAACGATCATATTATGATGGCTAAAATTTGGTTTGACGACAATGCTGTTGGTTATGTACACGCCCACCCTCACACTCAGGTTACTTATATTGAGAGCGGTGAATTTGAAGTACAAGTTGGTGAAGAAAAACAATTGTTGAAAGCCGGCGATTGCTTTTTTATTCTACCAAATGCAGACCACGGCGCAGTGTGTAAAAAAGCGGGCATTTTAATCGATGTTTTTAGTCCTTTACGTGAAGACTTTTTATAAATTTTAATAGAGAACCAATGAATGACACAACAGAATGAAAATACCAGCGAAAACCGGTTAGTGGATATTTTTTCTAAAGTAAGCGGGCCGCTAGTATTTGCAGGCGAGTGTATGCTTGAGTTGGTCAACAAGAGCGAAAATCAGCTTGGAAAGTCTTTTGCTGGCGATCTGTATAACTCTTGCGTCTATTTAAAAAGGGCTTTTCCTAAGCAAGACATTGAATTTATGTCGTGCTTAGGAACCGATAAACTCAGTAGTGAATTGATTGGTCGATTAGACAGTGAAAATATCAGTACTGGGTTTCTCCCGAAAATCAACAGCCATCATATTGGCAGTTATATGGTCATTACTGATGATTTTGGTGAGCGCTCTTTTATTTATTGGCGTAGCGATTCTGCCGCCAAACGTATGATTAGTGCGTTGTCATCTGAACAATCGATGGCGCTAAATAAATCCGGTATGTTTTTCTTTTCAGGCATTAGTTTAGCAATATTGTTAGATGAAGAAAGATCCCTGTTCTGGCAGAAACTAGAAGAAATGCAGCAAGCAGGTGTGGTAATTGTGTTCGATCCTAATTATCGCCCACAACTTTGGCGCTCTGTAGATATTGCCAAAATGAATATTGAAAAGGCGTTTCAGGTAGCAGATGTACTTCTTCCTGGAGTAGATGATTTCGATAAGCTTTACGGTATCGATGACGTAGAGGAATGCATTGAATTATGCATGCAATATTCGCCGAAAGAGCTAGTAATGAAGCAAGGCGAGAAGAACGTAATTATTGTCAACGATCACGGAAGAGAAACCGTCCCTGTTGTTGCCAATGACAATGTAGTTGATACCACCTCTGCGGGTGACGCGTTCAACGGTGTTTATATTGGGGCTCGAGTTTCGGGCTGCGATCCTAAAACCTCTGCCTTAGCGGCTAGCGCAGCTGCAAGCAAGGTAATAGAAACACCAGGCGCTATTATGCCTAAAGAATTGTTCGAAAGCTTCTGGCAGTCTTATAAATTACCGGTTTAATCTAACCGGTAATTCTTTTCTCGATTTCTATTCTTCACCTCTTCATGGCCTGTAGACGGGTGCTTTAGCCCCGCACGTCGTTGAACATATTCCATGGCCTAAAGGCCATGCTACAGCCCCGCACGTCGTTGAACATATTCCATGGCCTGAAGGCCATGCTACAGCCCCGCACGTCGTTGAACATATTCCATGGCCTGAAGGCCATGCTACAGCCCCGCGAGAAATTCAAACATTCCATGGCCTGAAGGCCATGCTACAAGATGGTGGCCCTCCCTGTAGGCGGGTGCTTTAGCCCCGCACGTCGTTGAACATATTCCATGGCCTAAAGGCCATGCTACAAGGTGGTGGCCCTCCCTGTAGGCGGGTGCTTTAGCCCCGTGAAGTTTATCGTCAATTACTCAAGTCTCATGGTTTTGTGGGTAGCATGAGTAAAAAAGGCTGTTGTTGGGATAATGCAGTGGCTGAAAGTTTTTTTGGTAGCTTGAAACAAGAGCGGGTTCACTGGCGTAATTATGAAACTCGCTATGAAGCCCAGCAAGATATAATGAATTACATAACCATGTGGTACAACAGCCATCGACTTCATTCTTATCTGGGTTATCAAAGCCCAAATAACTTTGAACAGATTAATGACGAATTAAAAAAGGTTGCTTAACTAGGGTGACTGAATTTAGTTGACCAGGTCAACTCTCAATACATTCATTAATGTCTAACCAAGTTTTCTCTTCTACATCTGCTCGCGAAAATTGCTTGAGATCTTTGACTATGTTGCTGACTCTATCTAGTCCTTCAACAGACTCGCTAAGAATGTCTTTGGAATCTTCATTAATAAAGGTTAAATCTTCACTATTGATGATGGTAGCTAGGTTTTGTTTAGATACTTCAACCGATTGTGAAGAGTCTTTGCCGTAAATGGCTAGTACATCTGTGCTAATTTTACTGTAAATATCGATATATTGCGCAAGGCTACTAAGGTTGCTTTTGACAAAGCCAACGGGGTTATTAATTTCATGGGCAACACCAGCGGCTAGTTGTCCAACTGAAGCCATTTTGGCAGCTTGGGTTAGCTGTTTCTGAGTCGCCTGTAATTCCTGATTTATCTGTATTAATTCATCGTTGCGCTTATTCAATAGGGTAGTTCGCTGCTCAACTTTTTGCTCTAGAGTACGATTTAAATCTTCAAGCTCATGCTGATACGCCTGCTTGCGCGTATTTTCATACTCTAAGGTTGTAACAAGTTTATTGAATGCTCGAGTCACTTCAGTTAGTTCATCATTACCATTCACTGGCAATTGTGCCTGGTTAAAAGCACCGCTTTCCACATTTTGCGAAATTTTACGCGCAGCAATACGTAAGGTTTCTAGCTGAAGAGTCAAATAATTACCCAAAAAGAATGAGAACAAGGCAACCAACGCCATTTCGATAATAGCGATACTGGTTGTCCAATTTTTAATAATCTCTACTGAGTTTTTTATATTTAAAGTGTCAACGCCCAGCTCTACACGGCCATAACTCTGCTCGGCTTCAGTAATGTTTGCATAGCTATCAAGTACACCGTCAGTAACATTATCTACATCTATATCTTCAACAAATTGACGTGCTAGCAGTTTCTCATCACCTGCTTGGGCAAGAACTTGATTCTCATCATTGACGACTCTCACATATAAGATATCTGGATTATTCAATAACTCTAAGCAGAAGGTTTCTAAGGAGGCAAGATCATAGGTTAAAACAGCATTTTTAGTTGTGCTTGCAAACAGAGAAGCGACCGTTGAAGATCGGCTCACCAAATTATCATTGAGCGTATTACGCATAAAATTAATTGCGGTAAATATCAAAGCAATCAGCAGCACAGCCTCAATAAGAGCTATGCTAAAAATCGTTTTATTGCGTAAGGAAAGGTTCATTGATTAACTAATCCTAGGGCTTAATTGCGCAACAACGCATCAATATTAAGCGCTCTCACATCATCCCAATCACTATTTACCGCTGCTTCAAAACCGTTGAAGTTGATAGTTTTAAGCAATGCTTTTCCCTGTTCACTGTTATTCATACTTAAAAGAGCAGTTAAAATTTTATCTCTAGTAGCTGCATCGATATTTGGATGGGTGGCTATAGCGTGACAGGTGTATCTAGCACTCTTCCAGATAGTAACTAAAGAAGATTGGGTACTTTCATTCATATTATTAAGGGTGCGCTGAATGCCACCACCTGCTGGAAAAAAGCCTCTCGACACATTTAGGTAAACGGAGTCATGGGAACCCACGTACATAGGTGTATATTCCACGCCTAGGTTATTAAGTTCAGCTTGCGCCAATAAGCTCGCGGCAAAAGCTGCGGGAGCCGGAAAAGCTAAACGGCTACCTGCCAAATCACGGATATTTCTAACCTTACCATCAGCATTCGCAACTATGACACCTTGGATAGTTTTATTGCTTTGTTTGGCTAATGCGTCATAACCCGATACTTGGTTGTAATAAGTATAGTGATAAGGGTTCATATAGGCTAAATCATAGTCCCCAGCTTCAAGGCGCTTTTCGAATGTAGGAATATCTTTTGCGGTACTGAATACAATATGCACACCGGTTTGTTCGCTTATATGTTGAAAAATTGGTGTCCATAAGGCCGCCAATCGCTTTGCCGATTGCTGCGGAACAACACCAAAAGTTAAGGTTTTTTGTTGCGCCGATACCGCACCTGAAAAACCAAATAATAAGCCAACTAATAGGATTAACTTATTCATATATCACCTCACCTTTAATCATTTTTACAGGGTCATTTCGTTTACTAAGCTTAACAATTGATCTTTTTCAAAGGGCTTAGAAAGTACTGCATTGGCACCTAAAGCAAGTGCTTCATCAAGGCTTTCTTGATTCAATGCTGAAATCACCAATATTTTTAAATCTTGAAATTGTTCATCTGCCCTCAAATGTTTTAAAAGCTCGAAACCATTCAGGCCCGGCATAGTTAAATCAAGGGTCATAATGCTTGGCTTATGCTGCATAAGTTTGCTTCCCGCTAAAAAGCCATTTGTAGCGGTATCACACTCAAAGCCGCCTTTTTTAAGTACACGCTTAATTGCATTGCCCATTTCTTTATCATCATCGACAATTAAAACTGTTTTATTTTTAGGTAATAGTTCTGGTGGCACAGGCATATTGTTTTGTCTTAAAAAAAGTACAAAATTATCCACAGTTACTCTGTTATTACCTCTACCTGGCAACTTGTAACCTTTCAAACTTCCCTTATCAATCCACCGTATTACAGTGCGCAGGTTTACATCGCAATACTTTGCAATGTCACCAGTAGTAAGAGATTTCACATTAGCCATAAACAAATTCCTAAATTAGTTTTGTATTTATACCATATAAGACAATTGAGTCATACATGACTAAAGTATAATGCACGACATTTGTGACATTTACTACATTTGCACAATCGAAACGAAAAACGTTTTTTGCTTTACACATTAAGCTGAACAAAACGTAGTGAGTTTGGCTTAATAAAGGTGATGTTAAGAATGAACAAAATATATTTATTTATCGCTATCTGTGTACTGGCTTTGCAGAGCGTGAAAGCAACAGAGTTAGATGCCAGCGTATTACTTAGATACGAAAATGAAACGGACCAAATTAACTTAGCTCCACGAAAAAGAGTCAGAATGATTGCTGCGGTTGGGGTGTCTAGCCAGCTTAATGATACCTGGTCATTTACCGCTCAGGCTCGCACCGGTTTAAAGAACAAACAAAATGTACCTGCTATTACTTTGTATCAAATCACCGATCAACCTGCTGGTGACAAAGACGTGTATTTAACCCGTCTATTTGCTTCGGCAAAGTTTGGCAAGCTGACTATACTTGCTGGGAAGGTTCCGTGGAAAACGGAACAAGTTACGGACTTGTTTTGGGATAGGCACTTAAATCCAATTGGCGTTCATTTAAATTATAAACTTGGATCAGGGCAGGCTTTGAAGTTGGCCTCATTCAAACCCCTAGACGGCGCTAGTGGCACAGTGGGCCACATGTCTATTTTTCAATATCAGCATGAATTCTCAACTCAATGGGGAAAGTTAACCCTGTCTCCATGGTTAGTGGATTATCGTGGAGAGTCTGACGCACTCTACGCCAAAAAAGACACACAATATGACAACCAGTTTGTCCGTGTTGCGATGAAACTCAAACAAGGGCAGTGGCAGTTTGGTGCAGATATAGGCAGGTCGATAAAAGACGTTCCTAAGGAAGTTGGTGACGCGTTCTCTGACCAAAAATTGAGTTATGCCTTTGAGTTAAAGCATGGCAATTTAAAAAACAACGGAAATTATTTAACCCAACTTAGATATTTACACGTTGAACGGTTTGCTGTGGTTACTGAGTTTGCCCAAAACGCGGTCAGTCGTTTTGCTACGAGCAACTTTAAAGGTTGGGACTTACGTATACGCCACAAGGTGAACAAGAACTTGTGGGTTGGTGGTCGTTTATCTCGGACGCAACGTTTACGTGGCGTAGCCGAGCAAAGCGTACGATTCAGATTAGAAACAAAATACACATTTAAACCGTTATTTAGGACTAAGATTATGTCTAATGCCGTACAACAATATCTTTCAGACACGTGCAGCGAGCTTTGCAACCTGCTAGTCATTGATGATGAAGAAAGTAACCTAAAAGCGATTATACGGACTTTCAAGCGCACTAAATACCAAGTTTATACTGCCAGCAGCGCTGCAGAAGGCTTAGAGATACTTAGGCAACATGAAATTCAGGTTGTGCTATCTGATTTCAGAATGCCAGATATTGATGGCGGCACTTTAGTCAAAAACATTAAACAATGTTACCCCAACATAATTTCTCTGATTTTAACTGGCTATGCAGATTTTGATGCCGCAGTGGATGTTATGAATTCTGGTGCAGCTTATAAGTTTTTAACGAAACCCTGGAACAACCAACTCTTAATACAAGATATAGATCAGGCTTTCAAAGAATACGAGCATCGCCTGCTTAAGATGTCTAAAGAGAAATTAAACGAGCAATATATCAAACCTGACCGTGTGAAGTTGGACAGCACTATTAAATTTTTGCTTCAACAGCAGGCTAAATTTGCCTTAGCATCGGTAATGATTTCGGATATTTCGTTGCATGATCAATATTGGGCGCAACGGGGAGATGAAAAACTACTAGGCCTTGAATCAGTGGTCAAAAATATTCGTGCGTGCTTACCTTTAAATTGTGAAGTGTTTGAAGTTGAAGTGGATCAAGTACTGATTATCATCCCTGAAAGTGAATGCGATCAGGAACTACATAAAAAGCTAACCTTACTGAGCGGAGCATTATCAGCTTGTTCTGCAAGTGATTCGAATATACCAAAATTGCAGTGCAATTTATCTTATGCCATAGCGCCATTCTCTGATATGGACATACATCAGTTATTGCATTCCATCCGCAACCTGCCAGAACAAGATTTTCATGAGAGTAAGCTTAATGGTCAGAAGCCTTGTATTGTGAAGCTAGATGACTCTTATGTTGCCAAAAAGAAGCGCAAAAAAACCATTCAAAATAGCATTCAACAAGCAATAAATAGTGACCAATTCAGTTTGTATTTCCAACCTAAAGTTAGAATGTCTGATGGTATTGTTGTAAACGCCGAGGTGCTAATGCGTTGGCAACACAAAACCCTTGGCTGGGTCTCACCTTTGGAGTTTATTACCCTAAGCGAGCTTGATGGACAAATAGAAAAAATAGGTAGTTGGCTTTTAAATAATAGTATTAATCAATTAATTAGCTTGCAAAAACAATACGGTGAAAATTTAAAACTTGCTATCAATGTTTCCCCTCGCCAACTTAAGAATAATAAGATAGTAGATGAAGTTGCTTATTTGTTAGAAAAAACTGGGTTAAAGCCAGCGAGTTTGGAACTTGAAATTACAGAAGGCTGCATTATCGAGGATTTGGCGCAAACAAGCGAAGTTCTATGGAAGTTAAAACGTTTAGGGGTAAGTATCGCCATAGATGACTTCGGCTCAGGCTACACGTCTTTTGCATACCTAACTAAATTGCCAGTAGACGTATTAAAGCTAGATAAAATTTTAATCGACGATTTAGGTATCAACACGGATGTCAGCGAGATGATCCAAAGTGTCATTGGGTTGTGTAAAAAGATGCAAATAGAAGTGGTTGCCGAAGGGGTTGAAGACGAACGCCAAGTTAAAGTACTAAAACAATTTGGTTGTGACTATATTCAAGGTTACGTCTACAGCAAACCCGTTGAAAAACCAGAATTTGAAAGAATCCTCATTAACCAGCCTTTTAAGGTTTAAATTTAGATTAAGTCTAAATAAAGGCTGGTTATAGGGTTATTTTGGTATGTACTTTTTGGGAGTGGGGGGATCACACATATTGCCCAGCAACCCAAGCGCTACTCCACGCCCATTGGAAGTTGTAGCCCCCTAGCCATCCGGTTACATCTACTACCTCGCCGATAAAAAATAGGCCATCCACGTCATTTGCCATCATGGTTTTTGAAGAAAGTTGGTTGGTATCAACACCACCTAAGGTCACTTCGGCAGTTCGATATCCCTCAGTGCCATTGGGTTTTAATTGCCATTGGTGAAAGGCGTTGGAAACCTGCTCAAGTTGCTTACCTTGGAATTGTTTAAGGGGTTTATTATCTAGCCCTAAATAAGGCAATGAGGTCTGTACATAACGTTTGGGAAAGTGTTTCGATAATGCTGTCGCTAACAAACAGTCTGGTGATTGTTGCTGACTTTGTTGCAATTCGGTGAGTAAGTCGCCATTGGGAAAGACGTCAAATTCAACCTCTTGACCTGGGTGCCAAAAAGATGAGATTTGTAACACCGCTGGGCCACTTAAGCCTCGATGAGTAAATAAAATATTTTCGTTAAAGCTGGTGTTGTTGCAGCTTGCTCGCGCATCTAAGGAAATGCCGCTTAGTTCGGCTAATACGGTTTTATCTTGTTCATGCAAGGTGAAAGGAACCAGTCCTGCTCGAGTTGGTTTTACGCTTAAACCAAACTGCTCTGCGATTTTAAAACCAAAAGGTGACGCGCCTAATTTGGGCATAGATAAGCCGCCGGTGGCAACCACCAGTGATTCACAGCGGTATTCACCTTTGCTGGTTTGTAAAATGAAACCATCGGAGGTTTTATCGATTTCGATAATTTCGCATTGATTAGTGACCCCCGCCCCAGCTTTATCGCATTCTTGAAACAGCATATTGAGGATATCTTTGGCCGATTCATCACAAAATAATTGACCGAGGGTTTTCTCGTGATAGGGAATGCCGTATTCAGCCACCAAACCAATAAAGTCCCATTGGGTGTAACGGCTTAGAGCTGACTTACAATAGTGAGGATTGTCAGAGAGAAAGTTTTCAGGCGCAGCGTACATATTTGTGAAATTACAGCGCCCACCACCTGACATCAGTATTTTGCCTCCAATACGTTTAGCGTGATCCAGTACCTGCACCTTTCGGCCACGTTTAGCGGCTTCGGCGGCACAAAATAATCCGGCAGCACCCGCGCCGATGACAATGACATCAAGTTGTTTCAATTTTCACTCTGTTTTTGTGTATGTTGGAATGAGAGCGCTTGGAAATACCCGCCTCAATAGTAGAGGGGATTATATATTGTCCACGAAGCTGTAGCACGGGATTTATCCCGCGTTAGAAAACATATAAGGTAGCCATACCCGTAGCATGGCCTTTAGGCCATTGAATACACGGGGCTAAAGCACCCGCCTACAGACCGTGGAATGACACATCAGATTACCTCTCACGGAACCCGTAGCATGGCCTTCAGGCCATTGAATACACGGGGCTAAAGCACCCGCCTACAGACCGTGGAATGACATATCAGATTACCTTTCATGGAACCCGTAGCATGGCCTTTAGGCCATGGATATTACCACGGGGCTAAAGCACCCGCCTACAGACCGTGGAATGACACATCAGATTACCTCTCACAGAACCCGTAGCATGGCCTTTAGGCCATGGAATACACGGGGCTAAAGCACCCGCCTACAGACCGTGGAATGACACATCAGATTACCTCTCACAGAACCCTTAGCATGGCCTTTAGGCCATGGAATACACGGGGCTAAAGCACCCGCCTACAGACCGTGGAATGACACATCAGATTACCTCTCACAGAACCCTTAGCATGGCCTTCAGGCCATGGAATACACGGGGCTAAAGCACCCGCCTACAGACCGTGGAATGACACATCAGATTGCCTCTCACGGAACCCGTAGCTTGGCCTTTAGGCCATTGAATACACGGGGCTACAGCACCCGCCTACAGACCGTGGAATGACACATCAGATTACCTCTCACGGAACCCGTAGAATGGCCTTTAGGCCATTGAATACACGGGGCTAAAGCACCCGCCTACAGACCGTGGAATGACACATCAGATTGCCTCTCACGGAACCCGTAGCTTGGCCTTTAGGCCATGGATATTACCACGGGGCTAAAGCACCCGCCTACAACGGTTAAAACCTTTTAATTGCTCGGGGCTTTTGCCTGTTTATTCTGAATATAAAAGGCTTCGGGCGGCGTTGCATTTAGGGTTTGGATTAAGGTTTTTGCAGCATGTTTAGCCACATAACGAGTTTTTTCGTTAGGTTCGTTATCACCTACTTCATAAGTTACGCCATGGACTTTATAAACATCAGCAAAAAACTGCTTAAACACTCCTCTGCCTGGTGAGGTCCCTGGCTTATCATTCACCTTAAACACCCCTGCGGTTTGTTCTTGTAAACTTGATAACCACGTCACTACCATTTCTGTAGGGGCGATCTTTTCATCCTGTGGAATGGTGTAGAAAACATTATTGTGTGTTGAATGGAAGTCCATACCCATCACAATTTTACCGCCGCCATCGGTTATGCCGTCCAGGTATTGTTTAACCGCCCTGGTTTCTGGTTGAGAGAATACGTTCCAATCACGATTGAGGTCCTTATGACCCAGACTATGACGCCAATGACCTTCTGCAACTCCATCGGGATTTAAATTCGGCACCACAAGTACATTAAATCGAGATAGAAATTCACTTTTAGATGCAGTATAAGCAAGAAACTCATCTAGAAATGCGAACATAGCCACAGCACCTGTAACCTCTGGAGGATGCTGACGACCGACAAATATCACCCATTCCTTGTTATCCGGCTTTTGCAACGTAAAAGCTGATATAGTGCGACCTGCGGTGGACTTACCAATGACAAAAGGCTCATAAGCATAAGTTTGCGCTGCTTTATCTAACCAATTGTTATAAACCAAGTTTAGTATGGGTCGTTGGGCAGCAACGTATAAAGGTTTATTACTGACATTCAGTGACAACGACATGCCCTTGTCATTTGTATCAAAGGCAATGGGCTGCCAGGACATTTGGTCGTTGCTCACTTTCGGTAAATATCTTGGTGCAAAGCCATCAAATGTGAGTACCACATCAATTTTTTTAGCCGTTGTCGATTTTACGCTGAAGTAATACCAAGGGCTTGGGTTAATAGGTTTATCTTCGGGCAAGAACGTCAATACGTACTCACCATTTTTGTTTAATTCACAACTATCTAAACTACCTGCCTCAAACTTGGCGGAAAAATTTACACTTTCAAACTCACATCCATAGGCAGCAGGGGCAACAAATGCCACCAAAATCAATAAAAAACGGATCATTAGACCTCCCAAAAAATGTCGCCCATTTTACATGGGCGATTCTAGCTAAACGTCGTAAATTAAAGTTTAGGCTTGTAAGTTAAAACTTGTGATTCAATGTTATGTAGGAATAGCGCCCTAACGACGAGTGTAAGTTGCTGCTATAACCAAAGCTATCATCAGCAAAAGGTGGTGTTTCGTTCGTAATGTTACGCATTCCCACCGTGACTTTGGTTTTCCCAGTAAAGAACGCATCTTCACTAAAGCGGTAACTTAGGTATGCATCAACCGTTGACCAATCATCCACTACATAGGTGATTAACTCGCCCGCATCGTTAGTGTAAGTTAAACTCGTATCCTCAACATCGCTGACGTAGCGATATTTTAGACCTGCACGCCATTGATCTTTAGAATAAGTAAGAGACAAATTAGCACGCCATTCGGGTCGTTCATTTTGGCGGATGAGATCGCCGTCGCTACCGGATAGTGCGACTTGTTCACCTTCATACAATAACGCCTCATTACCGGCTTTTTGTGCGGCTACTACGATATCTGCAATAGTATCAGTGCCTTGGGTGAATTTTCGTAAATTAGCTGCGTTTAATTTAATTTGGAATTTTCCAATATCCGTTTCAAAACGGTAGTCTGCGCTATAATCTATGCCTGATATTTCTCTAGGCAATAAGTTTGTATAGTCGTTTTTAACGTATAATATTTCATCGTTTTCATCACGCACAACATTTTCATTTTGACTGCCTTGACTGCGTAATAAAGCATCGTAAAGAATTTGTACTCGACTATCCAAAATACCGACCGTGTTCTCTTGCTTGATACGCCACCAGTCTACCGTTAAGGTAAGCGCTTTAGTTGGAGTCAACACGATTCCAAACGAATAGTTTTCACTTTCTTCTGGACTTAAGGCATCGCTACCGTTACGCAGCTCTAAGGTGCCTCGACTCGTTTGAGTTACAGGATCTGAACGGGTATTTGACCGAGCTACATCCACTGCTGTAGTTTGCGGTAAACCTGGGGCTTTAAAACCACCTGAGTAAGCACCGCGAAGCAATGCTTGGTCATTCACTGTCCAGGCTAAAGCAAACTTAGGTTTAAACACACTGCCGACATCAGAGAAATTTTCATAACGCCCAGCGACTTGCAAGTTCAAACTATCCACAAAGGGTTTGTCGGCAATTAAAGGAATGGCAAATTCAGCAAAAGCCGAGGAAACATTTCGGCTTCCACTCGCGTCAGGGGTGGGGCTACTACCTAAAATTTGGCTGGCAATTTCTGTTGATACCCCTGCCACTAAATCACTAAAGAATAAAGTTCCGTTTAGGTCATCAGAGCGATTATCGAAAAAGCTTTCATAGCGAAATTCAACACCGGCAGCAAATCCCACATCTCCTGCAGGCATGGTAAATAAATCTGGTCGCGAAATTTTTGCATCAAATAATGCCAATTCCGTTTCCGATTCTCGCTCTACATTGACTGTAAAACTATCAATTACACTTTGAGAAACTGGCGTATCGTCGACGCTATTTGGGTTAGTAACACTAGCGCCACTAAAGATATTATAGGCTGTGCTTTCATCGGTGCTGTTTATCGCTTGTTGAAATAGGGTGGTGTTAATGCGGTTGGCTCTATCTAAGGTATTCGCTTTTGAATAAAGTACGCCCGTATCGTAGTCCCATTCGCCAAAGTACCCCCGACTCCCCACTAAAAGCCGATAACTATAGTCTTCCACCTTTATGTTGCGAGTCCCAGTATCAATGGGACGATACCTTCTCAAGGTTACTTCTTCACCAAATGGGTTGTAAAACGCATCTGCTGAGATAGTAAAACGTTGAGCTGTGAGGTTACCCGATTGTTCACGTAACCGCTTGGCCGTTGCAGAGTAATAGAGAGCTTCACCGTAAATTTCCATCTGATCGTTTAGTTGATGATTAATCAGGGTATAAAAGTTTAGTCTGTCGACTTCCGAACTAAGACTTCGTTGGGCATTCGAATCAAATCTGAGATCACGGGGAATGGAACCTGATGAAGCACAAACATCATCATTAACGGCAAAGGCGCAATCATCATAAGAAGTAGGTTCAATATGAAAGGTGCCTAAACTAGCTGAAGAAAATTCCCCCCAAGGTGTGATGGTAGAGCGATTATCAAGCTGAGTGTCACCTATATATTCACTAGGGACTTCACTAAACTCGCGTAAGTCTGAACTGACTGCGTAGTCTCTTTCACTCGCCATCACCATGTCTCGATGATAGTAGCCACCACTGAAAGTTAAATGAGTTTTATCATTATTGAACAGCCATCCACCCGCACCCGATATATTAATTTGGTCGCGGCTTGTTCCTTGACTATTTCCATATTGAGCTTGGATTTCTCCTCCAGTGTAGTTGTCATCTAACACATAGTTAACTACCCCAGAAATTGCGTCTGTACCGTAAATTGCAGCCGCGCCATCGCGCAAGACCTCAACGCGTTTAATGCCTTTAACTGGAAGCGTATTGGAGTTCACCGTTGTGACCGGTACTAAGTTTTCCGCTTGTGTTCCTGGATGAAGCACTAAACGACGGCCATTAAGTAACGTCAGAGTATAACCAGTGCCTATTCCTCGTAGATTGACCGACGAAACATCACCTCGAGCATCATTTACGCCACCCACTACGCGTTCGCTGGTAAAATTAACCGCACCTTGTTGAGGTAATTCAGCCAATATTTCTGCACCGCTGCTAATTCCCAATCCATCAATATCTTCTGCTGACATAGTTGTTACAGGCAAAGCACCGGTATCTTGCATACCTCTTATATTTGACCCTGTAACTTGAATCCTCTCTACTGTAGATTCAGTAACGGTATCGGATAAAACAGCCGGTGTAGATATATTTTTTTGTTGGCTGTTATCTGGGCTTTGAATAGGGGTAACTATGTAAGTTCTTTTTGAAGTTTGCTTAAATGTGAACCCTGTGCCTTCAAGCAAAGTCGATAAGGCTTGCTGTGCATCCATATTGCCTTCGAGCTTAGGTGCCACTAGCTGCTTTATACGTTCATCAGAAAAAAGAATTTGAATTTCACCGTGCTGTGCAAGGGAAAGAAGCGCATTATCAAGACTGGTTGACTGAATAGATATATTATCGATTTGCTGAGCGTTAACACTTGTATTACATGACAGTGCAACGCATAGAGCGATTGTACTTAATGTTGTTTTTGGCAACTTCATGGCTGCTCCTTTTAGTTTTTGATGTGTTCTCTTAGAGTTAATACGCAGCCAAATATAAAACCCTCCGTTATTTTTTTAATAAAATAATACGATCGTTGTTTACCTGTGCTTCTATGGGTAATGTTGCTTCAAGTGCAGTTACAATGGCATCACCATCTGACAATTTAAACACACCACTAATTCGAAGGTTAGCTAACTTTTCGTCCATTTCTATTTTTTTACTTCTGTATCGATTAAAACTGCGGATAACTTTTTCTAATCGCTCGTTATCAAAACGCAGGTAGCCTGTTCGCCAACTCTGAGCTTTGGCAACGGTTGTTTCATTTTTTTTGGCGATGATGGCATTGCTATTATCAAAGGAGGCAATAGCACCCGCCTCAAGGTAAACCTGCTCGCTCTTTTCCATTTGCTTATCAGTGCCGCTTTTTGTGCTTTCTTCAATAGCCACAACCCCTTCTGAAACAGCGATATCAAAACCTGACTGGGATAACTTTATATTGAATTGGGTTCCTACAACTCGCACCACTTTTGTACCAGTATGGATCAAAAAGGGACGTGATGAGTCTTTAGCAATGTCGAAAAAGGCCTCACCACTTTGCAGCCACAACTCTCGATAGTTATCGTTAAACTCGACGTCAATTTGGGTGTTGGTATTTAAGCTAATTGTCGAACCGTCAGGTAAACCCACACTGCTAATTTCACCCACTGCGGTTCGGTAGGTACTAGGCTGTTGATTTAGTGGTGATGTGTCAACCTTAGGACTTTTTGTAAACAACATAAAGCAGAACATAAAAACAAAAATGGACGCTGCCAAATAGCGCATACGGTAGAAACGTTTTTCTAATTTTTGTCTCCACCCTACATGAGGTGAAAGTTCAGCTGATACATCCCAAACTGCAAGGGCTTGGTCAAATGCCATTTGATGGGCTTCACTTTCATCACACCAACTGATAATACGTTCTTCTTCCTTGGACATCAGCTCACCAGAGTAAAGGCGAACAACGTAATCACTCGCTTGTTTATTTATTGCGTTGATATGCCTTAAATCAGTAGTCATTATTTGTGTACCTTATTTCGAATAGCGATGAGGGCAGCAGAGATGTATTTTTCAACCGTGCTAACGGAAACCCCCATTATGTCGCTTATTTCTCGGTAAGCTTTTCCTTCGACTCGACACATCACAAAAGCAGTTTTGTGCGCAGGATTAATGTTGTCTAGTACCTTTTCAATATCATGTAACTTTTCAGCAATATTCGCTTGCTCTTCTGGTTCGATAGCTTTTAAGGAACAAAGGGTATCAGCAAAAGATTCATGAGCATCATGAGCACGAACTTTGGCCCGCCTTTCTCTATCTATAATCTGGTTTGTGACCACTTTAAATAGAAAACTGCGAAAAGTGTCTTGCCGATCTTCTATTTTTTCTGCCAGCCCCTTGAGTGAAAACAACTTTGTATACATATCTTGAAGTATGTCGTCGGTTTCCGATGTATTGGCTCTTGCTCGAACACGTATAAAACGACGAAGTGCTGCTTCATGCTCTGAGATGAGATCATACAATGCGCCATTATCATTTGCTGAGTGGGCTATTGCTGAGTGCTGATTAATATAAACAACTTTCACTGTATATTTTTCTTCTTCATCTCGGAATTACCTATTAATACGCAACAGAGTATAAAACCCTCCATTTTTTTTGAAAAAAACTAAATTGATTAGCGATCTTTCACGGGGCTAAAGCACCCGCCTACAGTGCATGGATTTAGGCCATACAACCTCGCTCCGGCCCTGTAGCATGGCCTTTAGGCCATAGATGTAACGAATGATAAATCGCAATCGCGGGGCTAAAGCACCCGCCTACAGGTTGTAGCATGGCCTTTAGGCCATAGATGTAGCGAATGATAAATTGCAATCGCGGGGCTAAAGCACCCGCCTACAGGTTGTAGCATGGCCTTTAGGCCATAGATGTAGCGAATGATAAATTGCATTCGCGGGGCTAAAGCACCCGCCTACAGTGCATTTAACATAGTTTCGGCATCGCTAACTTCGAAGGTTCCAGGCTCTTCCTTATTGAATATTTTAACTTCGCCGTTGTCGACTAACATGCTGTATCTGCATGATCGCACACCGCCAAAATTACCTGTATCGATATTCATCCCAATTGCGCTAGTAAAACTACCGTCGCCATCAGCTAACATCAAAATATTGTCAGCATTTTGTTGTTTTCCCCAAGTGTCCATCACAAAAGCATCATTTACAGATAAACAAATTATCGTGTCTACACCTTTTGCTTTTATTTTGTCGCTTAATGCCACGTAGCCAGGTAAGTGGGCTTGCGAGCATGTTGGTGTAAATGCACCAGGAACGGCAAACATTACTACTTTTTTATCTTCAAAAAGGTCGCTGGTAGTAAATGTTTTCATTTTACCATCTACTCTTGCGGTAGTTTCGGCTTCTGGCAACTGACTTCCAATGCTAATCATAGCGTTCTCCAATTAATTTTAAATATGGGTAAAATAGACATCAAACCGAAGCTTTTTACCTTTGATGGACATATTTGGTTCATTTTCTTGTAAATAAGGCGCAGATTCTGGCCTTTTTACCACAACTCGTTGTTTCGCGAGGCCCAATGCAGGTCCCAGTAAATCATCTGCATCTTCATCGGCCCCTAGTAACGCTTGAAACAAACGCATTTCTTTCTTCACCAACGCTGATTTCTTGCGATGGGGAAACATAGGGTCTAAATACACCACATCGGGTTGCATTCCTTGCCAATTTGCTAACAAATTGACGGCTGAATCATGAAAAAGTGCCATACGTTGAGGCAACCAATCACCTAAAAGTGGATGGGCTTCAGCACGACGCAATCCATCACTCAGTAACGCTGCAACCTCTTTAGATCGCTCTATCATATCAACATGACAGCCAAAGCTAGCGAGAATAAATGCATCTCGCCCTAAACCAGCGGTGGCGTCTAACACGCGAGGAAACACATTTCCTTTAATCCCCACAGCCTTAGCAATGGACTCTTTGCGAACGCTGGTTTGCTGTCGCCTAAAAGTCAATATATCCGACGCGAAATCCACATAAACTGCACCTAATTTAGGCTCATCTAATTGTTTGAGAGCTAAATTGTCTTGATCTAGCACTAACGCTAAGCCGTTCGTTTGCTGATTATCAATTTCCACTCCCCACTTTGTTTGCCAAGCTCGGGCTTGTTCCTGCAACAATGGATTTTCCGGTTCGGATAATAATAGCTTAAGCATGGCCATAACGCTCTTTATGTCCTAACCATCGATTAATAATGGCTTGAGATTTTGACGGATAGTGTTGCCACATATGATCAGCAATATTTTGTACCTCTGGTATGAGCTCTGCATCACGAATTAAATCGGCGATTCGTAAATCTGCTAATCCCGTTTGTTTGGTTCCCAGTAGCTCTCCTGGTCCGCGAATTTCGAGATCTTTTTGAGCGATATAAAATCCGTCATGGGACTCACGCAGGACACTTAAGCGTTTACTGGCAGTTTTCGATAGCGGGCTTTGATACATCAACACACAATGACTTTCCACCGAGCCTCGACCCACTCGTCCACGCAATTGGTGCAATTGAGCCAATCCAAGTCGCTCTGGGTTTTCAATAATCATCAAGCTGGCATTAGGCACATCCACTCCCACTTCAATGACTGTGGTAGCAACTAGTAAGTCTAATTCACCCCGCTTAAATTGCTCCATAATTTGCTGTTTTTCTTGGGATTTTAAACGACCATGCACCAAGCCAACGTTTAATTCAGGCAACGCGGTATTCAATGCAATGGCTGTATCTTCGGCGGCCTGACACTGTAATACTTCTGATTCATCAATAAGGGTACATACCCAATAGGTTTGTCGTTTTTGATTAACGGCCGCATTGCGCACCCTTTCTATCACCTCGCTTCTGCGGGTATCCGGTAGCACGACTGTGGTGATAGGTGTGCGGCCTGGGGGTAACTCATCAATTATAGAAGTATCAAGGTCAGCGTAAGCGGTCATAGCTAACGTTCGAGGAATAGGTGTTGCGGTCATAATTAATTGATGAGGAAATGCGCCTTGTTGCTCGCCTTTTTCCCTTAGCGCTAAACGTTGATGTACTCCAAACCTGTGCTGCTCGTCAACAATCACTAGGGCCAATTTATGGTATTCCACGGCGTCTTGAAACACCGCATGAGTACCGACTAACATATCAATCTGGCCACTTTTCAATTCATCTAAGACCGATTCTCTGGCTTTGCCCTTCAATTTACCCGCCAACCAGCCGATTCGAATATTTAAAGGTGAGAGCCAACCGCTGAAGTTATTTGCATGTTGTTCTGCCAAAAGTTCAGTTGGGGCCATCATCACCACTTGAAAACCTGCGCCTATGGCAGATAAAGCGGCCATTGCGGCCACTAGGGTTTTACCCGAGCCCACATCGCCTTGTACTAAACGCATCATCGGAGCGTCTTTTAGCATATCATGTTGAATCTCAGCCACCACTCGTGATTGAGCATTAGTGGGTGAAAAAGGTAAGCTTTCTAAAAATTGGCCAAGCAATTGGGTGGAAACAGGTATTGAAAAGGTTTGTTGGCGCTTACTTTGTTGACGAACCTTTAACACACTTAAGTGGTGAGCTAGCAATTCTTCAATAATTAATCGCTGTTGCGCGGGATGTTTACCTTCATCTAGCAACGTCAACGCTACATCAGGCGGGGGACGATGAACTAAGGTTAGGGCATCAACAAGGCTAATTTGGGCTGCATAAAGATTATCAGGCAATAGTTCAGCCAGGCCGCCCTGTTTTAATTTCGTTAAGGCTTGTTCACTCAAGTTGCGTAAGGTGAGTTGTTTAACTCCCTCTGTTGTAGGATAAACTGGCGTAAGGGACTCTTCCAATTCGCTTACTGACTCATTCCGTTTTACACGATACTCTGGATGCATCATCTCAAGACCAAACTTACCTGCACGCACCTCGCCAAATGCCCGAATAGTAGTGCCTTTTTCTAAGCTATTTTTTTGTGCAGCCGAAAAATGGAAAAAACGTAGGGTTAGACTACCGGTATTGTCACTAACACGCACCACCAGCATACGTTTGCGACCGAACTGCACCTCGCAAGACATGACTTCAGCTTCAATACTGGTATGCAAAAAAGGCTGCAAATCACCAATGGGATAAATGCGCGTACGGTCTTCGTAACGAAGGGGCAAGTGGAATAACATGTCCTGAATGGTAACTAATCCAATTTTTTCGAGCTTTTCAGCGACTTTACTGCCTACACCTTTTAGCTCGGTTAATTTTGTTATTGCCAGAGATTGCATCTGAGCCTTTTTAATTCAGAACCACACAACCTGTTATTCTGCCTTACAGTGAGCAGAATACAACTATTCTGAAAGCTAAAAATTCAAAACCTCGTTAATCAGCCATTAATAGACACGGAAATGAGTGAATTTGCCTGCAATAAAAGTTGTTTTCTTTGGGGTTAAACTGAATGGTTTACATCGTCTACAATTAATTGAATTGAAGACTAAAATTCTGTTTCAAACTGAATCACCTATACGGATTGAAGTTATTCATTCATAGTGAGCTTAGAAAACAGAAAATGTGAGTGTTTATGAACTTGGAAACCGTTTCCATCCGTGCTGAAGAACTGTGGCAATTTGCAATTACTGGCTTAACCGACACCAATACTTATGTTCAAGTGACGATAGTAATTTTAGTCTATTTGTTGGCTTTTTGGTTGGCAGGCAAAATTCGAAATACCGTTGGCCTCACCCACCATGAGCCTGACCTAAGCGCCCACCCAATGCGTAAACTAGCCTATCGAGTTGGCTATTTGGTATACCCGTTAATTGCGTTAGTAGTCTTAAAGGTGATCATTGAAACCAGCGCAAATAACGGATTTCCCACATGGTTTTTAGATACCGCATTAACCATTGCCGTTTTACTGTTTTATTATTCTATGATCCGAGTTTTAGTTGTGAACCCCGTCGCTGCAAAGCTCTTTAAATGGGTTGGCATACCAATTCTACTGTTGCATTTAATAGGCTCTCTAGGCGCAGTGATTATGGCTCTTGAAGATATTTCACTAACCTTAGGTAACGTCAACATTACAGCCTATGGCGTAGTCCGAGTACTCATTTTTGGTGCGGTGCTTTTTTGGTTAGGACGTGCCTCTAATAGTTTTGGCAAAGACATCATTCGCAAACAAGAGTCTATCGACATTCGAACCAGAGAAGTCTTTTCGAAACTCTTTGAAGTAGCCTTATTTTGTATAATTGCTCTACTACTTTTGAATGTAATGGGGATAAATCTTACAGCGCTTGCTGTTTTTGGTGGGGCTGTTGGAGTTGGATTAGGTTTAGGGCTTCAATCCATCGCCTCAAATTTTATCTCTGGCATTATAATTTTATTGGATCGTTCATTAACCGTTGGCGATTTTGTAGAGATGGACGACGGTAGCAAAGGGTTTGTACGTGAGTTTAGAATGCGCTACACGGTACTAGAGACCTATGATGGTAAAGACATTCTAGTACCCAATGAAAAGTTTATATCTAATTTAATTGTTAATTGGACCCACAAAGATCCTAAACAGCGCTATAGAGTGGACTTTTCCGTACCCTACGCCACTGACATTCGTGCCATGGTAGAGTTAATTAAAGAGGCCGTGGCGGAACACCCCTCGGTGATAAGCGGTATGGATGTGCCATTTGAAGAGCGTCCTGATTGCGAAATCGATAGTTTTGGCGACTCTGGCGTAAATATGTTTGTAGAGTTTTGGATGGAAGGTATTGATGATGGTAAAAACCGTGTGGGCGGTGATTTGATGTTGATTATCTTTGAAACACTGCGAGAAAACGGTATTGAGATACCCTTCCCTCAACGTGAAGTGCGAATTCTTAACGACGAGTTGCTAAAAGGCAAAACCACTACTTAAAAAACAGAGTCGAAATCAATCATATGATTTCGACTCACTATTTTCTCAACGCTAATTCTGTATGGAGATTTGGTAGTAAGTATTTACAAACTCAATTTAGCGGCTTGTAAAAGCAGTTCAGCCGAAGGTCTTACTCTGAAATTTGGATTAACATAGTTAAATTTAATTAAGCCAGTTTTGTCAGTAATAAACACCGAAGGTGCAGGCAATACCGCACGGTTGCTGCCACTCTCTGCAGTTAATTCAATATTCTTTTTAGCTTTATAATTTTCTTTTGTTTTATTTGGGACGTAAAACCCGATGCCAAAGCCTTTAATAGCTTGTAGGCTCTCATCAGATAATAGTTGAACTGCAAATTCAGTTTCGAGTTTTTGTTCTTGTAAGCGTGTTGGTGATTCTGGCGAAATAGCTAGAATTTGATAACCCATTTCAAGTAAAGGCTGTTCGATATCTTTCAATTCTGCCAACTGACGGCTGCAATAAGGGCACCAGCCACCGCGATAAAATAAAATGATGGTTGGTTGTTGCATCACCATAGCTTGAAGGCTTACCGGCGCTCCCCCCGCGGTGCGCAAGGTTACACTGGGGATCGTTTGCCCATTTAATAATGGCGTAACGTCTTCTGAAGATTCAGCAATAACCGTGCGATCCAACGCAAACAGTTGTACCGAAACAAGCATAAGAAAAACGCCAATAAAGTGAAGGGGTCGCATAGTAGTGTTCCTTTGAAAGTTAATAACAAAAACGACAATGTAGCATGAGCTTTAGCCCATGGGAAAGGGACATATGGCGCTTTTGTAGCATGGCCTTTAGGCCATGGATCTAGAGAATAATAAATTGCAAACGCGGGGCTAAAGCCCCCGCCTACAGGTTGTAGCATGGCCTTTAGGCCATAGATGTAGCGAATGATAAATTGCAATCGCGGGGCTAAAGCACCCACCTACAGGTTGTAGCATGGCCTTTAGGCCATGGATCTAGAGAATAATAAATTGCAAACGCGGGGCTAAAGCTCCCGCCTACAGGTTGTAGCATGGCCTTTAGGCCATAGATGTAGCGAATGATAAATCGCAATCGCGGGGCTAAAGCTCCCGCCTACAGGTTGTAGCATGGCCTTTAGGCCATGGATCTAGCGAATGATAAATTGCAATCGCGGGGCTAAAGTACCCGCCTACAGGTTGTAGCATGCCCTTTAGGCCATAGATGTAGCGAATGATAAATTGCAATCACGGGGCTAAAGCACCCACCTACAGGTTGTAGCATGGCCTTTAGGCCATGGATGTAGCGAATGATAAATTGCAATCACGGGGCTAAAGCACCCACCTACAGGTTGTAGCATGGCCTTTAGGCCATGGATGTAGCGAATGATAAATTGCAATCGCGGGGCTAAAGCTCCCACCTACAGGTTGTAGCATGGCCTTTAGGCCATGGATGTAGCGAATAATAAATTGCAAACGCGGGGCCAAAGCACCCAACTACAGGTTGTAGCATGGCCTTTAGGCCATAGATGTAGCGAATGATAAATTGCAATCGCGGGGCCAAAGCACCCACCTACAGGTTGTAGCATGGCCTTTAGGCCATGGATGTAGCGAATGATAAATTGCAAACGCGGGGCCAAAGCACCCAACTACAGGTTGTAGCATGGCCTTTAGGCCGTGGATCTAGCGAATGATAAATTGCAATCGCGGGGCTAAAGCTCCCACCTACAGGTTGTAGCATGGCCTTTAGGCCGTGGATCTAGCGAATGATAAATTGCAATCGCGGGGCTAAAGCTCCCGCCTACAGGTTGTAGCATGGCCTTTAGGCCATAGATGTAGCGAATGATAAATTGCAATCACGGGGCTAAAGCACCCACCTACAGGTTGTAGCATGGCCTTTAGGCCATGGATCTAGCGAATGATAAATTGCAATCGCGAGGCTAAAGCTCCCGCCTACAGATTGTAGCATGGCCTTTAGGCCGTGGATCTAGCTCCCGCCTACGGGGTTTTGAATTGTAGCGCTTGCCACCAATCGTTGTCGGCGACTATGCTGCCTTGTTCGTCGATATGTGGGTATGGCAGATTTTTTTCGTCACAAAGTCTGCGGAAGTCGGGGTAACCTCGTTCGAACAGCATTTTCTGACAATCCGATTCCTCCAGATGCTGAGAATCATACATACCTGCAATTTGTCGTTGCCGCTGGGCTTCGTATAAAACAAGGGCGGCGGCAACACTAACATTGAGGGATTGCACCATTCCGACCATCGGAATCACAATTTCTTGATCAGCTAATTCAATGGCTTGTTGCGTAGCACCGTACTTTTCTTGGCCTAAAATTATCGCAGTTGGCTTAGTATAATCGACATCTCGAAAATCCACGGCTTCATCTGACAAATGGGTCACAAGTACCTGCATGTCTTGGCTTTTCAAATGACTAACCGCATCGCCGATACTCTGATGGTTCTCCATGTACACCCAATTCTGGCTGCCCATGGCGGTGCCACCGCGTAACTCTTTGGTTTCGTCATCCCAGACTGCATGAACTCGATGAATACCTACGGCATCACAACTTCTGACTACAGCGGAAACATTATGGGGTTTATGCACTTGCTCTAAACAAACGGTTAAGCTTGTTTGTCGCTTGCGTAGCACATCCCGAATTTTTTGATAACGTTCTGGTGACACTGACACTAAAAAAACCTCTAACTAAAAACTACGTTTTCTAACGCAATATCACTCAGGCAATTCCATTACACCGTCAATTTCGATTTGTGAGCCTTTAGGTAACTCTTTCACACCGATAGCTGCTCTTGCAGGATATGGCTGCTTAAAGTATTGGCTCATCACTTCATTAACTGTAGCGAAGTTGGATAAATCCGTTAAAAATATATTCACTTTAACTAAGTCATTGGTAGTGCCACCAGCAGCTTCACAAACAGCGGTAACATTATCGAAAACCTGAATGGCTTGGGTTTTAAAATCGTTCGATACCATTTCCATAGTTTCTGCTACCAAAGGTATTTGGCCTGACAAATATACAGTTGTACCCGATTTCACGGCTTGGCTATAAGTACCAATAGCTTGCGGGGCCCGGTTAGTGTGGATTACGGACTTTGACATAATTTTTTACCTTAGTTGTGTCGAATTTTACTATGACGAGAGACTTTTTGTACTTCCGGCATAGAGCGAATTTTTCGCATTATCTTCGCCAGATGTACGCGATTTTTGGTGGTTAACTCAATATCAATGTAATAAACATTGCTTTCTTTTTCTTCGGTTTGTAAGCCAATTATATTGGAATCACAAGAAGCTACGGCATTGGTTAACGTGGCTAATGTGCCTTGGTGATTAATAAGTTCTATTCGAACTGAAGCTTTGAACTCACCATGGGCTTCATTATCCCAATGCATAGGCAATACACGTTGTGGTTCTTCTTTGCTTAACTTACGAATATTGCTACAACCAACCTGATGAATAACCATGCCTCGCCCTGGACTTAGAATGGCAATAATTTCATCACCGGGAATGGGGTAACAACATTTAGGATAAGTAACTAATAGGCCTTCAGTGCCTCGGATAGCGACATTGCGACCTTTTTCCGGTAGCACTTCAGACTCACCCAACAAACGTCGAGCAACAATCGCGCTAAGCTCGTTTCCTAAACCTATTTCTGATAGTAATTCGTCAAAAGAATTATGCTTAGTTTCCGCCACAACACGATCTCTATCTTGTTGAGGAATATCGTCCAATCTTCTAGCCCCTAAAGCGTGGCGCAATAAACGATTCCCCATGCTAATCGCCTCTTCAGACTGCTGGCGTTTAAGGTATTGGCGAATATTTGCACGGGCTCGGGCACTAACCACAAAATTAAGCCAGTTAGCGTTGGGCTTCGCCCTTGGAGAGGTAATAATTTCCACTAATTGACCGTTTTGCAGTGGCTTGTTCAGGGAATAATTTCGTCGTTCAACCCGCACACCTACACAAGAATTTCCCACATCAGTATGCACTGCGTAAGCAAAATCCACAGGCGTAGCGCCCATAGGCAATTCAACAATGCGTCCGTCTGGCGTAAAAACATATATTTCGTCAGGGAATAAATCGGTTTTAACGTTTTCAATAAATTCGAATGATGAGCTAGCACTTTGCTGCAACTCTAATAAAGACTGCATCCACTTACGCGCTCTAACTTGCGCCGTAGTGCCCTGTTGAGTTTCACCGTCGTCTTTATAAATCCAATGGGCGGCCACACCTTTATCAGCCATCTGATCCATTTCATTGGTTCGAATTTGAATCTCCACGGGAATACCATGGGGTCCGATAAGAGAGGTGTGTAATGACTGATAACCATTGGTGCGAGGAATGGCTACATAATCTTTAAAGCGTCCTTCAATGGGTTTGTATAACCCATGCATTGCACCTAAACCACGATAGCAATTATCTACAGAGTTGACGATAACTCGAAACGCATAAATATCCATGACTTCGTTGAACAGCAGCTCTTTGTTCTTCATTTTTTTATAAATGGAATACAAATGCTTTTCACGGCCAACGACTTGAGCTTCAAGGCCATTGGCTTGTAAGCGAGTTTCGACTTCATGGCGGGTATTTTCGATAATTTCTTTGCGATTACCCCGAGCTTGCTTAACTGCCGCCGATAATGCTCTGTGACGCATGGGATACATCGCCTGAAAACCTAAGTCTTCTAATTCATTTTTTATATCGTGGATACCAAGACGGTGGGCGATGGGAGCATAAATTTCGAGGGTTTCTCTGGCTATTCTGCGACGTTTGTCCGGTCGCAAAGAACCCAAAGTGCGCATATTGTGGGTTCGGTCAGCAAGTTTAATCAGGATGACACGAATATCTTGCACCATAGCCATCATCATTTTGCGGAAGTTTTCGGCTTGGGCTTCTTGTTTGGTACTAAACTGGATTTTATCTAGTTTAGATACACCTTCAACTAAATCACCAACAGTTTCACCAAATGCTTCCACCAAATCTTCTTTAGAGTAGTGAGTGTCTTCAATAACGTCGTGTAACAATGCAGATTTGATGGATTCTTCATCTAGGTGCATATCGGCAAGAATCCCTGCTACCGCAACGGGATGGGTAATGTAAGGATCACCGCTGGAACGCATTTGTCCATCGTGTGCATCTTTAGCTAAAACGAAGGCAGCCTCAATCCCCTCAACGGCGTCTAGAGGTAGGTAATCACTTAGTTTGTTTTTAAGGCCTTCGAATAAATACACTTAACACATGCTTTTAGTTAACTTTGCAGTTAAGAATACGAGGATTTTGTTAGATTGTCAGCCAATAAGTTCATCCTGAACTCATATGAGTTCAGGATTGGCTTAATTTTACTCAGACAGGATGTTAGCAACTGATGAAAACTCAGCTTCATCGTGCTCTTGTTGGTCACGAATTGCTTCAGCTGCAATTGTTGATGCATCAACAAAACCTTCTTCAATTTCACGAAGAGAGATTACTGTGGGTTTGTCATTTCCCATAGGAACATGAGCTTCTTTGCCTTCAATAGCAATCTGACGTGCGCGCTTAGCAGCAACTAATACTAAATCAAAACGATTGCCAATTTTATCTACGGCATCTTCTACTGTTACACGAGCCATATATTTCTCCGAGGTGGTCGATATGTCTAAAGGTGTTCAAAAAAAGGTCGAGTAGTTTACGTTTTTATCGGCCTAAAAGAAAGATCTTTCACGATCATTCGGCGGATTATTTTCCAAGTAAATTGGCAAATAAACCTGCATGACGGATAACCTGCTTCTCTTTCCTAAGTCTGCGAGCGCTTACTATCGAGTCTAACTCATTTAAAGCTGACTCAAAATCATCGTTTACCACGATAAAGTCAAATTCGTGATAATGAGAGATTTCTGACTCAGCTTCTTTCATTCGTTGTTGGATCACTTCCTCTGAGTCCTGATTTCGTTGGGTTAACCGACGAAAAAGTTCATCACGAGAAGGCGGTGCAACAAAAATAGTCGCAGTGTCAGGAATTTGTGCTTTCACCTGACGAGCCCCTTGCCAATCAATATCCAAGAAGATATCGGTGCCTTGTTTTAGGGTTTCTTCAATTACCACACGTGACGTGCCGTAATAATTACCGAATACCTCTGCCCATTCGAAAAACACTTGTTGTTTAATGTTTTCTTCGAATTCCTCTCTGGAAACGAAATGATAATGTTGCCCATCAACCTCTCCCGGCCTAGGAGCGCGAGTGGTATGAGAAACAGAGACCTGCATTTTGTTACTGTGCATGGTCGACTCACTATGCCTTTCAATTAATGCATTAATGAGACTAGATTTACCCGCTCCTGAGGGTGCGGCCAAAATAAATAAATTACCGGGTGCTTTTGCCATAAATTTTTATAAAATAACTGTCGCGAATTTTCAGCAATGTTAACATATTCTGACTTATTACCTAACTAGCGAATCTCGAAATGAATGACAGCCAGTATCACCAACTTGTAGATGACATGTTTATCCAATTGGAAGAAGCCTTAGACGCATGCGAAGTGGATATCGATTATGAATCGGCAGAAGGGATATTAACCCTAGAATTTTTGAACAAAACCAAGATCATTTTAAATAAACAAGCACCTTTGCACCAACTATGGGTGGCCACCAAATATAATGGTCATCATTTCAACTTTGAGGATGGCTTGTGGATTGACGAGCGCACCGGTGTTGAGTTTTGGTCATTTATTGATGAAGCAGCCAGCAAACAAGCAGAACAACCCGTAAAATTATCTTAAAAAGATCAAAGGAAGCAGCTAAATGAGTGAGCAGTTATTGCCCTACGTAGAAGTGAATCCCAAAAAGCCACACGATGCTGTCGTAATTTGGATGCACGGTTTAGGAGATTCAGGTAATGGTTTTGCGCCAATTGTACCTGAATTGAAGTTGCCTGAAAGTATGGCGGTTCGTTTTGTTTTTCCCCACGCTCCCGTTAGACCCGTAACCATTAACAATGGCATGCCAATGCGCGCATGGTACGACATTAAAACCATGGATTTTAATAATCGCGCCGATGTAGATGGTGTTTTGGACTCAGCCGCTAAAGTTGCACAATTAATTGAAGCGGAAAAAGCCAAAGGCATACCAGCAGAACGCATAGTGTTAGCCGGGTTTTCGCAAGGCGGCGTAATTGCCCTTCATTTAGGCACTCGCTACCCAGAAAAACTAGCTGGGATTATGGCACTTTCAACTTATATGTCTGAACCAGATAAGTTTGCCAACGAAGTTCATGAAGCCAACAAAAATACACCGATACTTTGTGCTCATGGGCAACAAGATGAAGTGGTTCCGATGTTTTTAGGACATGGATCCTTTAAGGTACTCGAAGATCTTGGTTACCCAGTAAAGTGGAAAGAGTATGCGATGCAACACAACGTTTGCCCACAGGAAATTAAAGACGTTTCTCAGTGGTTACAGGAGCGTTTGGGCTAACTCCACGATGTTGCTAAACCAAACTTACACTTGTCAGCGGTTAAATATCGCGCTATATGTACAAAAAGAAGGTTGGTTTAAGCAGAACCCAAATACAGTTAGTAACTAGGTTAATAAAAGTACACAATTTATGTAGTTAAATTTAAGCCTACTCCAAGATAATTGGCGGTGGGCAATACCAAGATTGACTGCAGCGTCTAGCAAGCCTCGTTGACCTAGGAGGTTGGTATTCCAAAAGGAATATCAATTTCAACCAAGCTTATCACTACCTTCTTCAATACCTTTATCTATAAAAAATAGAAATTCGGCTTCGCCCTAGTGTGCGTAATTTATCGGCTAAAAGAGCACCGTTGGCGGACAGAAACTTTGGAACCTTTTCCAATGCCCTCATTGCTTGCTGATCTAGTTTTTACGTAAACTATGAAACAAAGCTTTAAAATTCGTTCTACAAGTGGACACCTTGCCCGCTTTCAACCATATCGATGTTAAGGCAGCAATATGAGTAATAGCTTACCGGATACAACCGAACAGCAACGTGGTCAATATCAAAAGATTGGCCTGCTTGCTGGACCGGCATTATTCGCGCTAATGATGCTTTTAGGAGTGAATCAAACCACGATGGATCCCACTGCATGGCGCGTTGCCGCTGTGGGAATATGGATGGCAACTTGGTGGGCCACTGAGGCTGTACCCGTGCCCGTTACCGCATTTTTACCCATAGTTACTTTCCCTGTTCTTGGTATTAGTTCCCTAGCCGATGCCACATCCGATTATGCTAACCCGATTATTTATTTGTTTATGGGCGCATTTATTTTAGCTCTGGCGGTAGAGCGTTGGGAGCTGCACAAACGTATTGCTTTAGTAATTTTGTCTTATACCGGCACCGATGCAAATCACCTCATTGGCGGTTTTATGATAGTCGCCGCGTTGTTATCTATGTGGATGACAAATACGTCGACCACTATGATGTTAATGCCGATCGCTTTATCAGTTACCCACGTTATTGCTGAACACAATCCCCATTTAAGCAAACAACAAACCAAATCTTTTCAAGTTGCCATGTTATTGGGGTTGGCCTATGCCGCTACCATAGGCGGTCTTGCCACTTTGGTAGGTACACCACCTAACGCATTATTAGCTGCGTTTCTAAGTGAAAATTACGATATTAAACTCACATTCGCCAGTTGGATGGCGTTAGGCGTGCCAGTCACCCTCATTATGTTGCCATTAGCTTGGTGGTCGTTAACGCGCTGGAGTTTTCATATTGATATCCCTAAAAACCCCGAGGTGCAGGATCATCTAACCGAATTACGCAGGAACCTTGGCCCTATGACGAAAGCCGAAAAGCGAGTTGCCATTGTGTTCGCTTTTGTTGTGCTGCTGTGGATTGTTAGACGCCCTCTATCAGCGTTACTTGGCATTGATTTTTTATCCGACACCGGCATTGTAATGTCAGCCGCCTTACTCTTATTTTTATTACCAAGTGGCAACAAAACTCAGCCGCAAATCATGATTTGGGAAGATGTAAGTAGATTACCTTGGGGCGTCCTCATTTTATTTGGCGGCGGATTAAGCTTAGCTGCAGCTGTCTCTTCCTCTGGACTTGCCAGTTGGTTAGGAACGAGTTTGATGCCACTGGGGGCATTAGGTGTGTTTACCCTTGTTATTGCCGCCACAGCATTGGTCATATTTCTCACTGAGCTCACCAGTAATGTTGCCACAGCAGCCACTTTTTTACCTGTTGTTGCAGCGGTTGCGTTTGAGCTTGGCGTGTCGCCGTTGCTGCTATGTATTCCTATTACTTTAGCGGCAAGTTGTGCATTTATGTTACCTGTAGCAACACCTCCCAATGCCATTGTATTTGCTTCCGGTGTAATCACCATTCCACAAATGGTTAGAGCTGGGGTGATGCTTAATATTGCCGGCTTAGTGTTGTTGAGTGCGGTATCTATTTGGTTAGCACCGTTAATATTCCTATAAAGTGAATGGTAGTAGGCGATTACTGACTAGCCCAAGCTCGAATCAAATCTAGTTTGGGCTAGTGAATATTTCTGCAATTTCATGAAAGGCTTTTTGTCATTGAATTCGCCATTAACGATTCACAAATTCACGCTGTGATAAAATTGTGATGAAATTTTTAATCTGCATCTCCGGTATTGTTAGTAACCTTAATATACTTTTTAAAACGGATTGATCATGAACTACTTGAAAGCTTTAATATTTACCGTAACAACTCTCTTTTTTACCACCGCCAATGCATCTGACCCCATTGAAACGGGCTTTTTTAATAATTACGCAATTTATGGTTATGACACTGTGGCTTACTTCACACAAAACAAAGCAGTAAAAGGTAATAAACAAATCAGCTACGATTGGCGCGGCGCCCAATGGCATTTTTCCACAGAAGAACACAAAGCGATGTTCGTGGCCAATCCAGAGAAATTTGCGCCCCAATATGGTGGTTATTGTGCTTATGCGATGGCCGATGGTAATTTAGTTGGAATAGATGAAGAGGCATTTACCATAGTAAATAACAAACTTTATCTTAATTACAGTATTAGCGTGATGAAAAAGTGGCTCGAAAATAGAGATGAGTACATTCGAAAAGCTGACGCACAATATCCTTTAGTGGTGGATTTTTAGACTTTTTCCATTGCGATTGATGTAGATCAGCCTGGTTATCCGCTTTTTTACAACTCTGCTGTACCAATCCGCTCAGCAAAACCTTAAAATGGAATCAAAAGGTTAACCGGATTGTTTATGACTCGCTCAGTAATTAAAATTGCTACCCGAAAAAGCGCCCTTGCTCTTTGGCAGGCAGAATTTGTTAAAGCTGAATTAGAAAAAGCGCACCCTCACATTGCCGTTGAGTTGGTTCCAATGACAACTAAGGGTGATGTGATCCTCGATACCCCCCTTGCTAAGGTCGGCGGTAAGGGATTATTCATCAAAGAATTGGAAGTGGCTATGCAAAAAGGCGAAGCCGATATTGCCGTGCATTCCATGAAAGATGTTCCTGTAGAATTTCCCGATGGTTTTGGCTTGCACGCCATTTGCCAACGGGAAAATCCATTAGATGCTTTTGTGTCTAATGATTACGAAGATATTGTTTCCCTGCCCAAAGGCGCAGTTGTTGGCACCTCAAGTTTACGTCGCCAAGTACAAATCAAAGCGTATCGTCCAGATATTCAAATAAAAGATCTCCGTGGTAACGTCAATACGCGTTTAGCAAAGCTAGATGATGGCCAATACGATGCCATTATTTTAGCGTCTGCTGGTTTAATTCGTTTAGATATGGCCGACCGTATTCGTCAAGAAATTAGTAGCAGAGTATCATTACCCGCTGTTGGTCAAGGTGCCGTTGGGATTGAGTGTCGCACGGATGATGCAGAGCTAGTTGCGTTGTTACAACCCTTGAATCATCCGCAAACTGCAGTTCGAGTAATTGCCGAACGTGCACTAAACGCTAAGTTGCAAGGAGGCTGTCAGGTTCCCATCGGTAGTTTCTGTGAAATCGTCGACAATCAACTACACTTGCGTGGTTTGGTAGGTTCAATTTCAGGTAAGCAAATTATTATGGCAGATCAATATGGTGATATTGCTGAACCAGAACAATTAGGAATAGCTGTGGCTGAAAAGCTGCTGGAACAAGGTGCGCAAGCGTATTTAGCTGAAGCATACGTCTAACGTTAATGTCTATTTTATTACTGCGGCCAAAGGAAAAATTCGAAAAAAGCACAGGGTATATGCAGCGCCATGGCATTAACGCCGTAGGTGTGGGACTGATTGAAATAGACATCAATCACCACACTTTACAGCAATTTTCGAATTCAATATTGGCCTTAGATAACGAGCAAACTAGCTTTACTAAGTGTATATTTGTTAGTACGCACGCTGCTGAAATTGTAATTAATGGTGTGCCAGATTGGCCGTCAGAACTTGAGGTTTTTGCGGTGGGTCCAAGTACTGGCCAATGTTTAAGCCAGTTGAGCGAACAGGTTATTGTACCTGACATGGCAAGTTCAGAGGGCTTGTTATCACTACCACAATTGCAAGATTTATCGAATCAGCGGATATTTTTGTTAAAAGGCGTGGGTGGCCGTAAAATATTACCCACTGAACTGCAAAATCGAGGGGCAGTGGTAGAACAGATTAATCTTTATAATCGTTTGCCCTGTATAGATTATTCGCAAACAGAAGAATGGCAGCCACAAGACATTCAATGTATTGTGGCCACAAGTGGCGAAATTATCCAGGCAGCATGGGACAAGTTTAACCACAAATGGTTAAAATCTACACCTTGGATCATGGTTAGTCAGCGTCTAGCCGATTATGCAGCTAAACTTGGTATACAGCAGGTATATCTGAGTGCTGGTGCAAGAGATGAGCAACTCAAAGACGCAATCAATCAATTTTTGGAGCGCTAGAATGACGGAAAAAGACAAACTCACCGCACTCGAAGAGGAAATGAAAGCCTTAGAGATCGAGAACGCATCCTACGTCGAAGATAAAGAGCCCCCTAAGGCCAAAACTAAATCCGACAAGAAACCTGCAGTGAAAGCGCAGAGCAAGGTTGATAGCAAACCAGCTCCTAAAGCCGAACAACCGCCATATACGCCCAAGCTCAAAAGCACTCCCCAAAAGGAACAACCTGCCAAGGGGAAAGCCAAAACTGGCTTCTTATGGTTTATCACACTAATTAACTTACTTTGTTTATTGGCTATTGCCGCAGCCGGATATTGGTTTTGGCAGCAGTGGAATAATACTCTCAATTCCGAAAATGCGACTTTGACAGAACAAAGTGACAGCATTTCAGAGCAAGGGCGTACTATTGATCAATTAAGTCGACAGTTGCTTGAACAACAAAGAACACTTTCTGCGTCCATTGATAAACAAAATGAATTAGCCAACCAAGCTTTGACCCAAGCACAATCGAATAGCAGAAACCTGGCTGAAGTGTCTGGCCGTCGCCCCGCAGATTGGCTTTTAGCAGAAGCGGACTATTTAGTGCGAATGGCTGGCCGCAAACTTTGGTTGGAAAATGACGTTCGTACAGCAGTGTCTATGCTGCAAGCAGCCGATAGTCGGTTACAAGACTTGGCAGATCCATCCCTATTGCCTGTACGACAATTTATTGCCAGCGATATTCAAAACCTGCAACAGATCAATCAGGTTTCATTAACCTCAATCGCTTTATCGTTATCTGGCATGGTGCAGCAAGTTAACAATCTGCCCCTGTCATTACCGGAAGTGGAAGTAAAAGGCTTTGAACCAGAAGAGCTCACTGGAATGGCTAGAGTTTGGGCGTATATTGAAAGTAACTTTAAATATCAAGCCAATGAAGGCCCAGTTGAGCCACTGTTATCGCAACAACAACAATGGTTAGCCAAAGAACAATTGCGTTTTGCACTAATGCAAGCACAAACCGCCATTATGAAAGAACAAGACACTCTGTTTAAACAAAGCTTACAACGAGCAATTGGTTTAATTATGCAGCATTATGATCTTGAAACCACCGAAGTAGCAGGCATGGTAGACGCTCTGCGTAATTTAGAACAAACCGAGGTAGCGCGTAAATATCCTCAACAACTCGATGCGGCAAAACCACTACAAGACATATTAGAAGACCGAATGAGCAACGCATTCTCAAACGGGAAGTTTGAACTATGAAAAAAATCATTCTGCTATTAATTATTATTGGGCTGATTATTGTAGGTTTGTATGCTGGCCCTAGTTTAATCAATTACCAAGGCTATTTTTTGATAGCCCTTGAAAGTGGTACTTACCAAGTCTCCATTTTTGGTTTTGTGGTTTTAGTGGCGACTCTATTTTTTGCCACTTGGTTAACCATCATTGTGATTAAAAAACTCATAGATATTTTAGCTGGGTCTCAAGATTGGTTGTTTGGCTTTAGTAGCAGACGCAAACAAAAGGCTTTCACCAATGGTTTAATCTTCTTAGCTGAGGGTAACTATTTGGATGCGAAAAAATCCTTAAAAAAAATCCGCAATGAAGATTTCGATGGGATCAATTTGTTAGCTTTAGCTGAAGCAGAGGCACAACTAAATAACAAACCTGACGCCCGTGACCTATGGTTTGAAGCAGCCGAAAAGGACAAAACCAAATTAGCTGCCAATCTGTGCCTGATCCGTGATTTGGTGCTGGAAAATCAAGGTGAGCAAGCACTCACATACATAAATTATGCACCAGAGAAGGTACAAAAAGATCCAAATATCATCAAATTATGGGCACGAGCCCTTGAACAGACCGGCCGTTTTACAGTGCTAAAAGAACATGTGAAAAAATGGAAAAAGCCACTTGGTGAAGAATACGATTATTGGTTATTGAAAGCATCTAAAGGTGAGTATGCTGAGATTGCCAGTAAAGAAGGTGCCATCAAATTGAAAGAAAAATGGCAGTCTTTGCCCCGGGGTGTCCGTAAAGAATCTGGTCAGGTTGCCGCATATGCTCAGCAATTAATTGACCAAGAAATGTATGAAGAGGCACAAACCATTTTAGTGAATAGCCAAAAAAGTGGTCCAGTTCCTGTTCTCTATAATATGTATCGTCAGCTTAAAAATACCCAAACTAATGGCGCAGTAAAGCAGTTAGAGGGTTGGCTTAAGAAAGACGATTCGAATGTTGATTTGCTCTCTACACTTGGGCAACTTGCGTATAATTCTGACGATTTTATGCTTGCCGAAAAAGCCCTTTCTAAGGCCATTAAGCTTGCAAATGAACGTCGTGATGTACTCCTGCTAGCGCAAATTAAAGAAGCCCAAAAAGACAATATTCACGCCTTAGAACTCTATAAACGCACAGTTTTAAGCACTGAATAATGGCGCTGAAAAAGCGCCCTTTTCATTTATATATCAATCACTACAATAATCAATTTAAACACCCAATCAGATTATTGTAGTGATAATTACATTAATTTTTTATTAGCAAATTATCGCTTATTCAACATCTAATAAAATCAGCTCTAATTTATCCCGTAAGCCTTGTAAAATAGACTTTTGTAGCGTTTAATACATTTATAAAATTAACTAATTAAAAGACTTTTGTAATGAGTGATACAAATACTTCCACAACACGGGGTAGACCGAGAAAACTCGATACACAAGAAGGTCTAAAAAAGGCCCTCACGCTATTTCAAAATTACGGTTTTGAAAATGTTTCAGTGGCAGAACTCAGTGCCACATTAAATGCCACCGCCACTTCAATTTACGCCACATACGGAAACAAAGAAGCGCTTTTTCTAAAAGCACTCGAGTTGTACCAAACACAATTTTTAACAAGCCTTGAAAAGGTACTCGCAGAATCTCAAAACCCAAGCGAAATGTTTAGAAATAGTCTTGAGATGTGTCTCGAATTTTACCTAAATGAGAACCGCAGAAGCGGCTGTCTAATTTTGCAAGGTCACCTATTTTGTCGCAACAAAACGCTGCTAAGTGAAATCAGCAAACTACAAAATGAATTACAAACCAGATTAAAAGATCGCTTACAAAAATTAGGCTCAGAAAGCCCAGAAGAACTTGCCGATGTTTTAATCACCCTCATGGGTGGCATCGCCCTTTCGGTAAAATCCGAATCCGACGAAGACAAACTTTATACCACCCTCGAATTTTTCTGCACCGCGTTTGAGTGCTAAAAGTTTTGAAAATAAAGTACCCACTCCAAGAGTTAATTCCCGTTACCTTGCTAGTTTTTTGCAGGACCCAACAAGCAAAATTAATAGCAAAGACTAAATGAGCAGATTCAAATTTGTAAGTAAGTGTTTACTACAATATATTTTGCACAAAAAACCAACTTATCCCACAAATCCAACTAAAAACATCCAGTATCCGCCGGATAATTAAAAATAACAGTGGAAAATTCCCAGGTTTTCATTAAGATCACGCCTGCTTCCAGCGCACCCGTAGCTCAGCTGGATAGAGCGCTGCCCTCCGGAGGCAGAGGTCAGAGGTTCGAATCCTCTCGGGTGCGCCATATCGTGCTAATTTTTTAAAACTCTCAGGTCAGCAAATTTTCTACTTTTCCAATATTTCCTGTTACGAGCACCCTGCAGATTTGAACTCATTGTTCGACTAATTTGTCTGGAACAAATTAGGACATGCACAGCATAGTCGCGAAGCGACGAAGCACAGGGATGTGCGGAGCAATCTCGCCGGGTGCGCCATTCTTATGGTCCTACAGCAATATTGGTTACTAACATTTTTTCTTTTGTGACAGATTTGGGACATCAAATTTTTCCAAAGATAAATAATGGATATAAAATCTTCAGTTTTGATTAAACTAACTTCTAAATACAGAGATAAATTTCTCGTAAAAATTAACTTTATTTCTTGCCAACATTACATTGAATACCAACTTCACAATGTAGCCATCATTAATTCTACACTGGGAAGTAAATGATATTTCAACGTATGTTAAACGCGGTAAACGCTGGCAAGTAAAGGTTCGCATAAGCGATTCTCCTAATTTGTCAAAAAGCTTTAGTACTAAGAATGAAGCAGTTGTTTGGGCAAGAGGTATTGAGAACGAAATAGTCAAAGGAAATTATCGTTCTACCTCCAATGCTGAAAAGACCGCATTGAGGGAAATTCTAATTCGATACTTGGAAGAAGAAGTTCCAAAAAAAACCTTCATCTGATTACAAGAGCCGAATAAACTTATTCAACCAAACTCTTGGCCACATAAAGATAATTAACCTCACACCGGTTTTAATCAGGAAGTTGAGAGATATAAGGCTTGAATATGTTTCGAACGATACAGTAAGAAAAGATATTTCACTTCTAGGAGGAATTATCAAGCATGCAATTACGGAGTGGGACCATCACTTACCATTTGGTAATCCTGTTGTTTCTGTAAAGCTACCAGCGAAAGGTAAAACCAAAGCTGGATAGAAAAGTTAAAACAACGAGATAGTACAAAAATAAACATTTCCTTTGCAAAGAGCACTGTCAAAGGTATTACAGTGCTACTAAACAAAAAACATTATGTAAGAAAACACTCAAAAATTCTTATTTGTATTCTCCTGAAATTTCTGGTCGTGCCATACGCGAAATTCTTTTACCTGCAGTGTAATCGTTAATTAAATCACAGGGGGTATAATTACGTTCAAGTTCATAAATTTCAGCAGGTGTTAATTGAGTTTCAAGTGCCGCTACAGCGCTGTCAAACTGAGAGGTATCGTCTGCTCCTACTAACATTGAGGTTATCTCTGATTTTTGCAATACCCAAGCTTGCGCTATTTGTGCTGGAGAGCATCCCCTATTATCTGCTACTTTAGCAACTGAATGAGCAATGTCTTTAGAAGCTTGATCGTTATACATTTCTTGGGTAAAAAAGTCAGTTTGATTACGAGTTGACTGTAAATCACTGGTTAAGATACCTCGTGCTAGAGGGCTAAATACAGATACTCCGATACCTTGATCTTGACAAAAAGGTAACATTTCACGCTCTTCTTCGCGGTAAGCACAATTGAGTTGTAGTTGCATATTAATAGGTCGAACAAAGTTATATTTTTCACAAACTTGAAGTATTTTAGCAAGTTGCCATGTGTTCATAGTTGAAACACCAATATACCGTGCTCTACCTGAACGAACGATGTCATTTAGCGCCCCCATTGTTTCTTCAACCGAGGTTTGTGTATCAAAAAAATGCAGCATGTAAATATCGACATAATCCATTTTCATGCGCTTGAGTGAAGCATCAATACTATTGAAAAGGTGCTTACGAGAATGCCCTTGTGCATTAATATCATCACTCATGGCGTAACCCACTTTAGTTGTGATGACTAAATTGTCACGATGAGCAACTCGGCGTAAAACGTTACAAACCACCTCTTCGTTGGCCCCTGTTGAATAAAAGTCAGCTAAATCAATGAAATTTACACCTATATCTAGTGCATGACTAATAATAGGCTCGCTTTCAGCTTCGTTGAAAATCCAAGGCTTCCAATCTTTTGAGCCCATGTTCATTGTGCCAAGACACAAACGAGAAACTTTAAGCCCCGACGTACCTAATTTTCTGTATTCCATAATATTTCCTCATGCCTACTTAATGCGGCAACCCTACTACTTTACTTAATAGGGTTATCGTAATTTGATTCACTATTTAGTAGCGCTTATATCGTTACTGTTGTGTTTAAAAAGTTATTATTGATCGCCAAAACAAACCCAAACACACTTTGTTTTGGTGTAAGAAGACAACGAATGAATCGCCATTTCTTTACCTGAACCACTTTGTTTAAACCCACCAAATGGGCTACTTAAGCCATAACAGCCATAACGATTAATAAAAAACATACCTGCGTCTATTTGCTCAGCAACACGATGAGCTCGGCTAATGTCACTTGTATAAATACCTGCGGCCAAGCCATAAATAGTGTCGTTTGCCATGGAAACAGCTTCTTCTGTTGAGCTAAAACGTGTACAACATAAAATAGGACCAAAAATTTCTTCTTGGGCAATACGTGCATTTTGAGAAACATTTGAAAAAATAGTTGGGCGAATAAAGTAACCATTGGCATTGTCACCTTCAACATCAGCTTTACCACCAGCTACAAGCTCTGCTTCAGTTTTGCCTATTCCGATGTATTCCATAATTTTATTGAACTGCGCTTCATTACATTGTGGGCCTTGAGTGATGCCTTCTTCAAAAGGGTTACCACATTTTATCGCTTCAGCTTTTTCAATCAGTGCGCTTAATACATACTCATAAATACTATCGTGAATTAAAAAACGTGTAGGCTCTGAGCATTTTTCACCTTTGTGAGAAAACATAACGTTAAAGGCTCGATCAATTGCGCCATCAAGGTTAGGAGTATCTTCAAAAAATATGCAAGGAGACTTACCGCCTAATTCTAATGTGGTTGCTTTCAGGTTTGAGTCTCCTGAATTTTTTACTATCTGACGACCTACATTTGTGCTTCCCGTAAAAGATATTTTATGTACGTTATCGCTGAGTGTTAATTGATTAGCCATTTTGCCATCAGTTAACAATAGGTTGATGAGTCCTTTAGGAAGATCTAAATGCTCATCTATAAGCTCTATTAAATAAATTGCCGTTAAAGGTGTAAACTCTGATGGTTTAATAATAACCGTATTGCCCATGGCCAAGGCGGGAGCGATTTTCAAACTGGCTTGATAAAGGGGGAAATTCCAAGGCGCAATTAAACCACAAACACCCACAGGCTCTTTCAACGTATAGTTTAAAAAACCATCTTCAACAGGTGATGTTTCGCCGTAGAATTTATCAGTCCAGCCTGCATAGTAATCAAAAATATCCGCACAAGTAGGAATATCATCAACCATAGACTCACTAAAAAGTTTTCCATTGGCTAAGGTTTCTAATACGGCTAGCTTTTCTGTATTTTCTCGAATTAATGTGGCTATTTCTCTAAGCAAATTAGCTCTTTGAGTTCGGTTAACCGTTGACCATAATTTATTTTCATGGCATTGGTTAGCTGCAATGGCAGCTTGTTCAACTTGCTGCTGATCGGCAGTAGCAAAATAACAAAGAGCTTGCTTATTCGCTGGGTTTTTAACTACCCAATTATCACCACTCGCGCCTTCCAACCACTCGCCATTTATGTACTGATTTTTAGGTTTATCTAACCATGTTGAGGCCCAAGCCAGCGGTATATTTTTCATGAGGTTCATAGGAGCTCCTATCGTTTTTATGGTTTATGAGTGAGACAACTTACTAATTTCTCGCACCGAAAATGAGATAAAAAAGGAGCGTAAACTCCTACTTATAAGCAAGGTGATAATAAGGAGCTTAAGCTCAATTCACAATTGACATTACTGCACATGAAGCATACGTAAAACTCATAGTAATTGATGAAAATGGCTTATTTTGCCAATTTTATCTGTTCACGTATGAGTTTTAAGTCACCAGCAGACGCTTTATAGACTTGCGACGCAAAAGAGTAGCTTGTTAAGTTTTTTAGCTGAATTAGGGTAGGAATAAGGGTGTTAATGTTACTTTTATTTCGTTCTATATTCGGTTCTATATGGGCTAAGCAGTGAGTAATAAAAACACTAATACCATTTTCAAGGCAATTCATTGTATCGAGTAAATTTATAATGACGATAGATTGCCAAGCATTGTAATCTAACTCGCCATGATCTTGGGTCATCTGGATAGCATTACATCGCCCTATAGCTTGAAAACAGGATTGTATAAGAAACTCAGGTATCGTCGGATTCACCTTTCCGGGCATAGCAGAAGATCCTGGTTGTACAGCAGGTAATGCTATTTCGCCAAAACCAGCTTCTGGTCCAGAGTTCATCAGCCTGAAATCTTTTGCTATTTTGATCAACCCTCTTGATAATAATTCAAGCCTTGTGGCAACAGCAATCATGTCATCGTGATTTTGCGAATTATCAAAAAAGTTTTCGCTGTGAGCAAAGCATTCAGTTTTCATCACATCATTAAGCATATTCATGCATTGTGCTAAAAACAGAGCAGAACAGTCATTTTTACGGCCAATAATATTTCCCCCAAGATTAACCTTATATAACGCGTTTATATCTGTAGATATGCGTTGGTTATTACGATTAATGAGGGAGACATATCCGCTAAAAAAGTCTTCGAACGTAATTTCAACTGCATCTTGTAAACAAGTACGTGAAATCTTATAAACGTGTTGCCATTTTTGACCTTGTTCAACAAACGTTTTTGATAGCTGAGTTAATACCTCTGAAAAGCCTTTCCACTTATCGATTATAGCCAAATGGCATGCTGTAGATAAGACATCGCTCGTTGAATTATTTAGGTTTACATGATCATTAGGGTGAATAGGCTCATAACAACCTAAGGGTTGATTGAAGCTCATTTTATTTGCCAAATTGGCAATGACTTCATTCACGTTCATGTTGCTAGAGATGCCTCCTCCACCATGAAAAGAATGAACAGGAAACTCATTTTCTGGTATGTCAGTAAGTAAAAAATCTATGGCATCAACAATAGCTTGACCTAATTCAAAATCTATCTCAGCAGTCGCCATATTGGTTTTAGTTGCTGCCTTTTTTACTTGTAGTAAGCCGATAATTAATTCTGGATAAGCTGATAACGGCTTCTCTCCACATAAAGGATACAAATTGATTGCACGTTGAGTTTGCACACCAAACAATGACTGAGCAGGAACAGCCAATGGTCCTATCGAGTCTTGTTCAATTCTAGTTTCTAGCGGTTGCATATACTACCTACAGGTCATATATTGAAGAGTGTGTAAAATATAGGCATTGCTTATCTCAACCTAATATAACTAATTATTTATTTTCACTGGCTCAAAAGTTTTACCTTTATACGCATGATAAATAAGCTTAAATAAAACAATATTCGTACCTATGATAATAAACATGGCTGGTAACCCTCCAAGATTAGACATCATTTTTATGCCATCAATACTAGCAAAACTCACCATAACCCAAGCAATAACGCCAATAGAAATACCCCAAACAAACTTGAGTAACATTTTAGATTTGGCTGATTGGTTTTCAATATTACGGTTATTTTCTTTTGAATTTAACTCAGTTTCACTTGGCTCAGCCGCACATAAATTACTCATTGCGTCTGTATTAGAATCTGCAGCTGTCACATATGAGATAAAAGTAATCGCAATGAAAATGGCGGTTGTCATTGCAGCTAAAGGTAAGTTATCAAATAAAGTAAAAATAACAGCCTCAACACCTTTTTCTTGCATAACCTGATGCAAGCTACCTTGCGTTATATTGTCCAAATGCATAGCCGTTCCAGCAAAAGTAGCCATCCAAACAATTGCAGCAGTAGCGGGTAAAACTGCGTTAACGATAATAAACTGACGTACTGTGTAACCTTTTGCGATACGCCCTAAAAATAAAGCGGTAATAGGTGCCCAAGCATACCAATTAGCCCAATAGAATACGGTCCAAAGCTTTGGCCAATTGTCTTCCGGTCCGGTGTAAGTATTGAAACTGCGTGCAAAAAAGTGACTGAAATAATCAATGATACCGTCCAAACCAATCGATAAAATATATTGTGTCGGCCCAAACATAAATACAAAAGCGCAACAAAGAATAAACACCTGAGCATTAATGTTTGATAACCGAGCAATCCCTTTTTGCAAACCACTCACAGCTGAGGCAATAAAGGTAATCACAATAGCAATCGCGATTATCGCCATCACAGTTTTATCATTAGGTAATCCAAAAACTGACTCTACCCCGCCACTTAGCACTAAAACCCCTGTCCCTAAAGACGAAGCCATACCTGCAACCAATGCAAATAAAGCGATGGCATCTATAACTTGGCCTTTACTACCTTGTACCCAGCGACCAAAAATAGGGCTTAATGCGGTACCAATCGAGAAAGGCAGTTGAAAATTATAGTAAGCTAGGGCAAAAACTAGCGCAGGCAAACAATATATGGCATAAGGGGTGATTGACCAATGCATAAACATTGTTGCCATAGTAAATTGTATCGCTTCAGTGCTTTGCGGAACGATACCTAATGATTCTGGCGGTTGATAAAGGTGAAACATTGGCTCTGCTGTCCCCCAAAACAAAATCCCTGTAGCAACAGTTGTACATAATGTAATTGAAAACCATTGCCATTTTGTTAGTAAAGGTTTTGCTGCTGCACCACCTAACCGTATTTTACCTAAAGGTGAAAAATACGCCGCTATCAGTGAAATTAATAAGCAGAAACTGGATAAGCTAAATAGCCACGAAAATGTAGACAGTATCCAGTCATTCATTTGCGAAGCTATGCGCATATACTCTTCTAAATTGACAAAGCTAAAAATGACAGCAACCAACAGTAATAAAAATGGAGGCCAAAACACCCCATACTTAACATTGAAAGCAAAGCGCTTTTCTCTATTTTCCTTGAACATTGGTGCGGTTTGATTTGTCGTCATCACTTCCCACTTTTAGTCTATTATTTGTCATCCAAGCTTTGTAAGTTAGAACGACTGATCTTATTGATAGGTTGCTTGTTGGCTTTTAGTAACCTCGAGTGTTTCTTCATCTAGTTCAATACCTAAGCCTGGCGCATCTGATAAATGAATCCAACCATCAGCGTCAACATCAACAGGTTTTTTTAGCATAAAATCACGACGTTCAATGCTCCATTCTGGTGGGTCGAGTGGAAATTCAATAAAGGGTGCGCCCACACTGCCTGCTGTTAAATGACAATTAGCAATTAAACCAATACCATTACCCCAGGTATGTGGTGTAAATATTACGCCGCGTTCTTTTGCATAAAGACCTAATTGTCGTAAACCTTCCATTCCTATACTACACACCACATCAGGTTGAATAATATCTAAACATTCTCGCTCTATTAGTGTATGAAATTCATAACTTTCACGGGTCATTTCTCCGCCAGCTAATTTTAACTTAACTCGTTCATGCAATGCAGACATGCCCTTGTAATCGCCTCTAAACAGAGGTTCTTCCATCCAGTAAACATCGTATTTTTCTAATTCTTGAGAGACTTCATAGGCTTTTTCAAGTTGCCATGGTTTTTGAATATCCCAAGGCATACGCCAACCTTGATTACAATCCACCATCAAGGTCAACTTGTCGCCAACGGCTTTTCTAACTGCTGAGAGTATTTCAAAATCATCGTTTAAGCTTGTTCTACCAAAACGTATTTTTAATGCGGGATAACCTTTTTCAACAAGCTTTAGTGCCATGCCAGCCATTTCTTCAGGAGTACGATGCACGCCACTTGAAGCGTAGGCTAATATTTTGTTGTCGTGCCCGCCCATCATTTTCCATGTAGGCTGCTGTTTTATTTTGCCTGCAAGATCCCATAAAGCCACATCAAGAGGCCAAGGACGTCCAGCGTGAAAACTTACATTATCTAAAACAGCATTATGTCTAACTAAGTCGAGTGGGTTTTCACCAATAAACAAATGAACATAATCGTCAAAACCATACATTACATCACCCGATCCTACGCCCATATTACCTTCGTCGTCATATACACGCACTATGGTGGCTGGGAATTTACGCCGTGGCTGAGTATCCCAAGACGCAGGAAATGGTGGCTCTAAATCTAATTGATGGTGACTAATTTCTATGTTAGTAATTTTCATATTTATAACTCTTTCACAGAGCTCTCTTTGGTAATTATTGACTTATGATTTATCGGGTTCTATATGTAAAATAGAAGGATCATATTTACGAAGAATATAAGGTGTTAAACACTTTTTTCGTTTCTTGCGCTAACGCCAACCAATCATTCTCATCGGGTATTCGGCTATTGTTATTCGCCATCGGAATATTTTCGGTACTTTGCATACAAAGGCTTAGCTTTTGTGTGTCTATCTCAATATTTTGGTAACGCTCTAGGCATCGAGTAAAACTGACATCAGTGAGTAGGTTTTGTAGCACATTCGGTAACGCATCGGTTGTACAATTTAAACTATCTGCTACATCTTGGTATGAATTACTTTGAGTGGCTAAACTCCAAGGTAAACTTGCCATTAAACCAACGGTAACCGCGATACCATGTGGAAGGTGATACAAGGTTCCCAATGCATGACCTATATTATGCGCTATACCTGTGCCGCAGTTATCAATTGCGACACCTGCCAAATAAGCAGCTTGTTGCATGTTGAGTCTGGCGGTTAAGTTAAGAGGAGCATCAACACAATCTTTTAAGTTTTTATTAACCAGTTTTATAGCCTGCAATGCATTCGCTGAGCTGATCACATTATTAGATTGGCTGGTAGCTGCCTCAATAGCATGAACTAAAGCATCTAACCCTGTCGCTGCCGTAATTATAACGGGTAATGATTTACTCGCTTGAGGGTCGAGCATAACGAGTTCTGGAGATAGATCATCACCCCAAGCCCAAGATTTATTTTTATTCTCGTCAGACAAAACGCATGTTCGTGTAACTTCAGCACCGGTGCCAGAAGTGGTTGGGATCATTATTTTAGGTACACTTCCTTGCCACGAGTTTGCACACAATAAATAGTGTTTAATAGGTTTATCTGAAACGGCTAGTCCTGCAATTAATTTCGCAATATCAAGTGCAGTTCCGCCTCCTATTCCAACGACCATAGGAGAATTCATTAATCTTATTTTATTGGCACCTTCATCAACAGTATTTACATGAGGCTCACCGGCAGGTGCTAAAAATACTTCTACAGGTATATTTTCTTGGATCATTAAACGAATGTTGTCCACTAAACCTGTTGACGCAAGGCCTTCATCTGAAACAAGTAATACACTTTTAACTGGCCATTGTGCTATTTGTGCTGGTAGTAGTGATAACACACCATCACCCAAGATTACAGGAGGTACTTTTGCTACGTTTATTGTTGTCATAAGTTTAACTCAAGTCGATCCAAGTGGTTTTAAGTTCAGTATACTTATCAAAAGCATGTAGTGATTTATCACGCCCCATACCTGATTGCTTATAACCACCAAATGGTGCGTTAATAGACGTTAAGTCAAAGCAGTTAACCCATACTGTACCCGCGCGTAATTTCTTGGCTGCTTGGTGACCTTCACTGAGGTTGTCAGTCCATACGGCTGCCGCTAATCCATATTGGCTATCATTGGCAATTGCAATTGCATCATCTAATCCATCACAATCAATAACCACCAAAACGGGACCAAAAATTTCTTCTTGGGCAACAACCATATTATTTGTCACATTGTCTAAAATGGTTGGCGGTACATAAAAACCTCCACTTGCTTGGCGGGCGACATGACCACCAATTAACAGGTTTGCGCCTTCACTCACGCCTTTATTCACATATCCTAAGACCATTTCCATATGTTGCTGGCTAATCAAAGGCCCCATAGCAGTAATGGGATCTAGAGGGTCACCAGGCTGCAACTTAAGCGACCATTCGATGACTTTCTTCAGTAATTCAGCTTTAATTTCTCTGTCGACAATTAGTCGAGAGCCAGCATTGCAAGTTTCGCCTTGGTTATACCAAATTCCATAGGCAACATACATGGCAGCTTGGTCTAAATCTTTACAGTTTTTAGTGACAATATGAGGGCTTTTACCACCACATTCTAAACCTACAAGTTTCATATTTGATTCAGCTGAATATTTTAAAAATAATTTGCCGACTTCTGTTGATCCTGTAAATGCGACTGCATCAATATCATTGTGTAAGCCTATTGCTCTTCCCGCAGTGTGTCCCAATCCAGTAACAACATTTAGTACACCTGCGGGTAACCCTGCTTCAAAAGCTAACTCAGCAATTTTTAACATCCCCATAGTAGATTGCTCTGCTGGTTTGATTACAACAGAGTTACCTGCTGCAATGGCGGGACCTAATTTCCACGACGCGATAATAAGTGGGTAATTCCATGGAACAACCACTCCAACCACACCGATAGCTTCTCGGCTTATAGTCACGAGAGCATTTTCACCGTTAGGGGCGACTTGGTCATAAATTTTATCAATAGCCTCTGCATACCATGCAATAGAATCAACACAGGCAGGTACATCTACTCGCATAGTTTCAGCAATAGGTTTGCCAGTATCTAATGTTTCTAATAACGCTATTTCTTGTAAATTATCTTTAATTAACGCAGACCATTTCAACATGATGGCTTTGCGTTGCACTGGTGTTTGACTCGACCAAATACCACTTTCAAAGCTAGCTCTTGCTGCTTCAACTGCAACATTGACGTCATCAATATTACAACTTGCAATATCAACAAGTTTTTTACCAGTAGCAGGATTAATACGCGTAAATGTTTCTCCATTTATAGATGGACAATGTTGACCGTTAATAAATGCTTGATTTGGAAGTTTTACTTCGGACGCCCGTTGCTGCCACTGTGTGAAATCTAAAGAACTCATGATATTAAAAACTATCCGGTTGAAAGTTGTCATATTGTTAGATTAGTGGATTGAATTAACGCCGACAAATGATTTAAAATCACATTAAGTGTGAGAAAAAGTCATAATAGAAAAACAATTTCTTAATTAAATGTTAAATATTAGCTATAAACCTGTAAAAATTTGCACTACGCATTCAAAAAAGGCATGGTGTAGATATGTTCCAAAAATGTTAAATATTTTCTATGAAGCGTAAATTACCCCCTCTTAATTCTTTAAAAGCATTTGAAGCGGCAGGTCAAACAGGAAGCTTTACACAAGCAGGTATACTGTTAAATGTCACTCAAAGTGCAGTGAGTAGACAAGTAAAATTATTAGAAGATTTGTTAGGAAAACAATTATTAGAGCGTAAGCATCAGCAGTTAATATTAACCGAAGCAGGTCGACAATTATTACCTGTTTTATGTCAGTCATTCGATCAAATTGATTTTGTTTTACGTGGAATTAAAGAACAACAAACGTTAAATAAACTAATAATTAATGCTCCTCCAACCTTTGCTCATCGATGGCTTATTCCACGCTTGAGTAAATTAAAGCAACAATATCCCGAACTAGATTTAACCATTACTACACAAAGTTGCGATACTTTATCGACCAGCGACGAACAGCATTGTGCTATTCGCTTTGGCGATGGCCAATGGGATGATGTTGAGTCTGACATGCTATTACAAGAATGCCATATCCCCGTTTGTTCTCCCACATTACTCGTATCACAACCGAACTTAAAAAACAGTTTAGACAACACCACCATTTTATACGTATTAAAAGATAAAAAACGTTTTCAAACTTGGAAGCATTGGTTAATGGCAGCCAACATAGATAGCGTAGCCAATACTCAAAGCATTGAGTTTGATACGCTAAACCTTGCGGTGAGATCCGCGATGTTTAATTTAGGGGTAACAATGGCAGATAAAAACATGATCACTCATGAATTATCTGAAGGCTACCTTGTACAGTTAATGGAAACTGAATTGATGGGCACACAATCTTATTGGTTGGTCAATCGTATTGGTCATGCCGAGCATGCCAACATCTCTATTTTCAGGCAATGGTTAAAACAAGAAATAGCGCGTTCTCAGCCGAAGTTATTCATGTAGTTAAGCGGCAAACAAAAAAGACCCTAAATAATTAGGGTCTAATTCGTTTAACTATTATATGTAGTATTTATTCACTACATTACTATCAACTAATTAAAACTCAAACTTTACTGATACCCCCATATTACGTGGTCTGGCGCGAGAAAATACCGCTGGGCTTCGTTTATCAACGTCTACACCTGTAATAATTCTTTCATCAGTTAAGTTACGTATAAACAAGCTAAGCTCCCAGTTGTCTTGGCTAATGCCTGTAAATAAGTTAATTACCGTACTGCTGGGTATTTCAATACGTGAAACTTGACCTAGAGTTGCAGCCTCAAGACCTGAACCCAAACTTGAATATTGTTCACTGGTATAAGAAGTATCACCACGAATAAATCCCGAGTAATCATTAAATACATTATCAATGTAATAATCAAACCCTACGCTAATATTCCATTCAGGTGCCATTGGCGTTGGATCTCCAGCTGAACCTAATGACTCAGCACCGGCTTTAACAGATGAAATTTCGGCATTATTCCAACCAACATTCAATGAAACACTAAGATCATCAGTTAAACTTGAGTCTGCATTTAGCTCAAGGCCTTTACTTTCAATATCAAAAAAGTTTCCTTCTAAAATCCAACCACAGCCAAGAAATACTTGTGAGCGCGCGTCACTCCAATCAATTTGATAAGCAGCAACATTGACACGTGTACTACCGTTATTGAATGTAGACTTAAAACCTACTTCATAATTGATCAATGTGTCACTATCTATTGTTGTTGGAATATCGTCTACAGTTTGATTGGCACCTAAAGCACCTATACCGCGAAGATCACCTTCACATCCCGGGCTAATGAACTGTTGAACACTCCCTAAACGAAATCCTTCAGATATACTACCGTACATAGTGATGTCATCTGTTGCTTTATAAACTAATTCAACTTTCGGGCTAAACCCAGATTCATCGATAGTGTCAACGAGTCGATCGCCACCAACAGCAAATTCAATATAACCTGCAAATAAAATATCAGCATCTTGTGTGTAATCGTAATAACGCCCACCTAAGATTAGTTCTAAATCTCCAAAATCGAATGAGGCTTCACCGAAAATTGAAATTTGTTTAGTGTCAAACGTATAACGTCCTTCAAACCAATTATCTGCCAATGTTTGACCATAAATAAAGGGATCATCTGAACCAAAAAATCCAGGGCCTGCAATTTCACTTACCCAAGCATCTAACCCAGGCAGTATAATGTTTTGCTCAAACGCTCTACTATCGTCTTCATAGTAGACGCCTGCAATAAAATTAAAATTACCGTCAAAATCAGACGATAAACGAAGTTCTTGTGATAGACGTTCTTGCTTTGTATCATTATTAAATGGTGATGCTGCTACTGGTACGGCTGAATTAGGGTCAGTAGGATCACTACCTAAATTAATTAGCGATTCACCAATACCAAACCAACTTTCATTACCAACATTAATCCAATCACGTGAGCGATATGTGTCATCTAATGTGTTCTCAAACTCACGATCAAAATATGATGTAATACCTGTTAAGTTTAGATTTTCGAATTCTTGTTCAAACTGAAATGTGGCCAGCATGTATTTATCATCAAACGTTTCAGCAACAATTTTAGATACTTGTAATTCTTCTTTAACATTAAATTGCTCGATACTCTCGCCTGGCAACAAAATACTGCGATTATTCAAGCCTCGGTCTACTGACTGCAAACCTATACCAGCATTTGGGTCATCAATTTGCTGTTCATCAGGTCTACCGTTAGAATGGGTTTCTTGAAATGACAGCGAACTACGTATTATTAAGCTATCGTTGACTTCCCATAAAGCTTTTAATCTCACACCCTGAATACTATCGTCGTTAAAATCTTCATCAATGCCTGCTGCGGGATAAACATTGTCGATATAACCACCTTTATAAGCGCTATATCCACTTGCTCTCACAGCAAAGTTGTCGGTAATGGGCAAATTTAATGTTAAATCACCATTTGTACTTAAACTACCGCCTTTCGTGGCGTAAGTTGAAAAGCGTCCCTTAACAATAGTTTCATCTAATTCGGGCTCATTAAAAATAACACGAATTGCTCCAGTCATTGAGCTGGCACCAAATAAAGTGCCTTGCGGGCCTCGCAAAACTTCAACACGGGAAACATCTATTAAGCTACCATCAGGATTAAATCCCGATGTTGTTACATTCGTTTCATCAAAATAAATACTTGCTGTGGCTGGAACATTAGGGTTTGCATGATTTAAGCGAGTTGATGCTGCACCACGCATAGTAATTTGTGTTTGACCACTCCCCGAATTATTAGCACTTAGTCCAGGAACAGAGCGCATATAATCATCAAAGCCTAATGCTGCGTTAGAGGCTAATTTTTCGCCAGTAACAGCTTGAATGCTGCCCCCAATATCTTGAATTGATTCGTTACCACGCTTACGCGAAGTAACCATTATCACTTCAACGTCTCTTTCTTTATTTGCGCCTTCACTGCTTGTTTCTGTTTGAGCGCTAACAAATGGACTCATGAGCAACCCCAGTGCTGAAGCTACTGCAAATGATGTTTTGCTTATTTTATTTATATATCGACTTTTTTTATGCATCATATTCTCTCTTTTTATGTTGCAACATTTTTTACAACTCTATAACAATTAGATGTGCAAAAACTGTACTTTCAATTCGTAAAATCCACAAATGACAAAAACTCGCCTTTAGTATGAGAAATAAGAATGCCACTCGTTAGTTCAGCAACAATCCATAATTATTGCGACCTAATAGGGTCGATTAAGTCTGGCGGGCAAGCTATATGGCTTAAATATCTGGATTTCTCACGAGTTGGGACACATCGCAAGCAGTTGGAAGCAGAATTATTGACGTTTTCCTTAATGATGGAACTCTTCTGATTGACGATGGTGTCTGTAACGGATGCCTATCACTCGCTTTCTATTGAAGGTTATCGCGTCACGCCTGAGTTGATTACCCGCGTTCGCACTGGAAACTGGAATCCAGCACAAAACGCCGATGATAAAGAGCGGCTAAATGCTTTGGCCGCCCGAGGTTATTGGCAGGCTTATCAAGCCGTGCGCAAGAGCATAGATCGAATACTCGATGGGCATAATGCAGGAGAAGTCGTCGATAACGATCATCGCGTATGCTATCGCGAAATGTTTGCGCCGGGAGTGGCGGCTATCCTTGGACGATTGTGCCACTGGAACAGCGTAATGATTACATGGCTGCACTTGAAGAGGCGAGCACAAACCAAAACATAGAGCCTTTCACGAAATTCTTGGGGGCACTTGTTCAAGCTTCACTGGATGGTACAGCAGAGCCTTCAATTCCGAATGATTAATGAATAATCAAGATATACTGCGTATGATCTTAGTAGATGCGTAGCTTAAATGTGAGAAGCCTGAAGGTCTGAAATACATACTCAGCAGTCATTAGTTTCCATAAAATTAAGTGATTAAAATGGCACTTAGCCGATAGGCGGAAGTGAGCATGAGTTTTTAATTAAACTCTGTATACAAAAATGTAAAATTGAGTTCAGACTATTTCCAATTTAAGTACAAGATCTGTTTTCGCAGGGGTCTATATTGGTTAATTTTAACCAATGTTTTTTGGCCAATCCGTGACGTGACCGTGACCAAAGGTGTTAATCGTCGTAAATCGGCTTGTGACCATCAAACTCTCAATCCCTTTATACATGCGGTGTAGACGCTTTTCACCGGGGTAGACCAATTAAGCCCTTTTCGACGGGGTTCTCTCCGGAGGCAGAGGTCGTGAGTTCGAATCTCGCCGGGTGCGCCATTTATGTGAAAACTCTTTAATACCCCGTAGTAAAAATTTTTAATTGTTCAAAACGACCTTGCATTAGCACTCTGCAGATTTGAACTCATTGTTCGACTAATTTGTCTGGAACAAATTAGGTCAGCTGTAGCTGGTCGCGAAGCGACGAAGCACAGGGATGTGCGGAGCAATCTCGCCGGGTGCGCCATATACGTGCTAATTTATCGAAGCGAATTACCGAACGCAGTGAGCACATATTCCTGAGATGACATTAGCGCAAGGTGAGCTTCGCTGTCTGACGACTTAAAAGTCACCATATTATTATTTAGTTCTTTCCAACCCCCTATTAGCACCCTGCAGATTTGAACTCATTGTTCGACTAATTTGTCTGGAACAAATTAGGACAGCTTTAGCTGGTCGCGAAGCGACGAAGCACAAGGATGTGCGGAGCAATCTCGCCGGGGGCGCCATTTATGTGCTAATTTATCGAAGCGAATTACCGAACGCAGTGAGCACATATTCCTGAGATGACATTAGCGCAAAGTGAGCATGGCTATCTGACGACTTAAAGTCACCATATTACTAATTAGTTCTTTTCAAACCACTATTAGCACTTTGCAGATTTGAACTCTTTGTTCGACTAATTTGTCTGGAACAAATTAGGACAGCTTTAGCTGGTCGCGAAGCGACGAAGCCAGGGATGTGCTGAGCAATCTCGCTGGGTGCGCCATTTGTTACAATTTTGACCGTTGCTCCCCGCGACAAAAAATAAAAAAACACTAGTTGGTAGCCTGCATTATTCCCGACTAGATCTGACATTACTTGTTGAACAGACTCGCTTAATCCTATCTCATCCCCCTTCAATTACTAGCTTATTTAGCCAATTTTGTAACATCATAAGTATTGGTGACGCTGAAATAGATATACCTTTGTTTATATCCCACCTCAGCAGTAAAAGGATATTTAAAATTAGATTATGCGGAAATTGTCTATGATTCATTTAAATGCGGAGCATCGAGGGGTATGTAATATTGACACCTTTCTAGTAGATGAGTTACAAAAGGTTGGTTTAACACGTTTTTAAAATGGAAAGTTAGTTGAGTCTTTTGAAAAGCGAACATATTAATAAGGGTATAAATGTTTATAAGTAGTATTGAGATAAGCAATTTTAAAAGTGTCGGATCCATCCCAAAGAAAATAGATTTTGCCCCTATAACTATGTTGTTTGGAGCAAATGGAATTGGAAAATCAACAGTATTACATGCGTTGGGATATTTATTCGAAATATTCATTCATAAGAACCTTGACCCCTCTCATCTAACGACGTGTGATAACGTTAATGTTGCTGGTTTTAAAGGACTCATTCATGAGCATGATCTTTCAAAAGAGATGCGCTTTAAGATTGATTTAGTTGGTGCCGCTCAATTCTCCCTTCCTTATAACGATTTTTTTAGAGGCCAAGCTTTACAGAATAGATTATTGGATATGGGAATTTATGGTGGTCCTTTTGTCGGTTCAAATTCAGATCCAATTGGACATCTGCAAATAGATTTCACTCTTAAATTTGATGCGATACAAAAAAGAGTCGTCATTTGTCAGTTTGTGTTAGCAATAAATGGTGAAAAAATCACTAATATTAAGGTTCCTAAGCAAGGTCTACCTTATTTAAGCGATTTTAATTTTAATCACAAACTTTTTTCAATCGCAGATGATTCTTTTTACTTCGACGATTTCCATGTGCAGGCAAGACTTGAGGAGATTCGAAGCTTCGATTCGGCGAAATCTTTATCTCAACGCCTTATAGAGTTTGGCATTAACGAAGAGAATATCAAGTTAGATTGCTTCGATGCCTTAGATCTGTTCGATTTTGGGCAAAGCCCTTGGTTATTTGAGTTTGCATGCAAACTTGATGAGGATGAGGATATAAGTGATAAAGCGAAACAGGCTAGTGACGTAGCAATGTTTCTTCAAATAATCGTTTTAGAACCGATAAGAAAAATTAAACAATCACTAAAGAAATTGATTCACATTGGTCCGATTCGAACAATACCAGGCTTGTATTTCGAACCATCTAGTTTGATTTCTAAACAAGGTTGGTATTCGGGTAAAAGCGCGTGGGATAACCTCTTTCAATGCGAAGAAACGTTAGAAAGAGTTAATCTAAATTTAAAAAACGTAATGGGACTAGATCACTCAATAATTATTAAGAAGTTTGATGATGTTTCTCATTTACGTTTGATTGATACAGCAAAAGTAGAAATTCCTTTAACTTCTATGGGGGTAGGGATAAGCCAAGTGATGCCAATTATAGTCGCTTGCTTATCTAAAACAAAATCAAACCTTAGTGAAAGCAAACTATTTGTTATGGTTGAACAACCTGAACTCCATATTCATCCAAAGCTCCAACTATCTTTAGCAGACTTAATAATCAAATCAGCTCTTTTAAAAGCGTCCCCTTTTGATAGAAAGTCTATAGACGAGTTCCGGTTGTCTCGACCGCCAGAGGAACTAGAAAGTAAAGAGCTTGTAATGAAGCCCTTTTTTCAACATACCTTTAGGGAAGCGCGTGATCATTCACGATACAAATATCTTATTCATCATTGCCAAATACCCGATGATATTTTAGACAAAGTATTTAGTTTCGCACAATGTGACAGACAACTTTTACTCGAAACGCATAGTGAGCACCTTGTACTTAGGTTTCTTCGCAGAATTCGAGAATCAGATGAGGGAAAAGTTATCTTCGAACGTAGAATTCAGCCTAGTCACGTGAAAATTAATTGTATGTACAAAAAAGATGGACATGTTGAAATTGACGTTATGAGGATAACTCGTGACGGGGATCTAAGTTCAAAATGGCCCGGAGGCTTTTTTGACGAACGTGATGAGGAGTTGTTTTAATGTACAAGGAAGTTACTTTAGACCCTGATTGCTTTAATGACTTTTCATACTACATTTTGCTTCAAAATAGTTTTGGTCCAGAAAAAGGACGATTTTTATCTGTTTCTAAACGAAATTGGATACAAGAAACTTTTCAAATTGTCAAAAACTCCCAACTAGGTGAGGTTAAAAAAAAGTCAATTAAACATTTTTTAAACAAACTTCAAAAAGATAAAACTCAAAATGTTATTTTGCTTAACGATAGTCGACAATTGGTTGGAAAAGAACAGGTTCAAAAGTGGCTAGATTGGCATAAGGTACAGCACGCTTTTGCTCCGTTTGATTTAATTATATCCGAAAGATTAGAACAACACTTCTGGTCCAACGGCACTTTTAACGATAATGAAAATTGGGTCGTACCACCATCGAAACTAGTGCGCAGAGATGCAAACGAATATCTAAAACAACTGGTACCAATTCTTAATTTTAGTAAATCTATTTTTCTTGTTGATCCATATATACCTATTCCAAATAATGATTTTGTTAAATCTTTGATAACTCAGTCACAAAAATTGGGAGTCAAACAAATCACGATATTCACTTCAATCAATAACCCCGACTTTCAAAACGTCTTAAAAAAAATTAGCAAAGAAATTACTGTGAATATTACGTTCAAAGTAGTAGTTGTAAGAAGTAAATTTTCAGTTATCCATGATAGGTACCTTTTTTCGGAATGTGCCGCAATAAAATCCAGTCACGGTTTTACAGAAAAGGCTACAACTGGTGAACTAACTGATAACACGAGTTTCAGTTTAGTAGGCAAAGATGAAATCGATTTAGTTAGAAATAGACTTCAACTTTTTGAAAAAGAGAACGTAGACTGTGTTTACAGTTTGGAGTAAATAGTTGGGGTGATTCATAGAGATCGTTTAAATCTTGCGATTTCTAGATCTAGTTTGTAATTGGCATTTTGAATGCTTTCATTTTTGATCTCGTAGTTATATAAAACTTGATCTGAAAAAGGTGTTTCATTTGAGATCATGAAATACTTTTCCATCAGCGCTTTGCCCTTGTGAGCGCTATGGGGAGGTTCCCATTGTAGTAGTGCTGCCATTTAAATGAGGTGAAGCTGGTTTGTTAGGTCCGAATTTATTACCTAAAGACACCATTTTTTCTGAACCTTTTCAGCAAAAACTCCCTACCACGATCCGTTTGAAATATTTGGGTTGGAAACGGCATTTCGTCAATAACAGAGTCAATGAAGCCTAACGTATTGGCAGCTGTACGAGGCTTGTTGAGACTTAGAACTCTATAATATCTAGTGCAGTCGTCAATTGAAGTGTATTGATAAAGCCTAGGCTCTATTTTACACCTATCCATTTGTACTGTATCGCTAGGCGAAGGCCGCTCATATCGAATGTAATCTAATTTTCGTCTGAGTTTTGAACGGGTTTAAATTGATGCTTTCTTAAAACTTTATGAATTGTCGTGAGACTTAACGATGTATTTTGAAGTCCGAATAATTCGCTTTGAAGCCTTCTACCGCCAAGATTTCTTGTTTCGCATAACTCTAAAATCAGTCTCTAAACTTTTTCTGTGGTTTTAAGGTTTGGGGACGAATGAGGACGTTTACTTTGGCTTACTAAACCATCCTTGCCTAGCTCATGAAACCGTCGCCACCATATACGAATAGTTGGTCTAGTGATTCCAAATTTGCGGCAAACAAACCCTGCATCACCTGTAGATTCAAGCTGCTTTATCCAGACCAATTTTTGTTGAATTTTATTGTTCATAACATTCAAGTATAGTGAGAGGGTGTCTATGAATCACACACTTAAGCGCATAGCAAAGCCTTCCTATACGATGAACGTTTAATTCCGAAAATGCTATTTTAGTTTCCGTAGAGGGCATATATGCGCAACGAATCACTGTAATCCCCCTGAACGTATTAGATATTTATTGGTTACTTTAAATTGCTATAAAACACCAATCCCCGACTCTTTTTTTAGTAAGTTCGATAATTGCATTACTGACTTTAATTTTACAATATAAGAACAGCCTGTGTCGTTTTGCTTCCAATGTGTACAGCCTAAAAAGTATTGATCTAACAGCCCTGTTGCATTTTTCTTTCTTCTTAAAACAAGTAGTTCACCATGGACAGGACAGCGATAATCATTCGTTCCCCTCCTTTGCATTTTTTGATCTGAAATAATATCATCCATTCTTTCTGTTATTATTTTTGATGGTTCTGGCAGTGTAACTAATGTTGTCAATTCTTCATTACTAACCAATGCCTCTGGGTTATCACTTCTTGTAAAAATACTTAGATCGCCTGAACTCATTTTTTCAGTATGCTGACAATGGCGCTGACCGTTAGTATTAAAAAAGAACCAACCTGTGCACCCCCAAAAAAAGTCCTTAACAGTTGCAGTTTTAACTGTTCTAGGCCATTAAATCTGCATGTCTCTGCTGCATAGAGGACAGCTTTTACCGAAAGAAGACACCCCTACTTGCCCCTGTATTATGTGGGCTTCTTGATCACCAATTGATATTTTTTTAAATGCATCTGAATCCGAAACTATTTCTGTTGTACTGATAATTTCATCAGAGCTTTTGATTGTTCCCTTCAGTTCATTCCGCCTTTCACGTAAATATTCAGCTCTACGTTTTTCAGGCAAAGAAATTCGACCATTACTTTGATACTTATCTAAAATGGCAAGCAACTCATCATTAATGTTTTTTAATTCGTCATCTGCTTTATATTTTGCTTCTTCTGCTTTCGGTAATTTATCTCTATCTTTTTTCCTATTGAAATCATCTAAAAATTCAGCTGCTGCACCTATTATTTCGCTTGTGGCTTTAACTGCTACATTTACAATTGTTGCGGCAACTGTTAAAACTGCACCAAATACACTTGAAAAGAATCCCATATTTAACTATCCGTTATCTAAAATTTGCTGTTTTTGGTAACTTCGATAGCATTTAAGTCGAGCAGTTGTTTTATCAAAGTTATAATTTGTAAGTGAACTTTCAATGAAACTATCATAAACACTGCCAGCAACAAAGGTTGAAGCTAAACTTAACCAGCCTCCTCCTAATGTATATACAATAGCCCCCACACCACTGGCAATAAAAGCTCTTTCTATTCTGTATTTAGCACTATCATAAATACTTTCAGTACTAACCTTACCCACAAAAACCCGATACCCTTCGGTCGAAAGAATGAAAACCAATGGTAATAATGGATTAAACGCTTCTAAAAAATCGGTGGTGATACCAGGATCTATATCACCAATTACATTAGACAACTGTTCTGTCAATGCTTTCTCATTGATATTTGAGTCGAGTACCAATCCACCAGATTCAATCGCAATTTCAGATGTTCCCAGTACAGCAATGTCAGGATAACGTTCTAGAGTATCGTGTATATAAGAAATACTATTTGTAGCTTTTAGCTGTAAATAATCAGAAACATTACCACTTTTATCTAAAATTTGTAGATCCCAACCTGGTTGCGTAATACTTGAAGCAACCTCTGCACTATACCCCTCAGGTAAGGATACATCTCCTACGATTTCTCCTGTATTTAATTTATCTTCAACTAAATACTCGAAATACTTTCCTTTTGCAGAATTGAGAATACCCATCATCTGCTCGTCGGAGTAATTTGATAACAAATTTGGGTTAAAATTAGGGTTTGTATCGTTGAGTGCTTTTAATACGAGGGGATCCAGAACATCATCATTCCAAAAAGTTTGGGGGCTTAAATTAGCAGCAACAACTAGCATATCGATTAATGATTGTTTTTTACATACTATCGCGCGCTTAAATGCATCTCTAAACGCAAACAGGGGATCTTCCTGTGACGAAACACTATATTTATCTCGAAGTAACTTTAAATTCATTTTTCATTTATTTTACGAAAGGCCAAATTTAAACCACTTGAAAGTTCGTCTTTTATCTGAGCGACTTGTACCTGCAATTCAGCAACTTTGGAGGCATTATTTACGTTATCTATTATTGTATCTATTTTATTTTCAAGAATAGAAACTCTTTTATTTATACCCGATAACATAATATCCATCCCCCCTAACACCTCTTCAATCATTAGGTGATACTCATCAATTTGAGCTTTAGTTTGTTGATCCATTACTTATCCTTATTCTTCCTTAGCTTTCAGAGCTTTTTCTACCAACGATTTTTCATTGGGCTTTTTCACTATACTTTTGAGGTTTTTTAACTTTGTTACAGATAAATCAGGCAACATATTATAAGTAATTATAAAGGTGCACTAATTGCTTTTTGGATAACTTGAAGTCACTAAACACTGACGATTTAATATAAAAATAAAGTAATACTGCATCTAAGCAATAGGCGAGACTGCCCACAAAGAGTAGGTTTGGCGTAAACTCCAATACTTCAAAACGAAATTGCTCTCCATAGAAGGTCAACTCGTGAAAGGCAATAAAGGCGTGGGAAATTAAAAATGCCGCGAGTAAGTAGGCACTAATATCGTTCATACGGTGACTGGATATTAGCATTAAGGAAAACAAAATCGACAGAACAATGGTCATCACTAGGGTGATGTCATTCAAATTAAATACAACGTTACTCATAGATTGTAACTACAAATTTGATCTCTAACTTAGCCGTAAACAATTAGATTCCTCAGTAGGTTGCTGCACAATATTCAATGCAGTTATTGGCCAGCACACCAGCTTATTTACTGCGTGATAAATGCTAACGCAATCTTTCAGCAGATCCAATAAATTTGTGGGAGTTAGCTTGTCTAATGTAGGGTTAGGTCCTGCAATGTTTTTACTATAAAGATGAACGCAAAGGGATCAGTAAGGCAAAGGTTGGCAAATAAAAGGATTGGTTCTACTAGCAGTAAACTTGTCCTAAGAGAGTGCCATGCTCTTAGAACAAGTTTGCCAGCAATAATTGCAACTAGCTATTTGCTGGATTAATCACAACTTACGGTAGCGTTATCGGCGGTTTTAGGAATGAATCCTATCTGAGAAAGTGACACCTCCATTGATCCCGCAGACTCTAATGAGAACGGCGACACTAGGCTTTGGAACTTGATGCCCATATCTGCAAAACATTGCAAGTCAAGGTTCAAGCTTTGCCACTGGTTTATGGGTAGGGCATTAATGAATGTGGTGATATCCAATTTTGCACTGCAACTGCCTGCGTCGTCACCAAAACTTTCACAGTTCATGGCAATGTAGACATTACCGGAGGGTTTACTGCTCACTTTGATTAACATTGATAATGTGCTGCCGGCCAGTAAATCCCTGTTGAGGTCTTCCTTGAAATGGCTTTCACTGACTATTTTCACGCCGGATAATTGCTTGCCGTCGAGTTTCATTGAAAATGAATCTTCCTGAACAAGTCTATCTACAGTACGAAAAGTCAATCCGTTTAATTGATGAGAGTTAGTATCGACAGCAATCTCTTGCTCACCAGAAAACAAATGCATTTCCCATGGTTTGTGCATGGTGCCTGTATATAACAGTCTGCGCTGGGTTTGCTGTAAATTCAGTTCGACTTGCTCAGATAAATTATCAGCTAACAGATTTTCATCCTGGTAGGTTAATCCAAATCTATAGGGTAATAGCGGCGCGTAGTCTAGATCACCATAGTTTACAGTGGTTTGCTGAGCAGACTTGGGCCAGGAAAAAGATAGCTTACCTTTGAAATCGTGCTGAATGGAACCATCCGGATTTGCCAGTATTACTTCGGCGATACCACCACCTTCGGAGCCTGGTAGCCAAGCAGCAACGAATGCGTCTGAAGCATTGAGTTCGGCGTTGACCCACATTGGTCGTCCCGATATGAAAATGGCAACCACGGGGATCCCTTGTGCTTTCAGTTTCTTCAATAGGGCGAGATCTCGTTTGTCTCCTTGCTGGTAATCCAAGCTGGCTCTGTCGCCATGCCCTTCTGCGTAGGGTTCTTCACCAAACACCACAATGGCAACGTCGGGCTTATTAGTAAAATCACCGTTCACATTTAGCTCTACCTGCCCACCAGCAGCATTGATCTGCTTACTTAACCCAGCAAATATTGAACTTCCCCCAGGGAAATCTGCATTGCTATTGTTGGTGCCTTGCCAGGTAACCGACCAGCCACCAGATTGTTTGCCGATGCTATCTGCGGCATCACCGGCGACAAGAATTGACAGTTTCGGATCTAGCGGTAGCAAATGATTTTTATTTTTTAATAAAACTAAGGACTCGCGCACCGCTTGTCGTGCCACATCTCTATGGCTTTGATGACCGATTAACTCGTTTTTCCCAGAGTATTTACGCTGTAATGGGTTGGGCTTATCGAATAATCCCGCACGCACTTTAACCCGTAAAATACGGGTCACTGCGTCATTGATCCGCGACATGGCAATAGTGCCGTCTTTCACTTGGGCTATGGTATTTTTGTATAGGGGACGCCACGCATCTGTGGGTACCATGAAAATATCCAATCCCGCATTAACGGCCTGGGGACAACTTTCATTGCTACAATTTTCAACTTGGCCGTGGCCATTCCAATCCCCAACAACAAAACCATCGAAGCCCATTTGTTTTTTGAGGACTTCGGTCAATAAATACTGATTGCCGTGGATTTTATCGCCATGCCAACTATTAAATGAAGCCATCACAGACTGGGCACCAGCGGATAGGCCGCCAACATATCCTTGAGCATGGATATCAAACAATTCCTGTTCGCTACTGATGTTGTCACCTTGGTCATCACCGTCGAGCGTGCCACCATCGCCAATAAAGTGTTTCACCGTACTAATCACTCGATTGTCTGACAAAAAGTCTTTATTCGCCTCACCTTGTAAGCCTTTTACAATGGATGCGGCATAGTTTCTGACGATTTCAGGATCTTCTGAGTAACCTTCATAGGTACGTCCCCACCGATCATCGCGCACCACAGCCACGGTAGGTGCAAAAACCCAATCAATTCCAGTAGCCATTACTTCGGTAGCGGTAATGTTTGCTATTCTTTCAATCAAATCCGGATTATTTGCCGCGCCCAAGCCGATATTATGGGGAAATAAAGTCGCGCCAATGACGTTATTGTGACCATGCACAGCGTCAGTTCCCCACATAGTAGGGATGCTCGAGCCATCCAAGCTGTCATCCACGGAGGCTAAATACATGTCATCCGCCAGTTTAACCCAATCGTCAACGCTGGAATGTTTAGTATTATTTGGGAAAGCTCCACCACCGTTTAGGTAGGAGCCAAAGCCATATTTACGCATATCAGCCACTGAAATATCGCGGATTTCTGGCTGGATCATTTGCGCGACTTTTTGCTCCAATGTCATCGACGCCAATATTTGTTTAACTTTGGCTTCCACTTGGGGGTCTTGCTTCACCGCAATATCCAACTTTGGCCATATGTCAGCGGCGTTTTTGGAAGAAGGAGTTTGTGGCTCACCTTCACTTTTACATGCAGCGAGGGCCCACATCAAGCTCACAATTACGCTTATAGTTATTGGTTTATTCATGGTCATTTCCAAACAAGTTAAGGTGTTACTCGGCTTCCTAACAAGCCGTAGTAAGCAATATATAGATAACAAAAAAGAGGTAAAATAAAGGCCAGTTGCACGCCAATGGTGTCTGCTAAAACACCCTGAATAAGGGGGATAATGGCACCACCCACTATGGCTAAACATAATATGCCAGAGCCTTGAGGAGTGTGTTTTCCTAAGCTATTTAAGGCCAAACTAAAGATAGTGGGAAACATCACAGAGTTGCACAAGCCAATCAGCAGCACAGACCACATGGCGATGCTGCCAGACGCTAGCACGGTAATAGCTAATAGCACACAGGCTGTTGCGGCATTGAATGCCAGTACCTTTCCGCCAGAAACTTTTTGCATTGCTGCGGCGCCAATGAAGCGACCGATCATAGCCCCGCCCCAATAATAGGTTAAGTATTTTGCCGCCTCTGCTTCTTCTAGTGCGGCAATATTCTCTTCGCCTAAAAAGTTAACTATGAAACTACCAATGGCTACTTCAGCACCGACATACACAAAAATACCCAGCGCACCTAAGACTAAATGGCGCTGTTGCCATGCACTGCCGTCTATTATCTCACCGTCAGTCACTGCAGCGCTGGGGATGTGTGGTAGTTTGATCAGCGCAAAAATTGCAGCTAACAATAGTAACATTGCCACCAGTCCCAAATAGGGCATTTGTACCGACTCAGCAGACGGGTTAACTGCAACAGAGCTCACTGCTTCGTTGAGAATAAATAGACATAATGACTCCCCTTTAGCCAGTTTGAAATAGTGCTGATCTCCAATTATTCGTGGGTTAGTTAAAAACCAGAGCCATAATAGTTCTGCAAAGAAACTAAAAAAAGGAGATCAGCATGAATAAACATAGCATACTTTTTATTGGCTTAGATACGCATAAAGAATTCAATGAAGTTGCTTATATTGAAGACCAACGTGGCGCTAAACCCGTTCACTTAGGTAGGCAGTCAAACAGTAAACTCGCTATCAAAAAATTAGCTCGTCAGCTTGAGTCTAAATATCCTGATGCAACCTTGCACTTTGTGTATGAAGCAGGTCCTTGCGGATATTGGATTTATCGTTTGCTCACCAGCCTTGGACACTGTTGTTATGTGGTCGCACCGTCACTTATTCCAAAGAAACCTGGCGATAGAGTCAAAACCGATAAACGCGACGCTATGATGTTAGCTAAATTACTTAAATCGGAAGATCTCACTGCCATTTATGTACCAGAGCCAGAAGATGAAGCGGTACGAGATCTATCTCGTGCTCGTGAAGTGGCAATGAAGGATTTAAAGGACGCAAAATATCAATTAAAAGCGATGTTGCTGCGCAACAATATTAATTGTAAAACCAAAGATAATTGGTCTTTAGCACATATACGCTGGCTTACCGAGTTAGTGCTTCCCCATCCTGCACAACAAATCGTTTTGCAAGAATGCATTCAAACTATCACGGAGCGTATTGGACGGTTGGAGCGATTGGATAATGAATTAGCACACCAAGTGCAAAACTGGCGATATTATCCTGTCGTCAAGGCAGTACAAGCCATGCGAGGTGTTAGATTATTAGTTGCCACCGGTGTAGTAGCCGAATTAGGGGATTTAAATCGCTTTGACCATCCCAGAAAACTAATGAGCTACGTGGGATTAGTACCCAGTGAACATTCAAGTGGTGGAAAACGTCGTTTAGGTGCCATCACTAAATGTGGTAATGGCCGAGCAAGACGCCTACTAATTGAAGGCGCTCACAGCTATAGATACACAGCTAACGTTTCTACAGAATTACAAAAGCGACAGGAGGGGTTACCCAAGCCTATCACCGATATTGCTTGGCAAGCACAACTGAGATTGTGTCGTCGATATCAACGACTGATGCACAAAGGTAAACACTACAATGTAGTAGTTACTGCTATCGCCATAGAAATGATTGCCTATATCTGGGCTATCTCACGGGAAGTCGTATTACCGCAGGTTAACCCAAAATTACGCTTATCTAGGGTACCTGCATGATCCCTGCTGCGATAGTAACAGCACTGCGACGCACACCTAACATGCTTGCCAAAAACTGATGAGTGAGCTGAAGATGATCGCTATGGGCACGGTCTTGGGTCATCAACAACCAGCGGGCTAGACGTTGTTGCACCTCATGAAAACTATTGCATGCACCGGTTTGTGCCAGTTGCTGGATTAACACGTAGAGGTATCTAAACAATAATTTTTGCAACGGAAGGCAGCTTTTAAGATATTGACGAAACATGACAGCATTAATCCTTAACGCACTGCCCGTTCCCTGCACAATAGCTTGCAATGGTGCATTATTATTGCGCAACGCCATGGTTGCACCTAACATCCCCTCATTGCCTATTACCCCCATTTCTAAAGGTGGTTCATCTAAAATAATGGTCAATAGTGAAATGAATCCACTGATTGGGAAATAGACATATTTTGGCGGTTTATCAACTACATTTAGCACCTGCCCAAATACTAAGTCGACCGGTGTACTATGGGTTTGGAACCAGTAACGCTGTTGTTCCGACAGACAATCTATCAAATGATTGGTGATTGGGATAATTGAGGATGCAGTCAAAAGAAGCTCCAAAGAATAACACTCTGTTCAACAAGGCGGCTGCTATGTTGTTTCCTCCCTAAACTGACCTTTTAATGGACGCTAGTCTGTGCGATACAGCACTCAGCCGCAAATCAATAAATACAGAGCGCTCCTTTGCATCAATCAATGTGAAATAAAGCAGATTAGTTAGAAGAGGAGATTAACGAGCAACTAGTCGTTTAATAAAAGGCATATAGGTTAAAGCATCTACAAAAAATATAAAAAAAGAGCCCAAATGGGCTCAATGCGTTTACATTCCGAGGCTTTAGTAACCTTCTTTTCGTAAACTTTTTGCATCACCAAAGAATAAACTTATGCTTGTTCTAAGGATACTCGGGCACGAGGATGGGCTTGCTGGATTGATTCTTCAGTGGTTTTAACAAGTTCGATGTTAAATTCAACATCTAGGTATTCTTTGGCAAAACCATGTTCACTAATAAGTTTGGCATTATTAACCGGATTTGCATCAACAACCAGTTCGTCACGTGTGGCGAAAGCGAAGTCGTCATAGGTGTATTCATCACCGGCTAAATTAATTTGCGAGGTAAGGTGTTTAAAGTTAGGTTTAGATACAAAGTAGTGAATGTGAGCAGGTCTGTTGCCGTGGCGACCTAAGTTTTCAAGCACTTTCATGGTAGATCCGCCTGGAGGGCATCCGTACCCACTTGGCACGATTGAGCGCACAACATACTTCCCATCTTTGTCGGTACGAATTCTGCGACGTAAGTTAAATTCACTTTGGCTTGGATCAAAATATGAATAAGCGCCCTTCGTATCTGCATGCCAGATATCGACCATTGCATCGGCGATTGGGTTTCCTTCTTCATCGGTAACACGACCATGTAGCAACATTTCTTGGCCTGGTGTTTTACCATCATCCATTTTTTCGCCTTGTTGGATAATAGGTGCACCTTCTACGTAAAGTGGCCCTTCGATTGTCCGTGGTGTGCCACCAGCAATACCAGCTAACTCATCTTTTGCATCTTCGCGAATATCTAAATAGTGGTCGAATCCAAGACCTGGCGCTAACAATACCGCTTCTTTGTTTGTACCTAACTCATTTAAGTAATTAGCGCCTTGCCAAAACTCTTCTGGGGTAATGTCCAAGTCTTCTATCATTTGATAAATGTCTGATAAAAATCTATGCATTATGGTTTTGAAACGGGGGTTGCCGCCTTCTTTATCTAGGCCCGCCGCCTTTTTTAATAGAGCTTGTACTGCTTCTGTTTGCATTGTTTTAACGCTCATAAAAATCTCCAAGTACGCTAATTGATTATGATTAATTTATGGAAGATGGGTGACTACACAGAGGGGTCACTGTCATTTCCATGTAGGGATATAAAGGAAGCCCCATCAAAATCTCGTGGAGGTGTGCGTTATCTTTTACGTCAAAAATACTAACATTGGCATATTGCCCTACAACGCGCCAAAGGTGCTTCCAAATGCCTTGCTGCTGTAGCTGCTCGGCATATTTTTTTTCTGTTGCTTTTATTTCATCAAATTGCTCTTTAGGCATATCTTTTGGTGGAATTACGGTCATATTTACTTGAAATAGCATATTTGTATCCTCGCGCTACTTGCGCACATATTGAGTGAATTTGTCTTCGTCTATCTCTAACCCTAAACCTGGCAAAGTTGGGATTTCGACACCAAAATCGCGGTACTTAAGGGGAGTTTTGATAAAATCATCTTTGAGTAGTAGTGGGCCGAACATCTCCGTCCCAAACTGCATATTAGGTACCGTTGACCATGCGTGTAATGCTGCGGCAGTGCCTATCGAACCTTCCAATAAGGTGCCACCATACACATCAATACCGGCAGCGGCGCAAACTACGGCAACATCAAGTGCGCCTTTTAGCCCACCTGCTTTGGCTATTTTCAGTGCCACAGAACCAGCGAAACCTTGCTTTGCTAAGATATAAGCGTCATGTTTATCGGCAATTGATTCATCGGCCAGAATTGGGATATTGAATTTCTCAGAAAGTCTAACCAAAGCCGCATAGTCTTTTGCTGGTGTTGGCTGTTCTACCAATTCAATGCCAGCATCTTGTAGCGCTTGCATCCCCTTCACGGCGTTAATTTCATTCCATGCTTGATTAACATCTACACGAATACTGATATCACGACCAAGGGCTTGTTTTACTGCTTTGACGTGGGCAACATCTTCTGCCACAGCCCTAGCGCCAATTTTCACCTTAAAATGACAATGCCTTTTTAGTTCAATCATTTTTTGCGCTTCGGCGATATCTTTTTCAGTATCACCGGAAGCCAGCACCCAAAGGCAATCTAGTTTTTGATGGCAAGCTCCGCCGAGTAATTCGGAAACAGGTACGCCTAATTGCTTTCCTCGTAAGTCGAGTAAGGCTGTTTCTACTGCCGATTTTGCAATATAATTTCCGCGAACAGATTGATTAAGATCTTGCATAAAGGCATTTATGCTAGTGATAGGTTTGTTCAGAACTAGAGGGGCAATGTACTTGTCGATATTAGTTTTTATGCTTTCTGGGCTTTCAGGACCATAGGCTAATCCGCCAATAGTAGTGCCTTCACCGATCCCCTCAAGACCGTTATCATCATTAATGCGCACAATTACCATAGATTGTACCGACATCGACGTCATCGACAATTTATGTGGCCTTATTGTCGGAATGTCCACAATAAAAGTGTTGATACTTGTAATCTTGCTCATGTTAGAAATATGTTACCTTGCAGTTAAAGTTTGTTTAATTTAAATGCTATTTTGTGTCGTTACCAATATTGAATTAGTCGTAAGCAATACCTTGGAGGTATGATGGAGTTAAGGCATTTACGTTATTTTTGTGCTGTTGCAGAAGAGTTGAACTTAACCAATGCGGCCAAAAAACTGTTTATTGCGCAACCACCTTTAACCAGACAAATCAAACAGTTAGAGGAAGAAATAGGGGTCATCTTGTTCGACCGTCATCCCCGAGGGTTGACCTTAACTCCGGCTGGTCAGTACTTTTGGCAACATGCTAAACAGATTCTATCTAAGGTATCGGTCACCATTGAAGATACCCGCCGCGTTGCTCAAAGTGGTAAAACCGTATTTGGAATTGGCTTTGTGCCTTCGGTTTTTTATGGACAGTTTCCCACTATGGTTAGAAGGTTGCGGCAAAATACCAATGCTGAGGTGATTTTGTATGAACTCAAAACTCGCGACCAATTGGATGCATTAAAGGCCGGTAAAATAGATATAGGTTTGGGCCGCATTTATATTAATGATCCGGAAATAGAACAATCCATTCTATTTCAAGAACCCATGTTAGTGGCAATGCACAAGGAACATCCCTTAGCTGCTAAAACCTTAACTATGGCTGAGTTGGCAAAACTGCCAATGATTTTATATCCGGCAGGTCAAAGCCCTAATTTTGCAGACATTTGCATCGATTTATTTGCTCGAAATGGGTTAGACGTGCGCATTGCACAACAGGTAAACGATATTCAAACCGCATTGGCGTTAGTGGCTGCCGAAATGGGCGTAGCATTGGTACCCCAGCAGGTGAATCGTCTAACTCGAGATGATGTTGTGTTTGTTCAACTGGAAGATAAAACCATTACCAGCCCGGTAATTTGCAGCAGACGAAAAGAGCCTTACAACGACATAATGCAAACCGCCACCGCCATTCTCGATGAGTTGGTTGAAAAGCAAAAAAGCGAGCGCTCAAGCTAACTTAAACAAACTTATACAAACTTATACAAGTGATATAAGTGCAAAGTTTTATACTAACAAGCGCTTATTTCGCATGGGCAGTAATGGATTTTGCCGCGTCTTGTAACGCCGGAAGGTACTTATCAATTAAGCTTTGCATAGACACCCGAAGGGAATTGGTACTAATGTTTGCGGCACCAAGGAGTTTGCCTTTATAATCAAATACTGGAACAGCAATCGATCTGAGTCCCAATTCTAATTCTTGATCAACCACACAAAAACCTTGTTGTTTGACGTCTTTGAGCATGTTAATAAAGCGGTTTTTATCAACGATACTATTGTCGGTATGTTCTTGCAGTTGTGCTCTGGCTAGCCAGTCTTTTTGCTCTGCTGCTGATAACTGAGCAAGTAACACTCTTCCCATAGAAGTGTAAGCTGCCGGTAATCTGGTGCCTGGGGTAATATTAATAGACATTAATCGATGGGCAGCGGAAGAGCGGACTAAATAAATGATTTCATCGTTATCGAGTATGGACAACGAGCACGACTCTCCCAACTCTGATGTGACCGATTGTAAATAGTGCTGCACCACATCCAAATGATCATTGCTGGCATTAAAGGCATAACCAAGACGCAATACTTTAGGTGTTAACCTAAACTCACGGCCATCTTTGGCAATATATCCTAACGCATGGAGGGTTAATAAAAGCCTGCGAGCTTTTGCCCGATCCATACCGGTAATCTGTGCGACTTCTGACAAGGTCATTTTTTTATGTTGCACATCAAAGGCGCTCAACACTTCTAGACCTGACGCCAAAGCCCCCACATAATCTCGATTATCTACTGATATTTTTTCGTCATTCATCGCTTTTTCTTTATTCGCCACGTTTTTGATGGGCTAGGTTTTCTTCATCCACCTAACTAGGCACGTTGATTTAATTTTTGAGCTTAGAACATTCTATCTAATTCAGACAATTAAAACCCTTTTTATCAATATTCTAACCGGTTTTGAATGATCAAGTGCACAGCTAGAACTTGACGATTTAAGGAGTATACATTACATTGTTCGCATATTGAATAAATGTTTGCATAACGAACAAGAGGCAAAAGTGGCTATTTTCAATTCACTCCAACAAGCAATATCTGAATCTGTTAACGATGGCGATACCCTTGCTTTAGAAGGCTTTACCCATCTAATTCCATTCGCCGCTGGGCACGAGATTATTCGTCAGAAAAAGCGCGATCTGACCCTTGTGAGAATGACGCCGGATTTGATTTATGACCAATTAGTGGGAGCTGGCTGCGCTAAGAAATTGATTTTTTCATGGGGTGGTAATCCAGGCGTAGGCTCATTGCATCGTCTACGAGATGCATTCCAAAATGATTATCCACATGCCCTAGAGTCTGTTGAACATAGCCATGCCGCTATGGCCAATGCCTATGAAGCCGGAGCCGCGGGTCTACCGATGGCGGTATTTCGAGGATATATTGGTAGTGAATTGCCCGATGTGAATGACGCCATCTCTTCTGTGAAATGTCCATTTACTGGGGAAGAACTAGCTTGCGTTCCAGCCATAAAACCTGACGTCGGTATTATCCATGCACAAAAAGCCGATCGCCAAGGCAATGTGTTAATTGAAGGCATTGTGGGAGTGCAAAAAGAGGTCGTTTTAAGCTCAAAATGCAGCATAGTAACCGTTGAAGAAATCGTAGATGACCTCAATGCAGGCCCAAATTCTTGCGTTTTGCCTGGGTGGACCATCAATCATATTGCGGTTGCACCTAAAGGTGCCCACCCTTCCTACGCCCATGGCTACTATCAACGTGACAACCAATATTATCTAGATTGGGATGCTATCAGCAGAGACAGAGCACGTTTCAATCAATGGTTAGAAGACGAAATTCTGCAAACGGGAGCAAACTAATATGACTGCCAATTATACCCCAGCTGAAATGATGACAGTGACTGCAGCCCGTGCGCTGTCTAATAATATGACCTGTTTTGTAGGCATAGGTTTACCTAGTGAAGCGGCCAACGTGGCACGCATGACCCATGCGCCAGACATTACCCTAATTTATGAATCAGGCACAATCCAAACTAAACCGGAAATTTTACCTCTATCCATTGGTGACGGTGAGCTATGTGAATCGGCGTTAACCACAGTATCTGTGCCAGAGATGTTTCGCTATTGGTTGCAAGGCGGCCATATTGATGTGGGATTTTTAGGCACAGCGCAAATTGATAAATACGCAAACTTGAATACCACAGTGATAGCCGCAAATGATGGCGCAAGCACAAAACAAGGTAAGACAAGTTACGCTAACCCTAAGGTGCGATTACCTGGCGGTGGCGGTGCCCCTGAAATATCCACCAACGCAAAAGAAGTTTTTATTACTGTAAAACACTCTACTCGTACCTTTGTAGAACAAGTGGACTTTGTTACTACTGTAGGCTTTGGCCGTGACGGCAAGGTACGGGATCAGCACCCTCAAATTGGTCGAGGCCCCACTGTTGTGATCACTGATTTATGTATTCTTAAACCGGATCCTGATACAAAAGAATTAGTGGTTGTAAGCCTGCATCCTGGTGTAACCGAAGAACAAGTTATAGGGGCTACTGGTTGGCCGATTAAATTTTCCCGTGAACTCACAACCACCCCGTCACCTAACGAACAAGAATTGGATGTGTTACGCAAACTAAAAGATAAAACCGCTCGTGCTCACTCAGCCCAAGGAGAAGTCTAATGTCGGCATTTATTTGTTCTCCAAAACGCTCAGCCATAGGCCGTTACGGTGGCGCTTTGGCAAAAGTTAGACCCGACGACATGCTAGCGCAAGTGATTAAAGCGGTGATAGCTGACACACCTAAGCTTGATACCGCCTGCATCGACGACGCTATTTTTGGTTGTGCGAATCAAGCCGGAGAAGACAACCGTAACGTGGCTCGCATGTCTACCCTACTGGCGGGTTTACCCGTTGACGTGCCCGCAGCCACCGTTAACCGCTTATGTGGTTCGGGTATGGATGCCATAGGGACAGCATTTAGATCCATTGCCAGCAACCAAGCCGATATTTATCTGGCTGGCGGCGTAGAATCCATGTCCCGCGCTCCCTTCGTGATGGGAAAGGCTAGCAATCCATACGATCGGGCTCAGAAGATGGAAGATACCACCATGGGATGGCGGTTTGTGAATCCACAACTCGACCGTCTTTATGGCACAGAAACCATGCCGCAAACTGCGGAAAACGTGGCTGAACGTTATAAAATCTCTCGTCATGACCAAGATGTGTTTGCTTACGCATCTCAGCAAAAAGCCCAACGTGCTAGGCTTGAAGGCCGGTTTGCCAAAGAAATCACGCCTATTGTTTACCAACCTAGACGTGGCGATGCTGTACAAATATTAGAAGATGAGCATTTACGCCCAGACACGACCTTAGACGCTTTAGGCAAATTAAAAACGCCGTTTCGTGAGAATGGCAGTGTTACCGCGGGTAATGCTTCAGGCATTAACGATGGTGCAGCTGCGATGATTGTCGCCAGTGAACACGCGGTTAATTCCTATGACTTGCAGCCTGTGGCACGTGTAATAGGTATGGCAACGGCAGGGGTCGAGCCAGCCTATATGGGAATTGGACCTGTGAATGCAGTAAAAAAACTGCTTTCACGAAGCAAAGTTAAACTTGAGGATATCGGGGTAATTGAATTAAATGAAGCTTTTGCAGCCCAAGGTTTGGCCTGTATTCGCGAACTCGGATTACAAGATGATGATGACCGCATTAATCCCAATGGCGGTGTGATTGCACTAGGGCACCCTCTGGGCATGTCTGGTGCACGCTTGGTGCAAACAGCCGCTATCCAGTTACAGCAAACTCAGCAAAAATATGCTTTATGTACAATGTGTATTGGTGTCGGCCAAGGCATTGCAATGTTAATAGAACGGGCGTAGGTAACAATATGAAAAATATCGACTCTTCAACCCACTTTGAGGTTTTAGGATCTCCTGCCAATCCAGCGATGGTGTTAGGCCACCCACTGGGAATGAACCTGCATGCCTGGGATGATATTGCAGACACCTTGGCAAGGGACTTTTATGTCATCAGATGGGACTTGCCAGGCCACGGACAAAGTCAGCCAGTACCTAAACAGAAAACTGCGCTTGCCGAGCTTGACCTAGTTAATCAACTACTTGAGGTGTGTGACGGCCTCAATATTGATACCTTCCACTATGTTGGAACATCAATTGGCGGCACTATTGGCCAACAACTAGCTATATTCCACCCTACTCGTTTACTGAGCCTCACCTTAACCAACACGGGTGCCAAAATTGGTACTGCCGAAGGTTGGGCGCAGCGGCAAAAAGCGGTGCTAGAACTGGGCTTAGCTCAAATGAATACCGATATTGTAGCCAGATGGTTTAGTCCTCACTCCACTGAGCTGGATGCAAACCTCTTGGAAAAATGGCAACAAAATCTAGCTGCCACAGATGATCGCTCTTACGGGTTATTATGCGAATGGCTCGGCCAACGAGATCACAGTGAAACACTTCATTCACTAGCTATCCCGCAAACCTTTATTGCTGGTACAGATGATGTAGCAACCCCTCCAGAGCTGGTACGAACTTTGGCACAACTGATGGGCAAAGATGAGGTGATTGAACTTGAGCATGTAGGCCATGTTCCATCAGTAGAGGCATCCGAAAAACTGCTGAGTATCCTAAGTCAATTAAGTTAAACCTTGAGCAATTTGGCGCTGCTTTGTCCCTTGCCCTAAAATCATCACAGTATATTAGGGCGGGACATAAGTTTTCCTATCTGGGCTAACAAAGACTGTCTAAATATACTGCCAGCAACTGCAACTTCGTTCCCCTAAAAATGTGTCATTTAAGTTACTCAGATATATAGCACTCTCGCCACCAAAACCATCACTGACCGCTGAGCTGCACAAATCGATAATTTGTCTTTGTTAGTGCGCCTTTTCTTGAGCGATATTTCAGCAATCTCACCTGTTTATTGTTAATAATGAGCCATTAAAACACCTATTATTCCCATTAAAAGTTTCTTTTTGATTCATATAATTAATTATTTTTGCACAAAAACTGTTGAAAAAACCAACAGGTGTCAGCCATCATGACACATGACAGTGCATATGGCATTTAGGCAAATGACATGACAACAAGGTAATTTACAAGGGTGATTAACAAGGAATAGCGATCATGAATAAACAAAAATTTCAGCAATATAAATCTAGATTGGCACATTGCCGTAGGCAATGCTTAACCGGTTTGATGGCATTGATAATGACCACACCGATATTTGCCGGCCCAATAGTAACAACGGATTACGACTCCACTGTGGTCGTTACTTTAGAGAATTTAAACAAGAACATTGATGACCTACATCTAAAAATTGGCGATGTATCACACGCAGGGGCTGTACTTGGCTATTACACAAGTTCACAAAATGCTCGTCAGGTTGCAGCCGATTCGTACATCCGTTATGAAGACTCCTTCGGCAGCAACGTTGGCTCCTATGAAGCAACAATTGTTCAAAGCGGTAATAGCGACGGTTTCAGTTATGCATCCGATATAGCATCTGTAAATGCAGCGGAGGGCCGCAGCCCTCTGGTCGCATTAAATGCATCTGTATACAATCAATTTAGCGTGACAGAAGCAACCAAAGCCCGCATCAACGTAGCAATTTCTGGCAATACTTTTGCGGGTCGCAACTATGTCGGTCTTCAGATTGATGGGTATGGGGATAACGGTGAATTTGTGCGTTTGTATTCCACCCCATCCCGTTTTGGTTCCACAGAAATAACAGGTACTGATAGCTTTGAGATCACTTTACAAGAAGGCTTCACCTATGAGCTTACCGGAGAATCCCGCGGCAGCACCTTATATAGTGCCCCCCACGGTGGTCAAGCGCCACCATCAAGCCTAGCTTACAGTTTATTGACCGCTCAATCACTGCTAGGTAACTCAGCCGAAAATAGCCTCAAGCCCGCAGCTATTAATTATACTGGGGTGTATGGCACCGACTTTGCCCATAAATTTTTGTTGGACAGTGACGAGGTGGAAGATTTAGGTGGCTCGACCGTCTGGATCGATCCGGAAGTTGCAACAGGCTATGATTACAGTTTTGATGGTGCGGGATTATTAGGAATCGATTTGCCCGATTTTAGCTTATTTGCTAACGCCACTTATCAGTTGTTCGACCTTTCTGGGAATCTGTTAGCAGATCTGTTTTCCGGCGACTCCTTTGATTTTTCCAGTGTTGTCGAGGGCTTTAGTTTACGCGGCATCGATCCAGATCTAGCCCTTGACCCCTATGCACCAGGCTTCACAATTGGGCTAAGGTTCGAAACACCGGATATGAGCACCATTTTAATTACCCAAACGCCAATTACCGAAACGGTAGATGTCAATGCCATCCCTGCACCAAGCGTTCTTTGGTTGTTACTCTCAGGTGGCGCAGCTATGTTAATGGTAAGGCGGAAACAGGCTTAGTAGATTGTCCGTAAGGGTTAAGAACAGAAACTAAGTGGCAACCAAGTCCAAAATCTCGAACAAGGTTGCCATTATTTTCTGTTTGCTTGTATGTGGGAATTGCACGACATAGCTCTTCGGCGATAACAAGATAGTCTAGATCCATTAAGGCCAACTTGCCTATTTCCCCCGTTGAAAATGAGGTCGCTAAGAAACTAAGATGTCTACATCGACTGACCTTGGGTTTGACTTGAGCCTTTTGGTAGGCTGAAGTAACCTTGTTTCACAAGCAAAATCAATATCACTGTATTTTCGCATCACTGATGATTTTTTAGCATTCTAACGCCCACACACAAAACCGCAATTTAGTCCATTATGTTCGCAAGATTATCAATCTCCTAGTTTGTTTAGCTATGCTAATCTTTAATTAATTGAACTGATACTTGAGAACACCTATGTCTGAACAAACGCAAGAAGTCCCACTGTTGATAAACGGTGAGTTAATTCCAAGTAAAACCCAGCAATGGTTGGCCGTTACCAATCCAGCGGATCAACAAGTGATCGCACAAGTGCCCTTAGCCACATCCCAAGAAGTGGAAGATGCAATCTCCGCAGCGAAAGCGGCGTTTGAGATCTGGAAAGATGTCCCAGTTGGTGACAGAGCACGATTAATGCTGCGTTATCAAGCCCTGTTAAAAGAACATCATGACGAACTTGCTCGTTTACTCGCGCAAGAAACCGGTAAAACCTTTGCAGATGCCAAAGGCGATGTGTGGCGTGGAATTGAAGTGGTAGAACATGCCTGCAACATTGCATCTTTGAGCATGGGTGAAATCCTTGAGAACGTTGCTAACAAGATTGATTGTTACAGCATTACCCAGCCACTAGGTGTTTGTGTTGGCATTACGCCCTTTAACTTTCCAGCCATGATCCCTTTATGGATGTTTCCCATGGCGATTGCCTGCGGAAATACCTTTGTATTAAAACCTTCTGAGCAAGATCCCCTTACGCCAATGCGACTAGCTGCACTGTTTAAAGAAGCTGGCGCACCCGATGGTTTATTGCAAATAGTGCACGGTGGCAAAGAGGTAGTGAATCAACTGTTAACTCACAAAGATACCCCCGCCATATCCTTTGTGGGCTCTGTTGCCGTAGGTGAACATATTTATCGCACCGGAACTGATCACCTAAAACGTGTACAAGCCTTTGCTGGGGCGAAAAATCATATGGTGGTTATGCCTGACGCTTCAAAAAACCAAGTTATTAATGCCATAGCTGGTGCTTCTGTTGGCGCAGCAGGACAACGCTGCATGGCTATTTCAGTAGTCGTGTTAGTGGGTGAAACTAAACATTGGGTTGCTGAAATGCGTGACGCATTGGCAAAGGTTAAACCCGGTGTTTGGGATGATCCAGAAGCAGGTTATGGCCCACTGATTAATCCTCAAGCGAAGCAACGGGTGTTAAACCTTATTCAAGAAGGCAAGGATGCCGGTGCTACCTGCCTACTCGATGGCAGTAACTTTGAAGTAGCCGGTTACCCTGATGGAAACTGGGTAGGGCCCACTCTATTCACCGATGTTACTCGCGACATGTCAATTTATCAGCAAGAGATATTTGGCCCAGTATTAATCGTGTTGGAAGTGGATTCCTTGGAACAGGCCATTAACCTAATTAATGAAAACCCCTATGGCAACGGTACTTCCATTTATACATCTTCGGGCGCAGTTGCTCGTAAGTACCAACATGAAATTAAAGTGGGACAAGTGGGTATCAATGTGCCAGTTCCAGTGCCTTTACCCATGTTCTCTTTTACTGGCTGGCGAAAATCGTTCTACGGTGATCAACACGCTTATGGCAAACAAGCGGTCAAATTTTATACTGAAACCAAAACCATCACCGCTCGCTGGTTCGAAGATGATATTGATACCGGTGTGAACACCACCATTGAGCTGAAGTGATGTTCACTATTTGGCTATTTAACGTTTGTTTATTCAATTATTGTAAATAAAGGACAAGATCATGGCAGTTATCGGTTTTATCGGTCTCGGTAATATGGGTGGGCCTATGGCCATCAACGTGGTTAAAGCAGGTCACACGGTAAAGGTATTCGATTTGTTTGCGGATGCAATTAAGCAACTGGTTTCACAAGGAGGCTTAGCCGCAAAGAGCGCGGCCGATGCAGCGTCAGATGCAGACGTAGTTATCTCTATGTTGCCTTCTGGCAAACATGTGGAAGATCTTTACGTCAGCGCTGAAAAACCGCTATTTGAGGTCGTGAAAAAAGAAGCGCTAATCATTGATTCATCAACAATTGATGCAGCAACAGCGAAACGGGTCTGTGCCATTGCCGATAACCGTGGATTAAACTTTGTTGACGCTCCGGTATCCGGTGGTGTGGCCGGTGCAGTGGCTGGCACCTTAGCATTTATGGTGGGTGCAACAGATGCACAATTTATTCAGGCGAAGTCAATTTTACAAAGCATGGGGCAAAACATCTTCCATGCTGGCCCTAGTGGTGCAGGTCAAATAGCAAAATGTTGTAACAACATGCTGTTGTCGGTGTTAATGGCAGGAACCGCTGAAGCCCTTAATATGGGCGTGAAAAACGGTTTGGATCCTGCGGTCTTGTCACAAATAATGTTGCAAAGCTCAGGTAACAATTGGGTATTACAAAAATACAATCCTTATCCACACGTAATGGAGGGCGTACCTTCATCGAACGACTATCAAGGTGGATTTCAAGTTGACCTGATGTACAAAGATTTAGGCTTAGCCATGGATATTAGTCATCAAAGTGGCTCGCCCGCACCTATGGGAGCTCAAGCAAAATCCTTGTATGCCATGCATAAATCGAAAGGCAATGGGCCGCTGGATTTCTCCAGCATAATGCGTTTATATCAAGATTGATAAGTTGAATAAATTCAATTAGTTAAAGGACTTAATAGTTTGTCATAAATGACACTAATTTGACCACCACTTGCTGAGTATGATGGAATTTAGGTACTGCTATGACAATTGAGGTAAGGCGATGAGTATCTGGTTTGCAAAACCAAAGGTTGGGGATTTAAATCAAATGCTCGCCAAAGGTCAGATTAATATTTCCCTCGGTTTACAGGTTACCGAGGTAGGCGACGACTTTATCCGTGGCACTATGCCCGCCGATGAACGCACCTTTCAACCATTTGGCGTAGTCCACGGCGGCGCCAATGTGGTCCTTGCCGAAACCTTAGGAAGTATCGCAGGTTATTACTGCGTCGATATAAATAAGTTTCAAGTATTTGGACAAGAAGTCAGTGCCAGTCACATCCGCTCTGTTTCTTCGGGTTTAGTCACCGCCACAGTTAGACCCATACACTTAGGTTCACGCTCCCAAATTTGGGAAATTCGTTTGGAGAACGACCAAGGTAAACTTAGTTGCCTATCAAAGTTAACCACTGCAGTGGTTCCCATACGAACCTAAACAATTACAGCCAAAAGCATCTGCCATTTAGGTATGCTTTTGTTTGCGATAATCAGATGGTGATAAGCCCGTATGTTTTCTAAATAGTCGCGAAAAATACAAACTATCATCATACCCCACCCGAGAAGCGATACCCTGAATCGCTAATTCGCTGGTTTCTAACAAATAACTGGCGTATTCCACTTTCATTTTTAAAAAATGTTGTACCGGAGAGAAACCGGTGGCCTCTTTATATTTTTTACTAAAATGAAACTTGGACAAATTCACTTGCATCGCCAACGCATCTAGATCAATGGACTTATTTAGGTTCTGTAGCATATAGGCCTGTAGAATATCCAAATTAAATTGCTGTCTTTCAGTGGTGTTAACTTGCTGAGCCAACTTACCGATATAGGCAAGTAGTTGTTTAAGCATATTGGCTGCATACACCATGGCCGGAATATTATATCCGGTGCTAGACTCGGCTAAAACCGAACTAAATTGTGCCATCAGCAACGGAGATTGACCTATTTTTAAGATCGGATAGGTCTTTTTATAGTCCATATTAAACACATATTCTTGGGCTTGATGGCCGGAGAAGTGACACCAATAAATCGACCAAGGATCATCGGCATTGGCCCAATATCGATGACTAACGCCTTTAGGCAATAATACTAACTCTCCACTTTGTACTTCACCGCTCCAGTGATTAGTTCGTAAAAAGCCTTTCCCAGAAAAACAGTAAATTAAGATGTTATCGTCATGGCGGTTTCGTGACATTTCATGGAAAAGGGCCTTTTCATAGCGTCCCACCGCTAGCGGGTAACAATCTTGAGTTAGTGGGTGTTGTTGTAATTGTTGACGAATGACAACCGGTGACACCATGCGTTCACTGTCGCGACTCAAAGGCCAATTAGATGGTTTACTCATATTAATCCTTAAGGAGTTACATGGGCCCAAGGCTTAGCTAGTGCTTTCAACTTGAAGCTGAAACGCAATATAATCCATATTAATAACAAGATAAACAATTAGCTAAAAAGGCATAGGCTGCTAGTATCATGGTAGTAAATTTTATAACCTTTTAGGATCAGCTAAGCCGTTACTCGCAAGGGTATGTCGGCTTGATGTAACAACCCTAATTCCCAAATGGAAGAAAGTGTAAATGACTAATGCGGCTGTACTATTTGAAGAACGGGCATCCAAAGCGAATAGAAAAATTGCCATCGCCACCCTAAACACTGAAAAAACCTTAAATTCACTTACCTTAGAAATGGTTGATTTACTCTATGCTCAGCTATTGAAATGGCAACAAGACGATGAAATTAGCTGTGTCTTTTTGCACGGTGCAGGCCCAAAAGCATTTTGTGCTGGAGGCGATGTACAGCAACTCTATCATTCAGCCATCGAGCAACCCGGTGGACCCTGCGAGTACGCTGAAACATTTTTTGAACATGAGTACCGCCTAGACTATTTGTTACATACTTTCAACAAGCCAATCATTTGCTGGGGACACGGTATTGTAATGGGTGGCGGTCTAGGTTTGATGGCTGGTTGCAGTCATAGAGTTGTGACCGAACGCACACGCATTGCCATGCCTGAGATTACCATTGGACTCTTCCCTGACGTCGGTGGCAGTTGGTTTTTGAATCGCATGCCAGGTCGCATTGGATTATTTTTAGGGTTAACCGCGGCAAAAACCAATGCTGCTGACTGTATTTATATCGGTATGGCCGACAGGTTTATCGAAAACGCCAAAATGGCTGAAGTATTAGCCAGTATAGAAGCAATTGACTGGCAAGGAGATAACTCTGAGCACAGCGGCCAAATCACGGCTGTGCTGCGCAACTTTGAACAACAAAGCATAGCCGCCAAACCTACCGGCAACATCCCTGCCCACTATGACAGTATTCAACAGTTAACGGATCAAAACAGTTTTTATGACATTGTCGATGCCATCATTCAGCAGCCTTCAGAAGATCCTTGGATGAGCGCAGCAGCCGCCGCTTTAAAACATGGTTCACCCATCAGTGCTTGTAGCATCAATCAAACCTTAAGCAGCACTAAGCATATGTCTTTAGCCGAAGTTTTTCAGTACGAACTGATGTTAGTCACCAATACAGTCCGTAATCCAGAGTTTGTTGAAGGAGTAAGAGCCTTGCTTATCGATAAAGACAAGTCTCCCCGCTGGCAATATGACTCCGTAAGAACCGTACCATCTGAGGTGTTAGAAAAGTTGATTACACCACCTTGGCCAGTAAATCCTTTAGCGGATTTGAAGCCTTTAGCGTGATCTAAGCCCTTTAACTAGATCTAGAGGCTCAACACTTTCAAGTCCATATAAGTGATTTTCAAACTGATCTATCGGTGTTTTTTGACAACATTTATTTAAGCCGCTGAGTATTCAACCACGTTGCTTTGATTAAACTCAAGACCACAGCTCCTTAGGAATCACGCTTTACACACTAATGACATAACATTATACTTCAACCTCATTTTGAGCTAGTGGGTATTTAGTGTTAAACACCTTCCCGCCAATATCCCATTGAGCGTAAAAGCAAATTTAACCCTCAGAATCTCGACAACACTATTTATAATGGAGAGTTCCATCATGACTGCACATGAATTGCTTTTACTGATACATATTTTGCTATTTTGTTATTGGCTTGGGGGTGATATTGGGGTGTTTTATTCCAGCAACATTGTGGTTGACGACAAGGCGAGTCCTGAAGCAAGAATAGTGGCCGGCAAAATAATGGTTGCCTGTGATTTAGTCCCTAAACTTTGCATGACTCTTATGTTGACCACTGGTGGATTATTAACGACTTTTTTTAGTGTTGTGCATCCAGCGTGGCAAATGGCCGCTATTGTTTTACTTGGCCCATTTTGGCTAACCTTAGTTTTGTTGCAACATTACAATCATCACGCTTCTTATATAAATCAATTAGTTAAGTTTGATTTTATATTTCGCTGCGCCTTAATAGTAATTGGCTTGATATTTATTTCTTATGCCTTACTGAATGGCCAGCTAATGGGCAATACTTGGATAGCGGCTAAACTTGCCATATTTTATTTATTGGTGTTTTGTGGGCTAATGATTCGTCTGGCATTAAAAGACTTTGGTACTGCTTATTCTAACCTTCTTCAAGGTATACACACCGCCTATGACAATAAAATGATGTTGAAAGCAATGAACAGAGCTAAACCGTGGGTATATACCATTTGGGCAGGCCTGATTGGTGCGGCCGCAATTGGTATTGCAAAACCACTGCTTTAAAACAAGATCCATGGCTAACAGGCATTATTTCATCATTTATCTGAGTTGAGAATGATGGCATGGTGCAATAATGTAATTCATCCATCCTCTCTCCACCCCAGTTGAAAGCAGGCCCATTGGGCGAGATATGTGCCCCATGACGGTTGTGGTTTAGATTTGAAGCTAAATAGCTGGACATGAGCGATAAAGATGGGACAAACTATAGCGTAAATTTGAGTTTACCCAGAAATGCCCCACAGCTGAAGAAACCTAAAAAGCCGACAATTATGGGTATGGCTGAGTTCTCTCCCTCAGCTAAGTGCCCCAATTGCCATTTGATTATGTACCTAGGAAATAAGTGCCCTCACTGTAAGCACTTGTTAAACCATGTTGAGCAACAAGCCCAAAGGGCCTTTTGGATAAAAGTCCGAAATAACGGATATAAAAAGGGCATCATCTTTTTCGCTTTATTTTTTCTGATCTTTTTCCTAATTTTTGCTCCTTAACAAAACACTAATTGCTGATACATGTAGCTTTTTAAAGAAAGAAAAATTTCAAATTTAAACGTTTATCTCGCCCCTTATACAATTACTTATAATTTGCGCTAAATCTGCACAATACCCCTTTAGTCTCTGGTAAATATTTTCTGTTGAAGTGATTTACCATGAATAACTCTTGGCATTTTATGAAAAAGACCCTGCTATGTTCAGCAATCCTTTTGGCCTTAACTGCATGTTCAGGAAGTGACGCTGATGAGAGTGAAACTGACAGTTCAACCTCAAACTCTAGCCCCAGTGTTGATGCGGGTAGCGATACGTCAACAGATGAAGATACTAAGAACGACTCATCAGTTTGGATAATCAATGAAACAGGCGAATTGTCTAAGCATATTCTGGATTCAAAGACCGGCATTGGCGTAGAGGTCGACGTTCAGTCTGTTGAAGTTGAAGAAATAGATGGCAAAGAATACACAGTCGTCACTTCACAAGGTATCCCGAATTACGAGACACTTATCACCGACGACATATTAGACGGTTTGAGCGGACGACCGAAGGCCAGTTCCGACTTCGTAAATGGTTACCCTTCTGTAGAGATGGGAGACAGCATTTCTTTTGGTGAAGATGTGGGTTACGTGAGTAATAGTAACTGTACATTGGATTATGGTTATGGCTACTGGCCGCCAGGGCCTGAATGCCCAACCCAAGATGAAAGAACCGTATATCTCCCAATGGAGCCAAAACCAACGGAAGAAGAGTGTAAGAATGGTTTGTCTAAAGTTGGGATCATGGTTCACCACCAGATATGGTGACCACTGACGGTGACTTTAGCGCTGAAGGAGTATGACAGGGGCACGCCCATGTATTTGTTAACGCAGAAAAGCTGCGCCGTCTTTATGGCAAGGATATTCATATACCTACTGCAGCGTTAAAAGAGGGGGAGTAATCAAGTTGCGGCGTCTTTGAATAGCCATAGACACGAGAATTGGGTAAAGGACAATCATGACATTATGAGGTCAATCTTTTTCGATTTATCCAAAGACCCAATTGTGTTACACAACTTTACCTCGCAACCGCTGGAAAACAAACATAAGCATCATTAACAGACCGAGGTTTTGTCAAAGGTTTGATAATTGTGTCCTCACCAGGGCGCTGCTTTACCCAGCAAGTCAATAAACTTGCCAGTGTCTGAAGGTGTCAACGTGGCAATCACCTCACGTTGATGCCTTGCACTGTCATCAACATAGATAATTTAGCTAACCCAGATATCACAAGCATTGAATACTCTGGGGCATGGAGCCGAATTACGCATTGGTTACCCTGGATGTTAATGGGACAAGCTGAAGGACATTGTTTCTACGATTGTTCAATGGGTGCATATAACAGCTCAGAGATACTCTCGCCCAAAGTACGCGCTTATGCTGAAAAGCATTTCCCTGAGTATTTTGCAGCGCCAAAAGAGCGGCAAATATGCCGCTTTTTTATTGCCTGCAAATGAGTAAATTACCCTTTCTTAGGTTGCTTCAGTGATCCTTCCAGCAACATATAATTAATAGGCACAAGAATCAGGGTGATAAAGGTTGCAAACAGTATTCCAAAGCCTAAAGAGACGGCCATTGGAATGAGAAATTGTGCTTGGGTGGATTTTTCAAATAACAGCGGCATTAAGCCGATAAAGGTGGTTAAGCTAGTGAGCATAACGGGTCTAAAACGTGATGCTCCCGCGGTGAGAATCGCTTTTAACAATTCCATGCCTTGTTCCCGCTTGGTATTAATATAATCCACTAATACCAATGAGTCATTAACGACTATTCCCACCAAGGCCAATAACCCTAATAAACTAAAGATGGTTAAATCCATTCCCATGATCCAGTGACCAACCACAGCACCAATTGCGCCGAAGGGGATCACACTCATTACCACCAATGGTTGGGTATAGGATTTAAAGGGAATGGCGAGCAATGCATAGATGACAAAAAGAACAATTACCAAGCCGACTCCCAAAGAGCCAAATGAATCACGTTGCTCTTCGGCCTCTCCTTCGAGTTCATACGTAACCCCTGGATACTGGGTTAATAACTCGGCAATGTAGTTATTAAGATCATCTTGCAACACTGTCATATTAGTATTGTTTTTATCTACATCCGCAGTAACACTGATGGTTCTTAATCGGTCTATACGGCGAATGGAGGATGGGCTTTGGCCTGGAGTCAAAGTCGCAATACTGGACAGTGGGACGGTTTCATTATTTCCCACATCAATAAGCAAATTGGTTAAACTGGATAACGATTGACGCTCGCTTAACGGCAGTCTCAACATCACTTTTACATCATCACGACCGCGCTGAATTCGTTGTACTTGGGAACCAAAAAACGCACTGCGTATCTGGCCAATGACGTCAGCTCTAGACAGACCTAAGGCTTCTCCTTGTTTATTTAATTCAATTTGTAATTCTTGTTTGCCATCAGACAAACTATCAGCAATATCATAGACGGTGGGATAGGTGTTTAATCGCTCAATTACTTTGTCAGCCACATTTTCTAATGTAGCCACATTATTCGAGCTCAACCTTACATCAATAGGATCCGACGAACGCCCTAATTCTGCTCGGTAACTCAATGATTCCGCTCCGGGAATTTCACCAATAAGCTTACGCCATTCATTTAGCAGTTGCTCAGAGGTTATGGACGAGGATCTTGATTCCGGTGGACTAATCTCAAATCGCACGCTACCTGAATTTGTTGAGCCGCCTCTGCCACCGGTTGTGGCAAGGACGTTCAAAATAACACTTTCACCGGTATCTTCATCAACATACTTTTCTTGCAAATCTCGCGCATGGTGAGCAATTTGTATGATGTATTTATTGGTAATATCAAATGCCGTTCCCGTGGGCATGGACAGTGATACGCTAACGGTTTCACTAGGAATTCTGGGGAAAAACACAAAACGTGTCCAGCCGCTGACAATCAACGTCAATATCACCGTAAAAACACCACAGAAAACCATTATGGTAGTCCATTTATATCTTAAGGTTGTAATAAGTGCAGGTCGGTAAAAACGTAAAATAGCCCGTTCAAAACCATCAGCAAATTTTTGCTGATATTTATCAAATCGGCTTTGCTTGGTTTTTTCAGTGCGCAGTTTTAGATGCTTCAAATGGGAAGGCAAAATAAATTTAGATTCAATTAAAGACAACAGTAAAACGGGGATAACCACATAGGGTATTTGCGCAAAGACATCCCCTCTTCGCCCTTCAATAAATGCCAAAGGCAAAAACGCCGCCACAGTGGTAAGAATACCAAAGGTTACTGGTTTAGCTACTTCTAAGGTTCCCGCAATAGCGGCTTGTTCACCCGATTTAGCTTTACCTAAATGGGTGTAAATATTCTCACCTGTGACTATGGCATCATCCACCACAATCCCCAGCACTAGAATGAAACCAAATACACTCATCATATTTAAAGTGACACCAAAAAATGGCATCAAAATAAAGGCGCCCATAAAGGCTACTGGAATACCAATAAATACCCAAAATGCGATTGAGGGGCGCAAGAATAACGTCAATAGAACCAGAACCAGAATCCCACCTTGCATGGCATTGGATGTTAGGCTCGATATACGACTTTTTACGATTAGTGAATCATCATCCCAATAGGTTAAATTAAACCCTTGAGGTAAGCTTTGTTGATGAGAGTCAACATACTCTTTTACTTTATCGGCAACCTCAATAGCACTTTGTTGACCGATGCGATAGACCTCAATAAATGCACCTTGCTGGCCATTAAAACGGGTGCGAACCGGAGTTTCTTCAAATCCATCTAAAATATTAGCAATATCATCAAGGCGGATTATAGAACCATCAGGATTGGTTTTGATAGGAATAGAGGCAAATTCGTCTTTTCGATAAGCTTGGCCTTTCGAACGAATTAAAACGTCGCCACTTTCAGTTCGTAAGTTACCAGCAGACACATCGACACTGTTATTGTCGATTATATTGGATACTTCATTGATGGTTAAATCTAGTTCACGAATTTTGTCTAAGCTTAGTTCAATGGCGATTTCGTAATCACGAATACCATCCATTTCAACTTGCGTGATACCGTCGATGGTGAGCAAATCATCACGCACTAATTCAGCATATTCGCGCACTTCTCTTTCGCTATAAGGCGCAGTAACCGCCACCGTAATCACTTCTCTTTTACGATCACCAAGGGCCACCACGGGATTTTCTGCATTTGCAGGAAAAGTATTGATTGCGTCCACTCGGCTTTTAATATCAGCCAGTAAATCCCGTCGGTCATAATCACTGTCTAGTTCAAAAGTAACACTGCCGCCGCCTTCAGAAGATTGGCTAATAATCTTAGCGATACCCTCAAGGTCTTGCACCGCCTCTTCAATACGAATAGTAACACCTTGTTCGATATCTTCAGGTGTTGCGCCATCGAGGGTAACGCTCACTGTTACCACATCGATTTCAAAAGACGGAAAAACTTCGAGGGGGATACGACTGTTCAAGCTCAACAAACCTGCTGCGATAATGGTAATCATCAACAAGTTGGCTGCGACTGAATTTTTTGCAAACCAAGCTATCATTTATCCTTCCTCACGTGGAGGTCGGTTGGCACCTCTTTCGCTGTTGGAACGCTCACCTCTTGTTTTAGAGCCCGGCTTGTTAGCGGAGGAGTTTTTACCCTCACGCGTACCCTGCGTTTTACTTTTACCATCACCGTTGATAACAGATACTGCCGTACCTGAACTCACCTGACCTAAAGGTGTAACAACTAGGGCTTGACCACCTTCTAATCCCGATTTAATTAACGCTCGGCTATCATTTTGCCATGCAACTTCTATTTCTTTTCTAAGCAGTACACCGTCTTGTTCAATATAAACATAACTCCCCTGATAGATAGACGTTACGGGGATTACAATAGCATTATCAATAGTTTTACCATCTATTTCCGCGGTTAAGTACTCACCAATTTTAATCGATACACCACGTTCAATGTCTTGGTCAAAAGGATTATCTATTTGTGCCACTACATACAATTGTCGCGACGCAGAATCGATGGCGCTTTCAGTACGGACAATTTTACCGGTCCAACTTTGTTGGCCAATAAGGGTAGAAGTAAAAGTCACACTTATTGGTGGTGTGGTTAGTGAATTGTCAATATTGGCTTCGGGTAGTTCAACAAAACCTAAATCGTTATTGTTAATTGCTAAGCGGACTTCCATGTAGTCAGTGGCATAAATACTGGCTAACTCGGTATTGCTTGACACTACGGTGCCAATATCAACGTTCTGGCTTACAATACGCCCACTGTATGGCGCAATGATTTTAGTTCGCTTAAGTGATAATTCTGCCTTTGTTAGCTGCGCTTTAGCAGAGGCCAAGTTAGCTTGGGCTGACTCTTGTTGAGGTATTCTTAATACCAAATCACTGGGCTTTTGGTTATCCCCTAAGCGCTGCCAATCAATTTTTGCTTGTTCAGAGCGCGCCATTTCTTCAGCTAGATTTTGTTGCGCAGTAATAAGGTTTGCTTTGGCGATATTCACTTCGGCTTGATAGTCACTGTCATCTATTGCTAGCAACAAATCGCCTTTTTGAAAAAATCCACCAGCACGGAAGTCAGCGTCAACATACACAATTTGTCCCGCCACCTGCGCCATTAAGGTACTTTGAGTGCGCGGCGCAACAACACCGTAACTGTCCAAGGTGATATGGAACTTTTCTGGCTGCAATAACTGGGTTTCAACACTCAAAACCGCAGCACTTGCTGGGCGTTGGCGTTTAGCTGCAGGGGGGTTGTTATAAATAATCACCACCGCAACAACAGCAATAAGTACAACAACGATGGGCAATACAATTTTTTTAGAAATTACCATTTAATCAAAGCTCTTGAATTGGGGCGTAGAGGTTGATTCCTCCTCCGAGTGCAACATGCAATTGAACTCGATTCGCAATTAAATCAGTTTTAATATCAATAAGATTATTTTCGGCCGCAATTAATCTCGCTTGGGCTTCTAACACTGTGGTGTAAGTCACAAGACCAGCTTGGTATTGCTCAAAAGATAGTTTGTTTGCAAACTTAGCATTTTCAGCGGCTTTGACAGTCGCTTGATAACGCTCAACTAAGCTCGCTTCAGCAGACAGGGTGTTTTCCACCTCTAAGAGGGCATTTAAAACCGTATTTAAATAACTTTCTTCCAGACGTTTCAAGGTTAACAACTCAATCTCTTCATTCGCCTTAAGCTTTCCAGCATTAAAAATCGGTGCTGAAATACTGCCAATCAAAGACCAACTAGCTGAGGTTGACAGTAAATCTGATAAAGAATCACTTGTGGGTCCGTAGCTGGCACCTAAATTAATTGATGGAAAACGCGCCTTGTGAGCAATTGCTAGCGAAGCGTCCTGCGACATCAACTCAAGCCAGCTAGCTTGTAAAGCAGGTTTGCGTGTGACCAGTTCAGAGGGTAAACCAACAGCAACGTCCACATCAGGTAAGCCTAAGACTTGAGTCACATCGAGTTTTGCATCTGGGTAACGACCTAACAATCGCTCCAATGCTCTTACACTTTCAAGTAAGGTTTGCTGATTGGTTGCTAATGTCGATTTATCACTGTTAAGCTCGTTTCTAGCAAGGTAAACATCTAAGGATTCATTTAAACCAGCTTTATAACCGCGCTCAATAATGTCTAAAATTTTCGATGAATTCTGTACTTGCTGGGCTGCTAACGCTGTACGTTGATGCGCCCTAGAAGCGTTGGCATAAGCGATAATGACATCACCAGCTAGTTGCAATCTCGCTTCTTCCAATTCAGCTTTGGCCTGCAAATAGTTGAGTTTTCCTTGACGTTCAGCGTCTGACAATGCGCCCCAAATATCGAGCTCGTAGGAAAGATCCGCTTCTAAACTAAAGCTATTTCCGCCACTTTGGCTGCGCGAGGCAGCAAAGGATGCATCTAAAGCGGGCCAAAAATTACTTTTGGCAATAGTTAAATTCTGCGCCGCAATATCTACTACGTAGGCTTGGGCACGAATCGACTGATTTGCCTGGATGGCTTCATTGAGCAAGGCGGTTAAATGTTGATTGTCGGATTCGGAAGTGAAATTTGCTAACCAGTTGTCGTCGACGTCGTCGGCATTGTGTTGAAACTGCCACTCATCGGGTAATGCTGGAACTTCCTTTTCCTGATCTAATTTGATGGAGCTACAACCGTGCAAAAAGACCAAAACAAACAAACAAACATGATATTAGCTTTACGTTTTTATTGTACAAACAAATTTGTGACAGCATAAGACTATGTAAATAAGGCATTCTGGTTAAAATAGTATCGTTAATTTACGCGGGATGCAGTAATTTGAATTGGAATTTACGTAAACTTTACACCATTGTTATTCACCTTAAAATATCGCTTACGGAACGCTTCAAACCCGTGTATTAAGCACTCAGGGGAAAATTGATACTATTATTCAGCGCTTGGGAGAAATACTGAAAAATATGACAATGGTTAACGAATAAAACATAGAAAAAAGCGAGTCACTTGTACTCGCTTTCTATCTGCACTGAACACTCATCAAGGTGCCCCAGTAAAACTAGCTAAACTTGCGGATTAGGCTACTGCTTTTTGCAGTCCTTGATGAGCAAGGTATTCGTCATAGGTACCTTGGAAATCAATCACTTCTTGATCTTTAATTTCAATCACCCGAGTCGCCAAAGATGAAACAAATTCGCGATCATGACTAACAAAAATTAAAGTACCATCAAAATCAGTTAACGCATCATTAAGTGCCTGAATCGCTTCCATATCCATGTGGTTGGTGGGTTCGTCCATCACCAAGACATTTAAGTCAGCCATCATTAACTTACCAAATAACAAACGGTTTTTCTCACCACCGGAACATACATTGGCTTTTTTATTGAAGTCATCAGCACTAAATAACAAACTGCCCAATAAACCACGCACCATCAAATCGTTATGTTTGGGTGTACGCCACTGAGACATCCAATCAAAAAGACTTAAATCACAGTCGAAGTCTTCAGAACTGTCTTGTGGGCAATAACCCACAGCGGCATTTTCAGACCACTTCACTACACCTTCAGCTTGTAACTGGTTCATCAAACAACGTAAAAAGCTGGTTTTGCCCACACCGTTTTCGCCAATAATCGCTAACTTTGCGCCGGCTTCTAGTAACAGGTTAGCTCCTTTGAACAAGGGCTGTTCTTCGAAACCAAAACTCATATCTTCTAAGATAAGTGCTTGTCTGTGCAATTTCTGGTGCTGTTTAAGTTGAATACGCGGCGTTCTTCGACTGGAGCTTTTTACTTCATCTAACTGAATTTTATCCATTTTCTTAGCCCGCGAAGTGGCGAGTTTAGCTTTAGATGCATTGGCGGAGAAGCGGGCCACAAAGGCTTGAAGCTCTTCAATCTCGTCGCTCTTTTTAGCGTTTTCACGCAATAATTGTTCTTGAATTAGCGCAGCGGCTTCTTGGTATTTTTCATAGTTCCCAGGGTAAATACGCAATTCACCGTAGTCGATGTCTGCCATGTGAGTACAAACAGAATTCAAAAAGTGTCTATCGTGGGAAATAATGATCATGGTGGACTTACGCTGATTCAACACCTCAGCAAGCCAGTTAATGGTATAAATATCCAAGTTGTTGGTGGGTTCGTCGAGCAACAATATATCTGGGTTGGCAAATAACGCTTGAGCTAGCAACACCCGCACTTTCCAACCAGGGGATACTTGTGACATCAAACCGTAATGAAAATGTTCTTCGATACCCGCTTCTAGCAGAATTTCACCAGCACGAGATTCAGCTGTATAACCATCCATTTCCGCGTAAAGAGTTTCTAATTCAGCCACGTGCATACCGTCTGCTTCACTCATTTCAGGCTTAGCATAAATTTCATCACGCTCTTGTTTTACTTTCCACAACTCCATATCACCCATAATTACGGTATCAACAACAGAGTATTTTTCGAAAGCAAACTGGTCTTGACTCAACTTACCTAATTTCTGACCCGGAGAGATGGAAACGTTGCCTGAAGTGGGCGCTAAGTCACCACTAAGTATTTTCATCAGGGTGGATTTACCACAGCCATTTGCACCAATTAAACCGTAACGGTTGCCATTGCCAAACTTAGCCGAGATATTTTCAAACAGTGGCTCAGCGCCAAACTGCATAGTGATGTTTGCGGTAGATATCAAAGTGGAATTCCAAATAGTAAAAAAGCAACAAAAACAAACCAAGGTTCACAATAAAAGCCCAATGTCGCTGCGCAATACTACTTAGTTCAAAACGGCGCGCACTATATAAAAAAAACGACTAGAAGTCGAGTGACTTTGCTTATAATTTGTACTGACGCCTTAGGTGCCAGCATCCACCCTCTTGGCCATCGGCCTCATCTAAGATAATAGCGCACGTATTTCTACCCTGTTGATACTACGTATGCCTCTGTTTACAACCTTAGATGAGTGTATACAAACTAAAATAACCTTACACCACACCTTGTTCTATCATGGCATCCGCGACTCGACGAAAGCCTGCGATATTGGCACCTAAAACTAGATTTCCAGGCTGTCCAAACTCTTTGGCTGCATCATTAGCTGTTAAGAAAATATTTTGCATAATTTGTTGTAAATGCTCATCGACTTGGGCAAACGTCCACTTCTGCATACTCGCATTTTGTGCCATTTCTAGTTGGCTTGTAGCTACCCCGCCAGCATTAGCAGCTTTGCCTGGGCCATAGGCAATATCAGCAGCAACGAAGCTATCTACGGCCTCTTGAGTAGTAGGCATATTTGCCCCTTCACATACTAGCTGACAGCCATTTGCTAGTAGTTCCTCAGCATCAGCCTTGGTTAACTCATTTTGTGTTGCACATGGGAAAGCCACATCTGCGCGATAACGCCACACAGCATGACCGTCAGATGGATAATCTGAAACTGGTGTATAGGTTGCAGTAGGGTAAGTATCAATATAGCTGAGCAAACTGGTTTGTTGCTGTTCTTTTAACTGCTTCACTAATTTTAAGTCAACACCACTTGCGTGATAAATGGTACCCGAAGAATCACTGCAGCTTATCGGTGTAGCCCCCAACTGGTATAATTTTTCCATTGCATAAATTGCGACATTACCCGCACCTGAAATCAAGCATTGCTTACCTTTTAGACTATCCCCTCGTGCTTTTAACATATTATCGGCAAAGTATACGGCGCCATATCCAGTTGCTTCTTTACGTACCAAGGATCCTCCCCATAGCAGACCCTTGCCTGTTAAAATCCCTTCATAACGCCCCGTTAAACGCTTGTATTGGCCAAACATATAACCGATTTCTGACGCACCAACGCCAATGTCTCCAGCAGGTACATCTGTAGTTGGACCAATATGTCGATATAGTTCGCTCATAAAAGACTGGCAAAAGCGCATAATTTCATTATTCGAACGTCCTCTAGGGTTGAAGTTTGCACCGCCTTTACCTCCACCGATAGCTAGGCCAGTCAGAGAGTTTTTGAAAATTTGCTCAAAACCTAAGAACTTTATGATGCTGGCATTAACTGAGGGGTGGAATCTTAACCCCCCTTTATATGGTCCAAGGGCGGAATTAAATTCTACTCGATATCCCTTATTAACCTGAATTTCACCTTTATCATCAATCCACGGTACTCGAAACATAATCTGTCTTTCCGGCTCGACAATACGTTGAATAATGGCTTGCTGACGATATTTACTATCAGATTCGAGTATCGGATCCAGGGAATTAAGTACCTCTTCAACAGCTTGATAAAACTCGCTTTGAGCTGGACTAGTTTGTTTTAAATCTGCAATAGTTTGATGTGTATAAGTCATCAAGAGTAACCTCATATATCTGCTAAAATTATCTACTTTAGAAAAACCAACGCGAATGCAATTGTCTTAAAACGATTGGCAACTAACTAGCGTTGGCATTGACCGCTACTATTTCAACTGACTTTTGCCCAGCTTGGGTTTGCCAGTTAATACTCTGACCAGTTCTTAAACCTAGAAGTGCAGAACCAATGGGTGCAAAAACTGAAATACTATCTGCATGCTTAATCGTATCGGCGGGGAGGCATAACGTTTTTGTAAATAAACTATTACTATCTGCTATTTTGAACGTGACTCGCTTACCAATAGTCACCACATCATTCGGCATATCTTTATTATCAATAATCGTTGCTCGGGCAAGTTCATTTTCTAATGCGGTAACTAACTCCTCGGGGAGTTTTGAAACTTCAAGTTGATTCTCTAGCATGGCTAGATCAGATGTGGAAATAAATATATCTGGTTGCTGTTGCATAATTTCACCTCTTTTTTCGGAGCAGTAAACAGAGGCTTTACCTTGCGCTCAAGTTTACGATCTTTGTCTCGCTTGTTACGTTTTAGCCCTCCAATTTCAGACAAAATAGCCGCAAAAAAAGTGCAAACGGATTCTGCACAATAAGGTATTAAGCGTTAATAAATACTGACGTTAAAAGGCAATCAAGATTTAGAAAAATATGAATATATTCATTAGCAGGCATAACACGCTTGCTGTCGTTATTGCTTAACTAAATGAACAGATAGGGAAGAATCGCCGAGCGTAAGGAATACGCTCGGCTTAATTTGGTAAGGTGAGTAAGTTACTCTTTATAGTATTGTGGATTGGGTACATTTTTTCCTCACGAATGAATGGTAATAATAACTTTCTTAAAAATAAAAACAAGACTAGATTGAAGCCATTATTGACACTCACAAGAATATAAAACCTATAGCTTCAATGCCATATTCAGCCTTACCCCTTGAGTTAATTAGCCAAAAAAATGCTCGTTAGTTAACTAACGAGCATTTATATTAAAGAGCTAATAATTTGAATTATTTTCTAAAGCTGATCCTAAAGAACACACTATATAGGACAGGTACGGCAATCAATGTCAGTACCGTAGCGAAAGCTAACCCACCCATTATTGTCACCGCCATGTCGGCAAAAAACGCATCAAACAACAGCGGGGCCATACCCAAAATAGTGGTGATTGCAGCCAAAGACACAGGTCGAAGACGACTTAAACTAGCATTGGTAATAGCAAGTTTCGGAGTTTGCCCTTCGGCTAAAAGTAAGTCGATTTCTTCTATCAGTACAATGGCGTTTTTAATTAACATACCAAACAGGCTCAAAAAGCCTAACAGCGACATAAAACCAAACGGCATATTGGTACTCAATAACCCTGCGACCACCCCCACTACTGCCATAGGTACTACCATCCATATAATCAGTGGTTGTTTGACTTTACCAAATAACAGTACCGAAATTAGAAACATCACCAAGAAACCTGCTGGTAAGCCTTTCCCTAACGCCTCTTGGGCTTCATTTGCATTTTCATACTCGCCGCCCCATTCAATTTTATAACCGTCAGGTAAATCTATGGCTTCCACCTTAGGACGAATACGTGTGAAGGCTTCGCCCGCGGTCTCATTAAAACCAGGCTCGGCCTTAATGGTGATAGTTCTAATTCTATTTCGACGTTGAATTAACACATCTTCATTAACTAGCTCCAACTCTTGGGAGACTTGTCGAAACGGAACATAGACTCGTTGTTGCGAACTCCATACCCGATTATTTTCAATGGCCTCTATAGGAGTTTGACCTGCGGCAGCCATTTTCGCTTTGATGGGATACGAATAGTCACCATCACGCACCACTCCAAGGGATAAACCATCGCTGGCATATTGAATGGCGTCGTTAAAATCAGAGCGAGATATACCTGATATACCTGCATTAAATTCATCGTAATGGGCATTTAGAGCCAGACCTTTTTCACGCCAATCGTGACGAATATCACGAATACTGCCATCTTGATTGAAAACCTGCAGGGCTTTTTCGGCTAACTGGCGCAACACTAAAGGATCTGGGCCAGAGAAGCGCGTCTGCAGTTTAGCTCCACCACCAGGACCAAATTGCATTCGCTCCATATAAAAATCGGCATCAAGGTCAACATCTTTCAGTTTTGCCAAAATTGCCGGTGCGAGAGCCTCAATTTCGTCTCTATCGTGAACCCGTATAAACAACAAACCGTAACTCTCATTATTTGCTTCGGGAGCATAGGTAAGAGTGAATCTGTCGGCTCCGCGTCCTACAAAACTGGTAACGGATTCGACGCCATCAAAGGTTAAAATTCGTTTTTCAGCTTGTTCAATTTTCTCTTCGGTGTAGCGAATATCTTGATCCTGCGGTCCCCAGTAATGAACAAAGAAAATAGGCGCATTTGAAGATGGGAAGAAGCCTTGTTTCACATAACCAAAACCAGCGAATGCGACAACGGTTATCACCACTAACGAGCTGAGTGTTACCCACCTAAAGCGCAAGGCTTTATGCAAAACGCTTAAAAATACTTTTTGCACACCACTGATACCCTGCTCTTCACCAATCACTTTTTCAGATTTGTAAACATAACCACCCAATACAGGTACGACGGTTACAGCTAACACCCAACTCAACATCAGAGAGACTAAAACAACGAAAAACAGTGAATACAAAAACTCACCAGTGGCATCATCTGATAAGCCTATGCCGGAAAAGGCAGCAATACCAATCACCGTCGCGCCAAGTAACGGCCATTGAGTGCGTTTAACTACAAAACTGGCGGCATCAACAGGTTTAGTTCCACCGCGAATTTTTAGCATCATACCCTCAGCAACCACGATGGCGTTGTCTACCAACATTCCCATTGCGATTACCATAGCGCCTAAGGAGATCCGTTGTAGCTGTATCCCCATTAACCACATGATCATCACAGTTCCCAGTACGGTAACCACCAAGACTGCGCCGACTATAATTGAAGAGCGCCACCCCATAAATAACCAAAGGGTCAGGGTTACCACTACAACAGACATAATCAGATTCATAATGAATCCGCCAACGGAGTCATCAACAATTTTAGCCTGATCATAGATTGGCGTGAGCTTCATCCCCAGCGGTAAATCATCGAGCAGACTGTCGACAGTCTGGCGGACGTGCTCCCCCACTTCGACAATATTCACGCCATCAATGGCAGATACCGCCAGAGTTATAGCTTCACTACCTTGGTAACGAATTAGCGACGATTGAATTTCCGCAGGCTCGAGTTCCAATCTGGCTATATCTTTTATTCGCACCGACCGGTTGGTTCCAGGTATGACTAAAGATAAATTACCGATCTCTTCTAATTGATTAGGCGATTCTTCTACTAACAATCTAATTTTTTTGCCGTCTACTTGAATCCGACCACTATTAAAAGGATTTAAATTATCTTCGAATAAACCCACAATGTCAGGAAAGCTCATACCTAAACCAGCAATTAGATAGGGGTCGATATAAGCGACTACTTGTTCTTGCATCACGCCACTGACTTCGACTTTTGCCACCCCTTCAGTGGTTAATAGTTGTCTACGAATGATGCGTGCAAACTCACGCATTTCGTAAGGGGTAAAGTCGGGCGCAACCAACGCAAAATACAAACCATAAACATCACCAAAATCATCATAGACCTGAGGCTCTTGAGCGCCCACAGGCAAAGAGCCGCTCATATCACCTAATCGCTTTCTTAGTTCATCCCAAATCTGTGGCAACATATCACCATCGTAATGGGGCTGAACTTCAACGGTAATTTCAGATTGCCCAGGTGACGAAATGGAGGTCAAACGATAAAGCTGCGACATTTGCTGAATAGCAATTTCAAGGGGCTCTGTTACCTGCTCTTCCACCTTCTTTGCACTAGCGCCAGGGAATGCCGTAATGACCTTTACTTGTTTAATAGTAAACGCTGGGTTTTCTAACCGACCAATTTCAGAAAGTGCAATAAGACCGCCGATGGAGAAAACCAAAATAAGCAACCAGATATTAACTGGAGTACGCATCGCATAACGCGCTATATCCATGTTATCTTTCTCCGTGATAAGGTTCGACTTTCATGCCCGCGTAAACTTGGGCAGCACCTGCAGAGATAACAAAATCTTGCTCACTTAACTGGGCGTCAACCACTACTGCAGAATCTTCAATACTTAGCACCTTAACTTGTACTTTTTCAACAGATTGAGTATCGGCAAGGTAACGCCAAACAAAAAAACCTTCAGCATCACTTCCCACCAATGCTCTAAAAGGAATTAATAAATTACCGTTACTATTAGGGGTTTCTGCAGTGACATTCACCACTGCTCGTGCACCAGGTGTGACCTGCAACTCACTTTGCCCCTCTAAGGCAAACACCGCTTGATAGGTTTGAGTGACAGCATCTGGCTGGGTGGAGTGTTCAACGTAAACTAGGTCATACCATTTGTCGGGGTTACCCAGTATAGAAGCCTGGGCTTTGATGATTTTACGCCCTTGGTTGGCTGACAAAACTCGTTCTGGCACATTAATATTGAAGTAAATACGCGAAACATCTTGCAACTGAGCTAATGATTGTCCAGCGGTTACAAAACTGTTGTTGTCGATTAAACGCTTAGCAACCAATGCATCAAAGGGTGCGCGTAGCTTAGTGTACTCTAAGTCTTGCAGGGCGTTTGATAAGTCTATCTCAGCCAGCTCATATTCTGTTTTAGCATCATCTAAGTTACTTTGAGAGACTAAATTCTTATTAAACATAGACTCTATTCGACTTAATTCTCGGTCAGCTTGTTGCAGTCGGGTCTGTTGTTCTTTTACTCTTCTTTCAAAGGGTTTTGGATCTAAACTCGCCAGCAAATGTCCTTTTTTAACCTTTTCCCCAGTCACAATATCCGTTTGGATTAAACGTCCTGTTACCTCAAAACTCAGATCGATGGTCTTCACTGCCGATACAACAGCAGGAAAGGTCGATTGATTTTGAATAGACGCAGATATTACCGGTGTCAGTTTCACCACTCGCGCTTTTTCTGTTTGAGTTTGCGGTTGGCTTTCTTCGCCACAAGCACTGAGTAATAGCACTGAAGCTGATAGTAAAAGACTAACAGGCAGTGCGCGTAAAAATAATATCATTACGGGAATTTCTCTCATTATTAAGCTGGATTGAACTATTGAAAAATGCATAGCTAAAATGTAAACTACTCGGTGTAGTTTACATTATCAAAAGGATGAAAGTAAACTGTGTTTAGTATCGAAATTTATATATTGTTCTAAAAGTTATAGAGAATTATGAAACCAGCAAAAAAAAGCCGCAGCGAAATAAAACGCGAAGCAATAGTAGAAGCAGCTAACGTTGCTTTTCAAGAGTTTGGCGTGCAAGGAACTAGCATGGATAGGTTAGCTGAGATTGCTGGTGTTTCAAAACGCACTGTATATAATCATTTTGCCACCAAAGCAGAATTAGTAATGTACCTGTTGACCGATAATTGGGAAGCATCGCTGCTTAAAAGCACCGTGATATATCAGCCGAAACAACCCATTTATGAGCAATTTATTCGCTTAATAGAAGAGCAAGTAGATTCCATGAGCGATGAGCAACACATAGAGTTAGTCCGCGTGGTTATCGGCAGTTTCTTCTATGAACAAGACACCCTGAGAAAAGAAATTGATCGCTTGATTACCATAGAAACTGCAGTTCACCGTTTTATAAAGGCTGCAGTAAAAGACAATACCTTAGAAATTAAGGACGTCAACTTTGCCATTGATCAGTTAAATGACCTAATCAAAGGCCGCTGTTTCTGGCCACTAGTGTTTAAATTACAGGACCCCCTTAGCGAAGCTGAAAAAGATTTTGTGATCAAACAAACCGCCAATATTTTTCTAGATCACTATTTAACCCCAACAATATAAAGATAATAATAATGCCTAAACTTGCCCATCTAATTAAACAACTAACAGTGTTAACTTTGCTTTTCTCGGTTCACTGTTTTGCAAATCAACAAGACCTAGTAAACGAAGAGTCTAAAAACGCCTCATTTGAACTTATCGTGTTAGGTGATAGCGGCGGCATTGAAGATGGTAATTTAAGTGCGTTTTTATTACGTTCTGTCAAAAGTCACAACTATGTCGCTTTAGATGCAGGGACAATAGTGAATGGCATAAATCAAAGTGTAAAACAAAATGCCTTTGCAGATTTGCCTATTCGTCATAATCCAAACTGGTCAACTTCAGGAACTATTTTAAGGGACCACGTAAAAGGTTATTTAGTAAGCCATAGTCACCTTGATCATATTAATGGTCTGTTAGTCGCCTCTCCTGAAGATACAAATAAGAATATCTATGCTCTGGCATCGGTGAATAAGATGATTGGTGAGACCTACTTTAATGGCATAGCTTGGGCAAATTTCACAGACCGTGGTAGGCCGCCTACTCTAAATAAATATCACGTTGTTGATCTTCCCATCGGCGAACCTATTAGCGTTACCGATACTCAGCTAAAGGTGACGGCATTTAGCCTCAGCCATCCCGTTGAGTCCAGTGCCTTTGTGCTTGAGAACGGCAGTGATATGTTTGTGTATTTCGGGGATACAGGTGCAGATATTGTCGAAAAACAAGGAAAACTTCAGGTTATTTGGCGCTACCTTGCAAAACAAATGCAACATAAACAGCTGCGTGGCATGGTAATCGAAGTGTCCTTTGAAAATGAACGTCCACACAATCTGTTATTTGGTCACCTTACTCCAAAATTATTAATGCAAGAGCTACATAGTTTTGCATCTAAAGTTGGCGGAAAAGCTCCACTGCAAGATCTCAAAGTAGTGATTAGCCATATCAAATATACCCTAGCCAACAACCTCAACCCGCGGCTTAAAATAAAACAGCAACTGGATGAAGCCAACAATTTAGGTTTGCAGATTATCATTCCAGAACAAGGTCAAAAGTTGGTGTTTTAGGCTTTTGCGGAAAGTCTTAATCTTTAAATTGTTATTTATATGAATTGATATTATAACGCTGTACTAAAGCATTAAGGCGAAAAATTCAGCTACGATTAACCATCAGCATAGCCTGCTTTAATTTCTTCCATCGTATGGATACTAGAAGTTTAAACCTCAGGTGTTTCACTTTAACTGAAAACAATAGGCATGTTCATCACATATAGACCGATACTTATTACTGCGATTAATAATCTTTTACCAATTTACATTTGTTAGTCCCTTTTGATGGTTTTAATAACCTAACAGCAGAAATTTTCACGTGTATTAACACATGTCAATAATTCAATTTTTTACGGCTCAACTCCAGCTCTGAATAGATCTTATTAGCCCTCAAGCGGAGTTGATTGTTATCAAATTATTTTGCTGGGAATAGTGCTATATTTACGATTACTCGTGCAAATTCTTAATCGAAAACCTCAGGAGTAAAAACGGTGCTTTTTTCACCTTACTTACGACAATTATTCAAGCATTTTTTACTGAGTGTAGTTCTCGTCTTTACGGTTTCTATTCAATGTTTTGCCTTAGAACCAGAAACTTTAATCCTAAACCTAAAAGAACGTGATGTTTCAGTTTGGAAATGGCAGGCAGAAGGTAAAAAGCAAGGCATCATACTCTTTTCGCACGGTGCATTTTCTGCACCATGGAAGTATAAGTTGCTGATCCAACCATGGGTTGAACAAGGTTTCACCGTCTATGCCCCTCTGCATATCGATTCAACTGATCATCCAGAAAAAGACAAATACACCCACAACATGTCGTGGCAAGCGAGATTAGAAGACATGCAAATGTTAGCGGATACTTATGGTGGCGAACGTTATATTGCTGCTGGACATAGTTATGGCGCGCTAACGGCATTAGTAAAAGGTGGCGTAAAGGCGACGATTCCAGATGGAATGAACCCATCACAATCAGATCCTAGAGTAGCCTTGGTGCTAGCCTATTCGCCCCCACCAGCGATGCCCGGTTTAATTGATAAACAAGGGTTTTCAGGATTGGCAGTACCCGCTTTGATTCAAACCGGTACCGATGACATCCCCATGGGCGCTTCTTCAGATTGGTCCGCACATCTTGATGCATACGAAATGGCGCCAGCAACACACGATCATTACGCCATTGTACTTGATGATGTAGACCACTATTTTGGTGGTGCCATTTGTCGTCCTGAACTAGCGGGTCCCAAACAGCTAGCAGAACTTAATCAAACCAGCGACATTTCTGCACTAATGATTAATGGCTATTTTTTAGCTAAAGATGACGCCATTGACCAGCTTACTTCCTTACTCTCTCCTGTTGGGCCAACAGCCCTTAGTCGAAAGTAACAAAGAAAGAAAATAGTAAACAAATGAAAGCCTGATTTTAGTAAATAAATCAGGCTTTTATCTTTGTTTAATAAGTAAACCCCAAATTCTTACTTCCAACATTGATATTTGTCATTGCGTAAAAAAGCCCGCCCGCTACTATGGCTTGAAAATATCCACCATTAAAATTCTGTTGGAGTCATTCGCTAATTAAGCGAAATGAGTCACCTAAATTAAATACCTGAGTAGAGTAAATTTGATGGGAAAAATTATGAGTTGTCGTTTAGGCCTTAATGTTAGGGGCACCTTCACTGATTTGCGCCTCATCAATGAAATTATAGAGCAAACCTACAGCGCCAACGCACCTTCCTCTCCCACGAATAGTCAGTTGGTGTGTTAAACGGTATTGCCCGTACCCCTACATTGCCCCAAAACAAATTCATAGGGTAATGCACGGAACCATACTGGCAACCAATGCAGTATTAACTGAAAAAGGAGCCGAATTAGGATTGCTTACAGCCCAAGATTACGAACAAACCTTGCAGGTAGCTAACTCGTTTTGTTCCGGCCGTTTATGGGGAAAATTCTGATGTGCGCAATTATCATAGAAACCAATAAAACCCACTACTACGGGTTGATGTAATCGCGACTGAAACACTCACAGATAAACTTCGTGAACAACGTGACGAAATCCGACTTTTCGACCAAAGTGGCAGTATCGAATAGATTAAACGCTGGTGTTTACAAGAGACACATCTACCAGCACCCATAACCCCCTCATTTCAACAAGTGAGAAGTTAAGCTACAAAACAATGAAATTCAGATAATGCCGTTGACAAAAGGTTAACGGTGCATTTCAGGCAAATAGCGGAATAACTATCCGTAAATTAAATTTGGAGATCAAATTAGATGGTTACTCAAAATAACCCTAAAACCCTTTACGACAAACTATGGGAACGCCGTTGTATTAGCACATCGGAAGATGGTATGTCGTTGATCTATATCGACAGACACATTGTACATGAAGTCTCATCAGCACAAGCTTTTGAAGGTTTACGTGCAGCAAACCGACAACTCTGGCGTCGTGATTCGGTCATTGCCACCCCAGATCATAACGTTCCCACTACCGATCGTGAAGCTGGTATTGCAGGCATTACTGACGATATTTCGCGAATTCAAGTGAAAACGCTAGATGACAACTGCCATGATTTTAATATTCGTCAGTTTGACCTTAAGGATAAACGTCAGGGAATAGTACATGTAATCTCACCGGAGCAAGGCCTGACGTTACCAGGAATGACTATTGTCTGCGGCGACTCTCACACAGCCACTCATGGTGCATTTGCTGCATTGGGCGTGGGCATAGGTACATCAGAAGTTGAACACGTAATGGCTACTCAATGTTTACAGCAACGTAAAGCAAAAAATATGTTGGTGGAAGTTAACGGTAAACTACATTCAGGGGTGACAGCCAAAGATGTCGTGCTATATGTGATTAGTAAAATTGGCACCGCAGCTGGCACTGGCTGCACCATCGAATTTGCAGGTTCAACCATACGCGGTTTGAGTATGGAAGGCCGCATGACCGTTTGTAATATGGCCATTGAAGCCGGCGCACGGGCGGGGCTCGTTGCCTATGACCAAGTCACTGAAGATTATATTAAAGGTCGCCCTTTCGCGCCTAAAAATGAACTTTGGGAAGAAGCCACCGCAATGTGGAAAGACCTACACAGTGATGCTAGTGCGAATTTTGATATTGAATTCCAATTTAAAGCAGAAGAGATTAAACCCCAAGTAAGTTGGGGTACATCACCGGAAATGGTGATGTCAGTGGATCAACTTATCCCTACCCCAGCATTATACGAACAAAAAGCAGAAGACTATCAAAAAGCCCTTAATTATATGGGGTTAACAGCTGGACAGCCGATCACCGATGTGGCTTTAGATCGTGTTTTCATTGGCTCTTGCACCAACTCGCGCATCGAAGATATTCGCGCCGTTGCACACGTTGTGGAAGGGAAAACAGTGGCTAAAACCATCAAACAAGCATTAGTGGTACCTGGCTCTGGTTTAGTTAAACAACAAGCTGAAGATGAAGGTTTAGATAAAATCATTTTAGCTGCGGGCTTCGAGTGGCGTGAACCCGGCTGTTCCATGTGCTTAGCAATGAACGCGGACCGTTTAATGTCAGGTGAACATTGTGCATCAACATCGAACCGTAACTTTGAAGGCCGCCAAGGTAGTGGTGGTCGTACTCATCTCGTTAGTCCATCGATGGCGGCTGCGGCAGCCATTGCTGGTCACTTTGTTGATATCACTCAAGATGGAGTTCAATAATGAAAAAATTCTTATCTCACACAGGAACGGTTTTGCCGTTTGATCGCAGTAATGTTGATACTGATGCAATCTTGCCAAAACAATATTTGAAGTCCATTAGTAAATTCGGCTTTGGCGATTGGTTATTTGATGACTTACGTTATTTAGATCCCGGTGATGTTAGAACAGAATGTAAAACCCGCAGAGTGAATCCAGACTTTGTTATGAATAAATCACAATATCAAAGTGCCAACATTTTACTTGCCCGTGAGAACTTTGGTTGCGGTTCAAGTAGAGAACATGCAGTGTGGGCGTTAAGTGGATATGGTATCAGGGTTGTTATAGCCCCTAGCTTTGCAGATATTTTTTATAACAATTGTTTCAAAAGCGGTGTATTACCTGTTGTATTGCCTACAGATGTGGTGGATAGTTTGTTCAAGTTAGCAGCTCAACAAGAAAACATTGAGCTAACTGTTAACCTAGAAAATTGTACGGTCAGTTATGCTGGTGAGCAAAGTTGGTCATTCTCTGTAGATGAAACTAGACGACAAAATTTGTTACAAGGCCATGATGAGATTTCTATTACCTTACTGCAAAAAGAAGCCATTCAAGATTTTGAAAATAACTTAAAGTCCTCAGAAAAGTGGTTGTTCAGCAACTAATTCTAGCAAATTCCCCTAGCTTCACTAAGTAAGTCAAGGGGAATAGAAAAACCGGTTATTGAAAACTCAATATCCGGTTTTTTATTGTTTAATTATTTAGAATGAACTTATATCACCGCCCAAATTGCCTCATTCGCTATTGGGATAGTAATAATATTCCATTTTAAAATTCTTCTAGCAACCGGCCAAAACCATTGACTTTATCCTTAATTCCGAAGGAACGTAAAGCGTGCCAATAAGTAGCAGTGTTAATTGCGATAACAGGTTTGCCCAACTCAAGCTCTAGTTTAGGTGCAAGGCTTGCCATGCATAGGTTAGTTCCGACTTGTATGATGGCATCAACGTCGTCACCATTTAATTTCGCAACCGTTTCTCTGATTAATGAAAAAGGCGTTTCCGCAATACTTATCCAACTCGGTCTTTCTAGTGGAATATCACGTACAGTTTCAAATCCGTGGTCACTAAAAAAGTGCTCAACTTCTTTATTAGCTACTGGGAAGTATGGCGATAAGAAGGCAACCTTTTTGATGCCACCGATGGCATTCAACGCAGCGGCCACTGACTCTGACCCCATTGAGATTCTTAGACCAGAAAATGATTCGATGCGATTTTTCCAGGCTTCTGCGCCCTTTGCACCACCGTAAAAGGTAACCGCTGACATTCCCATTACTAAGTAGTCTGGCGCACAAGTAAGCACTCCTCTTACGGCTTCTTCTGTACCCTGGTCGATCAAATTAGTACCAGCGATAAAGCTTTCATTGGAAACCGCGTTTGCGTCTTCAATTACGATACGGCTGTAATGATTTGTCACACCTGCAGGTCGCATATCATCAAATTCAGGCTGTACTATAGTGTTAGTCGAAGGGCCTAATACACCAAATTTAGCTCGATATCCGAGTACATCTTTCATAATAATTCCTATTTGATTTTATTAGCTTCTTCAAGGCTTATAAACATGGCTTGTCGTCTAAGAAACGCTAAACGCTTATCGTCATCATTACAGATATCGTGCATTTCTTGTAAACGCATGGCATGGTTTTCTTCCGAGCTATGCTCCAACAATTTTTTGTTCTGCATGGTTTGCGCTTGAATAAAACTATGGGTAACAGGGCGACGTTGGGCGTCATACAACTCAAAGTTTGCGTCATCATGACCTTCAGTAAGGTTTAACTTGATTTTATCCGCTAAATTCCAGCCGTCATGGATCCCGCTGTTCATGCCAAAACCACCTAAGGGGTTGTTCATGTGACATGCATCTCCCACTAAACAGACTCGACCATGGTTAAATTTCTTAGCAACGCGCTGGTGAACCCGATAAATAGTTCTGTGTTCAGTTTCCACGTCTTCACGACCTATTAGATCACGAAATACTTGGTTTTTCTTCTCATCCGATAGTAAATAATCGTCTGACTGATCTTCACTAGCAGGCACCAAAATACGCCATACACTTGGCACTCTAAGCAGTACCATCCATTCTTTTGGATCGGACACATAACTCACATAAGCGAGGTTGTCGATATAGTCTTTTAACTCAACTTTAGTTGATAGAGTTAAGAATTTTTCAGGATAGGTAAAGCCTTCAAATTCAACTCCTAACCATTTACGAATAATGGAATTACCACCGTCTGCCGCGACCAAATATTTGGCTTTCACTTTTTCGATGGCAAGAGGACCTTCAAGAGCAACCTCAACACCATCTGCAGTTTGTTCAAAATGAATTACACGGTGACTAAATTTCACTTCTGCTTTTGGATGGTTATTTAACTTTTCAGCTACCATGCTAGCTAATACATGCTGTTCACATTGTAAGCGATAAGGAAATTTCTCTTTGCCCTCTAGTTCCGATAAATCAAACTCAACAACTTCGCCGGTTGCACGTTCGCGGAAATGATAAATCGGTGCTTTTAAGCCGCGTTCAATTAATTCATCAGCCATGCCTAATTCATCTAGCATTTCTAACGTGGGCGGATGGAACGTTGAAGCACGCAAATCAACTGCGCAATTTGGACCTGCTTCACATAACATGACATCAAACCCCATACTCGCAAGTCGATAAGCAGTAACGGTTCCCACTGGTCCTGCACCTGCCACAATGATTTGTGTTGATTTCATAGTAACTTAACCTTATACAATAAGTGAGTATTCACTTCCATTTGATGTGCACTTTTTAAAGGCTGAAAATATATGAAATATTTTGCAATAGCCATTAAAAAACCCACAAACCAGAGCGTAAACTTTTTTAAATAACTTAACCTAGATATAAAATTCAAATTGGTTAAGTCTTCACATTGTTAATCTATCGTTATCGAAGCAAAAGCTCTTTGATAATTGTCAATCTAGATTCACTAATTTATATTATTTCTGCCGATGCCAAATTGACTTGCGAAAAATACTGACTAGGATCTAGCGGATACTGAATTAGCAATTTCCATGATTTGACTTATCTAAGAGATAAAGCTTAATGGCTAATTAGTATTGTGCTGTTGCCATTTCAAACCCTTTTGGCAATCCTGCGTCTGGTGTAAAACCATATAGTTCAACACTAGCCGGGAGGCTTTCTTTAAGTATTTGTCTAGCGCATAGTAAACGTTGGTAACTCACCCCAGTTTTTAACCCCATACCTTCCAGTAAAAACACCAAATCTTCGGTAATAATATTACCCGAAGCCCCAGGAGCAAAGGGACAACCACCAATACCAGCCATAGAAGAATCAATTGTTTTTAAACCAACTTCAAGGGCCGTCATCACATTAGCTAGACCTTGCCCACGGGTATTATGGAGATGTATACCGGTAAGTTTGTCTTTTCCAACAACATCCCAAATTCCCAAGGTTAAGCGCTTCACTTGAGTGGGAGTGCCGAAACCTGTGGTATCTGAAAGGCCAACTTCATCGCAGCCAGCTTCGACTAGCTTTTCTGCCATCTCAAAAACTTTGGAGTCAGGTACATTTCCCTCTAATGTACAACCAAAAGCAGTAGACAAACCGCCTTCTAAAATAATTTTATGGGAAGTATCTGACTGATCAATAAGCTCACGTATTTTTACCACTTCCTCAATAACTTGAGCGTGAGTACGACGCACATTCTTCAAACTGTGGGTCTCTGAAACCGAAAGAGGAATTGTGATTTTATGCGCACCAGCTTTTACCGCATTCTGTGCGCCACGAAAGTTAGGTACTAATACGGCCACATTTAAACCAGGAATTGTCCGAGCATGGGCAACGATTTCAGCTGTATCAGCTAATTGAGGAAGTACACTGGCTGGGACAAATGAACCTACCTCAATCTCAGGAAGACCCGCTTCGGCTAATGCACTAATCCAGCGTTTTTTATCACTGGTGGACATAATTGATTTGATACTCTGCAAGCCATCTCTTGGACCTACTTCACTAATTTCCACGTCGATTTCTGATTTCATTGAATATCACCAAGAATATAAAGACATAAATATATATCATTCGATCATTAAGTTCAAATAAATAAGGAACCAGCAGATAAAATAAGTTGCTTAATAAAACAAAAGGAAGACATTAAACTGTTGTATTAATAATTATTAGTATGGTTTATTTATTGAGAAAGGTTAGAAGAGGAGCACCTTAAGCTATTTTAAAGATTGTGAAGCTTGGTTAAATCAATACTTAAATGCATTTTTTGTATACATACTAAGAACATTTTGCATCATTGTTGCACTAATAGCACTTTAAAAAATGTAAAATACGCTTAAGAGATTTAAGCGCAGCAAAATTAAAGCAGACAAAGCTACAATTAGCACTCTTGTGAGCTTAGCGAAGCAGATTTTTGTAGGGAAAGTGAATAACAAAAATGCTATATCTGTGGTTTTAGAAAACTTAGAAAAATTCCTGGCTCAAGAGCATGTTTTAACTGACTCTGAGTCATTTAGCTTTTGTGCATAAGATGTATTTACCAAAGATAAACCAGCAGCCCCTAGAAAGACTGGGCTCAAAAAGCGAATTATCTGATATAGTTAAAACTGCCTCAGCCCATAAATGGTAAGCTTGGTCAACAAAACAGGCAAAATAAGAATTTTTACACTAAAGCTGGTGAAACCTTTGATTGTTTAATATGCAACCGCGCTGTGAAAAGGTATAATGACTTGTTAATAATTCTTTTGTGAGTTCTATATCGTTTAAAATACACGACGACTTGAAGGAAAAAAATTTGTCTAAGTTAACTATTATAAAATCACTTAAACAGTATAGCCGACACATTGGCTTAGAATGGAATGGACCCACACCACTGTATCACAAGTTGTACAGCTTATTAAAAGACCAAATAATCGACGGCACCATCAGTTATGGTGCTCAATTACCCTCAGAGCAAGAGTTGGGTGAAGCCTTTAAGTTATCTAGGATAACGGTAAAGCGGGCTATGGATGAACTAGCAGCAGAGAAATTGGTAGAACGTCGTCGTGGACGTGGTACTTCGGTTACCTATAAGTACAAACCAAAACCAGCCAAATCGCCATTAGTTGGATTACTCGAGAACATCGAAACTATGGGACGACATACGTTATCGAGAACCATAGAAATTTCACAAACCGTACCTCCGGCTGACATTCGTGAAGCCCTTTATATGAAGGATGGTGAAACGGCCTGTCGTCTACTCCGTGTTCGTTTAACTGAAGATGAAAAAATTCCTTACGCCTATTACATCAGTTGGACCTTGACTCCCGCGGATACGTTCAATGCGGAAGCTTTAAATAACCACACCCGCATCGAACTATTAAGACAAACAGGTATCAATATTTCTCGTATCGACCAGATTATCAGTGCTGAAGTAGCCAATGCAGAGGTTGCCAGAGAACTCGACATCCGTGAAGGAAGCCCACTCTTAGTGCTTGAACGCCGCTCCTACGATTATAAGGACAAACTTATTGATATTCTTTACTGCCGTTACAATCCGTCAATTTTCCAATATCAAATGACAATGGATCTAGATAGCAATAAAGAGAATGCGCAGTAATTAGTGATTCTCTTTACGAAATAAGCTAATTCTTTTTTATTGAGCCTTATAATACAATTATAGTAAGCATGGCCCCAAGGTTCTGGAAATATTTAAGCAGAAGGTAGCAATGTACAACCGACTGTCCATCCCATATCTAAAATAGCTTTTGGCCAAGTTTCCGGTAATTTAGCTGCATACGGGACGCGTCATAACGTCATTATTTAGTCCCACTTACCCTAACTCATAAATTACTCATCGATCGTAAAATGCTCCTGAAGGCTTATATATACGCCTTCAGGACCACAATAACCATTAGACATACAGTGGTATCTAATTAAAAGATAAACTTGGGAACGAAAAAGTCTTCATCGACTGTTAGCGTGCCGCCCGCTTGCTACTTGCCAGGCACATCATCTCAGGTAAACAGGTCACAAGCTTCTAATTACAGTCATGGGTATATCAGCTTGCTGCCATAAATGAGCAAAATTTCAACCTGATAGTCCTGCGTAAATAGTCAACACTTCCGTCTTACCTCTTCGCCAAGTGAATGAAGGGAAAAGAATCGCTCCAGCTAAAGTTGCGCTGGATTGGAGAAGTGGTCTGCTATTTAATTTCATTTCGAATTTGCAGTTCGTGAATAAGGTTTGAGAGTGAGTAGACTATACAACGTAAGGATACCGAAGTTTGCATGGGATTCATTTTTAGAAATGATATTTGTCAATACACAAAGCAAAATGTTTAATCGAATGATCTAATGGATATTTGACGCTTGTAATAAAACTGCGGGCGCGTCCTTGCCACAGTAGAATCAGTGTTAAATCAACACTCGGCCAATTCACTCACAGCCGCTAAGTTTAAAATTTGTAGGTGGTTTAATTTGGGAAAAGCAACCAACTTATCTGCTTTTAACTTTGCTAAACTGCGGCTAACCGTTTCAATGGTCGAACCTAAATAATCTGCCATATCTTGGCGGGACATATACAGATCAACTCGATCGGGGCGCGCACCCGGCAGCCTTTCTAGTAGTTGCATGAACAAAAAACATAATCGTTCTAAGGCTTTTTTCTGACCTAAGACATAAAGGTGATCCATCACTCTCGAGAATATCCGTGATTTAATTTGCTCCATATTCTGTTTTAAATGGTCCACTTCCTCACTCAAGATATTTAAGCGTTTACGACTGAACTTATACACTTCAACTTTAGTTAGGCAACGCACAGCACAGTCATATTTCTCAGAATGGATCAAACCAATGACATCACCTGGGAATAGAAAACCAATAATTTGGCGTTTGCCATTGCTGAAGATACGTTCGATAGCCACTGTCCCGGAGATCACATTGTAGACAAAATCCGCTGGAGCATCTTGACGAAATAAATACTCTCCTTCATTACACTTTGACAGCTCGGCGGAGCCCTCTAATCGATCCAACTCATTGGGCGTTAGATTCTGAAATAACAAACATTCATCGAACACATTATTAAAGTAAATAGGATGTATATGCTTGGGCATAAATACTGTTGACATATCATTATTCCTTTTTAATAGGAGAATTACATAAATTTGCATTTGTAGCAAGCACTTAACTGCCTACAACTGGTGTAACTTTAGAGATAAAACAGCATATCAAAACCCTGAATTTTGATATTTATCAATATTTTCAAACACTTATTGGTTACTTTTACTTCAGAAAATGAATATATGATATATCAATAGTATTTAAGCTGGTTAAATTGAATTCTCTTGGTGCATCATTTCACCGCAGATTTCCTTATTTTTCGACAATACCTGATAATGTGTTGATTAGGCTTTCCACCTTCCTTAATAGCTTTGAGAGATAATTCACCTAAGCTGAAAGCATAAAGTGCGACTACATTAATAGCTTCCATTTAAAGACTTTATGCGCTTAATTAAACCAATCGAAACAGTGAAGGCAGATACAAATTCTCAGTCAATCAGTTCAATTACGTTGTTTTGTGATAGAGACTCATGGTTTGTTTGACATTTGTCATAGCCAAATTGGTGTAAAAGTGCAGACTAGAGGAAGGGTACAAACTAAGTAAATTTCTTTAACTGCGGTTGTGCTCTCAGTAGCAAATGCACTTTGAACGTTTCAAATATTCTGGATGCGCATCAGCCTACTGTTAATTTATGTTTACTTAGAAACAGCATTGTATGAACACAAAATAGCGTAGCTTTATAAATTGGCGTTAAAAATCTGTGCTTTGAATTTCAGTGATAAAGGAGTCGCCCATGAGTACCGTTGAATTCATTACCGCGAATAAAATAGTTTGTAAAATAGGTGCGATTCAAGAAATTGCTGATCATTGTCGCCAGTTAGGTATTTCCCGCCCCTTGATAGTGACAGATCGCGGACTAGTTAAAGCCGGATTAATAGAACTGATCACCCAGCCATTGAATAAAGTTGGCATTACCGCGGTTATTTATAGCGATATACAAGCTGATCCTCCAGAAGCACTGGTTTTGTCTGCAACTGAGTTTGCTCAACAATTAGAAGTTGACGGAGTAATTGGCTTTGGCGGCGGTAGCAGTTTAGATGTAGCAAAATTAATAGCCGTGTTAGCAACCTCCAATCAAACATTGCAGAGTATGTATGGTATTGGCCAGATTAAAGGTAAACGTCTGCCGTTAATTTTATTACCAACTACTGCAGGAACTGGCTCAGAAGTCACGCCAATTTCCATTATCACCACAGGTGAAACTACAAAATCGGGTGTCGTTTCAGATACTTTACTGCCAGATATTGCAATCTTAGATGCCACTCTAACCATTGGCCTTCCTCCGGCAATTACCGCAGCAACGGGTATCGATGCAATGGTGCATGCAATCGAGGCCTTTACCGGAAAGATTAAAAAGAACCCCTACTCTGACATGTTAGCAAAAGAAGCTTTACGATTAATGTCACAAAACCTTCTAGAAGTAGTCGAGAACGGTGCTAACTTACAAGCTCGTTCAGACATGTTATTGGGTGCCTTAATGGCAGGCCAAGCTTTCGCAAACTCACCCGTTGGCGCAGTTCACGCGTTGGCTTACCCATTGGGCGGGAACTATCATATCCCCCATGGATTAAGCAACTCTCTGGTATTGCCCCATGTCTTACGCTTTAACGCACCCAAAGCGGCAGACTTATATGCGGCATTACTACCTAGCATATCAGCAGGGAAAATAACTAACTCAGGAAGCAAAGGATGTAACGTCTTTATCGAACTTATCGACAATTTGATCACTGATGTGGGCTTACCTAAAAATTTACAAACAATGAACATTCCTCAAGAAGATCTTGGGAAGTTAGCAGACGAAGCGATGCTGCAACAAAGGTTATTAGTTAATAACCCCCGCGAGGTAACTCGTGAAGATGCCCTCGATATATATAAATCAGCGTACTGAAAATTCACTCACAAGCTGTTTCATGTGCATCGGGATTTTAATGAATAAGATAGTAAAGAGTTAACAAATGGCTAATCCAATACTTAAAGAAAAATTAGAAAAAGGCGAATTTATATTTGCCCCTGGAATTCAAGATATGATCGCAGCTGTGATTGCTAACAAGGTTGGATTTGATGTTGTTTACGGAACAGGTTACTGGTTAACAGCGTCTGCGTACGGTATTGCTGATGCGGGAATTGCAACCTACACGCAAATGGTAGATCGCATGCGTACTTTAGTACAAACCAGTGATGCTGCTGTTATTGCTGATGCAGATACTGGTTATGGTGGGTTGCTAAACGTTCACCATACGGTACGTGGCTATCAAGAAGCTGGCGTCACTGCAATACAGATCGAAGACCAAGAGTTTCCGAAACAATGCGGTCACACTCCCAACCGAAAAGTGATACCAGTTGAAGATATGGTCGAAAAAATTAAAGTTGCAGTAGATGCGCGCACTGATGAAAATATGTTAATAATAGCCCGTACTGATTCTCGACAAGCCGAAGGATTAGATTCTGCAATTGCTCGAGTTCAAGCATATTATGAAGCGGGTGCCGATATTTTATTTATTGAAGCCTTAAAGTCAAAAAATGAAATGCGTAAAGCATGTGCAGAGGTAGCAGGACCTATGTTTGCTAACATGTCTAACGGTGGCGCAACGCCTATGTTAACTGTAGAAGAAATGAAAGAATTGGGTTATGCCATCGCTATAGCTCCTTCATTGACCAGTTTAGCAGCAGCTAACGCTATGGAAACAGCATTAATTGCCATGAAAGAACAAGGCAGCCCCGTACCTGACGGTATCCCAGTTAATGATTTCAGTGAATTCTGTTCGTTAATTGGTTTCGAAGACGTTTGGAAATTTGAAAAAAAGTGGGCTAAGTAACAAGTATTAAAGAGAAATATATGACTATTAGTGAAAATATCGATCAGAACTATGCAAACGTTTATAACAATAAAGTCGGTTATGGTAAAAAACCGGCCCTGTTATTGATAGATTTTGTTGAAGCTTATTATGACAAATCATGCGAGCTTTATGCCGATGTAGAAGATGCACTAGCCTCTGCGCAACGGGTACTTGAAGCGGCAAGAAAAGCTGGCATTTTAGTGGTTTATACCAATGTTGTTTACCATAAGTCTGGTGTTAATGGCGGAGCATTCTTTAAGAAAGCAAAGCCTTTACGCTACTTTACTGAAGGTTCACCAATGGGTGCGTGGGCGGGCTCACTCAATCCTACCGAAGATGAGTTAGTTATCTCCAAACAATATCCCAGTGCATTTTTTGGAACATCTTTAAGTTCGACTTTAGCAGCGCACGGTGCGGATAGTGTAATTTTAACCGGTTTAACTACCAGTGGCTGCGTTCGAGCCAGTTGTGTTGATGCCTGTTCCCATGGTTTTATTCCTATCGTCGTTGAAGAAGCATGTGGTGATCGTCATGAGGCTCCGCACAAGGCCAACTTATTTGATATGAATGCCAAATATGGTGATGTAGTCAGTGAAAATGAGATCATCACTTATTTACAATCATTGAATGCTTAATAAACCTCTGCCAATAAAAAAGTCAATCAAATCAGGTTGATTGACTTTTTAGGTCTATATATAAGGTTTAGATAACCTAACTTTTCGGTTTATCTACGTTTGCAAATACAACCAATCATGTTGCTGTCGAGCTTGCTTTTCGAATGCAGCTATTTCTTTTTCGTATTGCAGAGTTACCCCGATGCTGTCTAACCCCTTTAACAGCATTTCTTTGCTGCCAGTTTCAATATCAAACTCAAAGACTTTCCCCTTGGGACTTTCAACTTTTTGTTGTTGTAAATCTATTTTAAGGGTTAAGTGTTGGGGATCTTGCGAAATTTCATCGGCTAACTGGATCACAGCCTCATTGCTTAAAACAACCGGTAGGATGCCATTACGCATACAATTTTGATAAAAAATAGCACCAAAACTTGGCGCAATAATGGCACGAATACCGTACTCAGCCAATGCCCAAACCGCATGTTCTCGAGATGAACCACAACCAAAATTATTCCCTGCAAGCAATACTGTGGTATTGGCGTATTCCGGCTTATTTAGAATAAAATCTGGATTAAGTTCTCTAGAGTCAGGCATTACATAGCGCCAGGAAGCAAATAGGCCTCCACCTAGGCCTTTTTTAGAGACTCGACGCATTTCCCTACTAGGAATAATGGCATCAGTGTCTATATTAATTCTTAATAATGCTGCGGCTATTCCACAATGAGTAGTAAATGCTTTCATTTCTGTTTCCTTTGTGCCGTCCGTGGATCGGTAATACACCCTGTTATAGCACTGGCCGCCACTGTTTCAGGACTGGCTAAATGGGTGCGAGTTTCAGGACCTTGCCGAGATTCAAAATTACGATTGCTTGTGGACAACACTCTTTGCTGTTTACCAAAGTGTTCACCACCAGCATAAAAACACATTGAGCAACCACTTTCTCGCCACTCAAAACCGGCATCTAAAAAGACCTGATGCAAACCTTCACGCTCTGCAGCCGCTTTAACTTGTTGGGAGCCCGGAACACAAATGGCCTTTACATGAGCTGCTACTTTCTTGCCATCTAAAATAGCCGCCGCTTTGCGCAGATCTTCTATCCGCGAATTGGTACATGAACCAATAAAGGCGCAATCTATCTTCAGACCAAGTAATTTATCCCCCGATTTTAAGCCTTGATAAGCTAACGCTCGTGTTGCAGCTGTGCGTGCATCTTCGGAAGGCAAGGATTCCAACTCGGGAATGGCTTGGGTAATTCCACCGGCATGCTGAGGACTGGTGCCCCAAGTGATAGTAGGTTCAATATCGCCCACATTTATTTTAATTTCAGTATCAAACAGCGCATCTTCATCGGTGCGTAAACTATGCCAATAAGCTACAGCACTATCCCACTGCTCTCCTTTTGGCGCATAGGGACGACCTTGTAGGTAGTCGATAGTTTTTTGGTCTGGCGCAACCAAACCAGTAAAAGCAGCAAATTCAACCGCCATATTACACAAAGTCATTCGCGCTTCAATAGTCAAGGCTTCAACTGCTGGACCAGCAAACTCTATGGCATGTCCAGCACCACCATGGGCACCAAATTTACTAATAAGATGCAGGATCATATCCTTGGCGGTCACGCTGGTATTGAGCGCCCCTTCAAACCAAACTCGCATTAATTTGGGTTTGTTAATTCGCAAGGTTTGCGTAGCCATGGCATGCTCGGCTTCTGAAGAGCCGATACCCCATGCGGCGGCACCTAGAGCACCTTGTGTACATGTATGGCTGTCGGGGCAAACTAAGGTTAATCCAGGTTGCACTATACCAAGCTCAGGGCTAATTACATGGGCAATACCTTGCTGTTCATCTCCAATATCGAACAAGGTAATACCGGCTGCTTTAGCCTCCTTTCGAGTAGCTTGAATAAAGTCCTTACCCGAAGGCATGACAGTTTCATCGCCACGTCCAGGAAACGTATCAACAATGTGATCCATGGTACAAAATACTTGCTCAGCATGACGTACTTTACGTCCATCTTCAGCTAGGCTTTGTAAGGCAATAGATCCCGTTCTTTCGTGTAAAAAAACGCGATCGATATAAACTAGGTAGGTGCCATCGGGTAAAGATTTTACTTGATGAGCGTCCCATATCTTCTGGAACAGTGTTTTGGGCATACTTATCTCTTGATTCAAGGAGAAGGAGGGCCTTTATGACCCTTTATATTATTTTTGTGATTGCCAGTTTTGATAAATTTCAGAGGCGCTAGCACTCCAAACTCCATCTTGACTACTAATGTGTTCAAGTGCTTTTTCAAAACAAGCTATACGGTGAGGCTGACCAAGCATCCAAGGATGAATATTCAGTGCTAACAAGCGTCCACCTTGTGTTTGTGCTTCACTCAGTAACAAATCACAGGCATCTTCAATTTGCTCCGCATAGCTATCTTCACTGTGTAGATTATTCTGCAAAATAAAGAAGTCATCTAATTCATTAGACAACGGCATGGCGGTCAACTCACCGGTTTCGGTTCTAAAGGCATAGGGCAAGTCATCGTTTACCCAATCACACATATAGTCGATACCATTTTGCTTAAGTAGCTTAGGAGTATTTTCAGATTGCAAGCGACCCGGACTTAACCAACCGGTTACAGGTTGGTCAAAACGTTCACGCAAAGTTTCAACGCTTTTGACTATCCAACTTGCTTCATCTTTTGGCGAAACATCACCGTGATGTAACATGTCCATTTGCCAACCGTGGGCAATGACTTCATTGCCTCGCTCTTTGATTACATCCATCAAATAAGGAGCGCGTTCTACCATTGCGCCATTAACAGCTATAGTCGGTTTAATATTGAATTTATCTAGGGCTTTGAACAGTCTAAATATACCCACGCGATTACCGTAATCACGCAAACTAAAATGACGTAAATCTGGGTAAGGCATTTTCATCCCACCGGGTACAGGAACGGGATTATCACGTTGATTCAAAGGGAAAAACTGGACGTTAATATTTACCCAAAGAGCTAATTTCTTTTGCTTAGGCCAAACAATAGGTTTACGTTGTGAAAGCATCGACCAATCATATAAATCATGGTCCATACCGTAACGTCGTTTGGTATATTGAAGATAAGAATCATCTAAACTCATAATGATTTCCCTCCTTGCTTGGCGGCTATGTCAGCAACACTTTGCTCGTAGCAGTTTTGCATGTAATAACTCGCTATTTCACGACCAGTGGTAACCCAAACATCACTGTGTCCGGTGATATACTCCAAGGCTTCTTCATAGGCTTTAAGACGGTGGGGACAACTCACTTGGTAGTTGTGAGTAGGGATACACATGATAGTCCCACTCTCTTCACCCTCTTGATACAAGCGATCAAAATTAGCTTTTATCATTTTGCCATATTGCCGAGGCGTAACTTTATTGGAAACATAGGCTATGGTGTCATTCATCTCTAGTGAATATGGAATAGACACGAATTTTTTACCTGAGCGGGTATGAATAGGCGTTGGCTGATCATCATGGAATAAATCACAGGTGTAGAAGCCCGCTTCATCACCAAACAATTCGGTGCCCACTTCAGCAAACAAATCAACAGTATGATCACTGTGAGATAGGGCTGGCGCTAAATATCCAGCGCACTTCTGGCCAGTATGTTTGTAAATGCTTTCAATTGAGTCGCGGATCATTTCCCGCTCCTGCTCCTCACTCATGCCATAGGTATAACGGGTGTTATAAATGCCATGGCTAAAAAATTCCCAGTCTCTTTCCTGACAAAGACGAATAATCTCCGGATGGTGGTCGCATAAAGCAGTAGACAAAGAGACTGAGCCGCGCACACCATACTTGTCTAATAGTTGCATTTGGCGCATGTGACCTACACGATTACCGTAATCACGAATACCGTAACCAGCAATGGCAGGATAAGGTTGAGGCCAAGCTTTTCGGGAAGGATTAGCCGGCGCTTCCAACTCATAGAATTCAATATTAGGTGTTACCCAAAATGCAACTTTAGCACCGTTCGGCCAGGTAATTTTGGGGCGTTTATCGTAAGGCCAATAATCGTAGTATCCAGGATCGGTTTGCATCAATAACTCCTTTTACTATTTTTCTAACCAGTCAATTACTTCCTGCACGTCAAGTACATCAGCATATTTTAATGACAAATCAGTAAGGTTGGCGAAGTGATAGCTTTCATGTTTATCAGCGACACATTCTATTGGCACTATAGTGCGATATCCGCGAGATAAACTGTCTACTGCTGCAGCTCTAATACAGCCAGAAGTAGAACCTCCGGTTAAAATTACGGTATCTACCTGGTGCCATACACATAGACTTTGCAATTGCGTTTCAAAAAAAGGAGATGGCATTTTTTTGCAATAAAAAACATCTTTTTTACGGTCAACTTGCAAACGGTCATCAAGCTCTGAACGTTCACTATCAAACTTGATGTTTTGCAAACTATCTGGTGTATCAGTGCGGGTACCCCATATACCGGCATCCTCGCCTGAGTCCATGTAGGCCACATTAGTCCAGACGACAGGCCAATCTAGTGCGCGGAATTTTTCCGCTAAGGTATTCACATATTCGATTTGGCGCGGGTCAGTCTCGTAGGCAGTTTTGTAAAGATCCGTTCTTGTGTAGGATTTTTGCAAATCAATATTGACCAAAATAGCCTTATTTCCAAAGCCAAAACGCTTTCTTGCTGGGTTAGCTTGAACTTCCGCAAAAATCTGACGCGCGGTTTTTTCAGATAATTCCATAATCGCTCCTATTTGCCTAAATGTGATAAATTTTTATTATTTTAAGGATGTGAAACTAATGACCTCACAACCAAATGACATATCATCATATCTTTTATACTTAAAAAATAAAACTATTATGTACTTTTAAGCCCTTATTTGCGTACAAAGTAAGTTGTAATTTAAACAATCTACTTAGGTATCAGTTAACATTTAGCCAATAAAAAAAGTAAAAAAAAGGGCTGAAGCGCCCTTTAAAACAACCTAATTTCGGAGAAGGTTGAAAACTTTTATTAATCAGTAGTAAGGGCCTTTACTACCTTTAATTCAATCAATTCAGCTATTTGCTTTTCACTGTAACCGGCGTCTCTAAGTACTTGGATAGTGTCTTCACCTTCCTTTGGCAAATCATGATGTAATTGTGTACGTTTACCATCGAGTTCAATTGGCAAAGAAGGCAAGTTAGCAACACCTTGAGGTGTACTTACAGGCAACAAACCACCGCTGTTTAGTTGCGGATCATTAAATAAATCAGAAGGGGTATTGATAGGTGCAAAAGGAATTCCTGCACGCTCTAAACGATCCATTAAGGTTTGTTTATCTAACTCACTGAAGAGTGCTTTGATCACAGGGATAATTCTGTCTTTCTGTTTCACTCGATCATTATTTTTATCTAAACTTGTGTCTACGGCGAATTCAGTTAATTCAAACTCTTTACAGAAATGTTTCCACAAGGTATCACTCACTACCCCAACAAAAACTCGCTCGTCATTTTTACATTCAAAAATTTCATAGATTGACCATGCACTTCTGCGCACAGACATGGGTGGTGGAGCTTCACCCAAAACCACTTCCTGGGCCATATGTTGACCAACAAAATAAGCCGTGGTCTCGAACAAAGAACTGGTAACATGGCGGCCTTTACCCGTACTATGACGTTCGTGCAGAGCCGATAAAACGCCAATCACACCAAACATCCCGCCGGTAATATCAATAACTGATGAACCTGCACGCATAGGTCGGTCGGGTAAACCTGTCATATAGGCTAAGCCGCCCATCATTTGCGTAACTTCGTCTAAGGCAGTACGATTTTCATAGGGGCCAGTTAAAAAACCTTTTAATGAGCAGTAAATTAAACCTGGATTCAACTCGCTCATAGCGGCATAACCAAAACCAAGTTTTTCCATAGCTCCTGGCCTAAAGTTTTCAATTAAAACATCGGCTTCACGAATTAAATTCAATGCTACTTCTTTACCTTCCGCTGATTTTAAATCAATGCAAACACTGCGCTTGTTGCGGTTGTACATTGGAAAATAACCAGCACCTGAACCCTTTAAACGACGAGTTTTGTCACCATCAATAGGTTCTATTTTTGTCACGACTGCACCTAGATCGGCAAGTACCACACCAGTAGCCGGTCCCATAACCATATGTGTAAACTCAACGACTTTGAGGTCTTCAAGTGGATATGATCTTGCTGTTGACATAAATAATAATCCTATAAATTGAATGTTAGCTAAAATGCTCTATTGAGCCTATGTTATAGCTTTATACCATTTATATCAAGAAATAATACTTCATTCCGTAAAATTATCGTGAAAATGAGCTAAGAAGAAGGGATAAATATACCAACTATACCTGACAGCAACATTGTCTAAAATCAAAACTCAACCTGACTGATTGACCCTACAAAATAATCGGCTTTCTAAAATAACAGGAATTTGGCAACCATTGCCCCAATAGCCATCGAAGCTGTTAACCCAGGGGATTCAATACCGTACAAGTTCACCAGTCCTTTAACACCATGTTCTACTTCAGTCTGGATCATAAAGTCCTTCGCCCGATGGCCTTGCGCATGAAGTTTAGGTCGAATACCTGCATAGGAAGGGGTTAATGAACCATCTTTTAGATTGGACCAATACTTTCTAATCTGCCCATAAAAATCATTGGCACGAGCGGGATTTACTGAGTAATTCAGTTCATTTACCCATTCAACATCAGGACCGAAACGGACTGAATTGCCTAAATCTAAGGTTGAATGAACTCCTAAACCCGCTTCCTCGGGAATTGGATAAATGAGATGTTTAAAAGGAGAGGAACCAGATAAAGCGTAATAGTTTCCTTTAGCGTAATGAATTTCAGGAATTGTACTTTGCGGTAAACCTTGGAATTGTCTAGCGATAGATTGAGCATGTAACCCTGCGCAATTAATGACATATTTAGCACGAATTTGAACTTCTTGATCACCGCCAATGGTTAACAACATTGTATTTTTAGCAAATTCGCCTGAATGCACTTTAGAACCCAATGCAACAACACCTCCTGCATGTTCTAAATCGCCTTGTAAATTAAGCATCAGAGCATGACTGTCGATGATGCCAGTAGAGGGTGAAAACAGGGCTCCATAACAGGCGAGTTCGGGCTCTAGCTTTGCGGCTTGTTGTTTGCTGATAAACTCCAGATCTAAGGCTTTATTAGCCTTAGCATTTTTTTGAATTTCAGGCAGTTTTTGCAATTGCGACTCAGACGTTGCCACTATGAGTTTTCCGCATCGCTTATGGTTAATGTTTCGCTGCTGACAATACTCATAGAGCAACTTATTCCCCTGCACACACAACTTCCCTTTAAGCGAGTTAGGTGGATAATAAATTCCAGCATGAATCACTTCACTATTACGAGAACTAATCCCTGTGCCAATCTGTGATTGACTCTCAACCACAATGGTTTCTATCCCCTTCAGTGCCATTTCTCGAGCCACGGCCAAACCGATCACACCGGCTCCAATCACAATACACTCTACAGACTCGACCATTTAATTACTCACAGTAGTTAGCAGAACTTAACCACGAAGGCCAACATTATCGAAACTTCCTAGCCTCAGCCACTAAATACCAACTGAAAGCCCTTACATCCATTGAATTTAATGAATAATTATAACTTATCTCTTTTTTTTTTAATTGAGTCGCATCTAAGCCTAGTTTTTCCCTTTGAGACCCTTTAGTGTTAGGGAGCCTAACTTTAATAACAAAGTTAGTTTAAAAACAAAAATAACAATAAAAATAAAAAACCCTACGGAAGATAGTTCATGAAGACTGAAAAACTAACCAAATATTTAGACAATAACGGCATTCTTAATGCCACGGAAATCATTCATAATCCATCCTATGAGTTTCTGTTTGAAGAAGAAACAAAAAGTGATTTAGTTGGTTATGAAAAAGGTGTTGAAACAGAACTCGGTGCGGTGTCAGTAGACACAGGTATATTCACTGGACGTTCTCCAAAAGATAAATACATTGTTCGCGATGACACCACCAGAGATACAGTATGGTGGTCGGATCAAGGAACTAATGACAACAAACCGATTAACACTGAAGTTTGGGATCATTTAAAACAAACGGTTACTCATCAGTTAAGTAATAAACGTCTATTTGTAGTCGATACTTTTTGTGGTGCGAATGCAGATACCCGTTTGAAAGTGCGCTTTGTGACTGAAGTTGCTTGGCAAGCCCACTTTGTGAAGAACATGTTTATCCGTCCAACGGAAGAAGAGCTTGAAGACTTTGAACCAGACTTTTTAGTTTTAAACGGCTCGAAAACGGTCAACGACAAGTGGCAGGAACATGGTTTAAATTCTGAAAACTTTGTGGCTTTCAACCTTACTGAAAAAGTACAAGTAATTGGCGGTACTTGGTACGGCGGCGAAATGAAAAAAGGTATGTTCTCGATGATGAACTACTTTTTACCATTAAAAGGCATTGCCTCAATGCATTGCAGCGCCAATGTGGGTAAAGATGATGATGTAGCGATTTTCTTCGGTTTATCTGGCACTGGAAAAACCACCCTTTCCACCGATCCTCACCGAAAACTCATCGGCGATGACGAGCATGGTTGGGATGACAATGGTATCTTCAACTTCGAAGGCGGCTGTTATGCAAAAACCATCAACTTAAGCAAAGAACAAGAACCAGAAATTTATGCGGCTATACGTCGTAACGCGTTGTTAGAAAACGTTACCGTAGACAGTAAAGGTAAGATCGATTTTGACGACAATTCAAAAACCGAAAACACCCGAGTTTCTTATCCAATCGATCACATCGAAAACATTGTTCTACCTATCTCTAAAGCCGGTCACGCCACTAAAGTAATCTTCTTAACTGCTGATGCGTTTGGTGTACTTCCACCAGTTGCTAAGTTAACACCTCAGCAAGCTGAATATTACTTTCTATCCGGTTTTACTGCCAAGTTAGCTGGTACAGAGCGAGGCATTACCGAACCTACACCAACCTTTTCAAGTTGTTTTGGTGCGGCGTTCTTAAGTTTGCACCCAACCAAATACGCAGCGGTTTTACGTAAACGTATGCATGCTGTAGGCGCAGAAGCTTATTTGGTAAATACAGGTTGGAATGGCACCGGCAAACGCATTTCTATTAAAGCGACACGGGCAATTATTGATGCCATCTTAGACGGTTCCATTAATCAAGCGGAAATGGACGAGCTTCCTATTTTCAATTTGTCGATTCCTAAACATTTACATGATGTTGAAGACAAGATTCTAGATCCTCGTGACACCTATGAAGAAGCTGGACAATGGACCGAAAAGGCGAGTAATTTAGCGACTTTGTTCACTGAAAACTTTGTGAAGTTTACAGACAACAATGAAGGAAAGGAAATTTCAAACTCTGGACCTAAGCTATAAATTGAACACTCTGCTCATGCCATTATTTTGAAATTGCCAACTCTAAAATTGGCAAACCTAAAGTAAATAAAAAAGCAGCAAGATGATTAAATCACCTTGCTGCTTTATTTTTGGTTACATCAAATTGCACCGACGAAATAATAAAAGAATCGACTTCTAACCTTTTTTAATCACCGATAAACGCTCAATTAGTTTAGGCTCGAATACTCTCTGAATGTCTTGGTCATACTCTTTATACACATATTTTAATACCCATTGGGCTGCCATTCTGCCCATTTCTAAAACTGGGTTATGAATAGTGGTTAATTTGGGAAACATATGTTTGGCAAATAACACATCATCAAAACCAATTACCGATAGATCTTCAGGCAATGTTAAACCATGCTCTCTGGCACAACTCATGGCTCCTGATGCCATCTCATCATTAGAACATGCTAATGCACTAAAACCTTGTCCTGAGCCAAGCAGGTAATTCATCCCTGCAATACCGCCGGTTTCTAAATAATTGCCCACATAATGAAGCTTCTCGTTAAAGTCAACATCATATTCTTCTAGCGCCCGTTTATGACCAATTAAACGCTGTTTAGTATCCTCTTTGTAAGTTGGTCCGCTTATATAAGCAATGTCTCTATGACCATGTTTCAATAGCGTTTTAGCAGCCATATAACCACCAGCTTGGTTATTTACAATAAAACACTGCTCTTGCATACTTTCAACAACGCGATTCATTATTAAAATGGGAAGTTTGGTTTTATTTAGCTCTATCAAATATTCATCAGAAATGGCTTCTGAGTGAACGATCAACGCGTCGCATTGCCGACTAATAAGAAAATCTATCCCGTCTTTTTCTTCTGCTTCTTCATCATGGCCGGCTGAAATAATCACGTGCTTACCAGCAGCTCTTAATTCAGTTTCCACACCACTCATCATTTGCCCAAAGAAAGAGCTATTCAGATTAGACACTAACAGGCCAATACTATTTGCTTTATTTGATGCTAATGAACGAGCAAAGTTATTTGGCACATATCCAAGCTCTTTCATTGCATTCATGACCTTGTCGCTAGTACTTTGTCGTACTTTCACATTGCCATTCATGACTCTGGAAACTGTCGCTAAAGACACGCCAGCATGTTTTGCCACTTCGTAAATAGTTGCCATAGATTTTGCTATTTTTCGTCCACAGACTAGAGGATAGGTAGCCTACTATACAATCGCCACCTTGTAATGGTAATTTGTTTGGCACTTCTAAACATCCGATGTGTGCTATGTAAAGCCTAGTGTCAGTGATATTAGCGAACAAACAACGGCCTAAACCAACGCTCTTTGTCCCTTGAGCGCTAAGGTAATTCGTTGCTGTTGTTTATCGGTTATAGGATAAAACAACATCAAAATTGCAGCTGCAACACCGAAAAACGCAGGTATCCAGCTCATTAATAGTTTAATGCCAGGAAGACTATCTGCCACAGTGCTGGGATTCATGCCATCATAACCATAGCTAGACAGCACAACCAAGACTAACGCGCCAGCAAAACCACCTCCGGTTTTTTGCACAAAGGTGCCTGCTGAATAGACTAAGCCCGTTGCTCTTCGCCCATTTTTCCATTCTGAATAATCTGCAGAATCGCCTAACATTGAAAAAAACAATGTTGGGAAAATAGCAGCACAAAACTCGGCACAACAACCCAATACAAACACTAAGGTGACATTGCCCTCGGGGATCCAGTAAAAACAAGCAGTAAATCCGCTACCAATGAGTAAAGATCCAATAAACAAAAGTCGACGACCAAAAATTCGAGCTAAATAGGATGTACTTAATGCCCCAAAAATGGATACCACCAGCAAGGCGACAAAAAATTGCCCAGTCATTAACTCATCACCGATTACGTACTTAAAGTAATAGGCAATCACACCGTATTTAATGCCGTTAAACATCATGGTTAAAAACCCTATGCCTAATAAAATTAACCATGGTTTATTGGTTATCAAATCAATCATATCTTGTTGAGTCGAGCTGATTTGCTCTCGGGGCTTAGCCAAAAAACGTTTAATCAGCAACCAACTGCCAAGCATTACAACGGCAAAGCATATTCCTGTAACTAGATTACGGTAGTAGAAAAATGCCGTTATGCTCATTAAAGGAAATAAAAGGAAGGGCAGATTCTTGCTCAGGTCCCAAAGTTCAGTTTTCAAACCCGTGCCGTTATTGATAACAGGTTTCACCCGCTCTTTGGTGGATAAAAAGGTAAAGACCATCAGTCCGACTAATAACCCAGCAAACAGATACATTGTGGATTGATAGCCTTGCACATCATTACCTTGGCCAAATAGATCAACAAAATAGGGTAAAAACCCCATCACTAATAGACCGCCAAGAAATGCCCCAGCAAATCGATAGGCAGATAGGCTGGTGCGTTCAACATCACATTCAGTCATTACCCCCATTAACGCTGAATAAGGAACATTGTTAAGGGTGTAACAAAGCGTTAAACCAATGTAAGTCGCATAGGCGTAGATTAGTTTGTTGCTTGCCGACCAATCCGGAGTGGTAAAACATAAGACCATGAAAAGACCCAATAAGGGTGTGGAGAATAAAATCCAAGGTCTAAATTTACCCCACCGGCTTTCTGTTCGATCGGCAATCATTCCCATAATGATATCGGTGATACCATCGGATAACCTCACCACTAAAAACAACATTGCGGCCGCCGCAGCAGTCAAACCAAACGTATCAGTATAAAAGACTGCCAAATATGCAAGCGCGCCACGCCAGACTAAATTGGCGGCAGCGTCTCCCATGGCATAACCGACCTTTTCAATTATCGGCAACTTGCTTACTTGGCTTTGCATAATTTACTACCTACTTGTGATTAGTTGCTTGTATGCCAACCCACTATTTTTAATAGTGCGACTTTGAGTAAGGTAATCAACATATACAATCCCAAACCGCTTCTCGTAGCCTTCTGCCCACTCAAAGTTATCCATTAAACTCCAGGCAAAGTAGCCAGCAATATCCACTCCCTGCTCACTAGCATAGTCAACGGCGTTAAGGTGGGACTGAAAGTAATCTATTCTGTCTTGATCATTCACTTTGTCTTGTTTTATTTCATCCTGCATAGCCGCGCCATTTTCAGTAATGTAAATTGGTGGCAGTGTATAACGCTGATGCAGTGATATTAATAATTCAGAAAGTGCTTTTGGATAGATTTCCCAACCCATATCAGTGATAGGAACACCTTTTGGTTGTAACTCTTCATACCAACCTTTGCCATCACTACGATATTTTAAACGGGTATAAAAGTTAACCCCTAAGAAGTCTAATCGTTGACTGATTAAATCCATGTCACCAGGAAAGATATCCGGGCGATTTTGTGGATCGATGAGATCTATCACATCAGGATATAAGCCTTCCATCACAGGGCGCATATACCACTGATTAACGTACTCATCGGCTAATTTGGTGGCCTCCATATCAGCCTGAGTCTCAGGATAACAAGGGGTGAAGTTAAGCACGATACCCGCCAAAGTGTCAGGGCAGTTGCGACGCAAAGCTCGCATGCCTAAACCGTGGGCCAGCAATAAATGATGTGCTGATTTCCTGCCGTTTCCTTGACCGGTTTTGCCCGGCGCATGTTCTCCACTCTCATAGCCTAAATAAGCCGAACAAAAAGGTTCGTTTAAAGTGGCATAAGCATAAACACGATCGCCTAAGGCTTTTGACACTAGGTTCACGTAATGCTCGAAATGAAAGGCGGTTTCACGATTTAACCAACCACCCTGTTCTTCTAGGTGTTGAGGTAAATCCCAATGATATAAAGTGACAAAGGGTTTAATGTTGCGCTTGAGCAACTCGTCCACTAAATCAATATAAAACTGCATACCTTTTTCGTTTAATGTACCGTCTTTTTTAACCACCCGAGGCCAAGAAATGGAGAATCGATAAGCATCAACACCTAAAGACTCTATCAACTCCACATCTTCCTGCCAAAACTTTATATGTTCACAGGCTACCAAGCCATTAGAACCATCGGAAATTTTTCCTGGCGTGGCACAAAACGTATCCCAAATGGATTCTAATCGACTATCCGCAGCCCCTTCAATTTGAAATGAAGAGGTAGCAACACCGAAGACGAAGTCTTGGTTCAGTAATTTTGATGACGATGGTAAGGAAAGCTTATTCATGATTTGATATTTACTAATTTTAGTTAATGGTTAATCGGTTTCTATTTACAGGTTTAGCATTGGTAAACCGCCAAATGAAAGCGCTTTCATTTAGGTTAGTTGGATCAGCATCAAAAAGCAATGCTTAAGGTTAAAAAAATGTAAAATGCCAAGTTAAAGAGTCATAAACATATAATTTAATTAATTTTATTTCCAACTACACATGGCTACTTGTTTTGTTGGCAATACTGTTGAATAAAGTCTTGATGACTAGGAAGCTGAGCAACACCATTAGTTATTGATTGTTCCATTGATGCTAAGAATTTTTCCAACTCTTTCACTGGCATTGCGGTAACGCTAGGATGATATTGTTTGGGCTCAATTCCCTGACCAAGCATTACTTGGGTCCAAGAATCCACCCTAAACAACTCACCATCGGCTTGAAATGCGTGAGCGTGATCAGCAAACAACCTGATTCGATGGGCTAAACTCTCTGGTACTTCCATGTTTTTACAATGTCGCCAAAATCCACTGTCTTGACGCTGAGTAACATGATAGTGCAACACGATAAAGTCGCGAATTTTTTCGATTTCATCGGTGGCTTGTTGATTGTATTCGTTGACCACCGAATCGGATATTTCGCCACAGGGGAAAAGCCTTAGTAAGCGAATAATACCCATCATAATCAAATGGATACTGGTTGATTCGAGAGGTTCAACAAAACCACTGGCTAAACCAAGGGCTAAACAGTTTTTATTCCAGTGCTTTCGACGTCGGCCCGTTCGGTATTTAATCACTCTTGGTTGGGTAATCGCTTGCCCTTCGATGTTTGCGAGAAGATATGCTTTAGCCTCTTCATCGCTCATGAATTTACTGCAATAAACAATGCCATTGCCAACTCTGTGCTGTAATGGGATGCGCCACTGCCAGCCACTTTGATGAGCAATAGACCGGGTAATAGGATCGACTTCCCCTGTTGATTCAGTTTGTACAGCAATTGCGCTGTCACAGGGCAACCAATGAGACCAATCTTCATACCCCGTATGCAAAGCTTGCTCAATTAACAAACCTCTAAAACCAGTACAATCAATAAAGAAGTCACCTTCAATCAGCTGTCCAGAGTCCAATTTCAAGCTAGAAATGAATCCATTTTTCGGGTTCTTATTTACTTCTGCAATTTTACCTTCAACACGCTTCACCCCGCGAGATTCGCTAAACTTACGTAAGAATGCGGCGTATTTACTCGAATCTAAGTGGTATGCATAATTGATGGATAATTTGTCCGATAAGGCAAATTTATTGGCTCTAGCAGCTTCTAGTTCAAAACAGTACTTGCCAAAGTCCTTTGCAACTCCCTGCTCTTTCCCATACAACCAAAAATGATGAAACGGGGCGATAAAACTTTCTTTCCCCGTCATACCAAACGAATGTACGTAACTATCCCCTTGCCTCCCCCAATTATCAAACTGTATGCCTAATTTAAAGGTCGCTGAGGTTTCCCTCATAAACTGTGACTCATCAATGCCTAAAAGTTTATTGAATACACGCATAGGAGGAATGGTCGCCTCCCCCACGCCAACTGTGCCAATTTCCTCTGATTCTACCAAAGTCACATTTATTACTGACGGCATCTGTTTGGCCAAGGCCGCAGCGGCTATCCATCCTGCCGTTCCGCCTCCTGCGATGACCACATTCTTAATTTTTCTGTTCACGTTTAAAGGCCCATTTATCGATTTAGTTTATTGATTAACATGGCGCGAAGCTGACGAGACATCACGTCATCCATAGGCGCTAAGAAACCCTGTGCTTCGGGTGGTAAATGTTCGGTTGGTTGCTCCCCCTCGCCAAAAATATAGTAATCAAATATATGCTTCCAACCCGCTTTTTCATGTGCCGGTTTATCGCGAAGGCTTAACATAGCGTGGTACAGTACATTCATCGCCGCCCCCATATATTTTTCTGCATCACTCCACCAATAGTTCACCAAAATATTGTAAGAACTAAGTGCTTCGACTTGATGCCACCACATACTAGGAATATAGATAGCATCGCCAGGCTCTAGTTCTGCCACTTGTCCTACAGCTAAGGCATGTTTAACCTTTGGGTATTTTTCGAAATCTGGATTGTGTAAGTCGACCATTGTAATAACTGGTCCCCCTGGGGTAGGCGCTAAGGGACCTGGATATAAATTAGCAATTTGATCCGGTGGGAAAGTGATAAAACGGCGCTTTCCTGATACCACACAGGCAATATTGTCGGACGCATCATAATGACATCGAGCAATGGAACGATTGCCGATCCAAATACTGGCTACCGGTGATTCGGTGGCAGATGATTTTGAGGTGATAGGAATGTGCAAATTATTCTCTTCACCTAGCCCTGGAAAGTTAGCGTCAATAACATTTGAGGCAATGTAATAACTAGGTGGTTGTTGGTCATAAAGGTGTTCTATTATTAACGCTAAAACCTCATCTACTCGTGCTTTTTTAGACTCATAGTTTAGTTCAGTCGCATTATCGTTATAGGCATACTTACCCTCTATTGCCGGCTCTCCAAAATATGCAAATACTGGCTTTCCATTGTAGAACGATTTTAAATAATCAACGCTTCTTTGCGGAGATTGCAAGCCAACCTCAACCAACTTCCAGTGTTTAACCAAGCCTTTAAGTACCACAGGATGTTGGCACTGATGAATATCATTGGGTATTTCACCTGGCTGACAATGGGTAATGACTTCAGTTTGTTTGCTGATACTTAACATGAGTATTCTAAGATCGGCTTAATAGGCGATTAAGGCGCTGTTTATGGAAGCCTGATATTTTATAAAAGCGTGGCATTTTTGCGCTCAATCAATTTTCTAACATTAGTGACAGATGCTACAACTGCGTATGCCAACTGCAAAAACCCAGATTGATTGAGTTCAAATAGTTGATCTGAGGATAGGGCAGCTAATTTCTCCTCATTAATGGTGAAATTTCCAGTTAGTTTGCACTTTTGGCCGTTGTTTAAATCAAATTCAATGTTAACTGGTTCAATCAAATCGCAAGACGTGAAGCGAGTAAACATCTCATCTTGAATAGCCATACCTTCATGAATGGACTGTAAACGCGTTGCAACATGGTTCAAATAAGGACTGTTACCACCGTGTTCTAGAAACAAGGGTTGCCCTTTATCATTGGACACTTTGGGATGTTGCATATCAATGTGAATAACCGGAGAGGGATCAGAAAGGGGATCTTGTTGCTGAAAACCGATAAGAAAGGGCCCACGTTCTATCATCGCTGGAATGTAATCCGCATCCCAACCTGAGGGCGTGGTGTCATTTAGAAAAAGGTTTTCACCTTTTTGCAAACCAAGCATAGCAACACACTGGTATTTTTCCGTTTGTTGGTCTATTTGAAAGAATATTGGATACTCTTTTTGTAACTCGACAAATTCCGGTGGAAAAACCAATACGCTGGCAACATCATCGGCAAATTCCTTAGCATAATGAGCAAGAACCCGAGTGTCTTTATGGTGCACATTATTCAAAAGCACATGTTTAGCCATTATCTTCCCTCGATGAATTTTTACTTATTTGCTATTTCAAATCAGCAAACTAAAAATCAAATTATTCATACCAAAGCCAATAAAATATAAAAAACAGTTTGCAACATCTTCATATCCTATTCAAATATCCTTAAAAACCGCAATAGTTTGCGGTTAGGCATAAAGGCAACAACACCAGCTGTGTTGTTGCCAAGGTCGAGTATGTTTAAAACTTATAACGAGCGCCCATTTGGTAACGAGCACCTAAATCGGTGGCGTACCATAGTTGGGTTTCGTTTCGAGCATGTTCACGAATGTCTTCTTCAGTAATATTTAAACCTTCAAAGAATACCGTGAATTGGTCGTTAATATCATAGCTAACATTCACATCAAGTTGAGTATAAGACTCTACATAGCGTGGGTTATTCGAACTGCCTTTATTCACCTCAGCCAAGTATTTATCACGCCAGTTGAGGGCAAGACGAGCTTGGAAGCCATCTTTTTCATACATAGCCACTAAGTTTGCTGTATCACTCAAACCGACTAAAGCAAATTGCGACTGATTGGGATCAGCTTCATTGTCAAACCCAACATCACCGCGCACGACCGTATAATTTGCCTGTACGCCAAAGCCACTGTCACCGAAGAAGTGTTGTACAGCAAATTCAGCACCGTAAATTTTTGCAGCACGATTATTGTCTGGCGTGTTGGTACGGAAAATAACTTCAGGATCATCTTCATTGGCGACTAAATCCCAACCATCAGTTTCTGCCAATTGTTGAATTTGTTCTGGTGTACCTGTGTAATCGTCAGCGCCTCCTGGGAAAGCTTCAGGTTGACTAAGCAAGACCATCATCGCGTAAAGGGAAGTATCATCTAAAGCAATATCCCTATCAGCTAACGCCTGAGCTGCAGCTTCAGCGCGGGGGCCTCCAGTTACATCACGAATACCCAATAGTGGTTGGTCAACTTGACGACTACCTAGGAAATTAACCACATCTTTTTGAAACAAACCTGCTGACACATAACTAGTTTCATCGTAGTACCATTCCAAGGATAAATCGACGTTAGACGACTCTAAAGGCAATAACGCTGGATTTGATGCATCCGCTGTAGGCTGTGCTCCCAATAATGTTGAACCACCACCGCCAGCAAAGTTTGAGGCTGAAACACCTAAACGACCAAATCCTGCACGCGCGATAGTTTTGCTATACGAGAAGCGTCCGATCAAATCATCTTGAATTTCCAGTTTTAAATCTAGGCTGGGTAGCAAAAAGTCATAATCGCTGTCTGCTGAAACATAACTTGTTTCAGAACCATCAACGTAAGCCACTACATCATTATTATCTTCCCATTGGAAATAGTTACGACTAATTAGTGAAGTTGAAGTCACATCCGTCGTTTCATATCGAACACCGGTTAAGATGCTAAATGGCATTTTGCCAATCTCACCTTCCAAGGAGACTTGCACATATGCTGCAAGCGTATCTTCTTGGATCGTATCATCAAATGACAACGCATCTTCAACGCCACTTGGAATACCTGGGTATAGTGTTTCAGCTGCCGTATATAAATCAGGCGCATTAGCAATAAAACCGTAACCACCGGGGTTGGTCGAAAAGTCATCGAACTCGCCAGGCAAATCAAATGGTTGAATCAAATCACCGAACTCACCAGGGTTGGCAACCCCCCAGTTACCTAAGGCTATATTGTTACCTGCGGTTTGAAATGAGCGAGACTCCATTTCACGTGCCTCTACACCAAAGTCGAAATAACCGCTGTCAAGAAAGTAGGTTGCATCCAGCTTGTATTGAGTAATACTAGATTCTTGGCTGGCGTTTCTGATTCGAGCAATTGATGAACCAACATCACCAGGATCCACTTGACCATTGTTATTGGCGCCTCGGATACTGTCATCATAAACATTGCTATAAGTAGGCAAACCGCCATCCCAGAACCATTCTCTAGAAGTGACTATTGGTGCCCCTAAACCTACCGCCAGTTCACCAGAACCTCTAGGGCCTGTGCCGCGACTGTGCATCGTTGAATCGTGAGCATCAAACATGATTTTAAAATCATCATTCACATTGTATTCGAAGTTTACGCCCACTGAATCGAGTGTATTAGTCTGTTCACGCCATTGTTGCTCATAACCCTCGTCAACGCCGCCAGCATAACTTTCAGTTATGTAGATAGGTGTTTTTACTGCCGAGTTATCAAACTCAACGGTGCCCGTATTAGTTCCAATCTGTAACCAGTTACCTATTTCACCTCGCTGTTCTACTATTTCATTTTCTGCGAAGGTGTAATCAAGTGAAGCTTTAAAATCATCGGTAGGTGCAAACTGCAAGGTTAATTGCATGTTGTCACGAGTTCTCTGAGTATTAGAAAAAGCATAGCGGATATCATTTGGGCGAGCGTAAAGCTGCCCTTGCTCTGGCGCATTAATATAATTCGCGTTGGCGTTGTTCCACATTCTGTCTGGATCAGCAATATCGTCCCAATAATCAATATTCCAGTTATTTACCGTTGCCCCGGTATAACCTGAGTCGCGTTCTTGGTGAACAGCAGACAAACTGACTCCAAAAGTCTTTTCATCATTGGCGTAACTCATAATCGCAGAAAGCTCTGGGGTTAAATCGTCACCTGTACGATTGGTAGTGTCATGCACTGCTTTTGCACCAACGGTTGCAACAAAGCCCTTTTGATCAAGAGGCTTAGCAGTAATGATATTAATAGTTGCACCAATGCCGCCGGTGGCTATATTGGCCTTCCCTGTTTTGTAGACTTCAACGGCTCTAATACTTTCAGACGCTAAGTTTGCAAAATCAAATGAACGAGTGTTTCCACCTTTAGTCGTGCCATCGGCCCCTGAGCCCGCGCCATAGGTTATCGCTGCTGGCATGGTTCTACCATTTAAGGTTATCATGTTGTTTCCGCCGCCGAAGCCCCGAACCGTCACTTCAGAACCTTCGCCATTAGAGCGACTAATCGAAACACCGGTTATACGTTGTAACGATTCAGCGAGGTTTGTATCTGGAAATTTGCCTATATCTTCGGCGGAAATAGCATCTACAACCCCCGCTGACGAGCGTTTAATTGCAGCAGCTTCCTGTAAACTGCCACGTAGCCCCGTAACTTGAATAACCTCGACATCATCGACCTCTTGCGCGGCGAGCGGTGCGCACAATGATGCCCCTAAAACGAGCGACAGACTCTTTGCTAGATGGGTTTTTGCAAACCGTAATTTAGTCATGTTGTTTTCTCCCAAAAAACTAACTTTATTGTACTCATTACCACACTTTTACTTGCGCACTTCCTGCTCTTGTCACCCAAAAGTTGTAAAATCATTGTGATAACAAGTTAAATGTAAGCGCTTTCATTAGGATAGAGTACGAAAATCGGACCGTCAACTCATAATCTTCAAAACTGACAAAGTTATTAACTAATAATTTACAAAAACGCCAATTAAAACACTCACCGGAAAACTTTCAAACAATTGAATTTAGTGAATTTTTATTGCTTTGCGGACAATTTACAGCCTATAAACCAGTTGGGGTAATTAAATTTTTAGCCATCCATAAATCAAGAGTAATTAACCAATAATTAACAACAATTAGTAATTTTTTGTTGTTTGAAGAACTCTTTTTTCAAATCACCATTGTTAATTATTTGTTATTGGTGGATCGCTAAATAACGCCGTTAAAGTAAGCCTCAAAAAACAAGAGAATTAATTCTAATCAGGATATTTACGTTTCAACTGACCCAGATCAATATGATTCAATTACGAACTGATTAAATACTAAACAAGGTTTTAGAATAAGGGAGTTCCCTCCATGACAAACTCAAGGGTCATGACTTTACTTAAAGTGGTGATGTTTTCAGGTCTATGTTTAATCATCCTTGGCATTTATTTACACCTTTTTAATCAAACCATTGACGAAATGGGAGTACAAGGAATCGTTATTAGTGCAGCCTGTGTAGCAGTGGGCATGGTTATGTCACTGCCGACGAAAATGATAATCACCTTTATATTAGTTAAACGAGAATCTGAGCATACCGATCGGGTTTTAAACAACAGAATATAAAGAAACCTGCAACTTTATTGATAATTAGTTGAGCAATTTATTGACTAAATTTCATTCGATTGTATACTGTATAAAAATACAGTTATATTTTTGAGAGGATGTTATGACAAATGAATTAGTTAACTTGCACGATTCAATATGCGAATCCACTCGCTGTGAAATACAGCAACAAAGGATCAAACAAAAAAATAAAGACAGAGCTGCTCGTGATAAACAATTTGATAATTTAATCAATCGTTTAGATAATTTGAGAATGTTAGCAAAATCGAGAAATAGACAACCTAGTACCCAAGGCAGAGTACAAACCAGTTTTGCTTTTTAGATTAATTTTGAAACAACTAAACTAGTGTTCGTTTATTATTTGAAGCTTGGTAAAGATATTAAACTTTAAAAACCTAGCAAAGCCAGGTTTAGCCAACTCTAAGGTTTTCAATACGCTTTTCCAATGGAGGGTGGCTTGAAAATAACTTTTGTATTTTACCTGCGTTGATTGCAAAAGCAGCCATTTCATCAGGCATATCAGGCGTACCCTGAAAGCTCTTCAATTTTGCCAAAGCAGCAATCATGTTTGCCTTACCTGCGAGTTTTGCGCCACCTTCATCGGCTCTAAACTCCCGATATCGTGAAAACCACATAACCAAGGTCATAGCTAAAAAGCCAAGAATAATTTCAGCAATGATTGAGACTATCCAGAAAGCCGGTCCATGACCTCTTTCAACCTTGAAAACAACTCGGTCAACAATGTGTCCAATAACCCTAGATAGGAAAACCACAAAAGTATTTACGACTCCCTGAATTAACGTCATGGTCACCATATCACCGTTAGCTACGTGACTTACTTCGTGGGCTAAAACCGCTTCAACTTCATTTTTATTCATGTGCGTAAGCAATCCTGTACTAACCGCGACTAAGGCATTATTACGATTCCATCCGGTAGCAAAGGCATTGGGCGACTGACTATTAAATAAACCCACCTCTGGCATACCAATACCGGCCATTTCAGCTTGTCGGCGAACAGTATCAATAAGCCAACGTTGTGTTGTGTCCGTTGGTTGTTCAATAACGTGCACGCCCATAGACCGTTTAGCCATAAATTTTGATAGGAACAAAGAAATGAATGCTCCACTAAAGCCGATTACACCTGAATAAATCATCAATGCGGTTAAATCTAAATCAACCCCATTTTCCGCTAGAAGCCCTTGAAAACCGAAAAGGCTAAATGTCAGACTTAGCAATGCAATAATAGCTATATTGGTGCCTAGAAATAGAAATATTCTTAACATTCATTACTCCTTTTTATCAAGATAAATGCTCACGGAATGTAGATACTGAAATTAACCGTTAGGTGAATAAACAAACTAAACTCAACTGTCTCAGTTAATATGGGTCTTTCCTAAAGTTGTACAATACATATTTATACTATTTCTTAAAATTTTTAGGTGTTTTTTCGTGTAAACTTAGGTGAAATGTTAATTAAGGTTTGGGTCAAACAAACTCACAAACCTAAAATTTGTGGTTTTTTAGGGCTAAATTAACACTTATTGTTGGTTAGAGGCCGCTAAAAAGAGTTAAACTCTGCGGATAAGCCAAATTAGAGTGAAGATAAATAGCAATTACAAAGTAAATTGTTGTTCAGTATCAATAACTCGCTATAATTTGTTATTCTTTAATAAACGTTAGAATTTAAATTTAGATCGTTGGAGATTATTGTGAAATTAAAAGCGTTGTTGAGCGTGTTAGTTGGAAGTTTGTTGATGTTTGCCGTACAAGCGCAAAACATGTCTAATGAAGATATCAAGTCCCGCATCGAACCTGTTGGTTCAGTACATGTTGCTGGTGCTAAAGCTGACTCAGCTGCCGCTTCTGGCCCTCGCTCTGGTGAAGACATTTATAATACTGCTTGTTTCGCTTGCCATGCATCAGGTGTATTAAACGCTCCTAAGCTTCACGATGCAGCCGATTGGTCACCACGATTAGAAAAAGGAATCGATGAAGTTTTGCATAACGCACTAAATGGAATTGGCTCTATGCCTCCAAGAGGAACCTGTGGCGATTGCTCAGATGATGATATTAAAGCAGCAATAGAATATATGATTGAAGGTGTCTAATTTTAGTTGCTTTCGTCAGTGCACGGTTCTTTGTAATTAATCTATTTTCGGATTAAGTATATTGACTGAAGACTTTGATACTGGCCAATTAACTGTTGAAGAATTAAGGGAAATAGTCCCGCAACTACAACAGTTAACAGAAAAATATAAGCGCTCTGAACATATTCAAAGAGCGCTTTTTGACATTTCTGAATTAGCAGGTTCTATCAGCGAGTTATCACGTCTGTACGCTGCGGTTCATGAGATTATCGGGCAATTCATGAACGCCCAGAACTTTTTCGTAGCCCTATATGAAAAAGACGACGAATTTGTCGAATTCCCCTACTTCGTCGATCAATTCGATGAAAATGTCATAAAACAAATCCCTGCAAAAGACTTATTAGGTGGTATCGCCGGTTATATTCTCAAATCTGGTCAGCACTTAGTCTTAAGCGAAGAAAACTTCGAATCAGAATCTAAAAAACGCAACTTCAAAGCCATCGGCAAAACCCCTGTGGATCTTATTGGCGTACCACTTAAGCGCGGTAATAAAGTGATTGGTGCTATGGTCGTGCAAAGTTACGATAAAGCAGTTAGATACGTCGAAGATGAGTTAGATTTACTGCTATTTGTTTCCCAACATATTGTAAACGCCTTGGATAGGGTCAAAAGCAGGGAGTTAACTGAACAAACAATTCGCGAAAGAACGAAACAGCTTCGTGAAATTAACGATGAGCTTCAGGACGAAATATTAGAACGTCAAAAAGTGGAATCTTTGCAAAAGGCACTTTTTGAAATTTCAGAAATAGCCGCTTCTGTGGAAGGGGAAATGGCCGATTTCTACGCTAGTTTGCATGACATTCTAGCTCGATTACTAAGCGCACCTAACTGTTATGTGGCGATAATTAACGAGAAGAATAACTCCTTAGAATTTCCATATTACAGCGACGAATTAAATGACTTTGTCAAATCGAGACCACTCAGCAATGGTCTCACCGAGTTTGTATTGCGCTCAGGTAGAGCAGAATTAATCGACGCGGATCGTGTTAATGATTTAACGGTTAAAGAGCAATTAGATCAAACCACCATAAGTAGCATGATTAAACACAATAATTCATGGATAGGGTCTCCTCTGTATGTAGATGGCGTTATTTCTGGGGTTATCGCGGTTCAAACTTATAGTAAAGATGCAAAATATACTATCAAAGATCTGGAGTTATTAAAGTTTGTATCCCACCATATTGCTGTAGCCATAGAACGCAAACAATCTGCTGAAGCTATTCAGAAATATAATTTACAGCTGAGCCGTAAAGTCCGTGAAAGGACCGATGAGCTTCACCAAACCAATTTATATTTAAAAAAACAAATTGAAGAACGTAAAGAAATTGAGTTAAAACTTATTCATGAAGCCCATCACGATGCCCTTACAGATCTCCCAAATAGAGCCATGTTTAATAGTCGATTGGAGTTAGCTGTCGCTAATAAAAATCGATACCCTGAACATCAATTTGCAGTTTTATTTATAGATTTAGATAGGTTTAAACAAATAAATGACAGTTTAGGCCACCATACTGGTGACCAATTCTTGATTGAAGTTTCCAAACGAATCTCTAAATGTATACGAGCTCACGATCTGCTGGCTAGGTTAGGCGGTGACGAATTCGTAATTCTATTAGATAGCTTTGACGATTTCAGTGATGTGGAGGAAGTGGCTAATCGCATTATTCAAACCCTCGCGATTCCCTTTACCTTTGATAATAAAGAAATGTTTTCTGGGGCCAGTATTGGTATTGCCAATATTGAACAAGGCTACGAATCGGCTGACGAACTGATCCGTGATGCTGATGCGGCTATGTACCAAGCTAAGGCTCTGGGCCGCGGGCGATTCGTTTTATTCGACACTAGCATGCGTCAAAAGTTATTAGAGGAATTAGAATTAGAGAACGAATTCAGAAAAACATTGAATGAAGAAAATTTCGACTCTCAAATTCAAGCTATCGTAAATTTCCAAACCGACGCTGTAATATATTATGAGTTTTTTGTACGTTGGATCCATTCCACAATGGGAAAAATCAAACGGGAAAAGTTTTGGAAAGTCGCACAAAGTAGTGGCCTAACAGTAGAAATCGATAACTTTATGTTAGACCAAGCGGTGAAAATTCTGCAGCATTGGAAAAAGTTAGGTGATAACGAATCAAGCAGAAAAATCGCTATCAATTTATCAATTAACCACTTATCGCAAAGTCGCTTAGTAAATCAGATAATCGATAGAATAAAAGCAGCTAACATTAACCCATCCAATTTAGTATTTGAGTTTGATGAAAATGAGCTCAACCTAAGATCACAGTTTATGCTTCCAGCGATTAAAAAGCTAAAACGTTCAGGAGTAATATTGGTTTTAGATAACTTTGGAAGCGGCCTTGCGTCGTTAAGCTATTTGTATAGCTACCCATTTGACTACGTTAAAATTGATAATAAGTTTGTAAAGTCAGTTACTCGCTCAAAACGTAATTACAATCTAATTCGTTCAGTGTTAGCTATCTCCAGTCAGCTGTCTTTTAAATTGATTGCTGAGGGTATTGAAAATAAAGAACAGTATAATAAGCTTGTTGGTGCTGGGTGCATCTTAGGCCAAGGGCACTTCATAGAGTCACCAATCAATATGACGACTGTATTAGAACAGAACTCATTTCCCGCTAGAAAGAATATTTCTTAAATTCGCAATTCCAGTTCTCCCCTTTTGTTGGCGAACCTCTGGACTATCTTTAACTTTTTTATGCTCCCAAATAATATCGTCTTGGGGTAACTCGTACAGAAAACGACTGGGCTCAGGCTGAATTACTTCGCCAAATTGGCGACGTTCTTTACTCAAGGTAAAAAACAATTCTTTTTGTGCACGGGTAATACCCACATAAGTAAGTCGGCGTTCTTCTTCAATATTATTTTCATCAATACTGCTTTGATGGGGCAATAAGCCCTCTTCCATTCCAACCATGAAAACATAAGGGAACTCAAGTCCTTTGGAAGCATGTAACGTCATAAGCTGTACTTGGTCCGATTCCTCAGCGTCCTCATTACGTTCCATCATATCCCGTAGAATTAGTCGATTTACTACCTCAGACAAGCTCATCGGTGGATCCAACTCATTTCCTTCGAGCATATCGCTTATCCAGCCAAAAAGGGTACTGATATTCGCCATTGCCATTTCAGCCGCTTTGGGGCTAGTACTAGATTCATATAGCCATTCTTCATACTGCATGGCCTTAATCATCTCTCGAATAGCGGCGATACCATCACCACGGACTGCGTTGTCAGCAGCCTCGACAATCCATCGACTGAAAGACTCGATACTTTGCAGAGCTTTACCGCTTAACACACTATGTAATTGGGGGTGGCAAGCAGCCTCAAAAATCGAGCACCCCAACTGATTAGCAAAACTTCCTAGTTTTTCTAAAGAAACACGACCTATTCCACGGGTAGGAGTATTGATAACCCTAAGTAGTGCATTATCATCATCTTGATTAACCAATAATCGCAGGTAAGCCATCAAATCTTTTACTTCTGTACGCCCAAAAAATGACATGCCCCCATTGATTTTATAAGGGATGCGGTTACTCATCAGTATTTTTTCAAATAGGCGAGACTGGTGATTTCCCCGGTACAAAATCGCGTAATCCTTGAACTGGGTGTTTTTCATAAACTTATGGGCAAGTAATTCAGCCACCACACGTTCAGCTTCATGCTCTTCATTCTTAGCAATGAGCACTTTGAGGGGCTCACCGTATCCTAATTCTGAGAACAGTCTTTTTTCAAATACATGGGGATTATTTTGAATGAGAATATTAGCTGTATGCAGAATTCGCTCTGAGGAACGATAATTTTGTTCGAGCTTTACCAGCTTTAGGCTGGGAAAGTCCTGCTGTAAAAGCGCCAAGTTTTGTGGCCTAGCGCCACGCCAGGAATAAATAGACTGATCATCATCACCCACAACTGTAAATCGAGCACGCTCGCCGACTAACAGTCTCACCAACTCATACTGACTGGTATTGGTATCTTGGTATTCATCTACTAACAGGTATTTGATTTTGTTTTGCCATTTTTGACGTACCTCTTGATTGCTTTGTAACAATAAGGTTGGCATCAATATCAAATCATCAAAATCCAGTGCATTGTAGGCTTTAAGGTGGGTCTGATACTCATGATAAACTTTCGCAAACTCAACCTCTCCCGGCGACAAAGCTCGCTTTTGCAGTTGCTCTGGCATGATTAAGTCATTTTTCCAATTAGAAATACACGACTGCAACAAACTTAACTGCTCTTTATCGCCATCAATGGTGTCTTCCGTTAAGTCCTTTAAGAGCGCCATGGTGTCTTTATCATCGAATAGAGAAAAGCCGGGTTTGATACCCAAGCTACGAAACTCTGACTTGATGATATTTAGCCCCATGGTGTGGAAAGTAGAAACCTTAAGCCCGCGAGCGTCTTTTTTACCCATGGTTTGAGCAACTCGCTCTTTCATTTCTCTAGCTGCTTTGTTGGTAAAAGTAACCGCTGCTATTTGACGGGCTGGAATACCACACTCTTGAACCAAGTATGCGATTTTATTGGTAATCACGCGAGTTTTACCGCTACCAGCGCCTGCGAGCACTAAGCACGGGCCAGAGATAAATTTAACTGCTTGATTTTGACCGTCGTTGAGTTTCATGAATACGTCTTTAAAAAATGGTCGGGAATTGTAAAAAATTAACAATGGAATTACTAGCTCCGTTGTCTCGAATCAGGAGTTTTACTACAAATGCAGCAACTTCAACATAGCTCTGATACAATTATGCTTTTATACGGAGACTCTACCCATGTTGGACCCGAAAAAGCTGGAAGATATTGCAAAGCAAATTACAGACTCTATTCCCCCCGGTGTGAAAACCATGGCTGAGGGTGCTGAAGCGAAAGTAAAACAAGTTCTGCAATCACAATTGAGTCGACTTGAATTCGTTAGCAGAGAAGAATTTGATGTGCAAAGCCAAGTTCTGATTCGCACACGGGAAAAGCTTGAGGCCCTAGAAGCTCGACTGGACAAGTTAGAAAACCCGACGCCATCAACTGACGATAACTAAAGGTTTATTTAGTCAGCAACTATAGCCAATAGTGGCAAAGCATACCAATTGCGACAATCATTCCAGCATAGTGATTGTTTAGAAATGCTTGAAAACAATTGGCTCTTACACGATCTTTTATTAAATATTGCTGATAAATAAAAAATCCGCCCATGACCAATAACGATATATACACTGGCCATGTCATATTTAAAGAATAGGCGACAAAGCTAAGTAATAGCAAAGTGATTAGTTGCGTAATACCGATGGCCAACTTGTCAGCTTGAGCAAACAATACAGCTGTAGACTTGATGCCTATTTGTAAATCATCATCGCGATCTACCATGGCATATTCAGTGTCATAACCTACTGTCCAAATCACATTAATAACGAAAAGCATCCAACCAACCCAGTGAATTTGTTCATTGACGGCCATGAAAGCCATGGGAATAGCCCAACTAAATGCAGCTCCTAACACCACTTGAGGTAAGTTAGTAAAACGCTTCATAAAAGGATAGATCGTTGCCAGCGCCAAAGCACCGAAAGACAACAGTATGGTTTGATAATTGAGGGTCAATACCAATAAAAACGAAATAAAAACTAAGACCGAAAAAAAGAATAATGCTTCTTTCTCGGTCACTTCGCCACTGACTAACGGTCGTGATTTAGTGCGCTCAACTTTGCCATCTACATGTCGGTCTGCGTAATCATTGATTACGCACCCTGCGCTGCGCATGGCAAAAACACCGGCCACGAACACTATTACGATCTCGATTGGCGGGTTGCCCTGCCCCGCGATTAATAGCGCCCATATGGTAGGCCATAACAACAAATAACTGCCGATGGGTTTATCCATTCGAGCTAACCTAACGAAGGCGTTAAACTTACTTTTTGTCATATCAAATTCTGCTTGGAATAGGCCGGACATTCCGGAAGAAATATTTCAGCAACCATCAGCTGCAACTGTTGAAAGTCAAAAACCGAGCGACGGCCCCACAAAGGTTGTTGATCAGTCGTATTTATAAAATTGGCGAAGTGCAGAGTATTAGTCAATTTTAATAATTGAAAGGGGCTACGAACAAACCGATTATCATTAAAAATAATTTTGCCCAAAGGTTTGTTACCTAATTCCGCTAGATCCATTTCACACAACTGTTGCGGCAAAACCGAACGAGCAAATACCCATGGCTGACCATTGCCATACAAAATCACCTCTCTAACTTGCCATTGCATATCATCTGCGTGGGGGCTATTTAAAGTTAGTTGGGTCAGTTCCTCGTCGTCAGGCGACATCTGTCTCTGGCCGACTAATTCAACCCTAAAATCTGCACAATGTGATTGCAATCGTTCGGTAAGAGATCCTGTATCCAAAAGCCAGTTTTTCAAATAAGGGTCTGCCACAGGTAAATCGTCTGCTGACTTCCAATTTGCTGGAATTGAAACGGGAAAGTGAGTTTGTTGAATCAAAATTGCGCTAAGTCCATGAAAATATGACGCTATCATACCAATAGCTGCTACCATACTGAAGATATTAGGTTGATAAGATCTATTATCGCAGTGTAAAGATTATAATATTCACTTTGCAACGAACAATTGCGTTATATTAATTCTCTACACTTGTTAAACTAACGTTATCTGAGTTGGCAACGGCTGTCGCCAATTAATTCGGTAAATATAAAACTCGAGACAACAATATGAAATCTGTGTTTTTTGCGTGCATTCTAGCGATTACTTCAAGTCAATTTATCGGTGCTGCCCAAGCTCAGTCAAATTTCGCTTATTACGGATTAGAGCCGGATATTGTCACCAATTTTTTAGGTTCAAATGCGACTAATTTAGGCTTTGTTCGCACCACCATAGAGTTAATGTTGGAAGATGCAGATTATATTGAAGCCATTGAACACCATTCACCACTGTTACGCGCGACAGTCATTGATATACTTGGCAGACAACCTAAAGATAAGGTTAAGTCTCTTACTGGTAGAGAAGACTTCCGCAGAACTAGCCTAGAACAGCTCAGAGAGCTGATGGAAAAAGAGACAGGTAAGCCAATGATAAAAGACATCATCATTACTAAGTTTATTGTGCAAGGCGGCTAGCTCTTATATTCCTGAAAATTATTCCCTTGAGTGCTTATTTTGAGACTTTTGAGTAAAAAACACATAACACCATGCAATGGCACAGCCACAGACTAACCCTAGGGTGTGAGCAGTATTTGCCACCGAGACCCACAACAGGTCAACATACCCCAGTACCAGCCAAATGAGCGAAAAGCCAATTATGTAGTTGGGAAGAGTGAGTCCCCACTGAGGTCGTAGCCAACCGCACCACCAGACAAAACCGATAATTCCGTAGACAACACCAGACAGACCACCAAAATCAGGGCCTGACATTAACAATTGACCAATATTAGGAACTATTGCGGTAACGAAGAAAATTAGAAGTAAAGTACTAGAGCCGAATTTCTGTTCAATGCCTTTGCCGGCAAGCCACCACCAAAGCAAATTAAAAATAATATGCATTTCATCGAAGTGAATAAATGCAGGGGTAATTGTGCGCCACCATTGTCCAGTCTCAACTAATAAAGACCAGGGTAACAACATCATGTTTTCCCTTACCCATATAAAACCACCAGCAATAGAGCCCAGATAAACCAGTATACAAATAGCCATTATCAACCACATAAATGGCGTTTGCTTAAACACACTCCAACTCAGCTTCGGTGTAGCTGCTTGTCGCCCCTCTCGAAAAATTTGCTGTTCTGTTTCCCAAGCACGTTTTTGATACTTAGGGTCTGTTGGATTATCAACAAACTCTTTAACAATAAACGCAGCTTCTTGAAGAAATGAGGGATCATCAAGTAGAACTTGGTGATTAAGATCACCTTCAGCATAAGCATAGCTAGCTGGAATATTCTGACTAATTAAATAGGTAACCAACAACAATGCAGGGCTTTCATGGCCGAAGCTAACTAGTTCAAGTGATTTGCTCAAAACTTTAGTCTACATCCCCAGTTACGAAAGGCATACTACCTCTCCAAGCTTCAAAACCACCATCCATGCTATACACTTGTTCAAAACCCTGATGAATTAAAAATTGTGCCGCTTGCTGACTGCTAATACCGTGATAACAGCAAACGATTACGGGGGTTTCAAATTCAGTTTCTGACATAAACTGCTGCAAACTGCCATTGGTTAAATGCACTGCGCCTTCTACATGACCAGCAGCAAATGATTGCTCATCACGAATATCCACTAATCGTGCTTTATTGTCTGTTAAAAGCTCTTGAGTTTGCTCCACGGAAATATGTTCGAACTGCTCCAAATCGCCCCCTTATTTACCAAGTTTTAATTAATGCTTACCAGTTTAAAATCACTTTACCAGATTTTCCTGACCCCATGGCATCAAAGCCTTGCTGGAAGTCATCGATATCAAATTGATGGGTAATAATAGGATCTAAATTCAAACCAGACTGTAATAGACTCGCCATCTTATACCAAGTTTCAAACATTTCTCGGCCATAAACACCTTTGATGATCAGACCTTTAAAAATCACCTGGTTCCAATCAATCGCCACATCTTTAGGTGGAATTCCTAGCATGGCAACTTTACCACCATTATTCATTTTAGCCAGCATATCTCGCAAGGCTGAAGGCACTCCAGACATTTCTAGACCAACATCAAAGCCTTCAGACATGCCCAACTCTTGCATCACATCTTCTAAACTTTGATTTGCTACATTAACGGTGCGTGTTGCCCCCATCTTATTCGCTAAATCTAAACGGTAATCATTGATGTCGGTTATAACCACATGTCTGGCTCCCACATGTTTTGCCACAGCAGCAGCCATAATACCAATGGGACCGGCCCCAGTAATCAACACATCTTCACCCACTAAATCAAAGGACAAAGCAGTGTGAACGGCGTTTCCAAAAGGGTCAAAGATAGACGCTAATTCATCGCTAATGTTGTCAGGTATCTTGAATGCGTTAAAAGCTGGGATCACTAGGTATTCAGCAAAAGCGCCAGGACGATTTACACCGACACCCTCGGTATTGCGACAAAGGTGGCGCCTACCCGCGCGACAGTTTCGACAATGGCCGCAAGTTATATGCCCTTCACCAGAGACTCGATCGCCGGGTTCAAAACCTCTGACTTCTTGTCCCATTTCAACGACGATACCGACATATTCATGACCGACGATCATAGGCACAGGAATAGTATTTTGTGACCACTCGTCCCATTGATAAATATGCATGTCTGTACCGCAAATTGCAGTTTTAGTGATTTTAATTAAAAGATCATTATGCCCGACCTCTGGTACCGGCGCATCGTTCATCCAAATCCCTTTTTCAGGATATAGTTTCGCTAATGACTTCATTGGATCACCTTTAATTCTCGGCCCACATCGATGAAGGCATCAATTGCTCTATCAACTTGTTCAATAGTATGAGCTGCAGACATTTGAGTACGAATTCTAGCTTGTCCTTTGGGCACAACAGGAAATGAAAATCCAACCACATATATGCCACGTTCTAACATTTTATCGGCCATCTCACTGGCCAACTTGGCATCGCCCAACATCACAGGAATGATTGCATGGTCTTTACCGGACAAGGTGAATCCAGCACTTTCCATACGGTTTCGAAAATGTTTCGCATTTCGATTAAGTTGCTGGCGTAAATCATGCCCCTGTTCAAGCATCGAAAATACTTTGAGTGATGCTGCCACGATGGGAGGCGCAACAGAATTAGAGAAAAGATAAGGTCGCGAGCGTTGACGTAACCAATCAACCACTTCTTTTTTACCCGATGTGTAGCCACCAGAGGCGCCGCCGAGGGCTTTTCCAAGAGTTCCGGTAATAATGTCTACGCGTCCCATAACATCGTTATATTCATGGCTGCCTCGACCATTTTCGCCTACGAAACCTGTAGCATGACAATCATCGACCATCACCATTGCATCGTATTTATCAGCTAAATCACAAATGCTGTGTAAATCAGCAATCACACCATCCATGGAAAATACGCCATCGGTGGCTATGAGTTTGAAGCGAGCGCCATCTTTATCGGCTTGAACTAATTGCGCTTCCAAGGCTTGCATGTCGTTGTTTGCATAGCGATAGCGTTTAGCTTTACACAAGCGCACACCATCAATAATACTGGCATGGTTTAACGCATCTGAAATAATCGCGTCTTCTGGGCCCATAATAGTCTCAAACAAACCACCATTGGCATCAAAACACGATGGGTACAAGATGGTGTCTTGCATTCCCAAAAAGTCACTGATTTTCTGTTCTAATTGCTTATGAATATCTTGAGTTCCACAAATAAAACGCACTGAGGCCATACCAAAACCATGTTCATCTAAACCCACTTTAGCTGCATCAATTAAAGACTCATGATTAGCCAAGCCAAGATAATTATTTGCACAAAAATTAAGTACATGTTTACCACTTTGCACGACAATGTCAGCCTTCTGAGCGGAGGTGATAACACGTTCGGATTTGTACAAGCCATCTTGTTTAACTTGTTCGATTTGCTGACTTAGATGTTGATAGAATGATTGGCTCATATTGCCCCCAATGAATTAGATGGCGCTATATTAAAAGAAATTTTACTTAGGTAATACGGTTCGCTACTGCTTTGGCACTAATTATAGGTCATACCGAAGTGTAAGGTTTTAATTACATAGGGAAGAAAGGGGGGGGGGGGATAAAAACAGATTGTGCAAAAAAATACTATTGGATTCCAAACAAGGACTATTCAGATTGGCCATATTGCCAGATTCCATCTCTACAGTATTTTTGTAATTCCTCAAACAGTAACTCTTCTGGGATAGGTTTAGCAATATAAAAACCCTGAGCCATATTGCAATCAAACTGTTTGAGTAAATCTATTTGCAACTGTTCCTCAATTCCTTCAGCAATCACTTTCATTTTCAAGTTTTGCACCATAGAAACCGTAGAAGATACGATTTGTCTATCTGAATCATTGGTAAGCATACCATCAATAAACGCGCGATCTATTTTAATGAAATTGGCCGGCATTGTTTTTAAGTAGCTTAACGATGAATAACCCGTACCGAAGTCATCAATAGATATTAAAAAGCCTTTATCAATTAGGGTTTGCATAATGTCGGTTGTACGTTGGATATCAGCAACCAATGTTCTTTCGGTCAATTCCAACTCAATTAAGCTAGGTTTGAGACCAGTACTTTTAATCTTTTCTTCCAAACAGGGAACCAAATCTGGGTCAAGAAACTGAATACCAGCTAAATTAATTGCTATTTTGAGTTCAGGGTAACCGTTATGCCTAAACTCCTGGAGCAGGTCAAACGCATTTTCGATACACCAATACCCTAACGTGAGCATAAACTCGGTATTTTCCAAAATTGGAATAAAGTACCCCGGTGAAACAGGTCCTCTGTCGGGATGATTCCATCGCAATAACGCCTCGAATCCCATTAATCGCCCAGTTTTTAATTCTATTTGCGGTTGCAAAGAAAAACTAAAATTATCATTAATTAAGGCAATTCTAGCCTCATCCTCTAAGGCAACTTTATCGATAGCATTTTTTGACATCGATTCAATATACAATTTGACGCAATTTCCACCATCATTTTTAGCATGGTACATTGCAATGTCAGCACAACGAATCAGTTCATTTACATTGGTTTCAGCTGAAGATGAGTGGGCAAAACCGACACTGGTAGACACGTAAAAACGCAACTGAGCCACATTTATTGGAGCCCTAAACCGGTTGAGTAATTTCTCGGCAACCTTAATAGCGCTTGTAATATCTTCTACGTTTCTCAATAAAATGGCGAATTCGTCTCCACCAAGACGGCAAACAATACCATCATCATCGAGAACACTTTGAAAACGGCTTGCCGCTTCCCTTAACAATTCATCGCCAATTGTATGCCCGTAACTATCATTTACTTTTTTAAAGTCATCTAAATCGAACATCATTAAAACCACAAACTTTTCGCTCTCAACTAATTTTGCTAAGGCTTCTTTGGTTTTAATGACCAACATATTTCGGTTTGGTAAATTTGTTAATTGATCATACATAGCCATTTTTTCGAGTTCATTGGTTTTGGTGAACACTTCATCATCAAGTTGCTCGAGTCGCTCGGCTAATTTATTAGCGGATTCATTTAGGGTATCAAGCTCATCTTCAAGATAATGTTCATCAACTCGGCTTTTTTGTTTAAATTGTTGATACTCCCGTAATGCTAGCAACGGCAGACGTTCGGTAAAATCAACTAAGCGCTTGCGCACACTGTTACTCAGTAAATAAAATAGCAACATGGCTAAAACAAAAACGATAGATGCAGTAATTATTATGGTTTGTTTATAGGCTCGATGAGCCACCATCATTGGCGTAATATCATAGGCAGCCAAAATATAATCATCATCGGCATTCATGGTCGACATTGGGATTACCACAACAAAATAGTGATTATTATTTAGGGATAGCGGCGAGCCTTCCACAAGCAGTTTGTTAATGGATAATTCACGAGGAAACGCGTTGATCAATGGTTCAAATAGATCAAAGTGTTTCTTTGCCAATGGACCTCTAATTTGAAAGTCTTGCGCATTTTTAGCCTCACTATGTCCAGGAACATAAACAAGGGCAAGGGTGGCATCAGTCGACTGATTAAGAAATGCTAAAGTATCAATCAAACTTAAACTCAGGGTTATTACCGCCAAACTTCCATCTCGTTGAAGCAAGGGAATAGATAAAACTTGAGAACAATGGGGAACACAAAAGGTACTTTCTTTAGAGTATTGACTGGCGAAAACAGAATCGGTGTTTTCTTTAATATGTGCTGGTATATCCGACTCAGAGGAATAAATTAAGTTTTTTTGACTGTCAAAAAGCCAACCTTTCTCTACCTGCATGTTTAATTGCAAAAATTCAAATCGGGAAGATAACGTTTTACCTAAAGCCTGAACGGGTTGAGGTTCGTTCTGATGCAATTGAATCAACATCTCGACCCAAGACTCAATGCGGTTACGAAACATTTTATTCAATAACAAGTATTGGCTTTGATTTTGATGCTTTATTTCTTGTTGTTTGATTAAAAAGTCTTGATTGGTTTTTTGCAACCACAGGTAAGACATTGAAATACCTAAAGCTAATAGAAAAATTAGCAATAAAAGTAGCATTTTGTTTGTTAGGCTAAGAAACGGTTTCATATTAGAACCAGTGGGCGAATTGTACACCCCAAATATTCCAATATTTGCGGTCATTATGCATTATATTAGGCATAAAAACAGGAGCTAGACGACCGGTACCTTTAACTCGATGAAACTCAGCTTGTAGTTGCCAATCTTCTGCAAATGTCCAACTTACCCCTAGGGTAAATTGATCTTGATAGCCAAAATATGCAGGGATTTGACCGCCTGATTGCGCTGAACGAGTTTCTCCATTGCGGTCTTTTCTATCCAAATCAAAAATGTCTAACCTAGTAGTTAATGCCAAGTCTTTATTAATTAAATAGCGCCCTTGAACATAACCACCTTCAGATTGCGTGTTATTGATAAATCCATCAAAAATAAGATTATTATATATATTTCGCTCTCTAAACAATTCAAACGCTAATAACCAGTTTTGTGTTTCATAGGTTCCTTGCAATATGATTCGTTGGACTTGAGCTTTACCATCAATAAAGAAGTCTTGGGCGCCACTGACATATTCAAATTTAGAATCCAGCAAACCTGCACTCAATATCAACACTTGATCATGCCAAACCAAATTGCCTTGGTGCACGTACTCTTGTTCTATATTCCCCATAGAAGTAGGTGCAATTAAATTTTTAGTTTGTTCTTCACTTATGGGTGAATTTCCATAACTCCAATTGAATTCCCAATCCCCCCAAGAATTACTTGTGTTGGCAACAACTGCCACGCCATCAACACCAAGAGCAACATCCCTAAAAGCGTCAAAGTAGATAGATTGCGGCAGAATGATACTAGGTCTTGTATGAGGAACATCTCGTGTGGACGAATATAACCAATGATAGTTTTTAACGCGACCTAAATGCACATTGACCTGCCAATCCAAATTAGTAATGGCTCGCCAATCAAAAAATAAATAATCGACTCGGAAACCTTCTGGATAACGGTTACCTCCGTTTAAATATACAACTTGCCCAGCCACTCTAAAGTTGGAGTTTTCAAATGTGTATGAGCCGTTTAGCCCCACTTCCGTTAGCTTTAAGGTAAGGTCGCCTTCATCATCAATGTAATTGGAATGTTCAGCTTGAATCAGACCTTGGGCAACAAATCCTCGCCAATTAAAGTTATCTGAGCTACTCGCACTAAACGAAAAAACAAAAAGGGTTAATCCCAGTAGAACTAGCAAATTTACCGATATTTTCATTTGCTATTCTCCATCACTCGTATTTTTTTAACGTTTTCAGCACTAGTTACATCTAGCAAATAGCCTATAGCACCAGGAGTCGAACTAATTTTTTTAAGCATTTCTTTCGCACTGTCTAACTCAATAGGTTTATCCCCTAACCCGGAATAAGCTAGCTTATTCCAAAGCCTTTCGATTTGATAAGGGAACATTTTAAGTACATTTTTACAAAGTGCTTGGTGAACTGGATTTTCGGTTTTTAACACAAACACAGAAATAGCTTGACCGTCAGGCCAAACTGTTTGTCTCATCGAAAATATTTTGCGCAATTGAGCGGGAGTTAGTTGTTCGGTCTTTACATCAATGTTAACAATGACACTGACTGTCCTATCCTCTGCAAAAGCTGCTGTTGCTAACATTGTCATTAAAATAAAAGTGACGTTAGCTAGTCTACTTAACAATCCTTTCACCTTTCCTCTAAAAACAGGATTTCTCCTGAGAAATTAAGATTAGTTTATGTTTTTAGAACTTGCGCATGCTTTTTTAGGTTAATATTAGTTTTAACTACTTTTTTAGTCTTTACGGCTAAACAGCAACAACAAATAGTAAAATAACGACATTTTCTCAACATATTCTACTAGAGTATAATATTTACCAGCATGACTCAATCTCTGACGCTACAATCTACTAAGCAAAAAATTAGCCGCTGGCTATACTCTTTAGCATTGTCCTGCGCTTTGCCTGTATTATTTATACTTTGGTTAATTAAATTTGGTTTAGGTAAAAAGGATTTTAATTTACATCGTTTAAATCGCTTTTCTATTTATCCTGAAAAAATAGGCCAAAGCGATATATTAATCCACTGTGTTTCCGTGGGTGAAGTAACAGTAGCGGCTCGATTAATTAATACTTTAATAATAACGAACCCGAGCTTAAGTGTAACTGTCACTACCACCACTCCAACGGGTGCGGCCAACGTAGCAAACCTGTTAGGTGAAAAAGTTCAGCACCTCTATTTACCTTATGACTTGGGTTGGATGATGAGTCGACTTTTAAATAGAGTTCGCCCTAAACAGGTATTGGTAGTGGAAGTTGAATTATGGCCGAATATGATAAGGCAGTGCGCTAAAAAACACATCCCTGTAACCTTAGTCAACGGCAGAATGACCGACCGTTCCGTTCGTGGCTATCAAAAACTATCACTTTTAATTGAGCCTATATTGCAATCCATCAAACATGTTTGCGTGCAATCACAAAGGGATTATCAAAATTATCTCAGCTTGGGCATTCCTGCAGATAAAGTAACAATGACGGGTAATATTAAATTTGAATTAGAAAATAAGGTAAGTGGTGTCGCCGAGCCCATAGTGACTGAGTTTAAGGGGGAAAATAGAAAAATCCTCATTGCAGGCAGTACCCACGATCCAGAAGAACAAATTTTACTCGACGCAGCCAAATCACTTATTAGTCAGTTTCCTGAACTATTGTTAATGATAGTTCCTCGCCATCCCCAGCGATTTGATAACGTTTATGAGCGACTAAAAGAATCAGGGTTAAATATCGCTAGAACATCACAAGCAAACACTTCCTTAGCGAGTAATACAGACCCCCATACGGATATTGTTTTAGTCGATCAAATGGGGGTATTAACGGATTTATACCACTATGCAGACTTCGCCTTCATCGGCGGAAGCATAGCAGAAAGAGGCGGACACAACCCCCTAGAAGCTGCCGTAGCCGCGATTCCTACCATGATGGGGAGCAGCACTCACAACAACCCTGTTATATGTGACGCGCTGAAAGCCAGTGGTAATCTATTTTCAGTGAATAATAGCCAAGATATAGTCAGTGCAGTTAGTCATTGGTTAGCCGACGACGAGGCACGTATTAGCGCCGGCCAGAAAGGTTATAATGTGATCGAAGAGAATAAAGGCGCGCTACAAAAAACCCTAGATTTAATTACTCTTCCTCAACCTTGAATGGACAATAACTTGTCAATTTGCGCGATTACCATGTCTACTTCAATGAGTTTCATCAAATCTTGACCTTTTGCACGAGTTCCCCAAGGTAGTTGCTGCCAAGTTTTCCCCGTTTGCTGCAAGATAACCTGGTCATATACAGACGCCACATATTGCAAACTCGAATATGGCCCCGTACGGCGAGGGTTACTATGTGCGTATAAGCCTATTACATCTGTGCCCACAGTAGTTGCCATATGGGCAGGCCCAGTATCAGGAGCGACAACCAAACTCGCATGTTTTAACACTGCAAGCATTTGTTTCAGTGAGGTTTTACCTATTAGGTTAGTCACTTTATGTTGGCAGTGAGATTCAATTTGCTGACCTAAGTTTTTATCTAAATCAGCAGGTCCACCGCACAACACAACTTGGAAACCTTTTTCTATCAGATAGTCAGCGGTAGCCCCATAACGCTCTGGTAACCAATTTCTCTCCGCCTTGCTAGCAGCCGGGCTGATCACCACATAGGAATTTAGTTCTGCGAGTAGATCTTGAGCCAAAGCTTGCTCGTCATCGCTAATTGGAATGTTCCAACTTAATTCGTTCGTTGCAGGTACATTAATGCTATCGGCAAAACCCATAAACCCTTCTAACACATGAGCATGCTGTTGTGGAGCTATGCGTTGATTAGCAAACAACCAATGTAGCTCTTTACTGCGCGCCCAATCAAAGCCGATCTTGGTTTTAGCATTAATAAGTCTCGCCGCCCAGTTTGCTCTAAAGGCGACCTGCATCAAGAACAAGGCGTCAAAGGTTTCCCCGTTTAAATCCGCTTTTAATTTAACATAGGCTTCTTTGCCCAGTTTTTTATCAAAAATGATGAAACGGACATTCGGCATACCTTTCAATAACTGGTATTCCACCTTGCCAATGATCCAAGTAATTTGGATGTCAGGAGCATGTTTAATAATACGGTCGACCATAGCTACCGCATGGCATACATCACCAATCGCGGATAGGCGCAATAGACAGAGTTTTTTGACATTCACAATAGTAGATTCGATTGCTGCTGTAATATGTTTGCAATTTCATTACAATTCATACCATTACACAAGGGCGAATCAGAATTTATATGGCAGATATGCAGCAAACTATCAAAAAAGGGGAAATAATCGGTTTTAACCCGGTGTTTTTACCCCATTGTCAGTCACAACATTTTTCGCCCACATTCTGGCAACAAAATAATAGTGTTATTGGCTCTGCCGCTGGACGAGGCACCACCCATTTTATTCAAAGCGAACAACATAAGTTGGTGCTCAGGCATTATCGCCGAGGTGGTTTGATAGGCAAGATACTTAACGACCAATATTTATATTTGGGTTTACCCTCTACCCGCGCCTTTCAAGAGTATCATTTATTAGAAAAAATGAAGGGGATGGGTTTACCCGCTCCCACACCTGTGGCCTATCGTGTTGTCAAAAAAGGGCTTTATTACCAAGGGGATTTAATTACCCTCAAAATCCCTAACGCCCAAGATATTCATCATGTTTTGCAAACGCGGTCGTTATCCGAACAAGAATGGCGTGATATTGGTAACACCATCGCCCTATTCCACCAGCAACAAATTTATCATCACGATTTGAATATTCATAACATCATGCTCGATGACGCAGGAAAAGTGTGGTTGATTGATTTTGATAAATGCGCTGAAAAAGACGGAGAGTCTTGGAAACAAAATAACCTGGATAGACTACTAAGGTCGTTAAATAAAGAATCAAATAAAATGGCTAACTACCATTTTGAGCATAAAAACTGGTCATTGTTAATCGATGGCTATAAAAACCATTAAACCCTTAGACTCTTAACTATTTATTACTTCTGTTCTTTTCGACAAAATGCAGTTCGTGTAATTTAGCTTCTTTTAAGAACCCATACATTGCCGAAATATAGGCGTGGACTAGCCCTCTGCGACCGGAAAGAAACATGCGTTCAATAAAATACGCTTTCACAAACATCAGAGGGAAAACCAAAACCAACTTCAACCAAGAAGGCTTTTTCCCTTTATTAAACTTTTCTTGGGCTTTCAAAGAAGAATACTTGTTCTGCTTTTCCATTAACACTTCAGTACTTTGGTATCCGTAATGTGTGACTAAACCCGGCAGGTTTTGTTGGACCGCAGTTTTACTTACTTTGACATTTTCATGCACTAAGCGGTCAGTTGGAAATTGCACCTTATTTTTATTGTAGAGCCTAACAATAGAGCGCTTTTTCGAATTAACTGACATGGGGAGTTGCCAAAAAATGTCCTCAAAATACAATCGATAGGCATCCGCTTTTTGCTTATCCACGGCGAACTGAATTGCAGCGACATAGTCAGAACTTAAAATCTCATCACCATCAACATTTAACACCCATTCGTTTTTACATAAAGACATGGCATAGGACTTTTGCTTAGCAAACCCTAACCAATCTTGATGATAAACAGTTGCGCCATATTGTTTAGCTATCTCAACGGTTTTATCCGTACTGCCCGAATCGACCAGAATAATTTCATCAAAGTGACTTAGGTTTTCCAGCACCTGTTTCAGATATTTTTCTTCGTTGAGGGTAATAATAAAAACACTAATGGGTGTATGAGACATTATTATTTATCTTCTTTGACTGAATCGGATTCTTGATTGATGGCCCACAATGCGGCGTATTTGTGAAACCCATATTGGCCAAGAATAATAGCCATCAAAAAGCCACGTTTGCCATCTAAAAAGCCCAATCGAAAGATATATTGCTGTAAAAAATCCACAAAGAAACGCAATACCGCAAAGCTCAATGAGGACTTTTTGTTTTTCTTAGCTTTATCCCCTGCCCCTAATACCGCATATTTCAGATGTTTTTCCTGAACATGGTAATAATCTCGCCAACTATAATGCAGTAATGGAGATTTTAATATTCGCACATTTTCAACGGGCATCTCTAAGGACTCATGAACACTGCGGTGTTTAAAATTAGCCCCCTCTTTTAGAAAGAGCTTACCTTGTGGCGAAGCATAACGGCCATGTTTAAGAGTTTTGCCAAATAGAAAGGTATGCCACGGAAATTTTATAAAAGTAGCGTCTAGATTAGGCTCACTAAGTACCGCATCAATTTCTTGTTTGAGTTCTTCAGTAATCACCTCATCGGCATCAATATTCAGCACCCAATCATGCTCACAATACGTTAGCGCTCGGTTGCGCTGAGCGCCAAACCCAGGCCAATCCGTTTGATAAACCGAATCCGTGTATTTCTTGGCAAGCTCAAGGGTTCCGTCAGTGCTGCCCGAATCGAGTACGATGAGTTGGTCAACCCAACCCGCTAGGGGTGCTAAACTTGCGTCGATTCTGTCAGCTTCATTACAAACAATCATAAAGCAGGAAATTTTTCGTCTAGTCATTGGAGACTCTCAGTCATGCTATTTTTATATAGTTACAGGCTGTATTTTATTTCAGAAAAAACCGTAAAATCATTTTCGGTCCCTTGCTGATTCACTTTACTAGCGTCAATAACCGCCCCTAGTTTAACCTGCCAATGTCCCCACACAGTTTGATAATATCCACTTAACTGGGTAATTTCTTCGGTTAGCCCTAGCAACTCTTGATCTTCACTGCCGTCATCAATTTTAATATAACGAATGGCGGCTTCAAAAACATCACCATCGGCAAAGTGTTTCAAAATTCCTAACGAGGTCATGCGTGCATCGGTTTGACGATCCTCCCCCAGCTCTCGGGTATAATAACGATAACCAGAGGAGTAGGTACCACTTTCATAATAGCAGTGGGTTACATCTACAATAGCGTCATCACAAGACACGTTTGTATCACTATTTTCTAAATAGACTTTGGCATCCCACAGATAACTTGATATACCAAAACTGCGCGCTTGATTGCTGACGTTAAACTCGCTGGACTCACCTTCATCCACATATTGACCATAAATACTTACGGGGTGATCCATCAAACGAAATGTGTATTTGCCATCGATACCTGCCAAATGACTACCGATGTGGGTTTCCATTGAGGGGTCACATTCATCGGCACCATTTGCACAACGTTTTTGAAAACTAATAACTCTGAAAAAGTCGTTCATTCGGTCTGGTTGCCCATCTCCCCCCCAGACAGCTAACCAAGATAGACCCACTTCTAGCCCTGCAATAGGACGGGCGGTGAAACGACTCGCCCATATTTTTGCATCGGGTACATCACGACTTTCTTCTAACTGCCCCACCTGAGCGGTAACATACCAAGGGCCCAAAAACGACAACCACTTAGAGTCGGATTGGTTTGTACGAGAGCGGGATAACGCCAATGTAGGTATTGGGCGCGCATTATTTGACAGTATTAAACTGTTACCGTGGGATGGCCCCCACCATTGGTCGATAGAGCCTAAACGCAGATTCCAGTCACCTAGTTGGTAAGCCAAATAGCTTTGATCTAAGTTTTGTTCACCATTAGGTTCAAAATTAACCGATAGTTTGCCGGCTAATCTTCCTACACGGGTCTCTGTATTGATATTGAGTCGTCCCTTTTCTCCTTGCTGACCATCAAAACTTGCGTATCGAGTACGATCAGTAGCGCCATATGCTGTGACTGAAGAAAAAGTATCTTTATGTTTTTGTAGTGTTAAATAATGTTTTAAGCGTTTAGCGGCTGTGGCAGCTGCAGGGTGCATAGTCGTGGTATCAAGCTGTGATAACTGCTCAGAGATGCCTTTCCACGGCATAGGGAAAGTTGTAGTCACACTATTTAAGTAGCCAAACTCGTTAAGAATTTGCACATCATAGTGAAGTTGAGGGTCGGTAGTGCCAATCCAAGGGGATGCGAAACTTTGACCAGAAAAAGCGAAAAACAACAAACAAAACTGAATGCACTTAGGCACTAAAAAACGCTCCATAATTACAGTAACCTTAACGCCAGTTAAGTACCTACAAAACACAAAAATGCAAAAACACCCGTATATTCTGTTAGTTGATGAATACTCATCATAAACTCTGATGATGAGTTAGGGCTATTCACCCTTGGATTTATGCTTAGGTCTATTATAAGCTGTGTGTTTTAATTATTGAACTTCATTGAGTTGTTAATATGAACACAAAAGCCATTTATCCAGGCACATTCGATCCTATCACTAATGGCCACGCTGACCTAATTGAAAGAGCAGCTCGGATGTTCACAACGGTGACAGTGGCTATTGCTGCAAATCCAAGTAAAGAACCTCTTTTTACACTAGAAGAACGGGTTAACTTAATAAAACAGGTTACCTCCCATTTAGATAACGTAGATGTTATAGGCTTTACTGGATTGCTTGCCGATTTTGCAGATCGTTTAGATACCTCAATTTTAATTCGTGGATTGCGAGCGGTTTCAGATTTTGAATATGAATTCCAATTAGCGAATATGAATAGACGCTTAAACCCGAAACTAGAGAGTGTATTTTTAACCCCAGCCGAAGAAAATTCGTTTATCTCATCAACATTAGTCAAAGAAGTGGCTAAACATCGCGGTAAGGTGGATGGTTTTTGTCACCCTGTAGTACAAAGTGCCTTGTCAGCAAAATTCCATACCCATTCACAATAGATTGTAGGCGGGTGCTTTAGCCCGCACAAAAATAAGCAACCTTTCCATGGCCTAAAGGCCATGCTACAAGAGCTGAACCTTGCCTGTAGGCGGGTGCTTTAGCACCGCACAAAGATAAGCAACCTTTCCATGGCCTGAAGGCCATGCTACAAGAGCTGAACCATGCCTGTAGGCGGGTGCTTTAGCACCGCACAAAGATAAGCAACCTTTCCATGGCCTAAAGGCCATGCTACAAGAGCTGAACCTTGCCTGTAGGCGGATGCTTTAGCCCGTACAAAGATAAGCAACCTTTCCATGGCCTAAAGGCCATGCTACAAAAGCTGCACCTTGCCTGTAGGCGGGTGCTTTAGCCCCTCACAAAGAACAATATCTCCATGGGCTGAAGGCCATGCTACAAGAGCTGAACCTTGCCTGTAGGCGGGTGCTTTAGCCCGCACAAAGATAAGCAATCTTTCCATGGCCTAAAGGCCATGCTACAAGAGCGGTACCTTGCCTGTAGGCGGGCGCTTTAGCACCGCACAAAGATAAGCAACCTTTCCATGGCCTAAAGGCCATGCTACAAGAGCTGAGCCTTGCCTGTAGGCGGGTGCTTTAGCCCGCACAAAGATAAGCAATATTTCCATGGCCTAAAGGCCATGCTACAAAAGCTGCACCTTGCCTGTAGGCGGGTGCTTTAGCCCCTCACAAAGAACAATATCTCCATGGGCTGAAGGCCATGCTACAAGAGCTGAACCTTGCCTGTAGGCGGGTGCTTTAGCCCGCACAAAGATAAGCAATCTTTCCATGGCCTAAAGGCCATGCTACAAGAGCGGTACCTTGCCTGTAGGCGGGCGCTTTAGCACCGCACAAAGATAAGCAACCTTTCCATGGCCTAAAGGCCATGCTACAAGAGCTGAGCCTTGCCTGTAGGCGGGTGCTTTAGCCCGCACAAAGATAAGCAATATTTCCATGGCCTAAAGGCCATGCTACAAAAGCTGCACCTTGCCTGTAGGCGGGTGCTTTAGCCCCTCACAAAGAACAATATCTCCATGGGCTGAAGGCCATGCTACAAGAGCTGAACCTTGCCTGTAGGCGGGTGCTTTAGCCCGCACAAAGATAAGCAATCTTTCCATGGCCTAAAGGCCATGCTACAAGAGCGGTACCTTGCCTGTAGGCGGGCGCTTTAGCACCGCACAAAGATAAGCAACCTTTCCATGGCCTAAAGGCCATGCTACAAGAGCTGAGCCTTGCCTGTAGGCGGGTGCTTTAGCCCGCGCAAAGGTATAGTTTGGGGGGGGTTAACGCTGGCAGCTGGGGCAATAGAAGGTGTTACGTTGTCCAATCACCACCGATTTGACTGGCGTTTCACAACTCACACAGGGCTGTTTAGCTCGCCCATATACCCGTAATTCTTGGGCAAAGTATCCTGGGCTTCCGTCGGCTTGGGCAAAATCCTTTAATGTGGTTCCCCCTTGTTCGATGGCCTTGGCTAACACATCTTTAATAATAGGGGTTAAGGCTAAATAACGCTTTTTGCTTACTTTTCCCGCCTGACGACGAGGATCAATTCCAGCCAAAAATAAGGATTCATTGGCGTAAATGTTACCGACTCCAACAACAACCTTGTTGTCCATAATAAAGCTCTTTACCGGTACTTGTTTTCCCCGTGACATATCCACAAGTCGCTGGGCGTCAAAATCATCTGTTAACGGTTCAGGACCTAGATTACGAAATAATGTATGGGACTCGTCATTTTTATCTAACCATAAACAAGCACCAAATCGGCGAGCATCATTAAGGCGTAAACACATGCCATTAGTTAGCTGAATATCCACATGATCATGCTTTTGCAATGGCGTATGAATAGGAACAACACGTAACCGGCCTGACATACCCAAATGCAAAATGATGCTGCCGGCCAGCGTATCAATTAACAGGTACTTGGCACGCCGCCGAATATTTTCAACAACTAACCCATGGGTAAGATGAACTTCATCGGGTATGGGCCAGCGCAGTTGTTTATGACGCACAACAACTTCACTAATGATTTTGCCAATCATGTGCGGCGAGATACCTAGGCGGCTTACTTCAACTTCTGGTAATTCAGGCATTAATAGTTCTCTAATAACAACGTTTCTATTGGCATATCACGAATTTCGAATAGCTGTTGTTGGTATAAAACCAAGGTATGGTCACCGTCTTCGTAAAGCTGGAATACACGACCACTATTTTCACCAGCCAACCAAGCAATGGCTATTTTTGGCATTTGCTCGGGAAGGTCACTGTTTGAGGGTGTCATTTTTGCCACTTCCCAATTTTTCGCAACAGCTAACATCTGAGCTTCTGTTATCTTTTCAGATGGTCTAGCTCGCCATCCTTGCCCAATACGCTCCATGGTGACTAAGGGCATTTGCAAGGTCATCAATCTAGAGCCGCTTGGTAGCATACTGGCTTGTAGTTCACCATCATCCCCACCGGTGAGAATATTATTAGTGGAGTTGAACAAAAAAATCATTAACACCATGCTGATGATAATGACATTATTCCAAGCTTTTCGTGATAATCGCATTTTTAATTTGGACTCGGGAAGTAGGAAATATCAATAAAGCATGAATTATAGCGATTATTCAAAAGGTTATTGAATAAATAGTTGAATAACGCAAAAAACCCGGCAAATACCGGGTTTTTCGGGAGACAAAAACAAGCAGGTTTACTTGATTTTGGCTTCCTTGAACATAACGTGTTGGCGAATTTTAGGATCAAACTTTTTGATCTCCATTTTGCCAGGCATGTTACGTTTATTTTTATCAGTGGTGTAGTAGTAGCCAGTACCAGCTGAAGAAACTAATTTAATTTTATCACGCATGGTCGGGCTCCTTAAATTTTCTCGCCACGGGCACGGATATCAGTAAGAACTGAATCAATACCTTTTTTATCGATGATACGCATGCCTTTTGGCGTTAGGCGTAATTTAACGAAACGGTTTTCACTTTCAACCCAAAAACGGTGGGTTTGAAGATTTGGCAAAAAGCGACGACGGGTCGCGTTTTTCGCGTGAGAGCGGTTGTTTCCTACCGCTGGGCGCTTACCAGTTACTTGACATACTCTGGACATCGTATTTGTCTCCAAAACAACTTTTAACAATTAGCTTCGCTATATTAAAGAAAAGCAATAAATCAACACTAAACGCATAGCGGTAGTGACAAGAGGGCGCATTTTATACAGCATATACCATCCGCGATCAAGGTTTTTGTGTGAAAAAGATCTTATATTTACTCCCATACCGGCTCCATTTTTCCCTTAACTGGGTAAGATAATCACGGCTTTTACCGTTATTGGGCTTTATCTTCTCCCATCATTAAGAGATCCATGTAAATTTTAGAGAGTACCTTTATGTCGCTCCCATCAACGTTAACCGAGCAAAACCTAGAGATGTATTAGTGCTTCGGATATACATATTCATAGCCATTGTAATCATACAAACTCTAGAGGCTAAACTTTCGATGCGAATAGCGATTATTTTTTAGGGGGTTAGTGCAAAGATTTACTAAACAGCCTAACCCTAGTGAATTGGTTACTATTTGTGAAATTGATGAATTGAACACCCCCAGCTACCTCCATGCAGTGTATAATTGCCGTTAATATCGCAAAGTTACCCATGAGAGTTTCGATTATCCAGATGTGATGGTTGAATATTCTTAGAAACAAAATTACGACATATTAAAAACCCCTTCGCTCACATTTTGATACTATTGGTTAGGCGCTGAATCATCGTGATTTACTTAGGTTGTATTTTTATTTGAGCTTCCCTGCAATAGAAAGGAACGATGAATGGGTTGTTTTAGGGTTTGTTCACCCTAATTATGTAGAAGAATTGAACAGCGAGATACATTGATAAAAACACCTGTTTTTTTAATGAATTCGAAAATCTAAGCAAAGACAATACAATTTTATATTGTTAGTTGCTGTAGACTTCGGCGTAAATCAAATAAGAAATGGTAATTAGGGAATGCTTGCAACTATCCCAAAAAAGAAATTTTACCGATTTGGGTTACAACCAAATTAGTGTAGCTAAACTTACCAAGCAAAAAGAATAAAGTCTCGAGTGACATAAGTCGTCAAGTACTTAGACGGATAATTACAAAAGTAATAACACCTAGGTTGTTAGTGTAATACCCAGCAGGAAAAACGAAAATATTTAGAAGGGTTCACACTATGTTTAAATTGGATAAGCTCTTTACTTCAGTGTTGTTAACTGTGGTTGTGCTGCAAGTTGCTAGCACAGAGTTAATGGCAGAAGAGTTAAGGTCAATTAATACAAATCAGACTAGCTCTGAATCTGTCGAAGTCGTTTCAATCATCGCTCAACGAGATATTGCCGGCTTCCTTGAAAATCAACCAAGTGGATTGCTATTTGGTTTTGAAAAATCCTTGTTAGACACTCCTCGTTCAGCAACCTTTGTTAGCGATGAAACCTTAACCGCTTTTGGCGTAACCACTGTCGATGATCTTACCGCTGTTGCTCCTGGTACATTTACCGCGTCATTTTATGGTGTAGAAGGTGCCTTAAACGTAAGGGGAACCCTAGCAGAGACCTACTTTCATGGTTTTAAGCGCATAGAAAATCGCGGTACCTATCAAACTCCAATTGGTTCAACATCCAGAGTAGATATCCTTCGTGGTCCACCTACGGCCAACTTTGGCCCAGGTAAAATTGGCGGATTACTAAACCTTGAGCCAAAAACCGCCAGATTGAGCCAGGGTGGTGGTTACCTGCCTGAAACCGTCGGTGAAATGCAAGTAACATTAGGTTCATACGACAAAAAGAACCTCAGTTTTCAATTCGGGTTACCCGTTAATATTGGCAAAGCTGAAGGTGGCATTTATACCTATCTTGAAGTGGAAGATTCTGGCAGCTATTACAATGGCATAGAGCCGGAACATCAAATACTTCAAGTTACCGCAGACTTTGAGTTAGCCAATGACTGGAAATTGGTTGCTGGGGTGATGGCGTATAATGCTGAAGGTTATGTGCAAACGCCAGGATGGAATCGAGTCACCCAAGAATTAATTGACGATGGCACTTATGTTACTGGCCGCGATACCGATCTGGCCGATACCAACGGCAATGGACAAATGGAATGGGCTGAACTCTCAGCGCAAGATCCAACCTATTTTGCCAAGTTGACCTCTTATCCTGACTATTATTTATACGCAGATCCAAACGTAGCTGCATTGGACACTAATGTTGCTAGCACTCAACTGTCGCGCCATGATGTGTATACAAGTGATAGCGACTTTTCAGATACCGCTACTTTGACGGGATTCGTTGACCTGATTAAAACCTATGAGGACGAAAGCCAGTTAAAGCTCCAACTATTTGCTGATTACCTCGATAACCAACGCTTTGTAAGTTATGGTTTTCCTGCTGATTATTTAGCCAAAACAGCCGAGCTCCGCGTTTCCTATATTAGTGCTTTTGGTAACAGTAGTGATGCGCTGCAAGGTTTATATAATGTGGGGATCAGTAGTCGTTATTATGATGCTCGCCGGAAAGAGTCTTATAACGGTGGACAAATTGCTATTAACCGCAGAGACATTTCCGTTGGTGCAATGCCAAATGACACCATAGGCTCTCCATTTAATTCTGACTTCTTTTGGGATTTAGATACCCAATCAAAATGGAGTTATCACTCAGCATTTGCCATGGTAGATTTAACTGCAATGGATATTTGGAACCTGTCGCTCAGTGGTCGTTATGACTACTACGATGTGGAATCCACAGAAAACGGCGATCCAACTTATTCCTATGCAACGGAAACCTATGCTGAAGAGACTGATGGTGAATTTACCTTCAGCGCAATGTTACTACTAGATTTAGAATCGGGCTTTAGACCATACGTGAGCTACGCCGAATCTTCAGCCATCGAATTTAGCCAAGCCGGTGATGTGTCTCCCGATTTAGTTGCCAATGGTGAATGGTTGTCCGAAGGTGAATTGCTTGAAGGCGGGATAAAACTTAGGCTATTTGAAGGTGTTTTAACTGGCTCTATTTCGGGTTACAGGCAAGAGAGGACAGAGTTGAGTAACGTTGGCGGAAACACAGTTAGCCGCACCAGAAGTGAAGGTGCAGAATTAGAACTGCGTATTCTTGCCAGTGAAAAGTTGAGCTTTAGCATTACCAGTAATAAACAAAAAACCAAATACATCGATGGGTTTGCCGGTTATTACATCGTTAACCCAAGAGATATCGGTTTAAGCGATATTGATAACTATGGCATATCAGTAGCCGCGTTGACCTTTGCCAATAGCATGTATTCTGCCACTGGCAGCGATTACTACCTTGGTGAATTAGAAGACACTCGTATACCCGATGCTGTAACCAGTATTTATGCGACTTATGCCAGTGAAGCTGGCGTGTTTGATAGCATTGGCTCAACATGGGGGGTTCGTTATGTATCGGAAACCTCAGGACTGGTAGAAGACTCAGTGAAATATCCAAGCTATTGGACGCTACAGGGGTCTTTGTTCGCCCACTATGGCAATTGGTTGTTAATGTTAAATATCGATAATGTATTAGACGAAACCTACTTTACATCGCTACAGGATTTATATGGTGATGTTGCTGTATTACCTGGTAAGGGACGTGAATGGCGAGCAACGGTCAATTACGCTTTTTAAATAGAAATATCTGTACGCAGTTGAAAAATTATTTTATTCAGTCTGCATACCTTGAGGATCATTATGGGTAAGTTAAGCGCTGATAAACAGGCATGGTTTGTTTTGTGCACCTTCAGTTTAAGCTTTTTTGTTGTCACTGCCGCAACCTTCACTTCGCTAGGCGTTATTCTGCCAGCGATGGTAACTGAGTTAGGTTGGGATTGGACCACTGCAGGTCTTGGTTTCACGCTACTAGGTGTGGCCTGCGGTTTAAGTGGGTACTTACCAACTATAACGGTTAGACGCTGGGGAGTTGCTACAACCCTGATAATTGGCCTAATACTATTGGCAATCGGTTTTATTGTGTTGTACTTGACTACGGCGCCGATAACTTACTTTCTTGGATGTATTCTGACTGGTACTGGCTATACTTTTGTGGGTTCAGTACCCGGCACTTATATCATTACCCACTTTTTCAAACGACGTTCTACAGCTTTCGGTTTCTATTATACCGTAGGTGGTTTAGGGGGGGTTGTTGGGCCCATTGTGGTTTGGATGGCGACCAATTTGTTAGGTAACTGGCGTTTACACTGGTTAGTGATGCTAGCAGCTATTATAGTCTCCGTAGGGTTAATGCTGCTATCGCTATTATTCACAGATGCCAACCGCTTAAGAACGCCTCCAAAACAAGAGCTCATAGACACCGAAAAACAAAGAGTGTATGAAACCGAACAAACCTGGACTTTTAAACAAGCGATTCGTACGCCACAATATATTTTGTTAATGATTGCTTATTCCACAGTGCTATTTGTGGGAATAACCGTAAATAGCTTTTCAGTTGCACATATGACTGAGGTTGGAATTACCTTCGCCTTAGCCAGCACATTATTATCTGCAGAGGCTTTTTGTAATGCCATATCTCGTGTAGTTGGTGGCTTTATCGGTGAATTCTTTGATCCTAAAGTAATGTTGCAGATTGCACTACTATTATTAGCTGGCGGCATGTTTGCCTTAAGTTTTGGACAATCTTTAATTATTTTAGGTTTTTTCGCCTTTGCCATAGGTTTTGGTTTTGGATTGACCTTCTTATCTTGCACAGTTTTATTAGTAAGATATTTTGGTACTGGGCCTTATTTACCATTGTTTTCATTAATGAATATTGGTGCAACCGTCGCATCGGCAGCACCTATACTTAGTGGTCGTATGCGCGATATATCTGGGACTTTTGTTCCCCCCTTTGTATTAATCGGGATTCTCCCCATGTTGGTATTAGTTGGAATTGCATTTATGCGTCCCCCTAGACTAAAGGAACAAAAAGTTTCCGAACCCACCCCATCAGACCCATCTATTAATAATATGCTTGCTGCTAAAGTAGCTAGTAAGTAGTTGTTCTCAGGAGCTTTTATTATGACGACCAGCAGTAAAGAATTTGGCGTATTTTTACCCATCGCAAATGGCGGGTGGATAGTTTCAGAAAATACTCCGACATTGGACGCCTCGTATCAGCAAAACAAAACCGCGGCGGTCATTGCAGACAGTTACAAAATAGATTTCATCATGTCCATGGCAAAATGGCGTGGTTATGGCGGTAAAACCGAACATTGGGGCACTTCTTTAGAGTCGATTACTATGATGGCAGGATTGGCAGAAGCCACCAGCCACGCCAAGATTATCGCAACGGTACACACCCTAATAATGAATCCAGGGGCGGTGGCCAAAATGATGAGTACTTTAGATCAAATTTCAGGTGGTCGTGCAGGCTTAAATATTGTTTCCGGTTCGTTCCGAGATGAGCTTAATCAAATGGGCGCATGGCGGGATGATATCGACCACGACGAGCGTTATGTATATGCCCAAGAATGGAGTGATATACTCCACAAGCTCTGGCAAGAAGACCACGTAGACTATGAAGGTAAATACTTTAAGTTTGAAGATTGTGTGTCACAACCTAAACCCCAGAATAAACCCTTTACCGTTTGTGCAGGTCAATCTGAGCGCGGCTTACGCTTTTCCGTGAAAAACACCGATGCTTGTTTTGTTGGTGGGAAAGACGATGAAGAAACCTTAAAAATCACACGTATGGCTCGTAAGATTGCCGATGAACTGGATACACCAGTAAAGTGCTTCTGTATGGCCACGCTTATCATTGAAGACACGGAAGAAGAAGCCCAAGCCAAAGCAGATTATTATCGTGAAGGTAAAGATTTAGGGGCAATTGAGGGCATGATGCGCTCTTACGGCATTGACCCAGCATTAAAAGACAATGCTATGGTGATTCGAGCTCAAGGTGCATTTATGAGTCGAGAAATAGTCGGAACTGCAGAAACAGTAAAACAGCAACTTATCGACATGATTGATAACACTGAAATGGACGGCGTAATGGTCATTTTTGACGATTATGAAAAAGGCTTACATAAATTTGGAAAAGATATTTTACCCGCTGTAAGAGCCCATTATGGCTGATGCTGATTTAACTGAACTTCTGCCTGAGTGGATAGCGCCTACTCGAACCGCATTGTGCATCGTTGATGTGCAAAATGATTTCGCCAGCCCGGATGGCCTATTAGGCCAATTTGGACTGAACATGAGAGTGCTTCAACCGGCAATTGAAAACATAAAAAAATTAGTGGCTAGCGCCCGGCAATCTGCTGTTCCAGTAATCTTTGTTGGCTTAAAAACCACTGAACAAGACGATTCTCCAGCATGGCAAGAGTGGATGACCAGACAAGGTAGAGATGCCAAAGCTGAAAGCGCAATTTGTCGAGCCGGAACCTCAGGTATGGATTTTTACGGTTTAGTGCCACAAGAAGGCGATACCGTTATCTATAAAACCCGTTATAGCGCCTTTTTTAAGACCCAACTGGATGAACTGTTACAGCAAAAGCAATTAGACACATTAGTGTTTTGCGGCGTCACAACTGAATGCTGCGTGGAGTCCAGTGTGCGAGATGCCTTTCACCTTGATTATCAAGCCATTGTGGTAAGTGATGGTTGCGCTGCATACGAAACCGCACTGCACGACGCCAGCCTCCATGCCATGGCCATTAATTTCGCTTTGCTTAGTGATACTCAATCTATTCTCATGCATTGGCAGGCTAAATAACAAGCCTTATACAGGGGCTAAAGCCCCTGCTACAATACGTCCTGTAGGCTGGTATTTATGTCAGTGCAATGTCTTACCTTGGTTCAGGGGCTAAAGCCCCTGCTACAATACGTCATGTAGGCTGGTATTTATGTCAGCGCAATGTCTTACCTAGGTTCAGGGGCTAAAGCCCTTGCTACAATGCGTCCTGTAGGCTGGTATTTATGTTATTAGCTACTCGTTGAGTAACTATCAGACCTAGACTTGCCATTAGCTGTTGAACGCCATTCTCACTGACCTTGAAGTCCGCTTTACCTAACCTTTTACATGCGCCCGATAAACTAAATTGTTTCTGCTTTACTCGAAAATAGCATTGGCTCTTTATTTTCGTTACGCAGCCGCCTCGGTTCAGCTCGCCCATCTGAATTTAAACTGGCACCTGATTTTTCTGCTACAAATTTGGTTTTCTAGTTGTATAGCAATTTCCCAGTGATACTCAAAGACACGGAGGCATTAGGTATGCTATAACCTTATTCAGTAATCAAAACAACGACTTATTATTTGGTCTCATTGGTATATTTCCGTTTATTTTTTGTCATTTAACACCTCAAAAATTGGATTATATTCCATTATTAAAGTGTATCGTTTGATTCAGGCAGCTCAGACTTAAATTAGAGCTCAGTGTTGATAGTACCCAAACATGATTCTTGAGTGCCATTCTTGAAATCAAATTAATATAGCCATAATTTATATTTATGGAATGGTGAACTTTTCTCAATAGCTATCAAGATACTCTCTCTGCTAAGGTTATCTCACTAAATAAACGATTAATAGAACTTCATATTGAGGGTAGTATCAATGAGCCAAGCGGCAAAAACTTTTCTAGACAAAAAGCATGGTATCTGGGTAAACGGGTGCTGGGTAAATTCATCATCTGGAGATTTTATTGATGTCATAGACCCTTCAACAGGCGATGTAATATCAGCTATTAGCAATGCCAGCGCTGAAGATCTTGATAGCTGCGTAGCGTCAGCCAGAGCGGCCTTTGAAAACTCAGCATGGCGTGACATGAAGCCTGCTGTAAGGGCCTCAATAATAAACAAATTTGCTGAGTTAATTGAACAAAATGCTGAAGAACTTGCCTATTTGGAAACGCTAGATGGTGGCAAACCAATAAGCCTTTCCAAGTCGGTTGATATACCCGCTACAGCTGGTGCGTTTAGATATTATGCTGGCTGGGCAGATAAAATTCATGGTACCACCCACAATATTTCAATGCCGGGTGAGTACCATACTTATACCTTGCTGGAACCAGTAGGCGTTGTTGGTCTAGTCATTCCTTGGAACTTCCCGTTAGTAATGGCCGCCATGAAATTAGGCCCCGCCCTCGCCGCCGGTTGCACCTGTATTCTAAAACCTGCAGAAGATACTTCTATTACGGCACTACGTCTAGGTGAGCTAGCCAAAATAGCTGGCTTTCCCGATGGCGTGCTTAATGTCATTACTGGCTATGGCCAAAGCATAGGCGCTGGCATCGCCTCTCATCCTGGAATAGACAAAGTAGCGTTCACTGGCTCCACACAAACCGGTAAGATTATTGCTAGTGCGGCCACAGGAAATCTGAAGAAAGTAACGCTAGAACTTGGTGGTAAAGCGCCCAATATCATTCTCCCTGATGCGAATTTAGAAAAAGCGATTGCAGGCTCCGCGATGGGTATTTTCTTTAACTCTGGACAGGTTTGTACCGCCGCATCAAGGCTTTATGTGCATGATGACGTCTATGATCAAGTCGTCGAAGGTATCGCAGAGTTTTCCCGGAATATTAAAGTAGGACCTGGATTGGATCCAGAGGCGCTACTTGGCCCTCTCATTTCTGCTAAACAACAAGCGCGTGTACTAAATTATATTGAGAAGGGACGAGAAGAAGGTGGTGAAATTGTTGCTGGCGGTAATAGAATCGGTGACAAAGGCTTCTTCGTATCACCCACAGTAATCGGCAACACAACGAACGATATGACCGTAGTTAGAGAGGAAATCTTTGGCCCCGTATTGGTCGCTCAACGCTTTAGCGAAATTGATGAAGTCGTTACCATGGCAAATGATAGCGACTATGGGTTATCCGCAGTGATTTGGACCAACATGCTTGGAGAAGCGCATAAGTTAGCTCGAAGAATTCGAGCCGGTAATATTAGCATTAATGCTGGCTCTTCTGCCGACTGGGATCTACCTATTGGTGGCTTTAAACAATCGGGCTGGGGACGTGAAAATGGTCTTGAAGGCTTAATGAATTATTTGGATACCAAAGCCGTTGTTACATCACTCGATTAATAAGCAAACTTTAGAGAATTTACAATGCCCTTAGTTAAAGTTAATGATATAGAGATTTATACAGAAATACATGGTGATGGCCCAAACTTGCTATTAGTAGCAGGCCTTGGTGGTCGCCATGAGTTCTGGGCAAATCAGGTTGAAGCACTCTCAAAACATTTTCGCGTTATCCTCCATGACCATCGAGGTGTTGGCAAAAGTACTCCGGATAAATTAGTAGCCGGCGCTGAACATATGGCTGACGACTTAATAAGCCTGATGGATGTACTGGATGTAGAAAAAGCGCACTTAATTGGACACTCGACAGGTGGAGCAATAGGCCAGCATATTGCTCTTAAAGCACCAGAACGAATTGACAAATTAGTGCTAAGTAGCAGCTGGGCTGGGCCAGACGCTTATTTTACCCAATTATTCTCGGCCCGTAGAGAGGTTCTTATCAATGCAGGCCCTAATGCCTATTTAACCATGGGCACGTTTTTAGCCACACCGGCTTGGCACTTACAACCTCAAATTAAATCTACTCGGTCTTTTTTGGAAGACAGGATCAAGGCCTTCCCAGGATTGGAAGTTGAATTGAGCCGATTAGCAGCAGTGGCTGCACATGACTTAAGAACACATATTCAGCATATAAGCCATGAGACCTTAGCTATTGGTGCTAAAGATGATCAAATAACGCCCTTTAGTTTCACTGAAGAATTGTCCCAGAAAATTCCTAATGCCAAACTAAAAATGCTCGACTACGGCGGACATTTTGCACCGATGACGGTATCGGAAAAATATAACCATGCAGTCATAGAGTTTTTACACGGCTAATTTACATTAAAATAATAGAGAATCAGACTATGAATGAACAACCACCCAGACAAGAAAAAATACCAAAATCCATCAAGGTATACTGGGGAACTGGTGCACTGGGTGCTAACATAGTACTTGCCTCGATTGCCGGGTTAGGCATGTTTTACATGACCAATATATTGAATATTGAACCTTTCATAGCCGGTCTATTATTATCAGTTACCAAGTTATTCGACGTTGTCACTGATCCGCTTGTGGGCTTGTGGAGTGACCGTACAAAAACTAATATAGGTCGACGACGCCCTTTTTTATTGCCAGGTGCTATTTTATCAGCCCTTACACTGATTATGTTTTTTACAACGCCTGATTTTGATAATCATAACTTTGTGATAGCTTATATTTTTTTCACGCTAATCATCTATACTGTGGGCTACACCATCTTTAATGTTCCCTATATGTCGATGCCTGCGGAAATGACGAACGGTTATCACGAGCGCTCCTCTATTCATGCGTATCGGATAGTCTTTGTTACAATCGGTGGTTTGGTAACAGGATCTATTGCCCCTTGGTTTTTAGAAGAACTAGGTAAAGAAGATGCTTCTTCCTACGCAATTCTAGGCATCGCTGGTGGCATTATTGTTCTTGTTAGCATGAGCATTACGTTTTTTGGAACCCGAAAAGCTAAATTTACACACTCTACGGGTATAAGAACCAATCCACTTATCGAGTTCAAAGCAGTAGCAGCTAACAAGCACTTCCTGCGTTTAATCTGCGTAAAAATCGCACAACTACTAGGTGTCGCTGTGTCTGGCCCAGCAATGTTTTATTTTTTGCTAAATACGTTGCAACTCGACCTGAAAATACAATCCTATTTCTTTGCTGTGATCACTGTTTCAGCGTTGATAGCAGCTCCTTTGTTTGTAAAACTTTCGAAGAAAATAGGCAAAAGCCAATCATACATGTTATCTGCAAGTATATTCGTCGTCTATGCCCTCAGCTGGACATTTGCTCAGCCAGGAGAATCACTAACGTTAATTCTTCTCAGGGGTGTAATGGTGGGCGTGGTTTCAACAGGCAATGTAATGCTAGCTATGTCTATGCTCACAGACACCATCGAATATGATGTCAAGAAAACTGGAGAGAGACGTGAGGGGGCTTATACCTCAATTTACAGTCTGGTTGAGAAGGCAACCTTTTCGCTCGGCCCATTAATTTTAGGTGCCGCCCTGTCGTATGCTGGTTTTGATCAAAGCGTACCTATAGAACAGGCACAGAACCCAGCTGTTCGTCAGGCCTTACTCCTATCCATGGCCTACTTGCCAGCAGCATTGAGTATCATATCTATATTCATTCTTGCTGGTTTTAAGTTAGACGAAAAAATGCTATCTGAAGTAACAAAAAGCGCGAGGAATAAATAATGAACGGTTTCGAATTTGAATTAAAACAAGGTGGTCGAGCCACAATCGATTTCATGGTCAATATATTTCATGGTTCAGCCACATTAACTAAAGCCGTAAGAAAGGATGCAGATAAAGCCGCGGGGAATATTGATGAACTCCCAGATGACCTTGATGAACGCAATCACTTTATGGTGAACTCTCTAGTTGATTCAAGGCCCTTTCGTATTTATCAATTGCTGGGAGAATGGCACTCCGTTAATCATGGTGAAGCGGCCATTAATGCTTTTGAGGAAATACAGCCCGATCTGCAAGATCAACTTGATCAGTTGTCAAAGGGGCCAACGAAGATTCAGATCGATGAAGATTTCAAGGCTCCTGCTTATTGGCAGGGCGTGGAGTTTCACCGTACTGCCAAAGCTTGGGACGGCCACCCTTATATGGGCTTTATTCATGGCGAAATCATTCATCGTCGAATAGTCGGCGCCTTATTTATTGACGGCATCACCAAACAGCGGCCTGAAGTAGCGGCTATGGCGCCAAAAGACAGCTATGAGCGAATTTTGGAAATGGGCTGCTCTTCCGGCCATTATACTCAAGCTTTAGCTTTAACTTACCCAGATGCTGAAATTACTGGCATTGATCTTTCTCTGACTATGTTAGAGCACTCTCAACGAACGGCAAATCTAAAAGGATGGAAATGGCACCTCTATCAACGTGCGGCTGAAGATACTAAATTTGAATCGAACCAATTTGACTTGGTCACATCATTCATTTTACTGCATGAAATGCCTGTTGATGCTATAGAAAAAATGTTTACTGAAGCCTTCCGCGTATTAAAGCCTGGTGGTGACTTACTGATGTCTGATGCCACTCGTTATTCAGATTTAAATAAACTTGAACAATGGAAAGCTGACCGTGGAGCAGCTTATGGAGGTGAACCATATTGGCGCGAAACAGCGAGTATAGATTTTGCTCCAATGTTAGAAGCCGCGGGGTTTATCAATGTTTCTAGTGGGGGTATGAATGGCGCGAAATACCCTTATCTCATTCAAGGTACTAAACCCTAATAGAGAATATCACCCGAAACCAGACAAACTATGTCTACTAACGTTTATGAGCGACAACTGTAATGAACAAAGCAACTGATAAAGAATCCATCAAACAACTCTTTGATAAGGCCCCTACTGAGTTTAATAATCCAATCCGGGAAACGCTCAATGAAGCTGACACTGGCGGCCTCGCCATGGCACTTTTAACCCTAACACAGGAACTATGGGTATTGACTGATCGTGTGCGTGTTCTTGAAGCAGTTCTAGAACAAAAAGGCATTGAGATACATGATCAAGTTGATCGATTTCAGCCCGATGAAACTCTACAAGCAGAACTTGATAATAAAAGCCAAAAATTAATCGCAAGTGTTTTGAAAGCACTCAATGTTAACTAAGATAGCCTGCTTAGCAAGATAATAGTTAACGAATTAAAAAGTAAACGCCCATATACAAGAGAAGATCATGAAACAAACTGTTCAGCCGAATATTCCTGCAACCAAAGCTTTTCTTAAAATCAAAGAACGCCAACTTCTGATTGATAATCAGTGGATTAATGGTAGTACTGAAGAAATGATCGACAGCATTGATCCTGCCACAGAACAAGTATTGGCACGGATTGTTTCTGCTCAACCCGAGGATGTCGATCATGCGGTTTCGTCTTCTCGCTTAGCTCTTACACAAGGAGCATGGCCAGTAATGGCGCCTTCTGAGCGCAGTCGCTTGTTATGGAAACTGGCCGATCTTATCGAGGAAAATATTGACGAGTTAGCTGAATTGGAAACGTTGGACCAAGGTAAGCCTTTGTATGTTGGCCGTTGGGCAGAAATTCCTGGTGCAGTAGAACAGTTTCGTTACTTTGCTGGTGCAGCAACTAAGATTGAAGGTAGCACGATTCCTACGTCGATAAATTATCAGCCTGAAGGCAAAAAAATATTTGCTTATACGCGAAAGGAGCCCATTGGTGTGGTTGCGGCCATTGTCCCTTGGAATTCACCACTGGTGCTAACGGCTATGAAACTAGCTCCTGCTTTGGCCGCCGGCTGCACGGTTGTACTTAAACCTGCTGAAGATACCTCTCTAACCGCTCTGCGTCTTGGCGAACTAATTATTGAGGCCGGTTTCCCTCCAGGCGTTGTTAATATAATCACAGGTTACGGAGCTATCGCGGGTAAAGCTTTAGCTTCTCATATGGATGTCGACAAAGTAATTTTTACCGGATCAACAGAAACAGGCCGTTCAATTTTGGATTCGGCAAAATCAAACTTAAAAAAAGTATCCATTGAACTAGGCGGAAAATCGCCAGTAATACTTATGGATGATGCAAATCTAGATCTAGCGATTCCTGGTGCGGCTAATGCTATTTTCTTTAATGGCGGCCAGGTATGTGTTGCCGGGTCACGTCTCTATGCACATAGCAAAATCTATGATCAGGTAGTTGAAAAGGTCGCTGATATCGCAAAAGGTATGAAACTTGGCCACGGTTTATTGCCAAGTACTCAAATGGGACCGCTGGTGAATAAACGTCAGGTTGAACAGGTAAACAATTTTATCTTAACGGCTGAAGCGGAAGGCGGATCACTGGTAACTGGTGGCAAAAGACTCGATTGCCCCGGCTTTTTTATTGAACCCACTGTGATCGCTAATGCGCGTCAGGATATGCAGATTGTTCGAGAAGAAGTTTTTGGTCCAGTATTAGTTTGTCAAAAATTCGATGATATCGAGGAAGTTACAGAGCTCGCAAATGATTCTAAATTTGGTCTGGCTGCCAGCGTTTGGACAGAGAGTCTATCGACAGCTCACCGTATGGCTGATGATATTCATACTGGTACTGTATGGATTAATTGTCACTCCATGTTTGACGCCAGTTTACCTATTGGTGGTATCAAGCAATCAGGATGGGGACAAGACTGTGGTATGCAGGCGTTAAGTAAATACCTGGAAGTGAAAACCGTTTGTGCAGTAATTTAATTTCAGTAAGGTAAATTAATATGATCCTTCGTTTTTTTTATAGTTTTATTGTAGTTTTAGTTTTGGTTGCATGCGCGCAAAATAATTCCGAGCCAGAAATGTCAACGGCCGAAGCAGAAAAGATCTTGCACGAACGATTTAAAAGAATGACTGATCGAACAAGCATGAACGGTTTGCCATTTTACGATCCACTCGTGCTACTTGAAGGAAGTGAAAATTGGCATCCCTTACCTCGCGCAGAAAAACTGAAAAAAACTATTCCTGAAAGCGCCATTAGTGATATTGAAGATTATGCTGATAAAAATAATTCATCTGCACTTATTGTCTGGCGTAATGGCGTAGTTGAGTCAGAGCGTTATTTTGGTGATACTACGGCCGATACTGAAATTGTTTCAAAATCCTTGGCTAAACCAATCAGTGTACTTGCCGTTGGCAGGGCAATTGCCGAGGGGCATATCGACTCTCTCGACCAGCCTGTAGCAGATTTTATTCATGAATGGCGTGGCACGCCTAAAGAAAAAATGTTGATTAGAGATCTGCTTGGCATGCGCTCAGGCCTTCTACCCCAGTCAGATGTTAAATCTGCCGATGACGTCCTAATGCGCGCCTATCTTCATCCTTTTTTTGAAGATGTTATAATTAATGAATATCCGCTAGTCAATGAACCTGGCACTCGTTATGACTATGCCAATGCAGTTGCAGATTTAGTCGCGCCTTTGATCGAACGTGCTACAGGTAGACAATATGAAGACTGGATAGCCAATGAATTACTCAAGCCCCTAGGCGCCCGTGGGGGTAAAATCTGGATGGGCCGATTAGGCGGTACGCCTCATGCAGGTTGCTGCGCTTTATTGCCTGCAGAGGACTATTTACGTACCGCAATTCTGGTTTTACAGGATGGAGTTTGGGAAGGAAAACGTCTCTTACCGACCGGATTTGTCACGGAAATAAGTACACCAACCAAAGAGAATCCACATGCAGGTATGGGGCTGTATATTGGAAGCCCTTATACCGAAGGAAGAGGTGCTGCTAACCCTGATATAGCCTATGGTAAAACATTCCATTCTGAGCCTTATCAGGCTGATGACTTAGTGCTTTTTGACGGCAATTCGAATCAGGTTGCCTATATTGTCCCATCAAAAAAACTCGTTATTCTTCGTACAGGCGCTTGGGCGCCACGTGAGCCGAAATGGGATAATACGTTTATACCCAATAAAGTTTTAAGAAGCCTAGATACGGACGTTCGGACAGATACCGATAAATCAGCTAAGGCAAGGCCACGATTCTCAGATGCAATCAGGACACTAAAACCCTTGGGGAAAATAAAGGGGAATCCACGTCCATTGCCAACTTCCAACGTAGCTGCAGAGTCAACTTCTGTCGACTTTACCGATGCCATTAATTATGCCAGTGAGCTAGGTAGCTACTCTTTGCTTGTATGGCATCAGGGTGGACTTATTTTAGAACGTTATTTTGAAGACTTCGATGCTGATCTGCGCCCTAATACCGCATCTATGCACAAGTCAGTCATGGCATTACTGGTCGCAACGGCCATCGAAGACGGTTATATCAAAAGCGTTGATGAACCTATTGAAAACTATGTGGATGCTTGGAAAGGCCTTCCGGAAGGTAAGATCACCATAAAGAATGTGCTGAATATGGCAAGTGGATTGAAACCCTTGAGTATTGAAGGTGGGATAGACTCACCTCGCGTTAGGTTTGTCACGCAGGGGCAAGGCTACCGTGAAGCCCTGTTGGATATGCGTCTTGAAGTTAAGCCTGGTTCCCGATTTACCTATGCCAATACAAACAGTCAAATTGTGGCAATGGTGATCGAGTCTGCGGTACATAAACCCTACGGAGAGTATCTTTCAGAGAGGCTTTGGACACGTCTTGGGTCTAGTGATGCGTACACTTGGAACTATAATGATGGCACGCCTCGAACCTATACCGCATTGTTAGCAACGGCGATTGACTGGCTTCGGGTTGGAATACTGATTAAAGACAAAGGTCAAATATATGGGGACCAAGTAATTTCTGCAGATTTAATAAATGAAATGAGCACCCCTTCAGTAGCCTATCCGAATTATGGTTGGCAGGTTTGGCTTGGTAATCAATACGAGGAAAAACGTTTCTATAATGATGCCAAAACAGGGGTTAGTTTTTCTGCAACAGAACCCTTCTACGTCGATGATATGATATATTTCGATGGTATAGGTGGACAAAGGGTATACATTAGCCGTAAGCAGGATCTTGTCATTGTTCGCACCGGTGATCAGCGGTTTGATTGGGATGACACCAAATTACCTAATTTGATCATTGACGCAATTAAGCAACCTTAATGCACTGCGTTATTGCGCTGGCAGATTGAATTTTTCTCTAAGTTGACTAGGTTCTACTTATAGAGAGAAACTGTCTAAAGCACCCCTAAAAATATGTACTAAGTAAGATCTAGATTGATATACCTCTGCATTTTCACGTATATCAAATTTTATAACCAGCTGTGTTGAAGTTCTAATAGAGTTTACGGTTACTCCGAATCAATCTTTATAGCACTGAGGCAAAAATAAAAATCCACTATTCAGCAATAGCCTTTTAGAGGTCCTTAGTGTAATTTCCAACTATTGTAAATTCATCTTAATAGTGATTTACTTCTCTTAATCTATAAATCATTAGGCTTAAAAAATTGGATATAAGACACCTAAAACATTTTGCAGGAATTGCTAAATATGGCAGTTTTTCAGAAGCTGCCAAAAGACTGTATATATCACAGCCAGCATTAACAAGAAGCATAAACGTACTCGAGGATATACTGGGTACACGATTATTTGAACGTACCCCTAGAGGCGTTTACCTTACCGAAACAGGCACAATGCTGCACCGTCACGCAATGCTCATTCTAAATGAAATGGAGGCCGCCCGAGACGAACTTAGAGCTGTACTGGAAGGCTCTCAAGGGGAGATCCATGTTGGTGCCGCAAGTATGTTTTCCAATTTATTTCTTGATAAAGCCGCTGCAAATCTCTCGCAAAATCATCAAGGTATACATACTTCTATTACTATTGGCCTTTATGAAGATCTGGTTCAGCAATTATTAGATGGTGTTCTAGATGTAGTATTATCTACCAGTCCAGACAGTGAATATCGCGATGAATTACTTTTTGAGCCGTTGTGTGAGATTAACTCAGTCATTGTTGCGTCTTCGAGCCACCCGTTGAGTGCAAAAGACAAGGTGGAAGTCAGTGATCTCATGGATGTCTCATGGGTAGTATTGAAACAAGCACATATGGATTCATTTATGCATTCTTTTTTTGCTGATGAAGGTTTGCCCGCCCCACATAGTAAAGTAAGAAGCAACTCATTAAATATTATTCATTCAATGGTACAGCATGATGGTTTTATCGGAATTCTTCCTAGCCATTGGGTGCAAGAAAGTGTAGAAAAAGGAGATTTGAAAATACTCCCCGTTCCAGGCACGCCTATTCGCCGTAAAGCCGGTTTAATCACACGCAAAGTTGATTCAAAAAATATCGCTGCGGGATTGTTAATGGAAGAAATTCGTAGTATTTGTCAACAACTGCCATAAAGGCAATTATTGACATTCCACTTCTTATCAAATTATTTATTTGGTACAGTTATTTAGGCTGAAGCTAATCTCTGATAGCAAGAAAAATTAGTACTTTTATTATTTTTTGTACCTTTTTTTAGCATCACCTAAATAATCTCTTTGACTGTCACAACGGCGTCAGACCCGTCAAAGGATTTGATTTCCCAATGTTCTCCTTCCACCCACTTAGCAGGCTCAATCTGAAAATCTATACACCTTTCAACCTTTGAATAGCTGGCTAGGAAACATATATTTGTCCCATCAAAACGGTAAACACCATAGCCGTCATTATGAGGAGTTTTGTAGGTTTGGCTGTCTATATCAAGCAATATATCGATTGATGAGAAGGCGCCCTCTTCTACAGGGCCGATGTTATAAAGAATACTGGATGTGTGCGACGTGCCAACACACCCTCCTAAAAAAATCACTATTGGGATGAAAAACAATCTAAAATTCATAAAAGCTCCTATTAGTTAATATTTATTGCTTAGCTCATAAAACCACACTCCCCAGCATTCAGCTAATACCCTTTAGACATACAAACTTAATTAGAAATTATAGTTAAACTGTGGCCCCATCTATAGCATATTCATTGATAAGAAATTGATTGGATAGAATGTGAACCACAAAAATAAATAAACTGAAAATACCTAACGCCAACATGCAAGCCACTCATACTAACTCTTTATACACAAACAAGATTAAATTAAATCAAAGACAGCACAGACACTAGGAAAATACATTACAGTATTAAAAATACCCTTAAAAACATACTCCTTAAACTGCTCCATACCTATTCGTTATATAAACATCAGAAAAAACCAATTGATACATTTTTCAGCCAAGTCCATTATTCTCTACAAGCATATAGATCATTTTAGGACGTCGGCGAAAGGGCGTTCATATATGCAGTCAGTCTTAATAATTAGCTGGTTTTAACAATAATGACGTATTACAACAATAAGAAATCATAAACGGTTAATTAACATGCAGTTTCACAAAGATTTAATTTTTAATGGGAAATTATTATGTCAAAGAAGAAATCGTCACTGAATAAATCAGATACGCAGGTAGAAAGCCCTTTTTCTCTGGATCGCCGCAGTTTTATGAAAAACTCAGCAATAGGCGCCGCGGGCGTGATGCTTATGCAACCTCAAGACGTTTTGGCAGAAACGTTTGATAAAGAGAAAAAACAATTATTGCACTTAGCGAAGAGTGAGCATGTACGCCCTAACATGCATCCTGACGAGATATTCGAATTACCACGCTGGATGCCATCTAAAAAAGGCAATTATAATCTTAGTAATCCCGATGATAACTTTTATGCTTGGGCCAAAGCCCATTCCGGCTTAATGGGTGAGGATATCTGGATGTGTAGCTACGGCTGGATTTGTTTTGCTCCTCCTGGTGTACCCGCATACCCATTTCTAGGGCGCGTATCGGTTGCCAAATATTTTTGCAGTCCGGCAAGTGCGGATCCCACAATAACAGATGAGCATGGTGAAGATGACTATATTACCTGGGCGGTGTTTTCAACGGTTCACGTGGATCCCAGAACGTTCAAACGTCTGGATAAAGTGTATAACCCCTACACAGATCAGATGATTGATTTACCAGAATTACTCTATGCTGACAGATTAATGTACCGCAAGGGTAAGTCCATTGTAGTACCTGGTGTGCCTCAGGAGTTTTATAACCAACCTTGGGATGAAGAGGGTGGTTATTCCCAGCACTATATAGATTCAGGTCAAGATGTTAGCTATACCGTTTTGGGTTCAGCTCAGCACGATGGTCCGCACCAACCCCGTATTGATATTGGTTTTTGGAATGTTGATCGCAAAGAATTAATGGATCCTTCGACGCCTTCGATTGAGTGTCGTAGAGATTATTCAGCTACAATGAAAGCGTCAGAATATCCTTGGTACGGAGTTGAAAAGGGTGACCCCAGCCAGTTGGTTATTCATATGACGGGCAGAAAAGTACATAGTAAAGAAAGAGTGCATCCACTTATACAAAAGACGGCTATTGACCCTTTTCCTAAGCGATTTAGGCTTTAAACAGATAATCTATAACAAATTGTTGTCGTATTGATTAGGTGTATCGTGTACATAGTTAAGATACTGTGCAGAGTGTTTTTAATTAGTCTCAGTATCTTGATCAATACGTTTTGGCTAAACTTCTGTCAGCAGCAATTAACAAATACTTTAGCAACCAGTTTCAATACCACGGTGTAAATATACAGGAAACGATCATGTCAGATAAGAAAGTAGATTCTAATAAACCTTCTGCTGCTGCAGAAAAAGGAGTCTTTCCATTGGATCGCCGCAATTTTATAAAGAGCACGGCGATGGGCGCTGCAGGTATGATGCTTATGCAGCCTAAGGACGTTATGGCAGGAGCTTTTAAGAAAGAGAAAGAAGAAGTAGAACAACTGCATATAGCGAAGAGCGAACACGTACGCCCTAACATGCATCCTGACGAGATATTCGAATTACCACGCTGGATGCCGTCTAAAAAAGGCAATTATAATCTTAGTAATCCCGATGATAACTTTTATGCTTGGGCCAAAAGCCATGCCAGTTTAATCGGTGAATATAGTTGGTTAAATAAATTTGGCTGGATTTGTTTTGCTCCTCCTGGTGTACCCGCATACCCGTTTCTAGGGCGTATGACCGTTGGTAAATACTTTTGTAGTCCGGCAAGTGCTGATCCCACAATAACAGATAAGCACGGCCCAGATGACTATATTACTTGGGCAGTATTTGCCACTATTCACGTAGATCCAAGAACCTTCAAACCATTGGATAAAGTTTATAATCCCTACACAGATCAGACGATTGATTTACCAGAATTACTCTATGCAGACAGATTAATGTACCGCAAAGGGAAATCCATTGTAGTACCTGGTATCCCTCAGGAGTTTTATAACCAACCTTGGGACGAAGAAGGTGGCTATTCTCAGCATTACATAGATTCAGGTCAAGACGTTAGCTATACCGTTTTGGGTTCTGCACAGCATGAAGGCCCTCAGCAACCCCGTATTGATATTGGTTTTTGGAATGTTGATCGCAAAGAATTAATGGATCCTTCAACCCCCGCAATTGAATGTCGCAGGGATTATTCAGCTACAATGAAAGCGTCAGAATATCCTTGGTACGGAGTTGAAAAGGGTGACCCAAGCCAGTTAATTATTCATATGACCGGTAAGAAAGTGCACAGCAGAGACAGGATACATCCGATGCTAAAATCAGCGGTGGTTGATCGCTTCCACGATCGCTTTAAGCACTAAATTTAAATTACTACACTTGTTGACTAGTTCTGAAATTGGTTGACACTTATTTCGATTAAAACGCTCGATGAATTTCATCGGGCGTTTTGTATTTTAAGTCCAAATATGGCCTTGGGCTATTAAATAACTTAACTGATTCAGCTATCAAAACCTCAGCTTTCTCGAGGTTTTTGGGGTTTGTAGAGTCACTACTCGTTTTTATGTATCTCGTTTATACGCTCAGGCAATGGGTTTTAATTGTAACCATAGCGTCGATCATTGCACGGTATGTTTTCTGTGGCGTTTATTATATTCTTCAGAGCAACATTATCTCTCTGTCTTAAGCCCCTCATCGCGCGACTGGAGTAGTATATGCCGATGATGGCAGTTAGTCGTCTTGTGCTGACCAGCTTAGTTTTAACGAGCAAACAGGTGGCATCTTCCAATCACTAGCTCATTCAATTTCATCATCTGTTGCATTTGTGGAGTGCTTATACAAAGTGGAGAAAATGCTCAGTAAGCACTTTAACATCATCTTGCTCTTTGGTTTATCCATTTGCTTACCTCGTTGAAAAAACTTTAGAGTTTGCCTAAACCTATCTAAACGACCATGCTTACGAAACCGAAGTAAAACTTATTGGAGAATTCTGAATCCCATATTGCTTTTGTACTTGTTTATTAGTGAACTTGCTTTTTCATTTGGTTAACAACAGTTTTTTTAGAAGCGCGGGAATAACCTATTTGCGAATGCCTAGGAGGTAATTATATTTCACTCTCTAAAATAAGCTTGAAAAGTGTAAACGTTATTAGCACGAGTTTTAGACAAAAAAAAGCGAAGTTACGAACTTCGCCAAAAGGAGGGAGCTCTAAATTGTACCGTTCTAATCTCCCTAGGTTGCACAATAGCAATGTACAACTCTGAGGGATTAAATCCATCTCCAAAACACATTAATCAGCATTGGCTAAACGCGTGATATAACTTTGATAAGTGTTGGGTCTTCTACCCAAAATCATGGTTAGAACATTTGGATTGCCGATAAAGCCGTGGGCGTCATAATGTTTGTTCATAATGAGCATTTGCCCAATTCGGTCTTCTGAAAAGCCTTTGGCGCGCGCGCCAGCTTCTAGGTCATCAAACGGTATGGCTTTGGCTGTCACCTTGCGACCCAAAACACTGGAGAGCTGTTCAGCCATATCTTCCTGGCTAAGCGGTTCGGGACCGACCAGTTCATAGGTTGCATATAAATGATCATCACTGGCCGCAGCAATTGCTGTCGCTTCCGCTAGATCCAAAAGATCAACAACGCTGAATTTTTTTGAGGTGCTAAAGGGCATGGTATGTATCCCTTCTTCTGTCACTGGTTTCCAGATAGCTTCAAGGTGTTGCATGTAGCGGGAAGGCTGAATAATCGTGTAAGGAAGACCCGATTCAATAAGGTTCTCTTCAGCATCCAGTTTTAACTTGTGATGACGCACTTCACGTCTAAGAGGATGCATAACAGAATAATAAACAAAATGTTTTATCCCGTGCTTAAGTGCAGCGTCAATAAAATATTGCGTTATCTGTGTTTCATCAGGGTGCATAGGAGGGCCAATATGAATGATCTTGTCGCAGCCAGAAACCGCTTTGGATATACTTTCTTGGTCGGTCATATCACCAATAGCCAGTTCACTTGCCCCAATTGCTTTGAGTGTATCTTTATGTTCATCACTGCGAACAAACGCACGAACATCTATACCCTTGTTAGCCAAAGCTGCAATAATGGGTCGACCTGTACGACCATTTGCACCCGTAAGTAAAACTTTCATATAAAAATCCTGTAAATTTGAAGACGATCAGTGAATAGCCAATATAATGGCTATGGAGTTATGCTATTAGGTTAAGTCTACCTTTAGCCTTTTCATACAGCCAATACAGAAAAATTATGACTCTAAATAGACAATGCATAGCACGGATATGGCTGCGGTCAGAACCAAGCTAATAGCTTAGTTTTTTGTACATGAATCAGCGGTAGGTATAGAATTAAAACAGCCGCCCGAAGGCGGCATCAGACATTATTCAGCGAGCAGTTATACTGAAAGCAATATAGATATAAAACACTAAAGCACATTACCCGCTGAAAGAAGCTCTTAAGTTAAAACTAATTAAAATCTTCTCACTAAAGTTATACCAAACTGACGGCCATTCCCAAGATAAACAGCTTCTTCACGGATAGAACAGCTTTGACATAATAACGGCGAGCCATATTCAAGACTTGAAATGGGCAAAGTAGATGCCACCCACTCTTCATCAAACATATTGTCCACCCAAAGTGAAATATCCATCTCATCACCCTTGAAGCTCAAACGATAATTGAATATGTTATTCGCTGGTATTTTCGCATAGTTAAGACTAGTTGTTGGGCGCTTGCCTTCGTGAGAGAAGTCAACTCTATTCTCGATATCAAACCCTTTAAAAGCAGACGGTATTACATGAGTCAAACTTGTGTAGAACTGAGTCTTAGATGTCTTTGCAATTTGGTTTCCACCTACATCGCCATTACAGCTACTAGAGACAAAGCTACCAGCTATTGCGGCAGCTTGCTCAAGACAAGTTTCTTCAAATGCGCCATCTTGAAATCCGCTATCGTATTTTGGATCCAGAAATGTAGCCGCTACAGCCCAGATTAAATTATCTGTTATAGCCCAAGTAGCATCGAGCTCGATCCCTGCTGAAGAGGCTCCGGTTCCATTAACCACATACGGAGCAGTCCCATAAGTTCCTGGACTTGTAGATTGTAGATCTGTCCAATCTATATAAAACAGAGCAGTATTTAGTGTTAAGTCCCCATCAAGAAGAGAAGATTTGGAGCCAACTTCGATAGTTGTATTTTCTTCTGGATCAAAAGATGCAAATTCCATCCCCTCACGCCCTGAGTTTATACCACCGGTTTTCACGCCATTGGCGATATAAGCATAAAATAAATTATCGTCGTTCGGACGATATTCGACAGTCAAGCGGCCTGACCAATAATCAAAGCTTGTACTTTCTTTTGAATCAGCAAGAATTAAACCGTACAAAAGAAAGTTTTGAAACACATCAAAGTTTTGTTTTTCCTCAGTGTATCTTGCCTCACCACCAACACGAATAGTCTCAGTCAATTCAAACGACGCCGAACCAAAATAACCAAAAATTTCTTGACCAAGTTTTGAGTTAAAATCACTAATTGGAATTAAAGTATCAATTTGACCGATAAGGGCGCCCTGGCTTGCTGTTTGGATCGCAGATGAAGAGTCGTAATAAGATGTCCCAAGCAACCAGTCAAAACTGTGCGAGCCATTAGATGCTAACTGCAAGTCAACTGAAGTTTGCTTTGCAGCGTCACCAGCCGAGTCAGTTAAGAAATAGGCAGAAACAGGTGGAGCCAATGGACGATTAACCGCGCTTAGGTCCCCAACGTTATCAAAGAAACCATCATAGCCAGACTCGGTGTATCCGAATTTCCCTGTCAATGTGGAAAAATCAAATTCATAATCAACTTTCAGGTACGCCAGCGTAATACTACCGTCATTACCCCGCCCCCTGTTATCAAGGTTGACCGAATCACCAGCTTCGATTTCTCCATCGAAAAGAGTATAAAACGAACCATTTTCGTTGACATAGTGCGCACCTGTATTATTTTTAGATGGGCTTTGGACAACTAACGTTGGTTGATCTTCTTCAACTTCATTTTTCAATGCAAATAATTTAAGTGTGAGTCGATCCGTTGGATACAAAAGCAGTGAAGCACCAATAGATTGACGCTTATCCCATCCGCCTAGATTATCACCTCCACGTTCATTTTCTATCGTACCATCGAACGTACTGTATCCCCCAAATACTCTTAAAGCCCCGATATCACCAAAACTATAATTGGCTGACCCCTTCACTCCACGTCGACCATCCGACCCTAAATCAAACTGAATAGTCGCTTCGTTTTCGTCAATACTTGGTGCACGAGTTACGTAATTAATTGCACCTGCAAATGAATCTCGACCGTATAATGCGCTTTGGGGCCCCTTAGCCACTTCGATTTGGGCAATGTCCATATTCCCAAACTCTAGACCTGAACGGTTATTAATGTAGATACCATCCATGAATACACCAACATTGGTTTGAATAGCGCCACCATCTGTTTGTGCAAGACCACGAATAATCGGCGAACCTAGAGCTCGAGTATTGGTATAAGACAAACCTGGCGTAGAAGCAGCTAAGTCTTCGACACTATAAATGTTAGCATCACGAAGATCTTCCTCTGACATTGCCGAAATAGAAAGCGGCACATCTTGCAATCCTTCTTGGCGACGACGCGCGGTAACGATGATTTTTTCAATCGACGCTTGATCAGCTTGTGTTGTCAATTCATCCCCAGCGTCTTGAGCCATTGCCGGCATCGTGGATGAAATAGCTAGGGAAAAACATGTTGATAACAAAATTGAAGGGCTAGATAAACAGTGACTAGCCTCTTTGGGCAATAGCTTCATAATATTCTCTCTTTTTTGGTTATTATATGCGCTAAAAACCTTAACTGATGTAAAATTAGTAAGCCAATACAGAAAAGTTATGCCCTCTACGAGCATATGCATAGCTAAGCTTTACTTCCTAAGGTATTAATAAGTAGTCATTAATAACCAAAAATATTACCCCAAGAATAGTTGCAACTCATCAAAACACTTAGAAAACGGCCTGAAACGATTATAACTGTTATCATATAACAGCCTATTGGAAGCTGTAATTTATCCATCTGATAACTACGTTATAGATACAACTGATGCAGGTATAATAAAAAACAAATTGATCGCTTGCCCAACACTGAACCATTATAGGTCTAACTAAAACATAATCAAAAAAACGGGTAGAGCAATGAAACTTAATAAACACCCTCTTCGCGCTATTACCGATGAAGACCGAGAAATTTATCAACGAGAAGGTGCAGTGTGCCTTCGTCAAGTATTTGATCCTGAGTGGATCAATGTCCTAAAACCTCTTGGAAAACGCATCTCGGTTGATGGAGAAGACTTCGGTTTATTACCATCAATGCCGGGACGTTATATGTCTCGTACTATTCCAGAGTTTCGGTCATTAATTTTTGATTCACCCATAGCTGAAGCTGCAGCCCAGGTAATGGGTTCCCGACAGGTTCGCTTCTTTTTTGATGAGATTTTTGCTAAAGCGCCTCATTCTGATTCAAAAACAATCTGGCATGCTGACAGAATGGGCTGGCCCGTCACTGGCGTAATGGTACCATCTCTATGGCTTCCTCTTGGTGGTGTTGCTGCGGAAAACTCTTTGGAGTTCATTGTCGGTTCACATAATCAGGATGTTCCTTATTGGCTATTTTCTCCCAATGCACGACAAATGATAAAACCAGAAGATCGTATTTCTCACCCCAATGAACAAAAGCTAAGAGCTGATCCTAATAACGAGTTTAAATCTTATGCAATGGAACCTGGTGATTTATTGATAGTTCACCCTTGGACGCTACATTTCTCATCAGGTAACAGTGCTGATGATTGGCGTATTGCGCTTTCAGTTCGTATGTTTGGTGACGATATTCGTTGGAAGCCGCGTCCTGACTGCGTAAATTTAGCAGGTGTCAGTTTCGATGAAATGATTGAAGGTGAGGCCCCCCAAGGACCACTATTCCCACTATTATGGTCAGATAAAGGAGAATCCGATGGTGATAGCCAGTTTCCGACAGGTTTTGCCACTAACTGGTCTGCTAATCGCAAGAAAGATGTGAACGAGGATAAGTTGTTTCAACAACTACTAAAATCTAACGGATAAAGCTACGCTTGTAGTTTTCTAGACACTAAACTGTGTCGTCCTAAAATAGGTTGATTGTTTTAAGGCCAGCTCCAGTAGCTGGTCTTTTCTATTTTGTACCATATTAGGCGTATCCACATCTAGAGCTAATTGCGGTCTCATTTTGATAAATAGCTGAACTATATTGCAGCCCTCTATTTTAGAGATGCCCACAATTTTGCGGGAGCCAGAGTCTCTCACTAACGATAGATGGTGCACTCATTAGTCGAATTCGAGAGGAGTAATTTCGCTAACCAATACTTGCTCTGCATCATGTAGTCCGTCTTCTTTGAGTAGATTTAGGTGCTTCTTAGTCCAGTGTTTACTAAATGTGGTTATGGTAAAGCTTTTCTTCGGTCTAACGAGCAAGCTTTTGCTTTTCAAGTATGTAAAAAGCCATCTCGCCCCAATTTAATTTCGTGCTCAACCAGCCTGGGCTTGACTAATTTATTGAGAGCTTGCGCGTCCCTAACTGAGGCATGCACTTACGTCAATAGAGCGCCCATTTCTTAATTAGCGAAAGCTATGATCTAATTGCGGAGTTTCTCATCAGCTAATTCTCTCACGATACGGTTATGTTTTTTCGGCTGGTGTTTTTTTGAACTTGGCATAAGTGGATACTGAAGTGGCTTCAGCGAATTAAGTCAGCCATTCTTTCTGAGCCAACTTAGAGCCGTTGTATTTCCTTAAGTCCCGAAGTTAACCTGTGCCTGCTTATAGGTTAGTTCGCCTTTCCCTGCACGCTTAACAGCACCTAATTTAAAAGCTAATGTGTAATCCCGTTGAGTACGTTTAGGTCTTTGGTAATTAGAAGTCGTCATAAAGAAGTCCTCTTTATGTCAACGTATTTAAGGACGGGACAGATACTGAAGAAAGAAGACCCTTAAAGAGTTCTGTTTGGAATCAAGCTTGATGCTATTTCAGTATTTGTATTGTCGCACGGACAACTTACTGATAAAAAGTCAGTAGCTGTCCGCAAGGAAATAAATTGTAAGGTAACTTACAAATCTAAGTAATTAATTCAGACTGCTTTAAGCTATTAAGCATAGATTGCGTCAACAAATATTCTCTGCGCTTTTCGGCATCATTATGGATGGATTCCATTTCGTCTCGGAAAGCTTTTTTATCTTGCGGATTTTTAGCCTCCATCATTTTTTTATTGCGTATTGTTTGCGCCTGAATAAAATCATTCATAATCGTTCTGCGTTGACGATCGAAACGGTCCAACAGTGGCTCAGCTTCTGCATTTTCTTGAAGAATCTCAATCAGCTTCTCGCAAACATTCCAGGCATCATGAATACCGCTATTCATGCCGAAACCACCAAGCGGGTTGTTCAAATGTGCAGCATCACCAATAAGCAGCACTCGCCCGTGATTGTATTTTTTAACGACACGCTGATGAACACGATACACCGTCCTGTGATAAGTCTCTATTGAAGCTCCATCTCCCATTAAACGGTCAAAAAGTTCCGTCTTGTGTTCATCGGAAGTGAGAAATTTATCATCACTTGCCTCAGGAACCGATATCTGCACTCGCCATACAGACGGAACCTTTAATACCACCATCCATTCGTTAGGATCTGATATGTAATTTACATAAGATAAATTTTCGAAGTGATTTTCAATCGGGTACTTGGTACTAAGCGTTAGAAACTTTTCTGGGTAAGTAAATCCATCAAACCCGGTATTTAACCACTTTCTGACAATACTGTTAGCGCCGTCCGCACCAATGACATAATCGGCCTCAATTTGCTCAATAGCAAAAGGGGTCTCCAGTGATACAACAACAGATTTTTTTGTCTGCTCTAAATGAACGATGCGATGATTAAACAATACTTGAACATTATCCAAATCCTTCATTCGTCCGGTAAGAAGGCGAGCTAGCTTGTGTTGCTCGCACTGTAATCGAAACGGAAATTTGGTAGCATCAGAAATTTCTGTAAGGTCAAAACTAAACGTTTCTTGTGTTTGACGATCGCGATACTGGTAGATTGGTGCAACTAGACCCTGAGCGATGACATCTTCTACAACACCCAGTTTGTCGAGCATTTCGAGCGTTGCTGCATGCATCGTTGATGCTCGTAAATCTTCCATACACCTTGGTGCAGCTTCAACCACAACAACATCAATTCCAGATTTTGCAAGATAGTAAGCTGCGGTAGAGCCTACTGGTCCAGCCCCAGCAATAAGTACTTGAGTTCTCTTTACACTGTTCAAAATATTGTTTTCTCTTTCAAATCGAATATTTTTACAGCATATCTTTTTTAACACAAAATGCTTATACAAATTTTGTTGGAAGCCATCAATATCATGCATACATTGCTGGCCTTTAACAATTTTCCACCATGCAACATTCGTAAATTGGAGCTGGCAGACACCATTATCTTTATAGCTCCCATCACATCAAAATATTTGCTGGTCTTTTTGGGCTAGGTCTAATAATCGACCTGTTATATAAATATTTGGCCCTCAACTATGTTTATGGTCTCCGCTTAGGGTGTAGCTAGCGCTATGCAATACCATTTGTCCTTTACCCCTATTAAAAATAGTCGACTCATACATATTTATTAAATATTGAAAACATACCGCAGCCAACATAGCTCCCCAAGTGACGAATAATCATAATGAAATACTATAGCTCCCCCCTACACTGAGAAGCATAATAGGCTAATAGGCGGCAACCATTACCCATGAGGCATAACTTAAAATTATAGATTGATTATAAACTTTGACTGTTAATAAAACGATTTTTCCGTCAAGATTAATTCACAGTAAGTAAGTTTTTATAGTTATCTTTCATAAGCGAGAATCAATAATATGAGTAACCATACCGACAGAGAGTTTGGAGCGGAAGTCTACGGCCAGGGCAAGACTTATTTTGACGATGTTGCCATGGATAACCTAATGGAAGCATTTTTGGAATTAACGGCAATGGTCTGGACATACCGGGATCGCAACATAATTCTAGAAAAAGTATTGCAGGATATTATTGGCAAAGATAAAGATATTAATCTTCAGTACCTTGTAGAGCAATACCGCCCCACTGCTGAAGAAAACGCCGAGCGTAAAAAAGAACGTGAACAGTTTGTAAACTCAGTGTTCGCATCATTTTCAAAACGCCCTAAATAACCCTACCTAGATTACTACAGCTGGAGAGATTTTATGATAACCAGAGGCCATGACGGTATACTACCTCGTACAACAACCCTTGCAGATGAAAGCTATTTAGATTTTGTTGAATCTTTCCGTGGCATGAACTTCACAGCTATGTACCCAGTATTTAGTGAAACCGCGGATACCGAGATGAAGGAAAAAATAGGTGCTGTTGATAGCTCGGTAAAACTTTCAACTATTAGAGAAGTAGTTGGAGCACTGCCCATTACTCAGGTCTGGCAACGTTTTATGCGCTCTCACCAGGAAATGATGTGGCGTCGTACAAGAGAGTCTTTTGCCATCAATGAAAAAGAGCTTCTGGCTGAACTCGATGCTGCCGAAAAGCAAGGTCCTGGTCAGCTTATTTATGATCCAAATTTTCATGTACCAGACTATACCCGCATGGAAATTCACCTTCAACCGGGAGGCTACACTGACGATCCTCTAGGTGGCATCGTCTTTCATTATGGGGGCAAGGTATTTTACCAAGGGATGGATAATCAGAACGAACACCATATTGAGTTTGTTGAGTTATGTAAGGTGCCGGAAGACAGTAAAATCGACAAAGTTCTCGACCTAGCCTGCTCACTTGGTCAATGCACTACCAACTTGAAAAAACGTTTTCCCGATTCAGAGGTTTGGGGATTAGATGTAGCCTTGCCGCTACTGCGATATGCACATAAATGCGCGGTTGATGAGGGAGTGGATGTAAACTTTATTCAAGGATTGTCTGAAGATACTAAGTTTAAAGACGGCGAATTCGATATGGTACTGGCGTATATCCTGTTTCACGAGGTTCCTGTTAAAGTAATGAAACAAACCATCAAAGAAGTATTTAGAATTTTAAGACCTGGTGGGGTGTTCAACATTTTCGAATTCCCTAACGCATCTCAGGAATTATTGCCTTCAGAGCGTTATCTTATCGACTATGATTCGCGAAACAATTGTGAGCCATACTCTCCTGCTTTTGTTAATAGTGACTTTAGACAAATCATTATCGATGCGGGCTTTACTATTGAGGATGGTGGAACATCCACCAACCCATTCTTACAATCTATTGTGGCAACAAAACCTAACACTTAGCCCAGACGAATTGAAATTAAACCAACACAGTTATCACTGTTCATTGTTTATAAGGCAACAACATGCATTACAACTATGTTCCTATTTCAAAGCGACAAGCACTTAAATTTCCAAATGGAAAAAAAGTCGCGCTTATTATGACCTTTAATCTTGAAACCTGGGATCTGGTGAAAGATACAGATAAGCCATATTACGCGGGAGGGCCTGCATTGTTACCTAACGCCTTACCCGGTAATGTGCCTGACTTCCCCAATTACAGTTGGCGTGAATACGGCCAACGGGTCGGTATTTGGCGAATGTATGATTTGTTCGACGAGATGGGGGTGGCTGCCAGCTGTACAACGAATGCAGTGACCTTTGATCGTCGTAAAGAGATGACGGATGGTTGTTTAGAGCGCAATTGGGAACTCCTTGCCCATAATTATGAGCAAGGAGAACTGCTGTCTGATTATGCCCACGATATAGACAAAGAGCGAGATGTGATACAAAAATCCATCAGCACCTATGAAAAACATGTGGGCAGACGACCAAAAGGTTGGTTATCGTCCTCTTTGCGGGCCACGATAAATACCCCTGCAATTTTGGCAAAAGAAGGCTTCACCTTTTTTTGCGATATTATGAACGATGATCAACCCTTTATGATCCAAACGGAAAATGGCCCCATTGTTTCCATTCCTTACTCTAACGAAATTAATGATTTCACCATTTTGACCAGACGAGCCCATACCACCGATGAATTTCGAGATATTTTAATCGATGAACTTGATCAACTCTATTTGGAAGGCGCAAAGACGGGCCGCATTATGAATGTTGGTCTTCACCCTCATGTATCGGGTCGCGCATATCGAATACGTGCACTGAGAGAATTTATCGAGCATGCCAAGTCGCTACCGGATGTCTGGTGGACTACCCGAGAAGAGCTTGCCGATTGGTATCAGGATAATTATCAAGACCACTTTCCTAACCAATTAGAGAAAAATTAAAGTATTAAAATTTACGAGGCGCTTTTATAGGCATTAAAATCGCAGATTCCTTGTAGGAATTTGAATTGTCATACCCCGAGCTTTTAGACTTTATACAGCGTCTGCAATCAGTGATGCAGGCCATGAGGTTTTAGTATTAGAGCGTAACTCTACTCTACTGGGCTAAAGCGCCTGGCATAAATACAATCTGTAGGCTGATATTTATGCCAGCGTAATATCTGGCCTCGTTTCAGGGGCTAAAGCCCCTGCTACACTGCTGTAGGCTAGTATTTATGCCAGCGTAAGCTAGATTGATTATAGGGTCTAAAGGTTTTATATTTTTGACATTTTGTATGCCTGCATGAAAGTTTTCAACATCTATTTCATTACCACCACTATCATGCATAAGGCGCTGTAAAACAGCCTCCATAATGTAATCTCCCATTCAGCGCAGGTCATTAACCAAGACTGTCACTTTGATACCCTCTCAACTGACTTCACTGATCCATATATCTACACCAACCCTCGCTCAGCAAAAGATACGCAGTCGCCATCGCCGACAATAATATGGTCCAGTACAGTGACATCAATTAACTCCAAAGCATGTTGGATACGCTGGGTAATATGTTGATCTGCTTGACTTGGTTCGGCGATGCCGGAGGGGTGGTTATGGCTTAAAATGATGGCCGCGGCATTAAATTCCAAGGCTTGTTGCACAATCACCCGAGGGTAAACACTGGCGGCGTTGATCGTCCCAAAAAACAGTTTTTTAAAGGCAATAAGACGATGTTGGCTATCGAGCATGAGTACCGCAAAAACCTCGTTAGGCTCATCTCTTAATTGACTAAGTAGGTATTGTTTAGTGCGGTTGGCACTATCGAATGTGTGTTTTCGAGTAAGTGACTGGGCAAAATAACGTTTTGACATTTCTAGGGTTGCTTGAAGTTGCACATATTTAACTTCGCCTAACCCCTTCCCCAAACAGAATTGGCTTTTACTGGCGTTTAATAAACTGCGTAAAGAACCAAATTGAGTTAACAGTTCTCGGGCCAAATCTACTGCACTTGATCCCTGTACTCCCGTTCTTAAAAATATAGCGAGGAGTTCTGCGTCTGATAGGGCTTCGCTGCCCATGGATAGGAGCTTTTCTCTAGGCCGCTCCATCTTTGGCCATTCTGATAGTTTCATGCGTCCGTGCCTGAATTAGGGTTAAAATTACTAACAATTAGTCTTCTACTACCAATTAAACCTAGCAAATGATCTCTGATCAGGCCAATATTAAGTCATATCAAGTACCTAAGTGTTTTGTCTAACTTGTATATTAGGTAAAATGCTGCAAATATTTTCAGTGAATATGTAGACACATGGCCATTCAAAAAAATAAGGTTTTACTCGGAGTTACAGGTGGCATTGCCGCTTATAAAACACCCGATTTAGTGCGCAAGTTAATCGCAAAAAATACTGAGGTTCGAGCCGTTCTTACCGCTTCAGCAGAACATTTTGTTAGCCCATTAGCATTACAGGCGGTTTCCGGCAATCCGGTTTCTAACGATTTATTGGATCCCGCTGCAGAAGCAGCTATGGGCCATATTGAATTAGCAAAATGGGCAGATACCATTCTTATCGCTCCAGCCACAGCAAACTTCATTGCGAAACTTGCTCATGGCATGGCTGACGATTTGCTGTCTACCTTGTGCTTAGCCAGCAGCGCAGAAGTATTTATTTCTCCAGCCATGAATCAACAAATGTGGAAAGCGGAAGCAACACAGGCGAACCTGGCTATTTTAGCCAAGCGTGGCGCCACTATTATTCCACCAGACTCAGGTGAACAAGCGTGTGGAGACGTGGGTCAAGGACGTATGCCCGAACCCCAAGACCTAGCAGATATCATCACCCAACCTAAGCCGCTGCAATATTTAGCCGGTAAAAAAATAGTGATTACCGCAGGGCCCACACGAGAAGCAATAGATCCCGTTCGTTACATAAGCAATCACAGTTCAGGCAAAATGGGCTACGCGCTAGCAAATGCGGCAATTGCGATGGGGGCAGAAGTTACTTTAGTTAGCGGCCCAGTGAATATAGCAGCACCTAATCACGCTAAAGTGGTTAAAGTTGAAAGCGCGCTACAAATGCATGATGCCGTGATGGAAAATATAGACAGCGCGGATATTTTCATTGGTTGTGCAGCCGTTGCTGACTATCGTCCATTAGAAGCGGTAAATCAAAAAATCAAGAAGAACAATCAAGAGTTAACCCTTACTTTTACTAAAAACCCTGATATTCTTGCAGATGTCGCAAAACAACAACGGTCAGTGTTTACTGTCGGCTTCGCCGCCGAAACTCAAGACGTCAGTCGTTATGCAAAAGATAAATTACAGCGTAAGCAACTTGATATGATCGCCGCCAATGATGTTTCAAATAGCGACATCGGATTTAACAGCGAGCAAAATGCTTTAACTGTTTTTTGGAAAGAGGGTGAAAAATCTCTAGAAGTTGCCGATAAAAGACAACTTGCTTTTAATTTGATGCAATTAGTATCCGAAAGATATAAAAATAAACATGCAACACAATAACTCTAAAAATAATAATCTAGTCCTACAGACAGGGAGACATGTCAATGCCCGCGATTAAACGTCCAAACCGCAGAGCGCAAATTTTGCAGTGTCTGGCAAGCATGCTAGAAAGCAATCCTGGACAGCGTATCACTACGGCTAAATTGGCAACAGAAGTGGGCGTTTCAGAGGCTGCGTTATACCGTCACTTTCCCAGTAAAGCACGCATGTTTGAAGGTTTAATTGAATTTATCGAAGAAACCCTTTTTTCACGCATCAATAAAATTATTAATGAAGAAAAAGATAGCGCGGTGCGTATCCAGCTTATTATTCATTTGATTTTAGGTTTTTCAGAAAAAAACCCCGGTATTACCCGAATTTTGAACGGCGATGCATTGATGGGTGAACAGGATCGGTTACGGGGTAGAATTGCACAAATTTTTGAACGCCTCGAAACACAAATTAAACAGGTTCTGCGAGAGCGTAAGCTCCGCGAAGGTAAATCTTTACCTGCGGATGAAGGTGTAATTGCAAATATGTTGATCTGTTATACCGACGGCCGCATTAATTTATTTATTCGTAGCGATTTCAAACGTCGCCCCACGGAAGATTTTAAAGAGACCTGGCAGTTCATCAACAAGCAGTTTTTCTCTTAAATTGCGTTCTATAATTTAGTTTGCTTGGCATGCCGTTTTGCCTGCTGAATATCTCACACCTTCCACGGGCTAAAGCCCGTGCTACAGGTGCGAGAACCTTTTCAACCCATGGAATAAGTCTACCTGTAGGCGGGAGCTTTAGCCCCGCAAGAGGGTGTGTATGATGTTTATCACGGGCTAAAGCCCGTGCTACGGGTTCGTGCACCTTTTAAATCCATGGAATAAATCTACCTGTAGGCGGATGCTTTAGCCCCGCAAGAGATTGTGTACGATGATTTATCACGGGCTAAAGCCCATGCTACGGGTTCGTGCACCTTTTAAATCCATGGAATAAACCTACCTATAGGCGGATGCCTTAGCCCCGCAAGAGGTTGTGTATGATGTTTATCACGGGCTAAAGCCCGTGCTACGGGTTCGTGCACCTCTTAAATCCATAAAATAAACCACCTGTAGGCGGATGCTTTAGCCCCGCAAGAGGTGGTGTTTGCTGGTTTGTCACGGGCTAAAGCCCGTTCTACGGGTTCGTGCACCTCTTAAATCCATAAAATAAACCCACCTGTAGGCGGATGCTTTAGCCCCGCAAGAGGTGGTGTTTGCTGGTTTGTCACGGGCTAAAGCCCGTTCTACGGGTTCGTGCACCTCTTAAATCCATAAAATAAACCCACCTGTAGGCGGAAGCTTTAGCCCCGCAAGAGGTGGTGTTTGCTGGTTTGTCACGGGCTAAAGCCCGTGCTACAACATCGGTTATTACTGCCCGTGGGAAGATGCCTTGACAGCGACAAATTCTCCGCTACTCTATGAAGAACACATGTTCTTTATTATTTGAGCAAATTAATATGCCTCGCAAGGCCCTATACAATGTAGAAGAAGTACTTGAACAAGCAATTTCTGTGTTCTTGGAGCATGGTTATCATGGCGCAGCAATGGATGAAATTATTGCCAGAACCGATTTCAACCGTCGTGGATTTTATATTGAGTTTGGCTCTAAACAGCAGTTTTTATACATTGTGCTTGCTCATTATCAAGAGCAACATTTATCTAAAGCCTTTTCACACTTAGAACACAATCAAGGCATGCTCTCTATACAAGGTTTTTTCACTGAATACATCGATTTGGTTAAAGGTCGAGGTTGCTTGCTGATTAACATTATTACTGAATTAGGGTTTGATGATCTCAAAATTCGAGATATCGGTAGGCATTATCTTGATCGTCTACAAATTGATTTTATCGGTTGCCTAGAAAAAGCCCAAAAGCTTGGTGAGATTAAACAAGATGTCAATATTGAATCTACCGGTTTGCAATTGTGTAGTTACGTACAAGGCTTTGCAGTTAACGGAATCTTAGCCGGTGATACTGATGAGCTGATGTTGGCAACTCAAGCCATTTTAGGCCCACTGAAACCTTAATGACAGAGCTGACTCACCCAACTTGTCGATTTGTTGTTAAGGACCTCAATGCTTTTGTGCAGAAGGGGCGAATTTCACTTGGCGATTGGCTCAGTTGTGGTTAGAATTCAGGCCCGTTTTAATTGCTAAAAGTGAGTAATATGACAACCAAAAATCCGTTATTTCGGGTCCAGTTTGTAAGTAATGGCGAGCGTTATGAAGTTTATGTACGAGAGGTCAGTCAGGGCAGTATGTTTGGTTTTGTGGAGATTGGCGATTTTGTCTGGGATACTCACACAACGCTGGTATTAGATCCAAGTCACGAAAAATTAAAAACTGAATTTGCAGATGTAAAACACACCTATATTCCTATGCACAGTGTGTTGAGAATTGACGAAGTGAAGAAACAAGGTACGGCAAAAATTACGGAATTATCAGATAAAGTCACGGCATTCCCTAGTCCGATTTATACTCCTAAAAATTAGTACTTTTCCGTACTGCTCTTAGCCAGCAGCGCAATTGCCACTTTCTACATTTTATATTCGAGGCGTTTTATCTGAAGATGTAGCCAAAATAAAGAGGAAAGAACCCAATATGCATACCCCTTTGAACAGAGTAACGATATTTTTCTTGTTGTTTTTGAGCCTTCCAACAACGGCATCTGAACAGCAAAAGTTAACTCAATTGATGGATGATATTTGGCAATACGAACTCTCCATATCCCCTGTTTATGCTAGCTCTCATGGCGTCCATGAGTTCGATGACAAGCTTACCGATATTTCCCCTGATGGGCTAGCCAAGCAAAACACTCAGTTCAAAATATTCTTGCAAAAATTAGATAAAATCGACAAACAACAGTTACCCCGAACAGATCAAATTAACCTGCTGATGCAACGTTATCGTATCCAAAATTACGTGGATGAATATCGCTTCAACGCGCATTATGTGCCACTAACCTCTGAATATGGTTTCCATAATGGAATGGCAGGTCTCCCCCGTTCGAGTCGCTTCAACAGCTTAAAAGACTACCAAAATTATTTAACTCGACTTCGTCAAATTCCTGCTTATTTTGCCCAGCAAGTTGCATGGATGAAAAAAGGCATGGAAGTGGGAATGGTGCAACCTAAAGCAGTCATGCAAGGTTTTGAGAAGTCTGTTGAAAGCTTTTTCAGTGGGCAAGTTGAAGGCAATATATTTTATGGCCCATTCTTAAAACTCGATGATATCCATGTCACTGAAGCGCAAAAACGAGCATTAATCATAGAAGCGAAGGAAGTTATCAAACAGGATGTTATGGGCGCTTATCAAAGCTTTTACGACTTTTTGGTCAACGACTATATTCCTAATTCGAAGTCAGATGTGGCGTCTAAGTCTTGGCCTAACGGTGAGCAGATGTACCAAAATCGCGCCCAATACTACACTACGACAGATCTTTCAGTAGATGAAATCCACCAGCTGGGACTCACAGAAGTGGCCCGTATACGTGCTGAAATGCAGGGCATTGTCGATGAGTTAGGTTTTCAAGGAAGTATCAGTGATTTTATCCAATTCCTACGTACAGACCCGCAATTTTACGCTAAAACATCTGTGGAATTATTAAAACACGCCTCTTACGTTGCCAAACGTATGGATGCAAAGTTGCCCAAACTATTCTACAAACTCCCTCGTACTCCCTACGGTGTTGCTCCCGTTCCCGATGCCATAGCACCGAAATACACCACGGGGAGATATGTTTCACCAAGACGTGACGATGAACCTGGTTATTATTGGGTAAACACCTATGCGTTGGATAAACGACCTTTGTATGCTATCCCAGCGCTGACGATGCATGAAGCGGTGCCGGGCCACCATTTACAAATCTCACTTGCATCAGAGATGGACGACCTACCCAATGTACGCCGTTACACTTACATTTCAGCATTTGGTGAAGGTTGGGGTTTGTACTCTGAGTTTCTCGGAAAAGAAGTTGGTATTTATCAAACACCCTATGAAGAATTTGGGCGTTTGAGTTATGAAATGTGGCGAGCATGCCGTTTAGTGGTTGATACTGGGATGCACATCAAAGGCTGGTCACGACAGCGCGCTTTGGACTATATGCTGGAAAACACCGCACTGTCAGAACACAATGTGACCACTGAAATCGACCGTTACATCTCTTGGCCGGCGCAAGCCCTAGCCTATAAAATTGGCGAATTAGAGATTAAAAAGTTGCGAACAGAAGCAGAACTCGCTCTTGGTGATAAGTTTGATTTACGGGCTTTCCACGATGCGGTGTTAGAGTATGGCTCTATTCCACTGTCGGTACTGCGGGAAAATATTGACCTGTTTATCGAACAACAAAAGCAAACAAGAATTGAAAAATAGGCAGAGCTAAATGCTCTGCAACTGATAATGCATTAAAGCTGGTTGCACTGTTTAAGCAAATAAGTAAATTCTTCCGCATCAACTGGCATGATAGACAAACGATGGCCTTTTTGAACTAGGCCAATTTGCTGTATCTGCGGCATCTCTTTTATGCTTTTCAAGCTCAGTACTTGATTGAATTTTTTGATAAATTTAACATCCACCATATACCATCTAGGGTTCTCAGGATCGGATTTTGGATCATAATATTTTGACTCGGGGTCAAACTGAGTATGATCTGGATAAGCGCCTTTGACCACTTCAGCTAAACCTGCAATTCCTACGTTTTTGCAACTAGAGTGATATATAAATACCTGATCACCAAGTTGCACTTTATCGCGCAAAAAATTACGTGCCTGATAATTACGGATACCGTCCCAATGCTCTGTTTGATTAGGTTTATTCGCTAAATCATCAATGCTAAATGCATCCGGTTCGCTCTTAAATAACCAGTAATTCATAACCTGCCTTTATGCTCTTGGGTATTACAGTGATTCATCATAATAACTATTCATTCAACTTACCGCAAAACTTGCATCTATGAAATTGATCAATATACTGTATATAAATACAGTATATTTTATGCGGATTTATTCACTGTGATTTATCCGGAGTTTAGGTTATTTATGAATACACTATTGGAACAATTAAAAAATAAACGCTTAGTCTGGCAAGGTAATCAGCAAGAACACTGCTTAACCTCTGATAGCACCGGTTATGTTGAACTTGATGAAGCACTCCAAGGCGGCTTTCCGCAATCGGGCATGATTGATATCCATACCCCCATAGGCATTGGTGAGTTGCGTTTATTATTACCAGCTTTAAGGTTTCGCCAACAACACAAACGCCTGTTGGTGTTTATTGCTGCCCCAATGCAAATTAATGGCGAAATGTTAGCGGAATTTGGCATCAGCCTCGAACAAGTGTTAATTGTACAGCCAAATAGTGCTGAGCACGCCCTTTGGAGTGCTGAACAGTGCCTTAAAAGCGGCTGCTGTCATAGTGTACTTATGTGGCATCAACAACTTGAAATAGCCCAAACCAAACGCTTACAACTAGCAGCAGAGCAAGGTTATGCTTTGCATTTTGTGCTGCGCCAAAATCGACAATTAAGTGTGTCTTTACCTGTCAGCCTAGCAATGAAACTCAGTGCCCATGAACAGGGAGTAGCAGTACAGATAACCAAACGTAAAGGTGGTTGGCCGGCCCAGCCATTTAATATCAATATGGCCAACACTTGGCCAGAATTGGCGCTTAGTCAGCGCACCACTAATGTGGTCTCATTTCCACGGGCGAAAGTCAGCTAATATGCAGCCTCTTTGGTTATACTTACATTTTCCGCATTTACAATTAGACAGTCTATGTCATGGAGTTCCTTCATCTCAAAAGCAACCACCTGCGGCTCCTAACGAGCAAGTTACTAGTCAGCATTCATTAGTCATATTGCACCATCAGTCAAATTGCGTATTGCAGTTAAATCAAGCTGCTATTGATGCCGGAATTCGCACTGGAATGGGCTTAGGTACCGCCGCCGCACTAGATCAACACCTACAGGTGCTCCCCTATAAAAGTGATGTCGAGCAAAAAAAGTTAGTTGAGATAGCTGAACACTTGTACTTAGTTACCTCAGATATCAGCCTTTTTCCGCCAAATGGTTTGTTATTGCGGATCCACAATATGCTGATGTTATACAACGGACTAACGGGCTATTGGCGGGTGCTTAAAAACCAGTTAAAAGACTTTCAGGTAACCTATTATTATGCCAGCGGACAATCCCCTTATGCCGCTCGCATCCTAGCCCGTACCGCATGGAATCAGATCAGTGACCATCTTCCTATGCTGCAACATCAAATTGGCATACGCCAACTGACTGACTCTGAACTGGATAAAAAAACCGTGAATAAGTTAGCCCGAGTTGGGATCCACAGTCTTGCAGATTTGATGGCATTACCATTAAAAGATGTTGCCAAACGTTTTGATATCGATTTGGTGACTTACCTGGGTAGGTTAAGCGGTGAATTTCATCATCCAATGGATTTTTATCACCCCCAATCTAAATTTCAACGTTACCTAGAACTACTTTACGAGATAAGCCATACCGACACGCTCTTATCTCCAATGAAACAGTTATTAGCGGCATTAGAACAGTTTTTAAAAATACGGGATTTGCTGACTCAAAAAATCATTTTCACCTTATATCAACGGGATAATAAAGCTCTTACCCTAGAGGTAGGCTCTGCTCAAGGTGAGTATCAAGCCGCTAAATGGGCAAGTCTCACCACCTTAAAATTAGATCACTTAACCTTACAGGCACCCATATTTGCACTGGAGTTAAGTGCTCCTGAAAGCCAATTACGTAGTCCCGATAAAGCCGATTTATTTAGTGCCAGTAAAGGCACTCTGAGCTATTTACAGTTAATTTCATTACTCCAAGCCAAACTTGGAGAAGAAGCCATTTCGCAAGTGATATTAGATGATGACTTTCGCCCCGAGAAAGTGAATAAATATGTCCCCCCTCAACTGGAGGTCACTCCAAAACAGATATCAACTAACCCTTTACGACCTAGCTTTATACTCCAAACCCCACAGCCATTGGCGGAGAAAGTATCCATCATACATGGGCCAGAACGTATCAGTACCGGATGGTGGGACAACCAACAAATCACCCGCGACTATTTCATCGCCCGTAATCAACATGGTCAGTGGCTATGGATATACCGTACGAGTAACAGCCTGTGGTTCGCCCATGGTTTTTTTAGCTAGCCCCTTAGTGCAAAACCGTCACTCGAGAACAATCTATGGCCTACGCTGAATTATTTTGCCAATCAAATTTTAGCTTTTTGCATGGTGCTTCCCACCCACAGGAGTTGGTTCAACAAGCCCATTTTTTGGGCTATGAAGCAATAGCCATTACTGATGAATGTTCGGTTGCAGGAGTAGTAAGGGCTTACACTGAAATAAAAGATCAGCAACTCAAAATTAATCTTATCGTGGGTAGTTATTTTAAACTCGATAACCGCTTAGAGTGCGTTTTATTGTGTCCTAACCGAGAAGCTTATGCTGAGCTATGTCGAATCATTACAAACGCTCGACGGCGTTCACCGAAAGGTGAATATAGCTTGGCTAAATGGGATCTGAAAACCATTAAACACTGCTTACTATTATGGTTGCCCAATGGAGAATTAAGTGTCGATGAACCTTGGGCAAACTGGTTAAAAAAGCACTATAAAAATCGTTTGTGGATCGCAGCACAACGACACCTTACTGCCAATGAACATTCGATGCTCGCGCATTATGAAAAGCTTAGTCAGTTATTTGATCTGCCCATCTGTGCTTGCGGTGGGGTGTTGATGCACAATCCAAGTCGCCTTCCCTTGCAACATTTGCTCAATGCGATTCAACACCGCAGTACAGTTGCAGAAATGGGTCGTGAGCTAGCCTCCAATAGTGAGCGTTGTTTGCGGAGTCAGGACAAGCTCAACAAACTATTCAAACGGACTTGGTTGGATAACTCCGTAGAAATTGCTCGCACCTGCCATTTCAATCTACGAGAGCTACGCTATGAATATCCTGCAGAACTTATCCCCGAAGGAAAAACACCAAAACAGCACCTCCGAGATCTAGTTGAAATAGGTATTCAAAAACGTTTCCCTGAAGGTATTAAACCTGGGATCCGCAAGATTATTGAAAAAGAATTAGTGCTCATTGAGGAACAAGAATATGAATTCTTCTTTCTCACTATTTACGATGTTGTGCAATTTGCCCAATCTCAACAAATTTTATATCAAGGTCGCGGCTCAGCGGCTAACTCGGTAGTTTGTTACTGTTTAGAGATCACTTCTGTCGATCCCCGTCAAATTAATGTGTTATTTGAACGCTTCATTTCTAAGGAACGGGATGAGCCGCCAGATATTGATGTGGACTTCGAGCATCAGCGGCGGGAAGAAGTCATTCAATATATTTATTCTAAATACGGGCGAGAACGCACGGCCATAGCGGCAACGGTATCCTGCTATCGTTTTAAAAGTGCATTGCGGGAAGTTGGCAAGGCGTTAGGAATAAATGAGACCCAATTGGATTTTTTTATTAAAAACATTAATCGCCGTGACAGCGGTCTCAACTGGCAAGCACAAATTGCCGAACTAGGCTTAGATCCAGCTTCCATGAAAGGTAAACACTTCATCTCATTGGTCAACGAGATAATGGGTTTTCCTAGGCACCTATCTCAACATGTGGGCGGGTTTATAATCTCTTCAGGTCCTTTATATCAGCTTGTACCTATTGAAAATGCCGCTATGACAGACCGAAGCGTCATACAGTGGGATAAAGACGATTTGGAAAGTCTTGGATTATTGAAAGTAGATGTATTGGCCTTAGGGATGCTCACTGCCATTCGTAAGTCTTTTCAGTTGATCGAACAACATTACGGACACGCCCTTAGCATAGCGCAGATCACCAAACTCGAAGATGATCCTCAAGTGTACAAAATGATTCAGCAAGCCGATACCGTTGGGGTCTTTCAAATCGAATCCCGTGCGCAAATGAGTATGCTGCCACGGCTGAAACCAAAGACATACTATGACTTGGTTATTCAGATTGCCATTGTTAGGCCTGGGCCCATTCAAGGCGACATGGTTCACCCATTTCTACGTAGACGTGATGGCAAAGAGCCCATCGAGTATCCCTCAGAAGAAGTAGCAGGTGTCCTTAGTCGTACCATGGGAGTGCCTATTTTTCAGGAACAGGTTATCCAACTAGCTATGGTCGCTGCGGGTTTTAGCGGTGGTGAAGCCGACCAACTTAGACGAGCAATGGCCAGTTGGAAGAAAAACGGGCAGCTTATGCAGTTCCAACACAAACTCATCAACGGCATGCTTGAACGGGGTTATACCCAAGACTACGCCCAACGCATATTCAACCAAATATGTGGCTTTGGTGAATATGGCTTTCCAGAGTCCCACTCGGCTTCTTTTGCGGTACTTGCCTATGTTTCCTCCTGGCTAAAATACTATTATCCTCAGGCGTTTTATGTGGGCCTATTAAATAGCTGGCCCATGGGTTTTTATCCCCCCGCGCAATTAATCCAAGACGCGAAACGACATCAGATCAAAATCCTCCCCATCTGTATTAACCATTCTGAATATGAACATACTTTGCAAGCTGATGGGGGTACCTTCGCCATACGTTTGGGGTTACGTATGATTAAAGGGTTATCGAAAGATGCTGCACTGCTAATGGTTAAGCAGCGCCCTGTAAATGGTTACAAGTCGGTGGTTGAATTAAAACAACTGGCTGTTCGACGTGATCACATGGAAGCCCTTGCTAGTGCAAATGCCTTTTCTGCTCTGGCCGAGAATCGTTATAAAGCGCGCTGGGCATTAATGGAAACAGAATCAGAGTTACCTCTGTTTAAAAATCAGGAACAATCATTCTTATTTGATCTTGCTCCCTCAGATGTGCAAGAAATGGTTGAAGATTACGCAGCTACCAGTTTGTCGTTAACCCGCCATCCAATACAGTTATTACGCAAGGCAGGAAAATTGGGTAAGTACACGGCTGCAAATCAATTAGCTGAAAAGCAACATAAATCTGTAGTCACTGTTATCGGAGTGGTGATTGGCAGACAAGCCCCAGGCACAGCTGCAGGAGTCACCTTTATGACATTAGAAGATGATACAGGTTGCTGTAATGTAGTGGTTTGGCAGGCTACCGCTCGGGCCCAAAAAAAGGCCTTTTTAAAGTCGAAAATAATTAAAGTTAGTGGCATTTTGGAACGTGGCGATGGTGATGTGACCCATATCATTGCGGGGAAAATTACTGATCTAAGTCACTTACTGGAAGATTTGAATACCACCTCCAGAGATTTCCATTAAGCCATTCATCACTCTAATAAAAAGACTTATTTAATCTGGATTCGTTTTAGTCCATCAAGGATATTACTGGGAATTTGGGTGCTCTGGTTACTTTTTTTGTCAACAAACACATGTACAAAATAACCTTGGGCAGAAGGAGAAGGCTCACCTGCTACAAAAATTCCAATTTCATAAGTCACTGAACTATTACCTAAACGAGACACCCGCAAACCAATGTGTAACTCTTGAGGGTAAGCAATAGGTGCAAAGTACTGACACTTTGATTCAACCACAAAACCCACAACTCCATCGTTATGGATATCCAAACCACCCTCTTCGATTAGGTAGCGATTCACTGCACTGTCAAAATACCCGTAATATTGGACATTATTAACATGCCCATAAATATCGTTATCTGCCCAGCGAGTTTGCATAGGATAGAAAACCTTATAGTCGTCTCGAGTGAATTTTAATGACATGTGTAACAACCTAAAACCAGTATAAGACGCCCCCCCAGATCACCATTAACTAGCAATGAGAGGGACTATCAATAATTAATCGTAAAACGGTGCTCTGACTTCAGTTAAACTTCTTAGCTGAACTGGACGTTGTAACATTTGTCCGCCATCACGACCAATTGGCACCCATGGAATCTTTCCTCGACCTTTAGCCGGAGCGAGCGAGAATAAATCAAATGGTATGGAAATATAGAAGCCTTTAGTAAAGCTACCTTCCCCATATTCTTCCGCTGATACATTTGTAAATGCGGCATAGGCACCCACGATAATTCCACTATCAAAACGTTTAGCGATATCGATATTGACCCCTTTATCTTTAGCCAAGAACTGACCCGCATTTACGGTAAGCTGCATATCAGGCAAAAATTCTGGCGTCCAATAAACACTTGCATGGCCGGTAAACGCTTTGTAATCGAAAAATTCAGTTTCGTTATCAAAGTCACGTTGTTGTACATAGTTAAGATCAACACCGAAAGACAGGTTACTGTCTACAGGACGATATAAAATCTCGGTACCAACACCACCAAACATAGTTTCTAAATAACCACCATACACTTGAGCATAAGTATCTTCGGCTATTTTATCGAACCAATGCAAATAAGCGTTTTCCATAGTCACATTACCACGAGTAACATATTCTCGAACTTGGGTACGCACTCTAGGTAGATCGGCCGTTTCAGCGTCGACTAAGAAATTAAACTTATCGAAGTTTTCAAGTACTGTTACTTTTAATCCGCCTCGAATTGAGAAGTTTGGATTAAATTGGTAACCACCATTTAGATATGCGCCACCTTGATATAGATAGAAATCTTCTGGGTTCCCAAAGGTTTGAATCCAAAACGTCTCCATGTTGAAAAAGACACCTGAATAATCTCTAGGTTGATAGTTATCTAGGGTAGACTCTGTGGGGTTTTGACGCACATATGTTGATTGAATATCAGTTTCTAAGCGCTGGTAATTTGCAGCTATTTTAAACTCTTCGGCATCAATTTTTGTTTCCAGCACAGGAATATTAGCCAGTGTATCCACCAACTTATAGGTCTTAATCGAATCCGGTAACTCAGAGGCCAAAATTCTACCCACTCGCTCGGTTGCTTCATGATAATCTCGATACCCTAATTGAGATCCGTAGAAAGTCATTTCATCTTCATCGGTATGAGTGGCATTAATGATAAAACTACCTTCATTCACTAAGTCCGCATAAAGTTGCTCTCGATTAATTTTTGCAACAGACTCTGCAGGTTTGGTGTTAGTTAGCTCTCTGGGGGGACGATCAAATTTATACTGCTTCACCGTGTGCATATTAAAATTATACGACATTCCAAAACCTAAGGTATTTCCCCTTTGGTAACTCAGATTAAAGTCCCAATTATTGTATTTATAAACCGCGCCAAAATTCCAGTCACTGTCTTGTTCTAAGGTTCCAGCACGGTCGTTTACATAATCATTGCCTTCATACTCGAGTTTGAGCGTTAAACCTTCTAGCGGAGTTTTATATTCGATTCCGCCAAAAACAGACGCTGGCCCTTTGAAAAATTCGTTGTAGTCAATTTTTCCGCCACGTCCACCAAAACCACCAGGACGTTCGCAAAATGAATCTTTAATTTCACACAGTGGATTAGTGATATTTCCCCCTGCGCCTAGATAACCTGTACCTATCCCAAGGTGCACGTCAAAAGGACCTAAGTTTTTACTGAAATTAAGAAACTCACTACTAAAGAAACCTGTCCCTCCAATGTCCATCAAACCAAATGATACATCAGGCAAGTAATAGCTTTCTTTGATCAATCGAAACTTAACATCTATCCCTTTATCCTTCAGGGTTTGGTCGCCACTGAAACTTGCATCTTGGCTGTAAAGTCTGGTTCGTACATCGGTGTAACGTACGGTAGACTCCATCCATGGGAACAGCTGTAAACTTGCTGACCAAAATCGATATTGATCGATGTCATTGTAATTAAAAGTAAAAGAACCTTCTTTGGCCATTCTCGCAGTGGGAGTCTGTATTAATCCGGTTCCCCCCCGAATCATCTGTGATAGGTTACCGTTATCATCGTCAAAGGGTTGTTCACTCGCTGATGCCGTTGATGTAACTAAAGTAAGTAATACGATCTTAGTTGTTACTGCAAAGCCCAAGATCTTTTTAAACCTGATCATTCAATTACTATCCTATGTACTGCAAGTTCAGCAACAAGCTGATTAAGCTGGGTATTTTCCGAAAACCATTGGGACTCGGCCAAAGGAATATAAAGTTGACTACCAGGCATGACTTGTTGACACTCCTGGTTCCAGTAAGCAATGGGTAATTTGCGGATAACTCCGTCAGGTTGAATTGCATAAACAAAATTTGCATCGGCAATCTCTAATTTATCAATTTTCGCCACAATAGTTTCAATACATTGATTGTTTTCATAGGCTAGAGTTTGTGGCTGTGAAACTGCACCAAAAATGAATAAAGAGCTTTGTCGTTTAGTCAGTTTTAACTCGTACTTTCCGTCTTCAAACAAGGGATTATAACGAAGTACGAACCTTGCCAAGTCATAATCAATATTTATATCGATGCGTTGAGCAAGTTGCCAGCTCTCTATTTGGCTTATTAGTGGAGTTAGTATTGTGGAATCATTCGATTGAGAAACACTGGTTAACTGATCAATTAGATTGCGTTTGTTATTTTCAGCCACATCGGAGTCAAGCTTAAATAATTGAGCACTACGCCAATACCAATTGGGTTTCAAATCAATGGGTTCTAATACTTGACTTAGTCTAGGATTTTCAACAAAGCTCAATACTTTATTATCGACCGTTACTTCCACTTGAGAGTGAACATAACTTGAAAAACCTAACGTCAGCAGGGTCACTTTAAAAATGCTTTTTAATCTATTCATAAGTAGGCTCCGACAACCGCATTGCTCTGCTAACATATTGCAGATCATAACGTTCAGTTGAACCTGAAAACTGCTGTGACGACCGTAACAACTGACCACTTTGAGTATGATACCAGTATACATTCTGCCAACTTTCTGTGTTGGCTAGTGCATTTTCAGTGGTGACATTTTCCACTACTTTCGTGGTCGAGAATTGCTGCTCCAGTATAGTCAGTGGGATATTTGTTTCTCGGCTAAAGGTAGAGCTAAGTTTAATCCCATATTGTTGTGGGTCTATGTCTAAATAACTATTCCAATTTGCATTATCCGCGACATCTTTTTTGGATATCAGAGGATCAGTAGTTAAATTATCAACATAGATTAAGTTGGTGTCTAAACCTATAGTACGTACTAATCGACCGTTTTGTATAATCATTACTGCATCATCAGCAGAAACCCATTTATATTGGTTATTTTCAATAAACGCTAAGGCCAAAGTAGCATAAGGTCGATCACCCGCTTTTATATAAAGAAGGTCAACAGGGCTCTCTATGACAGATTCTTTAGTTAAAGTAACACCGTCTTTGCTACTAAAATACAATTCTATATTTTGTTTATAGGCCCTTTGAGTAGAAGAGCAAGCCGATAGAAACAATATGCTACAGATTAGCAAGCTAAATGTTATTTTCATTGTTATCCAGAATAGATATTTACAACCAATAAAAAAGCCGCCAAAAAGGCGGCTTTAATTCTTTAACCAAACTTAGATCGAAGGCGAATAAGTAAAGGTAACAGGAACAGTAGCAGTAGTTGTATTAGTGCCAGTTCCAGTAGTAGTCACAGTAATAGTTGTACCAATACATACACCGTCAACTAAATCGTCATCACCTTCACAGGTTGGAGTTGGAGTTGGGGTAGGCGTAACAGGACGCTCTGGAGCATCACCATTTGAATTTGATACGATTCCACCAACAATAAGACCACCAACTACACCAGCAGCAATCACACCAGTAGTTACGCCACCTGCTGCTGCACCGCCTGCTGCTGCACCGCCTGCGTTATCTTGTGCTTGTACGTTAACAGAAGCCACTGCTGTTGCTACTGCTAATCCAATTAAACTTTTTCTCATCACTTTTCCTTGAAAGTATTTGACACCTGATAATGGATATTAAAGTATCCGCTCGACGATCTCAATGGCTAATTTACAATCAACATCTAATTTAAAGAACTTTTTAATCTTAATCAGGGTAAAATTATTTAATCGTGTTTTAAAACAGACATAAAGTGTCTTTTAATTAACACTTTTATAACATAATAGCCTTATATTTCAATACCTTCGTCTAGATATAAATACCCATACAGGCAGTCTTTATTGACCTTCAGACCAGACTGCAAACTCATTCCCACTAGGCTCAATGAAGTGGAATCTTCGTCCTCCAGGAAACACAAAAATGGGACGGACAATCACGCCATTGTGTTCAGTTATCTTATCTAAAGTAGCTTCAATATTTGCACTATAAAATACTAATAAGGCGCCACCTTTTTCACTTATATTACAGGTTTTTGCTTTATAAAATCCGCCATCCAATCCCTGGTCCGAAAAGGAAGTATAGTCAGGACCATAATCAACAAATTTCCAATTAAATACCGATTGAAAAAATCGTTTCGTTGCTTCGAGGTCTTTTGCGGCAAATTCTACATAATTTAACTTTTCGTGGATATTCATTGGTTTCCTATTCATTTTACGAAACAGTTGTTAGTACTTATCTTGTGTAATTTGTACCAAAGTAGATCTGTGAATTTATGCTGATGATGAAACAGTTTGACCAGCTCAATGCAAACTTCATTGCTTTTTTACTTACACTTTTTTTTATTTAATGTAGCTTATTAGAAGATTAAACGTTTAGGAAAATATCATGCTTACTAAGATGTTTTTGATTCATATTGCGGTGTTGACCTTGGTTTGCCTATTTCCAACCTCTTCGCTAGCTAAGCCAAAAGATAAAATAGAAGTTAAAGTGTTTATCGCAGCCATGTTTGAAATCGGTGAAAATAGTGGCGATAAAGCCGGTGAGTTTCAACATTGGTTCGAGCTTTATTTTAAGAATAACAAACCAATCAGTGTGAAAGGTGCCCACCGTCCTGTTTTTTGTAATTCTGACGGTGTATGCGGTTCGGTATTGGGTATGGGGAAAGTTGCTTCTTCAGCATCCATGCAAGCGATCTTACTTTCGCCACAATTTAATTTCACAAATGCGTATTACATATTAAGTGGTGTGGGTGGCACGCCACCATCAAAGGGGACAATCGGTGATGTTAGTTGGGCAACTTGGTTAATTGACTATGATCTTGGACACCGTTGGAAAGCAAACGAAGGAAAGAAAGGTGAACCTACTTTTATGCCCCGTAAAGGCTATGAAGACATTCGCCGCTATCAGCTAAATCCTAAATTAGTGAAATGGAGCTTACTCTTAAGTGATTCGGTCAAGTTAATCGATTCACCATCTGCAAAGGCATATCGCATGCGTTACCCGCAGGCAGCAGCCAGACGCAGCCCATCCATTACCACAGGCACTCATATAACTGGCGACACCTTCTTCCATGGTCCAGGACTTTCACAGCAGGCACAATATATCTCTGAGTTATACGGCGCCGATGACTATATGATTACGGAGATGGAGGCCACAGCACTAGCTCAAGTGTTATCAAGGACGGTAGGTACCAATAGAGTTATGAGCCTACGCGGAGCAGTAAATTTCGACCAAGGGAATCCTAATGAAAGCACCCTTGAACATTTAGACCCTGCTCCAGGTGAAACCGCGGGTGGCTTTGCTGAAACCGTTGAAAATATCGTACTGGTGGGCAGTAAAGTGGTTGATACCATTGTGCTAAATTGGAATGATTGGAAGGATGGCGTGCCTGAATTTTCTAACAATTAAATAGTGATCAGAATCTTGAGGGCTTCGTTAGATAAATCATAAGCATAAAAAGCTACCTAAACTATACGGTCTTTCTTCCATCCACGGGCTAAAGCCCGTGCTACAGGGTTGAGCTTTTCCTTGCTCTTCCATCCACGGGCTGAAGCCCATGCTACAGGTTTTAGCTTTTCCTTGCTCTTCCATCCACGGGCTGAAGCCCGTGCTACAGGTTGAGCTTTTCCTTGCTCTTCCATCCACGGGCTAAAGCCCGTGCTACAGGGTGGAGCTTTTCCTTGCTCTTCCATCCACGGGTTAAAGCCCGTGCTACAGGGTTGAGCTTTTCCTTACTCTACCATCCACGGGCTGAAGCCCGTGCTACAGGTTGAACATTTCTTTGCTCTCACATGGGGGTGGAATCGGTTGTTTTTAGCTTCGCAGAAGCGTTAACCGATGGAACGGGCAGCAGGGATGCTGCACTGGAGATAGCCACATGGAAGTGTGACACCTAGATGCCTATTACGTGAAAAGCTATTGCATGACATTCGATGGGTATGGTTTCCCTAGGGGTGTTGTTGCGCGGCAGCGCTTTAGAGTAAGGGCTATCCAAATGCGATTGATATATCCGCTTAAGATGTAAAGTCTA